>MWCB01000068.1 GCA_002069815.1 Tenericutes bacterium ADurb.Bin239 | reverse complement strand
CTTAAGAACCTTTAAGTTAACAGCCCACGTTTTAGTACTTCTTACGCTTCCTGTTAACAAATTAATCCTGGCAGGCTTCGTTAGAATAAAGTCCCGTTGCTTACCCACCGGCACCACTAAAGCACTCATTGTTCTTTATTCTCTTCTGCCATCTTTTCAAACATTTCCACTAATGCAGCCTTAGCCTTATCATCGCCCTTGCCCTGCTCCACAGCAAACTTATCGACAAGTATTCCCACACAAACACATAAATCCCGCAACTGCTTAGTATCCTCACAACTTTCCAATAGCTGGTCCATCTTGTCCAGCGTCTTGCTTAACAGTTCTTGCCGCTTATCACTGTCCCGATATTTAGTCCAAGCAGTCAAAGCCTTGCTCGTCTTGCTATTCAAGGCATCAGCATCCTTCCGCAACCACTCATTAATGTCAATATCAAGTTCGGTTGCACACCTCTTAGCAACCCTTATCACAAAGCCCCTATCTTTTCCGATAAGCTTCGCTACCTGAGACGCATTCTTACCGGCCCTCAAATATTCCATAATGGTTGCTTCTTGCTCAACAGTACAAACCATAAATATAATTCCTAACCAATATAAGTAACCATTATTCACTTTTACGTTCAGTGGCCTTTAACGTATTAACGTAGCCATAACTTAGTCATAACGTAGTACCAAATACGTTAAATTTTTTTCAAATTTTTCTTCAAAACCACTAACTACTAAACTACTACATATATATATAATATATATATATAATATATAACGTAGTAAAAGTAAGAAAAATGGGGGGTATAAAGGAAATTATTTTTTTTTGTACCCTTTCTCACGTTTTTCCGCAAAACACGTTAAAGCGTTGGCCGCTATTGGTTCCTTACTACGTTATAACGTAGTGACCTTTTACCGCTATTGGTTTTTATCTAAGTTAAAAGGGCATTTTATAACTTATAACGTAGTGTCAATAATCTTCGCTAAGCACAATATTATAAGGCCGAACTGATTCG
>MWCB01000067.1 GCA_002069815.1 Tenericutes bacterium ADurb.Bin239 | reverse complement strand
GCCTGTAAGTGGGATACAATTATTCCATTTGAACCACTTTGGGAGCAATACAAGAGGATTATTAAAGACAACGGGGCGATAGTTTTATTCGGTAAGCAACCTTTTACAAGTGAACTTATATTGAGCAACTTGACAATGTTTAGGTATGAACTCATTTGGGAGAAAACAAGGATAGGGAATCAAATGCAGATAAAAAAACAACCAAGTTCAATACACGAAAACATATTGGTTTTCTATAAGAGGCAACCGACTTACAACGAAATTACATTCAAGGTAGGCGATAAGTATATAGACAAGAGGAAATCAGTTAATGATGCCATATATAAATCCGAACACTATAAAGGAACGATGAAGAGGAAAGAGGATACAGGAATACGACACCCCCAAAGTATCATCCCCGTTAGTTCTGCGTGGAATAAGAATATGCACCCCACCCAAAAACCAGTAGCATTATTTGAATATCTTATTAAAACCTACACCAACGAAGGAGATACCGTTTTAGATAATTGTGCTGGAAGTGGAACGACTGGTGTGGCGTGCCACAACCTTAAAAGAAACTTTATTTTAATAGAAAAAGAACCCGACTACTGCAAGATAGCAGAAGAAAGACTAAAGAATTTACAGCAAACTTTAATTTAATTTTTAACTCTACTAAGTATGTTAATTAAAAGAAGGAGAAAGATGATGTTACTAAAACAAGATGATGACGCAATCGAAATTGCTGCATTACAAGCGAGTGTCTTATTTAACCATTTTGGGTTTACTTATGGTGGTGAAAAAAGTGATGGAACTGATGACTACAAACCGACATTTAACCAATTAAAATCAACAATAGAATATTTAGTTAAAGGTGTTAGAAGTGATTTGGTAAAGAAAAAATATGTCTGCCATAGTTCTGGGAGATTTACGGTCGAAGGTGATGGAGATGAAGGAATAAATATAATGTTAAATTTAGTTTAGCTCCTAATCTATAAGTGAGAGGAATATATGAAAAAGAGAATTTGTAAACGCTGTGGTGG
>MWCB01000066.1 GCA_002069815.1 Tenericutes bacterium ADurb.Bin239 | reverse complement strand
AGGACTGAAAACGAAAGCACTTGAAGAAGGAATGCCATATCAGACGCTGGTATCAAGCATCCTTCACAAGTATGTAACTGGAAAACTAAAAGAAGCATAAAAAAATTACCTAACAACTGCTTCAACCTGATATTTTCTTTGGCATGAAACTTGCGTTTCGCTTCGCTCGGCAAGTTTCATGCCAAGCCCTGCGGGCACGAAAATACAGGTTAAGCAAATGTTAGGTGCACGCCTTCGGCGGGCGAAGAAATAATATTACTATTTTCTAAGGAAATACTTTGAAAACACTTATTAAAGGTTTTAATACTGGCTTATTTTTGCAACTTGCTATTGGTCCAGTATTCTTTTTTATCTTGAACATCAGCATCAATAGTAATTTTTATACGGTTATATTCGGTGTTTTAGCTGTCACACTTGTTGATTACTTATATATTTCCTTATCCATATTAGGTATTGGTAAGTTATTATCAACTGGCAAAAACAAGTTACTATTTACAACTATTAGTTCTTTAGTACTTATTATTTTTGGTATCCTGTCTATTAAAAGTGGATTAGCAACTGTAAATCAAAGTACTGGTATCGCAACAACAACATGGACACCACTAAAGAGTTTTGTTAGTTGCTTCGTTTTAACCATATCAAGTCCATTAACTATTGTATTCTGGAGCAGCATCTTTTCTGCAAAAACCATTGAATTTGATTTAAAAAAGAAAGAGTTAATGTATTTTGGGATTGGTGCAGGATTCGCTACATTTATTTTTATGTCGGTTACAATGTTGATTCTTTCATTAATAAAGCAATCTATACCATCATTAGTAATACAGGTATTAAATTGCTTAGTTGGAACTCTTTTAATTTACTATGGCGTAAAACGATTAATCACAACGATTATTAGCTTTAACAAAGCTACGATCACCTAACAACTGCTTCAACCTGACTCGGCTATTGTCACAGTTTGTGCTATCGCGCTACGCGCGGCACAAACTGCGCCAATATACGCCTCGCAGGTTAAGCAAATGTTAGGCAGACGCTCCGCGCGGGGAGAAGAAAATAATCTAAACTTTGTAAATTTGGGATTTTA
>MWCB01000065.1 GCA_002069815.1 Tenericutes bacterium ADurb.Bin239 | reverse complement strand
GTATGTAATTGGGAAAGAGATAAGAGAGTGCCGCTAGCTAGACCAAACGTTTTTATCAAAAAATTAAAAGGATAGAAAATGCCCAAGTCGATAGCAACTTACATTTTACCATTAGCAATAGTAGTAATTAGTGCCTTAATCGGATTACTGTTGGATAGGTTAGTGTTTAGTAAATGGAGGAAAAACGTACAAAAAATCAGGCGTCCGGTGTTAAGGGTTGTTGGTAATTCAATGCGTGGTATTTTGATAATCGTGATGGGATTAGTGGGCTTGTATTTTGCTTTAAGTTATTTTGGAATTGAGGAAGAAGTTCTAAATAACTTGCGCAAGTTACTAATAGTGCTGATTATTTTGACGTTTACCATTTTGCTGGCACGGATTGCGGTTGGTTTTATCGAAAATCTTGGTCGCCGTAAAAAAATGCCTTCTCTGACTCTCTTTATTAACCTGACAAAAATTGTCATCTATGTAATAGGATTTTTGATAATTCTACAAACACTAGGCGTGTCAATTACGCCATTGCTAACGGCTTTAGGAGTCGGCGGCTTGGCGGTGGCGTTGGCGCTACAGGACACGCTTTCTAATCTTTTTGCCGGTATTTTTATTATCGGTACGAGGTTGGTTCAGCCCGATGATTATATTATGTTATCGAGCGGGGTAGAAGGATTTGTTAAAGATATCAACTGGCGCAATACGATTATCCGAACTATGGCGAACAACGAGAATATCATTCCCAATTCCGAATTATCAAAGTCAATTCTGACTAACTTTAGTCGTCCTGCTAAGGAAATGTCTCTGATAGTCCCTGTATCAGTTAGCTATGACAGCAATCTGGATAAGGTTGAAGAAGTTATACTTAAGGTTGCTCGTGAACTCCAGACTGAAGTTGATGGCGTAATTAAGGAATTCGACCCGATGATTCGCTTTAGTAGCTTTGGCGATAGTGGGATTAACATTAATATAATATTGAGAATTAAGGAATTTAATCTGCAATACCTCATCCAGCATGAACTGATTAAACGGATTCATCGGCGCTTTAAAGAGGAAAATATCGAGATACCCTATCCGGTGCGTACCGTTTATTTAAAA
>MWCB01000064.1 GCA_002069815.1 Tenericutes bacterium ADurb.Bin239 | reverse complement strand
GCCCATAGTCCAATTCGTAAAGATAGCACCTTCCCTATCCGCTCGTTCACCGCTACCGTAAATTTGCCACCAATACTTATTGTTTACCCTACTTTCAATGTCTTCAATCTGTTCACGTGTCAAAAATGGATTGTCTTTGTAGGTAGTTATTAACGGTGGGTACTTTTCAATATACGGGTCAAGCCAATGTTCAAGTCCTAATGCTGGGTTATAGTCGCAAATTATCCGATAACGTGTTCTCGGGAATAATTGGTCTATTGTTTCTTGTGGGAATTGGTGCGCTTCATTTATCCAAAGTATATCACGTGACCGACCGTGAATTTTGTCTGGGGTATCTGCACCATAGTAACTTATCGTGTTTCCGTTTAGCGTATAAGTGTGGTCTGTTTTATTATGGTTTTTAGCTTGGTATAAGTTGCAACTAACTAGCACATCATAAAAGTCTTTCCATGCCGTTGCCTTTAATGCCGTAAATGTATCTCTGACAATATCAATTTCCATTCCCGTATAAAGTAGGCAGAAATCAATTAAGAAATAGATAGTAGCATAAGTCTTTCCGCTTCGTGTGCCACCTTGCAATAAGGTAACACGCTCGGTTAATATCTTTTGATGTAGGTATTCAAAGTTAGGATTGGCTTTCATTTGTTTTCATAAACGGAGGTAGTATTGGCGCAATCACTTCTACGTTTGCGTTTACTTCCGATGGAATTAATTTGGCAGCAATAGCGTAAAACTCTTTTGGATATTCATTTGCGAATGCCTCCAATGAAGTTTCTTTATTCTCTTCACGCTTCATAAAAGTACTTAAAACAATCTCTTTCACAGTTTTAAGTTGCTTTGTTGATTCGTTTATCGAACCCTTTTGCCTACCACCAGTTTTTTTACCTTTCATCTATTTTCGTCTAATTTAGATTAAATCTAAATAAAATCAATGACTTATCCTATAAGTTTGACACGGTTTTAAATCAAACGAATCTTTTTTTAGCACCGATGTGTTGTTGTAGTAAGCGATATAATATTTCCCCGTTGGCTTTTCGATTACTGTTTTAGTTAATTGATTAACTGCCCCTTTGGGTCTGCCCTTTGCTTCGCCTTTCTTAAATGATGTGCTTGTT
>MWCB01000063.1 GCA_002069815.1 Tenericutes bacterium ADurb.Bin239 | reverse complement strand
TTGTAAAAAGGCATAAATAAAACCCACCAGCCTAAACTTAAAAAAACGGCAATTAAAGTGCCAATTCCGAAATGGCGCTTTAAGTTGGTTTCGCGCTTGCAGACATTGCAATAAGGCATAGATTTAAAGTTAATAATAAGTCCACCATATACTAGCTTACTTAATGGCTTTCGCGAAGCCTGAGTTATCTACAGCTTACCTACTGAGGCGTCCTGGACGCCCTAGTACCATTGTGTCATCCCTTGTGGTATATGAAACATAATAATACCCAAGGGATAGCGACTGCCAACATGTCGCCAATAAAGACACAATATTGTCTTTATGCCAGAAAGAGTACAGAATCCGAAGAACGCCAAGTCCTTTCTATTGATTCGCAAGTTAAAGAAATGATGGCAATCGCTGAAAAAGAAAACTTAGAAATTGTCGAAGTTAGGCGTGAAAGTCATTCAGCTAAAAATTCAAACGAAAGGCCGGTCTTCAATGAAATTATTGAAGACATTAAAAAAGAACGCTTTAACGCTATCATGACCTGGGCACCGGATCGATTAAGCCGTAATGCTGGTGATTTGGGTGCCTTGGTTGATTTGATGGATCAAGGACTATTATTGGAAATAAAAACCTTTAGCCAAAGCTTTACCAATAATCCAAACGAAAAATTCTTATTGATGATTTTGGGAAGCCAAGCAAAATTGGAAAACGACAACCGAGGCGTTAATGTCCGGCGAGGATTAAGAACCAGATGCGAGATGGGATTACGACCAGGTGTAGCACCTACGGGATATTTAAACGATAAAAATCCTGATCGTAAATGTCACATGATAGTAGATCCTGAGCGTGGGCCAATAATTACAAAAATGTTTGAAAAAGTAGCTAACGATGGCTGGAGTGGCCGCAAACTTTACCACTGGTTAAAATTTGATATCAACTTTAGAACTAAAAGTGATAAACACCTGTCAGTGAGCAACGTATATATCATTTTACAAAATCCATACTACTACGGACGATTTGAGTATCCGGAAAAAAGCGGTAACTGGTACACCGGCAAACATGAACCACTCATTACCAAGGAAACCTACGACAAAGTTCAGGAGATAATAAAGAAAGATTACGGGGTGCGATCGGAAATAAAAGAATTTGCGTTTACTA
>MWCB01000062.1 GCA_002069815.1 Tenericutes bacterium ADurb.Bin239 | reverse complement strand
AGTTTTTTCATTTTGTTTAAGATTTAATTAATATTAATTGGCGTAAAGATAAAAAAATCCCGTAAAGTTGTAATCGATTAAATAAAAAATAATATATTTGTTGCCAATGTGTGAAGATGCACGTTTCCCCGAATGAGCAACACGAACGAAAATACTAACCAAGCCTTATCGCATAACTGCGGTAGGGCTTTTTTATTGGTGAGTTAAGATGGGGTTCTGGGGCTTGACTTGGGGCGAAAAGCCAATAAGCGTTGAAAGGGATTCGAGAGGTAACTGGTTTACTGAAATATTTTCAAGTTTAGGCCGCGCGCGAGTTAAATTAACAGACCGCCAGAAATTCGATTACGTTCTTACAAATCCTGCATTATTGAAAGTCGTTGCGGTAACTGCTGATTTAGGTAGTTTGGCAAGCGTGAACAAATACGAGGGCGAGAAATTAACCGAAAAGAATTTCCTTTATAGCCTCGTTGATAAGCCAAACTTTAAACAGGGTTGGTCTCAATTCTTTTGGGAGTACTTCTTTTGGATTCAGATGGGCGCGGCGTACCTGTACAACCCGAACGGATCTAAAGTGTTGAAGGAAAACAACCCGATACAGTGGCTTATCCCGCACAATATTGATTGGAATGTAACAGCCATTGACAGATTGAAAGCATTCATTTTTACCAGCGCAACGTTAAAAGACGTTATGAAGGCGCAAGTAACCTACAATCTAGGCAATGGTCAAAGCGTACTTATTCAACTATCCGAGATAGTTCCGTTCTACGATATGATTGGTGGTATTGATGGGAATAGCTTTAAGGCGCTCAGTAGACTCGATGCGCTGTACAAAATCATTGTTAATTCTGAAATGGCACTCGATGCCAAACAGATTAACCTTGAAATGGTTCAAAAATTCATGGTTACAGGACAGGCCGACCCGAACGACACCACACAATTGCCAATGGGCGAAGATGAAAAACTAAGCATTGAGGAAAAGGTTAGGTCATTGCGTAAGGTTCACGCGGTTAAGTCTAAAATCAGTATTGAAAGGTTCGTTGACAATCTCGCTAATTTGGAGCTGGATAACAGCTTTAATGAAGATATGCTTAAAATAGCTTCGGTTATGAACGTACCGAAAGAGGTTTTAGATATTCTAACCGGGGGCAGTACCTACGAGAATCAGGAAAAGGCAACAGCGCGTCA
>MWCB01000061.1 GCA_002069815.1 Tenericutes bacterium ADurb.Bin239 | reverse complement strand
AATCGCAATCAATGTATTGTAACCACCCAGGCGCTTCACCATCCTTTAACTTTATAAACTTTCAACTTTATAAACCTTATAACTGCTACATCCCACTATTGGAAGCTCAAACGGTAACAGTTCAAAGTTCGTAATGTTATAATGTTCAAAGTTATTGTGAAGATAGGTACTTGATCAAACCAGAAAGGGTTTTGCTAATATCTTCACAAAGTGTTAGCAATTCTATATATTGAGACTGTGTAATATAACCAATCTTGTTACCAACATGAAGGAGCGACCTCACCTCCGCACAACTCCCTTTTGCTACATATAAAAACCTGGTAAATTCTTTATTGGTAGCCCTTTCAAAACCTTCTGCTATGTTTGACATAATAGATACAGAAGCCCTTTGAATTTGATCCTTAAAACTAAAATCTATTCCAGATTGAGTCTTACATTCAAACTTATACACCTCTAACGTTAAGACTTCAGCTAACTGCCATGATTTTATATCTTCAAATTTATTTATTTTCATAATACAATTATCGTATAAAACTGTATAACTTTATAAACTTTCAACTTTATAAACGTTATAACTGCTACATCCCACTATTGGAAGCTCAAACGTCTTTTCCAACTCCAAACAAAATCAAATGAAAATGCTTTAAATCCCACTATTGGAAGCTCAAACTTGCTATTAGCAGTTAAAAATTAATTAATTAAAAGAGGCTTTAAATCCCACTATTGGAAGCTCAAACTTGGAAATTTAAGAGCAGATGAATATGGTCTTGTTATCTTTAAATCCCACTATTGGAAGCTCAAACTCCTATTTTCCTTAACGAATCATTATTACCTTTCACTTTAAATCCCACTATTGGAAGCTCAAACCTATACCAATATTCGATCGCACTGTTATTTTTCACAGTCTTTAAATCCCACTATTGGAAGCTCAAACGGATACATTTGACTATTGGCATTTAGGACGTGTTTTCTTTAAATCCCACTATTGGAAGCTCAAACGTGGTACCTCTATCTGAAGAAATTTGGGACTTGTTCACTTTAAATCCCACTATTGGAAGCTCAAACTGGTGGGGTATCAAAGGATCAGTTACTATAGACCAGACTTTAAATCCCACTATTGGAAGCTCAAACTTAAATCAACGTTTACAAATCCGTCATTTATATATAGCTTTAAATCCCACTATTGGAAGCTCAAACTTGCAGCTGAAAGTGAAGACGGTTTTATAGTACAGTTCTTTAAATCCCACTATTGGAAGCTCAAACTCATGTAAGCCTCCTTAATAATCATCATCGCCTTTAACTTTAAATCCCACTATTGGAAGCTCAAACTTGAATGAAGGTGGAAGTACCTTTTATGTTTAGATGACTTTAAATCCCACTATTGGAAGCTCAAACTGCCA
>MWCB01000060.1 GCA_002069815.1 Tenericutes bacterium ADurb.Bin239 | reverse complement strand
TTTTTTTTCTAACTTTGGAACAGTTTGTTTTGCTTTTAGGTCAATAACCCATCTAATATCTCCCTCTGTTATTCCGTTATCATTAATCAATCCTAATAGTAATTTTTCGTTATCAGTCATATCATTAATTATACTCTTTGGTTTTAAATAACCAATTATATGAGTGTACTTGTTACTTTCTAATTGAAATGTTTTAGATGACCAATTTTGAGCCCAGTTTTTACAGATAGTTTTAGTTGAGCCATCAGCGACAATAAAAATATGACCGTATGGGTTTGTATCCCACGCTTCCATTATTCCTATCCAACCTTTCTGGGGGATTAAGTCGGGAGTATCTTCTATCTTTTCAAACACTTCACCTAATGGATTGGGAAATTTTGACCAATAGCCATAAGCACTATTAGTCCCACTTGGAGGGGGACTAATACCAAAACACTCTTTAATGTAAATTTTGACGATCGACAAACACTCACCCACAAAAGAACCCTCTGGATAACCTTTACTTTTACCGAGATAATCTGATAAAAACTGTTCTAAAGTTTTCATTATAAACAAAGAGGACTGGTATAACTTCCAGTCATCAATAAGTAAATTAAGAAACAACAAGAAAGAAATATAAATATAATTAAACCCCACATAAATTGATGGTCAAGATATTTCATAAGTTTGACCTCACTACACTTGCTAACAAAGCACCTAAGACTGTTAAAGCAATTGTCCCAACCATAGCATAAAAACCTTTGGCTACTAGATTAAATTCCTCTTTTCTGACGTAACAACTTTTCATATCGTCCAAGTTTTTTTTTAACTCAACAAAAGACTTTTCAAATGTACTTTTAAGGTCAGCAATATCATTCTTTATTTCCTTAACATCTTTTTTTAGTAGTTCTATTGTTACTTCTTGTTTCATAGTTTTAAGCTTTACATTTATTCATTAGGTTTTTAGAGTTCTTGATTGATTACATAGTAACCAGAATAAGCACGACCTGGTGTTAATGGAGTTCCTGATAATTGAAGTCCAATTACACCATTTACTTCGTTTACGATATAAGAACTTTGAGTAATATTAGTATCTCCCACTCCAGGAGTTGTTAATGCCTGTTGAGCTACTTCGGCAATAGCATTGGCTTTAGTTGTATAGATTTTAAAATTAGAAGTAGTAACACCAGTTCTTAATGGCTTTGTTGCAAAATCATTAGCAATAGCAAGAATTGATGTTGTATTAGCAATTCCTAATAATTGTCCAATTCTATAAAAATGTACACAATCATCTTCTTCTACTGTTTTACTCTTAGGCATAAAGGGTAGTGCTACATCTCCTGCACAGAGTTGGACTTTTTTAATACCAACATAACCAGAACCGACATAAGTTTCAGCAGTAGCAGAACCATATTGTGCTTGTCTAGTAGAACCCCACATATAAGTAATAGCGAGTGTTAATTTATCATCATTAGCTGTTCCAAATGTTTTGGCAGCTAGAGTATTGGTTGTGAAGGTG
>MWCB01000059.1 GCA_002069815.1 Tenericutes bacterium ADurb.Bin239 | reverse complement strand
TACCACCAGCTTTATCTATCAAACCTTTAATCCAATTAATAATTCGTTCAGCAAATTCAACAATAAAAGCAATAAACTTACCCAAAGCTTTTACCACCGAATCAATAGTATTCATAATAGTCCGAAAATACTGCAAACCGACAGACCACACACTAATAGCATTACCATAATCCGCAAAATAAGCTGCAGTAGTTAAGCCGGTTTCTTTTAAATATAAAACAAGATAAAAAAGGAAAATAATAGGAACTATTGAACCAACAGCTTTATAAGCACGAACTTTTGAACCAGTAGTTTTAATATTTTTTTGACCCATTTATTTTAACACCTTTAACAGCAATTTAACAATTCCAACGGCAACAAATAAAGTAATAATTGACATTATACTCACACCGAGAACTTCAAAATCAGAAAGTGCAAATAAAAAGCCAACAACACCGCCGATAGTCCCAAAGACTAAATTACCGAGCCAAGTCCCATCACCAACCGTTTCCGCATCCGAAAACCCAACTTGATAACCGTTTTCAAAACCGTCTTGTAATCCATCAGTATAACCACCAACATAACCTTCATCTACTCCACTATTAAAACCATCGTAATAACCATCGTCATAGCCACCAACATAACCTTCATCTACTCCACTATTAAAACCATCGTAATAACCATCGTAATAACCATCGTCATAGCCACCAGCATAACCTTCAGCGCGTTGCGTAAATAAAGTTATATCTTTCATATCGTTCATCCAACCACCAGGGGGTTGAGTATACGGAGTAAATGGAACAACAAAAGATAATCTTATTTCGTCTGCATAATCAGGGTCCCAATGCAAACGGTCAAAAACATTAAAATCACTAGCAATATCTACCATAGTATAAGGAAAACTTTTTAACATACTCATTGATAAAGGGATGAGTTCTAAATCAGAAAGAACCGGATCTAAAAATTCGCCATCAGACCAATAATCAATTCGCATATATAAACCAACAGCGGAATTATAATCATAAAGCGGAATAGCAATATATACATTATCAAACTCAGCCAGAGTATCAAAAACAGAACGCGGTATAATTGCTTGTATGCGATTATATCGCGCTTGACCGCTACCTACGCCAATATGCTCCAATTTAGTAATATCATAATCCCCTAAACGATAAGTAGGCGATTCATAATCAATAAAATCATACCTATAACTATAATTAGGAGTATGCGAAACTTTATTATTTGAATCAAGCATTAAATTAGAACCACAAGCAAACGCAACACCTAACACCAATAATAACTTGCTAAACATTATTTAAACCCCACTAATCTACGAATTACACGGAATAAGAAAAATACGAATCCGAAAACTAAAAATAATAAAAATGCAACTATCACAAATGTAAAAATGCCGTGATATTCAGCTACTACATCATTAGGAAAGAAACCAGTAAAAAAATTATAAAACGAATTATAAATTGAAATAGAATTAGATTTTTCAGTTTTATCGTGCTCTATAACTTGATTCATACCTATATAATCAAGAGCAAGAAAAGACA
>MWCB01000058.1 GCA_002069815.1 Tenericutes bacterium ADurb.Bin239 | reverse complement strand
TTGAATTTGAAGCCCGTAAAAGTCGGGCGTGCGAGGGTTGTTATTACCTCGCTTTTAACATTCTTGATGGTCGCGTTGTTGGTCTTTACTTTGCTTTTACAAGTAAGGTTTGACATTAAGCAATTTAATTGGTTTGAGTTTACATTCAACATCATTAACTTCGTTGCTGGTCGCGGTATTTATTTCCCGATGGGTTTGGATGTGGGAATGGCGAATCCCGATTATATGTTAATCGCTAATACACTCAAAAAATATCGCAACTTAATTATTAAAAACCGCGTTAACAAAGAGTTTAGAGAACGATTGAAAGTCCATAATCAATTATCGAAATGCGAGGCATATTTAGATATATTAGATAACCAATTATTAGCAAAGAAGATTACCGATAGTGAAATCCTTAAAATTGAAGCCGAAAAAAGCGATGTGTTGGCATATATTGACTTCCTTAATGGTAAAGTGCCAGAATACAAGGGAACGCTTAATTTAGCCACATTACGCGTTAAATATGACTACACTACCTTTGATAATATGTTCGCGTTTGGAACGGGCAATCGGAAAGTTGGGAGTAAATATATATCGCACCCATACACAACGGGATTAAAGTTTTCTGCAATGCCATTCATAATGACTATAATTATTGCTTTCGCTAACGCGATATTGGTTTTTGCCGAATATGGCGTGAATACTGCTTCAATCTTAGTGTTTGTGATTAAGTTAATTATGTTTGCGTGGGGATGTTATCAAGGTATACAAACGGGGAAACGCGTGGTCGATGAAGATAAATACCCGGCAATATTAAACCTTATGTCGCTTGGAAAAGAGATAATTACCGAAATCGAAATCGCTAATAATATCGTAATTGACGAATCACCATTACCGAAACCATTAAACGAAGATGCGCCGAAACCAGAAATCACCGAATTATAAGCACAACATCGAATAAATTGACCTACTTGTTAGGTCTTTTTTATTATATAAATAGCAACCGAATAAAAAAAAGTTAAAAAAATGTTTGCTATTCGTTTTTTTATGTGGTAAGATAAAGGTGCGAAAAGAAATCGCAAGGAGAAAAAGATGATTACATTAATGGAAGTCAAAAGAGATGGAACGCAAACCAAAAGTATCAGCATTAGTCGCGATGACTTAAAGTGCGGAGCGATCGCGTTGCGAGAATTGCGTCGCAATAACATGGGGATGATAAGCGTTGTTCAAGTGGATGCACTAACAAAGCACATCAAAAAAACCAAGCAAATCCATTTTTCTAAAAAGGAAATTGCTAAAATCATCAACCAATAATAAGGACTAAAAAAGTCCTTTCTTAATGCCACCGATGGCGGTCGCAAGTCCGCAAGTAAGGCAGAGCGAGAAAGAGCAATTATGACAAAAACACAAGCCATCAAAGCAGCCGAAAAGTTAGCCGAAAAGTTAGCTGATTTAATCAGTGAGTTAGAGGACTTACAAAACGAAGTTCAAGAACAAGCCGACAGCATTGAACCTTACGAAGGCAAAGATGATCTAACCTCGCAGCAAGAAGAACG
>MWCB01000057.1 GCA_002069815.1 Tenericutes bacterium ADurb.Bin239 | reverse complement strand
TGGTTAATTCACCAGTCTTTTCCGTCACCTTCACGGTCTTAATTCCGGAACCGCCTCGACCCTGTAATTTATAAAGAGAGAGATTGGTGCGTTTCCCATATCCTCTAGCCATTATTGTTAAGACTTGATATTGTTTCAACTTTTCTTTATCGGTCCTGGCAACCCCCACACCAACAACTCGATCATCCTTCTTTAAGCGAATACCGGTGACTCCGGCCGCATTACGCCCCATGTCACGAACATCGCTTTCCTTAAAGCGGATCGATTGACCTTGAGCCGTAACTAACTGAATCTCATCTTTACCGGTAGTTGGCTTAACCCAAATTAATTCATCTTCATCTTTAATCTTAATAGCAATCAAACCGTTGCGGCGAAGATTGGCAAAAGCTTCCAACTTAACTTTCTTCACTAATCCTTTTTTGGTAGCGAAGAATAAGAATTGGCTACTTGATAATTTATCCAAGGGTAAAACCGTTTCTACCTTTTCACTAGGAGTTAGCTGTAAGAAGTTAACAACCGGAGTACCTTTAGCAATTCGAGAGGCTGACGGAGTCTCATAAGCTTTTAACTGGAAGACTCTTCCTTTGTTGGTAAAGAATAAAATATCATTATGGGTCATGGTGGTAAACATCAACCAAACCAAATCCTCTTCCTTGGTGGTCAGACCAACAATGCCTTTACCGCCTCGGGCTTGGACCTTGAAAGTGCTCGGCTCAACGCGTTTGATATAGCCATCACGAGTAAGCATCACTACCGTCTCTTCATTAGGTACCAGGTCTTCAGTATTTAATTCTTTAACGCCATGGGCAACAACTTCCGTGCGGCGCTCGTCGCCATGTTTTTCCTCTAAAGCGGCCAGCTCATCTTTAATAATTTGATTAACTTTAATATTAGAAGCTAAAATAGCTTGTAAATCCTTAATTAATTTCTGTTTCTCCTTTAATTCATCCTCAATTTTTTGCTGCTCAAGGTTGGCCAAACTCTGTAGACGCATCTCTAAAATAGCCACCGCCTGTCGCTCGGAAAGTTTAAATTTCTTTATTAAATTAGTCTTAGCGACATCTTTATCTTTTGAAGCTTTAATCGTTTTAATGACCTCATCAATATTTTTAAGAGCAATCATTAAACCTTCTAAAATATGGGCGCGCTCTAAAGCTTTATCTAATTCGTACTGGGTGCGACGCTTAATTACTTCCTGACGGTGCTTAATATATTCTTCTAAGATCATCTTTAAAGTCAAAATGCGCGGCTGAATACCGCCATCAATTAAAGCCAGCATGTTGACGTGAAAAACGCTTTGTAAAGGAGTGTGCTTATATAAAGCATTCAAAACTTTTTTAGGATAAGCGTCCTTTTTTAAATCGATTACCACTCGAACACCATCGCGATCAGACTCATCGCGCAAACCTTTAATGCCCTGTAATTTTTTATCCTTAACTAAATTGGCAATTTTTTCTACCAAGTCAGCCTTGTTTACTTGATAAGGAACTTCGGAGATAACAATTCGAAAACCATTCTTTCCCTCAATAATTTCGGCGCGACCGCGCATGGTAATTCCGCCTTTGCCGGTGGAATAAGCGGCTAAAATATCTTTTT
>MWCB01000056.1 GCA_002069815.1 Tenericutes bacterium ADurb.Bin239 | reverse complement strand
AGATAGAGCGGGAACGATTCCCTTAGAAAATATTGGCATTTACTTCAATAAAGACACTAAGGTCCATGGGCAAAATGAATTACCAAAGGCGCTTCGTTTTGGTTTTCAAAGTGGGGCCAAAAAAGATATCATTTGTCCAGGACGCACTTTAACGGAAGAAAGTGGTTTACTTGGTTCGATTGCTGTTGGTGGTCGTTTAGACTTAGATGATCGGCGTGCTCCTGATGCAGTGCGGGGATATTATGACTATACTTTTCCGCTAAATGGTGCAAAATATGGTGAAAGCGGTGAACAAATGTATGAAATTGCTTATGGTGAATTTGAAGGTGAACTCACTAATGAAAATTGGGGCGAAGCACGTACTGAATCCGAAGAAAGAGTCGAAAGTAACGATGCTTTCCATGCAGTGGGTTACAAAGGGGTGCGTCCGCTAATTAACGCCGTACCGAAACGGCAATATTACACAAATTTCAAAAAGTATATGCTTGATGGTGAAGATGGCGAGCCGCTCGCTTACACAAATAACCTCGGCGTTGCCGAGATGAATATTAAATTTTGGTTGGAAGGCTGGGATTTAGCGACTACGAATGATGTCCTTAACAAATCATTTGGGATGCAACTACACTTTGTCGCTAAGCGAGCTATCCCAGAATAGGAAAGTGATATTATGAATGCATTTTTTAATTATATCCGTGACACATTTGAAACCTTTTGGGCAAATTTTGTTGAATGGTTAGTCGCTGTATTTGTTAAGCCGTGGCAACTAATATTTGGTGATGTTGATGGTTATCGTTCAATCATTAATATGTATATTGGTTCGTTTGGATTTTGGGGATGGTTTTTCTTTGTTATATGGTTACTCCTTAATCTTGCGGTTGTTGGTGGTTTAATCTTTTTACTCATCTTACTTATTCGTCGAATTGTTAGGTACGGTGGTAAAAACTTTGAAAGAACTAAACTTGTTGCTGAAATCCAACGTTTAAATAAAGAATTATTTTTTGCGATTCAAGAAAAGAATGAAGTTCTTAAACTTAAAGCCGAATCATTAGGATTAGAAGATCCAACCCTTGATTCGGATAAAAAATCATCAATTGTACTTGATACATTCCCTAAACTTGGGGCGATTGACTTAAAGTATAAAGATAAAGACACTGAATTTCTTATTCCTGTTATGGATCGGGATATTACTCTTGAACAAATTGCGGTTCGTTATCGCTATTTTGCTGCCTCGCAATTAGGACTATTTTATGATATTGATTTAGTACGTGTCTTACTTGCGGCGATGGGCACCGTTAAAATCATTATTTTAGAAGGGATCTCGGGGACAGGTAAAACGTCACTCCCATACTCGTTAGGTAAATTTTTCTTAAATGATGTTGCCATTTGTAGTGTCCAACCTTCGTGGCGGGATCGTACCGAATTAATTGGGTACTACAACGAATTTACGAAGAAGTTTAATGAAAGTGAATTTTTACGCGCGATTTATGAAGCTAGCTATCGTAAAGATGTCAATATTATTATTCTCGATGAAATGAACTTAGCGCGTATTGAATACTACTTTGCTGAGTTTTTATCGATCATGGAAATGCCAAATCCCCAAGAGTGGATTGTAGAAGTTACCAAAACCACTGATGATATGAATCCAAGTCAACTTGTCGCCGGTAAATTACTCATTGGCCAAAATATTTGGTTTTTTGGTACCGCCAATAATGACGATTCAACTTTTACGATTACCGATAAAGTGTATGACCGCGCAATTAGCATTACCTTAAATGAACGTGGCCAACTTTTTGATGCTGAATTTACTGAGCCCCTCAAGATTCCTTATG
>MWCB01000055.1 GCA_002069815.1 Tenericutes bacterium ADurb.Bin239 | reverse complement strand
CTGACGCAAGCCAGACGCGCGGGTGTATTGGCGTAGGGGAGTGCCGCGTTAAAGGCCGACTGATTAATTCAAGGGTATGGTCAGATATACTAAATAAGAGGCTGACGGAGGCTGAAGAACGTGGCGAGCGTAACTTCATCAAAATCAGCGACGACTGGAAGAGGGAGTAGTGCGCTCCCTCTTTACTTAAAATTGATTATCTTTGTGCTGTCTCTCATGTCTTTTTTTTCATGGTGTTAGTTTCAGGGTTGAGGGCCGCCGTTGGGGTGGCCCTTTTTTTTTGCTATAAATTCAAGAATAAATCATAATCATGACATTTATCATAGATTTTGAATAATAACAGCTATAAATTAGCGTTGTATTTAAAACCGAACATCATGAAAGCAAGAATTAAATCAGAAACTATCGGATCAATCGCAGCCGGATTATTGCTGTTAGCTATTTTCACAGTCGGATTATTGCTTTTTGCGTAAATTAAATTTGTTCTTTGAATTGTTAAATATGAATTATTACGACTATCTACTGAATAAAAAGTGGCTCAAAAAAAGAGAACGGATACTCAATAGAGATAATCATAAGTGTACTGCCTGTGGCTCTGATAAGAAGCTATGTGTTCACCATACTTTATACATAGACAATCGTAAGCCGTGGGAATACCCCGATAGAACATTAATCACCCTTTGTAATAGCTGTCATTATAAGTGGCACACTGAACACGAAACGCCAGTAGTCAAGAAACGCAAAAGGAAGAAAGCAAGGAAAGGCACGGCACGGCCATTAAAAAAGGCGAAACCATTTGAAAGCACTGAACCGAGATACCGTAAAAAGGTTAACGGAGAGTGGCAAATAATAAATAAAGAATAACTATAACCAATATTTAAACAGATGAAAGATTTATTTGGTAATGAAATAGTCGAAGATGTCTTATTGCGAGATAAATTCATTGAACCCCCGTTCTCTGTCCTCGACACAAGGGGAGGAAATTGGCAGGGGCGTAAACGCGCCTGGTTGTCAAAGGGAATAAAAAGCGAAGTAGGCAGAAATGATAATTTAACTTTTACAGGTGCGGCTGCTCAGTTTGATTATTATAGGGTAAAGGAGGGAAAGAGAGCTAACACAGATGAACAAAGCACCTCTATATTTGACCCTGTTTTAACTGAGTTAATGTATCGTTGGTTTTGTCCAGATGGAGGAGCTATCCTTGATCCATTTGCAGGAGGATCAGTCAGGGGCATTGTGGCTAATTATCTGGGATATAAATATGCCGGTATTGAATTAAGGCAACAACAGGTTGAAAGTAATAGAGAACAGGCTTTAAATATTTTGCCTATAAATAATCAGCCGCAGTGGTATGTGGGTGATAGTGATAGAATTTTGGATGAAATATGGAATAAGTTTGAATTTATATTTTCATGTCCCCCTTATGCAAACCTTGAGGTATATTCCGATTTACCTGATGATTTATCAAATATGAACTATAAAGACTTTATAATTAAATACCGCTCAATAATCGGCAAAGCAATTAAATTATTAAAGCCGGGGCGGTTTGCTTGTTTTGTAGTGGGAGAGGTGCGGGATAAGGAGGGTTATTATTATGATTTTGTGGGAGACACAAAGAGGGCTTTTATTGATCAGGGTGCAAAACTTTATAATGATGCTGTATTATTAAGTGTTGTAGGATCGGCAAGTATGAGAGCATCAAAGGTATTCGAGGCGGGGCGTAAATTAACTAAAATACATCAGAACATTTTAATATTCAAAAAACTATAACGACATGAGAGAAGTTAAAATCAAAAACAGCGAAAGCCCGTACTTTCAGAAGAAAGGACTGGCGACGAAAACCGCAGA
>MWCB01000054.1 GCA_002069815.1 Tenericutes bacterium ADurb.Bin239 | reverse complement strand
AAAATTGGACACTTGCCAAGGCGCTTGCCCGGAAGATCCTAGAACGGTTTGTGATTTAGCAACCACCGAGGCGGAGTGTTCCCGTTATGAGTCTTGTTGTTTTGACGCTAAAAATAACAAATGTACAAATGGTACCGACAAAATTATTTCCGCGGAAGGAATTAATTATTGCGCCTACTACAATTGCGAAAGCGATGTTATTGAAATTGTTAACCCCGTAACCGGCGAATCGTCATTTGAAACAAAAAAAGTTTGTGATAGCGGTCGGGCCACTATCAATGGAGAATATTTAGGTTTATCGGATTGTCGCCTAGAGTGTGCAAAGGGACCCAATCAGCCCGGTAATTCTTGCCAATCAGATTCTCTGACTGCTTGCGATACCAGCATCTGTCAGTCGCCGTATGAATGTTTGGGAACAGAAGCGTGTGGTTTCTGTTGTTGTACTCCGGGGGATAAATTAAATGATAATTTGGTTTGTGTAGCCGACAAAGGTAATTGTACTGGCGGTGATCGAGGTTTATTTTGCGGTTGTACTAACGACGAACAGTGCGGCGGCGATGTCGGTTGCGGTAACGACACTTGTTGTCACGCCCGTCCGCAAGTAGTAAATGTTATCCCTAAAAACGATCAGGCCGGTGTTTGTCGCAACGCCCAGATAAAGATAGAGTTTAATGAGATGATGAAGATTAGCACTTTTGCAAATAATCTTTTATTAATTGAAGAAAGAGATTATGGTAATGGCGTTTGCCCTTCGGGTACACTAATCGCCGATGGCGGTCCTGATGAGCGGTCACTCTTTGTTAAATTAATTGATCGCGTAAAAAGTTGGTTTGGTCTATCGCAGTCAGTCTCAGCCGCTTTACCGGCTTCCGGAAAACTATATTGTTCAAAACCGGTCGAACTGGTTTTCAATCCTTCTTTCTATAATAATCAGCCGGCGACTACCGTCTTCCTACGACCGCAAGAGTTATTGGCGGCTAATACTCGTTATTTTGTGGTCGTTAAAGGCGACGAGAGTTCAGACAGCAATAGTGGTGTCTTAAATATTTATGGAGTGGGCATGAAAACTGGTGAAGCCGCAACCTTTAATATTCAAAATTTCAATAATGTTTATGTAAGCAGCTTTGATACTTTAGATGATAAGTTGCAGCAAAATGGTTTGTGCGAAATTAATTCCGTAAATTTAAATCCGGCTAATATTTTTCAAACTGCGGGAATTGACATGGCTAATTTTATTATTTCCCTAAATAAAAATGGAGAGACAATTATACCTGATTCAGATATAAAAGAAATACCAGATAATCAAGTAATTTTTAAGGCTCCTCTTAAACCTTACCGTATTTTAATTATGGGCGATTCACTTGTTGCAGTTTCGGGAGGGTTTGGAGATATTTTGGAACAAAAATTAATCAATATGGATGATTTAGAAGTTTTAAGAAAGGGTAAAGTCTCAAGCGGTATGTCTCGTCCTGATTATTTCGATTGGCAAAAAGAGTCTGCAAGTTTAATTGATTCATTTAGTCCAAATATCGCGATTGCAATGATGGGAACAAATGACGCTCAATCATTTGAGATTATTAAGGGCGGAGTTAAAAAAGTTTTAGTTTATGGTACTCCTGAATGGGATGCCGAATATACTAACCGTTTGAAAGTATTTAACAAGCAACTTACTAGTAATAATATTAAAGTTTACTGGATTGGTCTTCCTGCTATGAGAGATGAGGGGTATGCTAAAAAGATTCGTCATGTTAACGATTTAAATGAATCAGCTGCAAAAGAAAATGATCAGGTGACTTATCTTTCAGCAGAGAAGTTAATGGCGGTTAATGGAGAGATTTACAAGGCTACTATGCCAGATAGTAAAGGTGTTATGCATAATACTAGAC
>MWCB01000053.1 GCA_002069815.1 Tenericutes bacterium ADurb.Bin239 | reverse complement strand
AACTATTCCGAATATCCCGGTCGATGAATATTTTGAAACAATCAATTTTGAAGGCTTAAAAACTGCCTTCACAAAGACCATCGGCGCGGTCTCAAAAGATAAATCACGGCCACATCTAGCCGCGGTCAATATTGATGGTTATAAAATTATGGCTACGGATTGTATCGCTATGTCTGTTTGCGAATTAGAGCAAGTTCCCAATATTTTTAAAGATAAAAAGTTTACATTAAGCAGCGATTTTGTTAAACATATTCTGAAAGTTGGCAAAAAAGAGCGAACAGCGAATATATGCCTAACAGAACACTTATTTTATGTA
This sequence comes from Tenericutes bacterium ADurb.Bin239, assembly GCA_002069815.1. GTDB lineage: Bacteria > Bacillota_I > Bacilli_A > RFN20 > CAG-826 > UBA1361. Next base: position 1,594 of record MWCB01000053.1, on the reverse strand, counting down.
AAACTGGGTGAAACAATTTTTATCGCTAGGGGCGAACCCTTCAGAATGAATTATGAACCTATTCTGAAGGAATCCCTGCAAGCAGCAAACCATAATGCACTTATGGTTACGGGTGATGTCAAGAAGGCTTTAAAGTCTTTAAAGCCGACGTTAAAACAGGACGGTAATTATTTAAATTTCAGTTTCAAAGAAAACAAAGTTATATTAAAGGCGGGCGATTTTAATCTTGAGATTGCCTCCGTGTATAATTCTGAACCTTGCCAAGTAACTTTGAACTCCAAATACGTTGAAACCTTCCTCAAGACAGCCGGCGCGACAATGAATATGGCTATAAAGAATGAAAATGCTCCGGTAGTTATGACAACCAATAATGATGAAAATCATACATTTGTCCTAATGCCAATGATGACACGATAAGACCTTAGACCCGGGCAAGTCTTTAAACTGCCCACATACATATTAAAGGAGAGTTAGAAAATGAATAACGAAATGGCAAACATAGCATTGAATCAGTTAACAAATAGCAACAACGGCGGCAACCGTCTTGTTGCAATGATAGGGGCCAAGAATTTTGTGCGAGATGAAAGAAACTATACAATAGGCTTTAAGTTTGCAGCAAAGGCAAAGAATAAAGCTAACTATTGCCGAATAAAATTAAATTCAATGGACTTATACGACGTTGAATTTATTAGCATTAGGGGCGTAAACGTAAAAACAATTAGTAATCATAATGACTTATACGCTGATATGCTTAAAAACGTATTCGAGACTGAAACAGGGCTATATCTAAGCTTATAATTTCAAGACCGGGCAAGTCTTTAAACTGCCTAATAAAATTAAATTAAGGGAGAGTATATGAAGAAGTTCGATAAAAGAGTAAAGATTGGAACAATGGTGTTCCTCAAGGGCTTAGGTTGGCAAATAGTAAAGTCAATTCACCCGACCCGCAAATGGATTGAAATATGTGGCTGGGTTGGGAATTTTCAAAGGGCCGACGTGCTGAAATTCACTAATATCTAATAAGTGAGTCCTCGACCCGGTAAGTCGTGAAACTGCCTAAAACAAGAAAAGAGGGGCAAAGTATGAATAAATACAAAGGTTACACGAATAGGGAGCTTTTGGTAATGAATGCGGGGCGTTATTTTCGAGACTTGCAATTAGAAGAAGAGATATGCAGCCGCGCCGGGCTGTTTAAAGAATGGGCGGAGGCGGACAACGAGGGCCTTGGGTGCGTGGTCGACAGCGCAATTAAAATCTTATCAAAGATGGAAGGTATAAAATCTTTAAAATAATTGTAAAAAAGTTGGACAATTGTATTTAAAAGTGTTAGACTAACAAAATGAAACTAACCGGGCCACCGGGTCATAAGGTGGTGGAGCTTCTAGGCTACGTCTCGAGGGCGTAGGGAACAGTCAGGGAGACTGGGGAAAAAGGCGAGGGATGCAGGGATACCGACGGGGAGACCCCCTCCGAGGTCAAATCCGCATCATAGTAACGGCTGAAATGCCGAGGCTCTTTTAAGAGCCGCTAATCACGCGCTGTGTGGCGCGTCTGACGAGCCCAAAAGGGCGAAATTAGCGAATTAAAAGGAGAA
>MWCB01000052.1 GCA_002069815.1 Tenericutes bacterium ADurb.Bin239 | reverse complement strand
CACAGCTATTACATTGTAGCCTAGAAAGGAGAGAAGTTATTCAGTCATCAAACTAGGCTTAACTGAATAATACGTCAAATATATGAAAACGAAAATTAAAAAAAGATGGTTATTAAACGGCATTATTACCACACTGTTATTTGGTATAGTCATGATACCAATCGTTAAAGATGAAATTGCCGTAAAAACCGACGCCGCTAGTAATATTCCCGTATTAGTGGGCGAACCAATCGGTTGGAATGAACATGGTGGTGGAAATGATGAGTACACTTTGATAGAAACATCACCTGGTTCAAATATTTACACTAAAACATTCACTTCGCTAAAGAGCGGGCGGTATCAACTTGTTAAAAAAGGGACATGGAATCGTTTTCCAGCGATTGAGTATGATGGTAATAATTCAAAACCCGGAAAACTAATTTTCCCGACTGATGATAGTGAAAAAAACTTTTACTTATTAAATTCGGGCACTGTTACCTTTACGATGTATAATCCAGACAATCTCCCTGGTTCGCCACTTGGTCCGCGGCGTTTTACTGTTGATTTTTCAAGTTCACCAGCAAATGCACAAAGCCACCTTGTTTTAAGTGGTGATGCTGTTGGTGGCTGGGCCACAAACGTTGGCACAAATAGGCTTAAAGGCGAAGCTGGATTTGATGGACGTTATTTGTCGATAGTTAACTACCTTAGTGCTGCCGACTTTAAGATTTTTATCTGGAATTCATCGCATCTTGGTGACTGGGGATGGTCATCTTATGACGCTAGTAGGTCTAACGCAAGTGGTTCCGTTCAACAATCGGGCACGAACATCAAAATTACGAGCGCAGCATTCTATAAGGTCGTTTTTGATACAAAAATAATGAAAATCTTCGTTCATTCTGACCCCACTACCCATCAAGTGGTTTCAAAGTATGATGGCGCAACATTATTAGAGAAAGAAGCTGCATTTAGTGGAATAAATTATAATCCTACACCGTGTCCGCGCCCAAATAAGCGTTTTGATGGTTGGTTCACAGATGCAGCATTAAATAATCCATATACACCAGGAACGGTGAGTGGCCCACTTTCGCTATATGGCAAATATGTAGCGGAACAAGATGTAAAGTTATCATTCTACGATCGAAATCAAGCTATTTCCACTGGTAACGTTTATGCTTATGGATGGAATCCGGGGGTTGGTGAGACATTAGGGGGCTGGCCTGGCACTAAAATGAATAGACATGGTTTAGGTTATCATTCACTTGATATTCCGTTTGCTAAGGTAAGTCAAAAAATTCTATTTAATAACGGTCTCTCAGGAGGGCCAGCTGGTGGCGAAGTTAAAACCGCTGACCTTGATTGGGGACCAGGTAACAATCTATACACTCACCACACAAGTTCTTGGGGAGTAATGAGCGCAACCCACCACAGCGCTACCTTATTTGGTATTAGGATTCTTCATGAAACTAATGAAGGATGTGGAGCGCAGTCATCAACGCTGCTTAGTGGTGCGTGGACAACGTTAAGCGGTGAATTTTCTTCACTCAGCAGTGATGTCAAAACGGATTTAAAAAACGCAACCGCTAATTTTAATGGTGATTTAGTAGCCCAAGCCGCAGCGCGATATGACATTATTGCTCTTAAATATAGTTATAGCGACTTTATTAATCGCATTACTCCGCCACCAGGTGGTGTGCGTGAACCCCAAGCAAAAGAGCGAGATCGGTTTGCCACCATCAGCGTTATTAGCGGTTTTGCCCTAATTGCTATTATAGGAGTAAGTATATTAAGAAAACGGCGCTATAATTAAGATAGTGGTAACAACATTAAAAATAATATCAAATATTTACATACTGTAACTATAAGCACGAAATATGCTAAGTAACAGCATTTAAAAAAGTTACAAAAAAAGTCTTATTTGACAGGAAAGGAGGTTTTAACTATTAATAAATCAAGTTAAATGATAAGAGCATAGTAAAAAATATTCTAAACATAGAATTATTTTAAA
>MWCB01000051.1 GCA_002069815.1 Tenericutes bacterium ADurb.Bin239 | reverse complement strand
AACAACTTACTTTCGGCCTTCACAGGCTCGATAGATAGCACGCCTAACTTAACGTATCTAGCATTCTCAAACAACTTACTTACGGCACTCACAGGCGATATTGGGAAAATTGTAAACTGTTATTATTTCCGTCCACACATAAATACTAATTGTACTTTTACTTATGTTACCACACGAAATAATTGGACATCTGGGTATAATGTACTTTGGGTTTCTTGTGCTTCAATGACATCAACTATGGTCGATAATCTGCTAATCGACTTAGATGCCAGCGGTGTAATGCCTACGGGTGAAAAACGGATACGACTAGATGGATTATGCGGTGCTGTGACATCAGCATCAGCGGCAGCTCGCACAAGCCTTGTATCGAAGGGCTTCACGGTCGTTGTGAATGAAACATAAGGAGGATAAGAAATGAATATGATAAAATTAACTTGTTCTGATAACATAAATTCAAGACTTACGGGCGATATTGGTAAAAAGCCGAACTTGGAGAATCCTGTTTATTCTAACAACCCAAGCTCCATACTTACAGACGCAATGGGCTTAGCTCGTGCAAGCATTGTATCTAAAGGGAAACGATAAATGAAAATAGCACTATCGAAAGGTCAAGGGAAATACATTGGTGATTTAGCTCCGTTCAAATCTTTTGCTGTCAGTATAAACAACACAGAACCAACTCCAATGACGATTTGTTTTGGCGGAAAAACGTCATGCTCTTTTTTAATCACTAATTCGATTAAAATTAATTTATCTTTAAATGATGAATTGCTAAAATTACTAAAAGGGTTCTCTATCATTACAGATGAATTAATTAAAGAAGTCTACATTGATTTTTATGAAGACGAGTTTGAATTAACACAGGAAAATTAAAATGAGTGCGGAAATGTCGGCGGCTATTGTTACCCTTATTATTGCTTTAGCTGGATTAATTAAGAGCTTTACTTCTTCTATCAGTGTTGACAACGTTGTCAAGGATAGGGAGAAAACAAAAAGTAAGAGAGACAATGATTTCGGCATTATTTGCCATCGTGTTAATGAGCTTGAAAAATTTCAAGAAAAAATGGAAGCTAAACAAAATGAAATCAATAATCAATTATTTTCTAAGTTGAATGAAGTAAATAATAATGTTATTAAGATTCTAACGATTTTTGACGAGAGAGAAAAGAAATGAATAAGAGCCTCAAAAGCCTTGATATAAAAGCGATTTACGATTTACAGATAAATTCATCTGGTGCTGCTGCGTTAATGAGCTTGGTTGAATTAAAGTCATTAAACCGTAGATACAAACTAACTTCAGATGTATGGATTCGACTAGTTACAGATAAAGGAACTATTTCTTTATTTGCAAAAGAGGGGTTTGTTTTTGATGGGCGTTCTGGTTCTCCATTGCTCGATTGGTACGCTCCTAATTTAGGCTCTTTAAATGAAAGAATAATGTGGCTAGTTCATGATTTGTTGGGCTATGCTACGTGTTTAGACTTCAAAACTACGAATAAAGTATTACGTTATGGGCTACGTGACCAATGCGTTTACAGAGCATCTAAAGCATTTATGATAGAAAAAGCCGTTAGTATTAGTGACGCTTGGTTCGGTACGCCAAAAGAAACCGACTGGTGTTATAATAACATTTCTAAATTTAACGTAGCTTTTTTTAGTGAGTGACAAAAAATGACATTAGTACAAATAGCAACAGCAAGAGCATTTTCACTTCTTGACACGCCTTATATTTGGGGTGGCGATAGCGACAAGGGTTTAGATTGCTCGGGTCTAATTCAATTAATCTTTGAGCCCATAGACCTTGATCCTAAAGGCGATCAGACAGCACAGGCTTTTTATAATTATTACAAAGATAAAGAATGTAATACGATTCAAGAAGGATGTGTTTTATTTTTCGGACAAAGTAAAGATAAGATTACGCACGTCGCTTATGCTATAAGTACAACAAGAATGATAGAAGCAGCAGGCGGGAATAGCAAATGCACAAGCGTAGAAATTGCGAACAAATTAAACGCAAAAGTAAAGGTCTCTCCGATAAAAAAACGGAAAGACCTTGTTGCTGTGATTAATTTATTTTGTTAGGTTTTGTAAAAAGAAGAAA
>MWCB01000050.1 GCA_002069815.1 Tenericutes bacterium ADurb.Bin239 | reverse complement strand
CGGGAAGGGGGTGCATTTTGAAATCGTTCCAAAAGCAACAAAAAAACCGACATCGGAATATCGGTTTTCAAAAAAGTGGCTCCACGTATTTTGGATGTGGGGGGTGCGGTGTCGGCTTGTTTTTTCTAATTATCGGTATGGGGGGGATAGAATAATTCTAAATCTTCTATTGCAAGTCGTAGACACTTCTTTAGCTTTGTAGTTTCATCAAGCACATGGTAGACATATGCAATCTTTATTTGGATATCATAACTTGCGTGTTCACTACTGCGGTCTAGGTATTCAATCGCTGTATCTTTGTTCTTTGGCAGTTCTTTTCCGTTTAGGTACATTACTGCCACGACATACTCCGCTCGAGGATACTTCTTCGTATCGGCAAGGTATCTTGCAAAGTCTACTTCTTCTTGGGTTATTTTTTCTTTCCCGAGTTTTTTCTCAATCTGAATCAGTCTAATCACTTCTCGCAAATCGTCATCTAATGTTTTTTTCATAAAAACACCTCCTACTTATAAATAGGAGAGTTTTTTCGTTTTTGTCACAATTTTCTAAAAATATTTTTAAAAAGGAATAATATTACCGTTTTCATCAAAGATGATTCGTCGACCTTTACCATCTAGTTCATCGTGAATTCTTTTATGACAGCTTCTGCAAACGAGTTGAAGATTGTCACTTCCTAAACTTATTTTGGTGTTATTTAAGTTCTCTTCAGTTAAAGGAATCTTGTGGTGAACGATTTCTCCAATTTCACCACAGATTTCACATAGGTATCCGACACTCGACATTTTGTGGTTCCTGGCTTTTTTCCAAGTTCGGGAATTATAAAATTGTTGTAGTCTTTCAGTTTTGGCCATTTAAGGATTTGCTTACTTCTTGAAGTCTTTTTATTACTTCTTCGGGTATTTCTTCCCAAGGATAATCTTTGTGTCCGAAGTGTCCGTATGTTGAAAGCGGATAATACTTTTGTTCTTTGAGTTTTAATTCGTTAATGATATTGGAAGGTGTAAAGTCAAAGACTTTATTTACTATCTTCCGTAATTCATCGTTCGTGTATTTGCCGTTTATGGCTTCGATATCGACCATTACTGGGAATGGTACACCAATTGCATATGCGACTGAAACTTCGCACGAAGTGGCTAGTTTTGCTTTGACGATGGCTTTGGCAACATATCTAGCAAAGTATGCTCCGCTTCTATCGACTTTTGTATAGTCTTTTCCTGAATAGGCTCCACCACCATGATGGGCAAGGGATCCATAACTATCGACTTGGAGTTTTCGTCCAGTGACTCCACTATCAGCAGTTGCGCCACCTGTAACGAATTCTCCAGTGGGATTTATTAAAATTAAGGTATCTGCATCTAATAAACCACACGGCAATACTTCATCTAACACTTCAAGAATATACGGTTCATATTCCTCACGCTTAATACCTGGTTTAGTTTGGGCGCTAACAACTACTGTTGAAATATGTTTAGCTTTACTTCCTTCATAAACGACCGATACTTGGCACTTACCATCTAATCCAAATATCGTCGGATGTTCTCTATTTACTTCATCCATTCGTTTAGCAATGTTGGTGGATAAAACATAAGGAAGAGGTAAGTGTTCTTTGGTTTCATCTATGGCATAGCCATACATTATTCCCTGGTCACCTGCACCGAGTTTATCGACACCGATTTTGATATCATCAGATTGCTTTGAAATACAAACAATTATTTCAAATTGTTCTTTGTATCCAATGTCATCAAGAATTAGTCTAATTACTTCTGTGTAGTTAATACAGCATTTTGTCGTTACCTCTCCAACGACGATTACATAGTTATCTTTGATAAGACATTCTATCGCAACTCTTGATTCTTTATCGTGGATTAAAAGGGCATCGAGTATTCCGTCAGCTATTTGGTCACATACTTTATCTGGATGACCTTTAAAGACTGCTTCGCTAGTTTTAATTGTCATTATTTTCTTCCTCCAATTCGAAGTATTTTATTTCAGTTAATGGAATCTTCTTGTTATCACGAAGTAAATAGCAATCCAGTATTTCTCCCGTATCTTTTAAATATCGACGCACGATCACATCTACATAGTGTCTTTCTAGTTCAATGAGTCGTGCTTTTCGATTTAGTTGATTAGCGGCAATTAGTGTTGAACCACTTCCACCAAAAGGATCTAAGACAATTTCATCTTTCCTACTTGAGTTTTTGATGAGAGTTCCTAGTAAATTAATTGGTTTCATAGTCGGATGCAAATCGCATTTAGCGGGTTTATTTTCATTGATTACCGTCGGCATAATTTTTAAATATATGTCTTCG
>MWCB01000049.1 GCA_002069815.1 Tenericutes bacterium ADurb.Bin239 | reverse complement strand
TTTGCTTGGCCTAGAACCAGTAGAGGGTGGGGATAAGCGCCTTCAAAGTCTCAACTTCGTAGATCAGACGAAAGCAAATCTATACCAAGTTGGCGAAGAACAAGAAAATTAAAAGGTCCCGCCATGATGGACGAGACCGTAATCTATTAATACTGGTTCTGTTGAATTAAAAGTGGACAAATTTTTTCTCATCCACTTTTTTGTTTACAGCCAACCAAGGTTTTGGATAGAAAAAGTCCTCGTTATAATTGATGTGTTGAGAAATCAAAATAAGGAGGACATTATGTATCTTAACACATTTTTATTTCAGTTTGGTTTGGACCCCGACAATTTTGTCAACGAGATTGTCGAACCATTTGAATCTGACAACGGAACAATCATCTACAATTTAAGGCAAAGGATAGACAAAAGAATATGCCCTATATGTGGAGGTATCGATGCCAAAATCAACAATTATTCGTGGACCGAAACAAACTTCACCACCAATGAGGGAAGGCCGATATTAATTAGAATAAGAAAGGTAAGGTTTAAATGTCGAGGATGTGAAAAAACCTATACTCCCACAATTAAAGGAATCGAAAGGTATTCTAAGATAAGCAAGCAAGTCGAGACTTTGATTATCAAAGAATTTTATAAGCAAAAGTCGTTCTCGATCATCGCGAGAGATTACCATCTGACGAAATCGGAAATCATCAAAATGTTCGACAAGCATTTTCCCTATGTTAAAAAGGGTTCTCTGCCCATCGCTTTATGCATTGATGAGATAAGTTTCAAAACTGAAGATGGGAGTTATGCCGCTATAATTTACGATCACGACAAGAAAATGGTCATCGATGTCATTAGAAATAGACAAACCGATTATTTAAGAAGTTATTTTAACCACTGTTCTTTCAAAGAAAGAAGTGAAGTGAAATATTTTATATCTGATCTATATGAAGGATATGTTCCTATCAAGGAAGAATACTTTAAAGACGCTATTCACATCGCGGATATGTTTCACGTCATCAGGCTATTAAAAGTTGAGATATCGAAACTGCGAGTTAATACCTATAAACAGTTCACTGATGAAACCGACATCGAAAGGCATTTTATGAAGCAACATTGGGTTTATTTTGAACAATATTTAGATTCAAAATTAGCTAATAAGTCCTATTATTCAAAGAAAGAACGTTTCGAGTATACCACCTGGAAGATGATGGAGAAATGTCTCAAATTGAATCCGATATTTTGGGATGCTTATGCTTGCTTACAAGATTTCTATGAATATGGAAGATGCAAGACTAATGAACAAGCCCTGAAGCACATAGAAAAGATTGTTAATCAGCTTAAAAAAACAGAAAATGAAGAGTTAGTTAGAATCGCTAACACATATCATAAGTGGAGATATGAAATCACCAACGCAATTACGGTGAGAAATATCGATGGAAAAAGGTATTCAAATGGTCCGGCAGAAGGATTAAATAACTCAATAAAAACTATTATAAAAGATGCCTGTGGATACCAAAATTTTGAGAGATTTAGAAAGAGAGTCTTGCTTATTTTGAGAGATAGAAAAGACCCCTCGTATTGATGTGCGAGAGGTCTCCACTTTTAAGTTTACAGCTTATTGAGGATTTTTTTGGTTGCCCACTTAAATCCACTTTCTTTTCAACAGGCCCTTAATACTTATTAAAATTAAGCACCACAGCGATGGTATAAATCAATGCGTACGATTCCAACTCTTCGGTCACCAGAAGTTGGAAAGGTAGTTTCAATTGTAACGGTCGTTGATGGAGTCGATAAATCGAAAGTTTCGTCAGCAAAAGTCAATCTTGCAACTTTTTGACCCATCACTCCATTAACCTTTAGTTGTGAATTTTTGGTCGCACTCCAGGTTGCATAATTAATAACTACTTTATGGACGGAATATTTTGCAGCAATTGTCATAGTTCCAACAGCGCTGCTAGAACCAAATTTAAGCGTAGTAGTACTAGTTCCATAACCACCAGTTGAATTGCCGGGATAAACTTTATCTATTCCACTATATCCAGTTATCAAACCGTTGTTTCCAACTACGGTATCATCATCAAGATTATAAGTCGCTGTAGGGTGAGTCCCGTTTTGATTATAAGTCACTGAGTTGTTACCAGGTAACGTAAACGAAACGGAAGAGAGCCCTTCAGGTAAATCGGCATTAACTATAAAATTATTATTAAGATTAAAGCCACTAGTAGTAATTTCGAGTGCGAGTATTCCGCCTAGCATGCATAATGCAAGAACGGCAAAACCTCTTTTGTTTTTATTCATAATAAATATCCTCCTGTTATTAATATACACGAAACATTTCACAAATCAACCCCAATTTCTTGAATGACAATTTCCCGTTTATCTCAGTATCGTCTTATTTTCATTCATGGGGAAGAGATTATGTCGATGACTAAAGGTATAAAATGCGTATCGCAGGAATAAACTTCAATAGTCTTCAGTTTGACCCTTAAACATAAAAGACCATCTTTATACAATCAACTTTGTATAGAGGTGGTATTTTTCATGAATAAAGAAATCCGTTTATCCAATTTGAG
>MWCB01000048.1 GCA_002069815.1 Tenericutes bacterium ADurb.Bin239 | reverse complement strand
CTAACCATCCGGGACTGGTCGCTAATTTATGCTTACTTAATATATCATTAGATAGTTATTTAGTCAACAAATAATGCTATCCAATTCGGGGTTCTATTTTTGTTTTGGTTTACCAAGTAAGGCAAACATATTCTTTTTATAAACTTCAACGCCAGGCTGATTAAAAGGATTAATGTCTAGAAGATATGCGCTTACGGCACATGATCGCATAAAGAAGTAGAACATGTAACCTAAAGTGTAAGCATCAAGTTTATTAGTTGTAAAAACAAGGTTAGGAACACCGCCATCTTTGACATGCGCAGCAAGCGTCCCTTGGAAGGCTTGTTTATTGACAAAACCTAATCCTTTGCCCGCAAGGTAATTTAATTCATCTAAGTCTTCATTTTCAAAGGGAACATCAACATCTTGATTAGGGTTATCGACAAATAATGTTGTTTCAAAAAGAATGGGAGATCCTTCTTGAATAAACTGACCTAAACTATGAAGATCAGTGGAGAAGGAAACCGAGCTCGGGAATAATCCTTTCTTTTCTTTGCCCTCACTTTCGCCATAAAGTTGTTTAAGCCATTCATTAATCATCGTATACTGTGGTTCATAGACAACATAGAGTTCACTTTTATAACCTTTACGATAAAGGGTATCGCGGATTACCGCGTATTTATATACATCGTGATCTAAATTTTGATAACTTTCCGCTCGAGCTTTTAAAGCGCCCGCCATGAGCTCATCAATATTAATACCAGCGACGGCTAAGGGAAGAAGTCCAACGGCAGTTAAGACACTATAACGACCACCAATATCACTTGGCAAGGTGAAAGTAGTGTAACCATTTTGCGTTGCTAGTTTTCTTAATGCCCCAGTCTTAGCGTCAGTTGTGGCAAAAATTGCTTCACTTGCTTTCTTTTTGCCAACTTTAGCAATTAAGAGTTTCTTTAATAAACGGAAAGCAATACTTGTCTCAGTTGTCGTTCCGCTTTTGGAAATAACATTAATGGCAAAGTTACGTGTTTTTAAATAATCAAGTGTTTGCGCCGTTAAAGTGGGCGAGAAAGTATGACCTAAAAAGATGATTTCAACCCCTTTTTGCGGCATTAAACCGTTAATTGCTTCAATTGCGGCTCTTGCGCCCAAATAAGAACCGCCAATACCAGTCACGACTAGAGTATCGTATTTTTCTCTTATTTTTTGAGCATTTTTCTTAATTAATTCAAACTCTCCTTTATCGTAATTTACTGGCCAATCGGCCCATCCAAGATAATCATTACCAGCGCCTGTTTTATTATTAATTCCAGCATTTATCTTTTCAAGTTTAGGACGATATTTTTTAAAATCAATTTCATGTAAAACGTGTTCATAATTTAGTTTAATCATTTTCAATCTCCTCGATTGTATTTTTAATCCATAGTGGCAAAGCTTCTTCTAAGGCACTAAAGTCGGTTTGGGCTGGATTAATTTGGGTTGGTTTTTTATCACGTTCAAAAATAATACGTTCTGAATATGGGATTGATTTTAGTGACAATTTTAAAAAACCATTATTTTCATCAATCTCGATAATTCGTACTTTAATTTGCGCATTTAATTGTAAGTAGGTATTGATGTTACTAATGTAAGCATCACTAATTTGTTTAATATGTAAAAGACCTGCCCGGTCCTCACCAAACGTAATTATGGCACCATAAGGACGTATTTCCGTTATAGTGCCTTCAACAATTTCATTTAATTCGTATACGTTCATAATTAGTTAAGAAGTTGTTTTTTCTTTTCGATTTGTTCTGCGATGCAAACTTGGTCAACGATTAAGCGAACGATAGAGTTAATATCGCTTTTTTCAGTGTAATCGGCTCTTGCTACAAAGTTGACCCGTCCATCAGTGTATAAGTATTCAACTTTATCGCGCTCTCCCTTTGGATAAACGGCGATTGAGTGACCGCCATTTTGTTTAACAAGAAGCATAACAGGGACGTCAGTCATTCCATCGCCAATATAAATAATATTACGGTGGGGGATGCGGTGTGATTCAAGTTTACGATTAAGAGCAGTATCTTCCGTTGTATCGAGAATACCCTTGGTAATGCGGAAGTAGAACTGTGTTTTAGCAGTGTAGTTAATTGCAAGTTTTGGCCATACAGGAAGTTTTGTCTTGGGATCAAAATAAAACTCGCAGCCAAAGATGGCCTTGAAGTGCTTAGCAATTTCTGAACCCTCAATAATTTCTTTGGTTCCACTGCTAATGAGATAGTGTTCAATTTTAATACCTTTTGATTCTCCGTAGGCATTAATACGGTCAAACCAGGTTAAGACACCATCAAAGTATTTCATACTTTTACCTTGTTGATAAAGGAATTCACGCGTTAAGCTAATACCTCTATCTCTGGCCATAACAATCATCATATACATGTAGGATAAAATACGTTCGACACCAGTTCGATCACTGAATTTACCCGTTTCACCCCAAAATTCTTCGGGCGTCATCCCTAACGCGGGAATGAAATTATAATTTTGCATATCAGTAGTGGTTAATGTCTTATCGAAGTCATAAATAATGGCGATGATTGGTTTTTTAGTACTCACTCTAGTGCTCATATATAAACGTATTATTCAGTTAAGCCTAGTTTGATGACTGAATAACTTCTCTCCTTTCTAGGCTACAATGTAATAGCTGTG
>MWCB01000047.1 GCA_002069815.1 Tenericutes bacterium ADurb.Bin239 | reverse complement strand
CACTTTTGCCTTTATATTTGTCTATAAACTCATCTAAGCTAATCATAAGATATTAAGAGCGTTTTTAATTTCTCTAATGTCCTGTTTAATTTCTATAATGTTAGCGTCGGTTGTATTTTGTTTTTCTTGTAAAATAATGATTTTTTCTTGATTTTGTGAGATTGTTAAAATAGCTTGTTCTATTCGGCTTATATCATCTGACATTGCTTCAATTTTAGCGTCATTACTAGGAAAGAACCCGCCTACAAAATAGATTAAACTAGCGATTAGCATTAAAATTGCCCAAGCATTTTTTTCTACAAACTTGGTTGTCCAGTCTTTGGTTTCTATTTTTTTTGTCATTTTATTTTTCTTTCCCCAATTCAATAATGGCTTTTTGAGTTTCTTCATCTAAAATGCCATATTTTTGATACAGTTTTAGTAATTCTTGTTTGCGTTTTTTAGTTGAGATGCCCTCAAATCTATCTATAATCTTTTTAGCTCTAACATCTGGAGAGAATAATAACAGTTCTCGGTCTGTTTTAGTCATTCCCTCTTTTTCTAATTTAGAAATAGTAATAATTGCTTGATTAATCTCCTCAGTGTTATAACCTCTATTTCTAAACTCTTGTAGTTTGGCTGCTCGACCAGCCCGATCGTCTTTGGGCAGTTTATTAACTTCGGAGTAGATTTTTTCAGCGCTATAATAAGTTGCTCTTTCTGGATTTTTCTTCTCAAAAGCCTCATAATCTAATCGGTCAATATCTTTAGAAGTTGAACTAAACTGACTACTACTAGCACTTTTTTCCCAGAGTTCTGCTTGTTTTTTAGTTGGTTTTTCGCCATTTAGTGTTTTATTAAATTGTTTAACTAACATCTTGGCTTCATCTTTACCGATGTCACCAGCTTCATAATGTTTTAACACTTCTTCCTCAAAAGCACTTTTTCGGTTATGATCTTCGTTAGATAAAATCTGGTAATTAGAGTCTTTTTCTCTACCACCTAGCCACTTGGGTATGATGTGGTCTACTTGAGTGTTGGGATCACCAGAGTCTAATTGTTCCGTTCTATTCATTCGTTCAGACACAGTAACGGCGTCGCCCAAGTTTAAGAGTTTCTCTAAAGGATTGTCTCCACTGTATCTAACTTTTCTAATTGGTTCACCTCTAACAACTAGTGAAGCAGTTTCTAGTGGATTAGAGATTAGTGAAGCGCCGTAAGTAGCCAGTTTAGCCATTGGAGTTTGAGGTGCATCTGCTGAGAGAGTATATTTTTTAACTGGTTCTTCTTCACTTGTCTCAAGAGTGGGATAAGTGGTTTTCAAAAATCTTCTCAAAGCTGGTACTTGATTTCTTGATGCTTTCTCACCCTGACTAATATCGCTAATAATATCAATGATATTAGCTGGTATCTTGCTAAATCCTGATAAATAACCTTCCATTAGATTTTGCACTTTGAGTGGTGAGGTGTTAGTTAATTCGCCTATTTTCTTATACATTTCAGGAGTAAACTCATACGCTTGTTTGGCTGGTAGTTTATCCTTCATATATGAGGGGACAATTTCCTTTGATTCTTCTTCCTTTGGATTGAACTTGTAAAATGATTTATTAACTAGATTTTCTGTGATTGGTTTGATAGCTTGAGGTAAATTGCTACCAATAGTTTTAACCGCTACTTCTTTAAGTGATTGACCCTCACTTAATACTGGAAGCGTGCTTGAAAGCATTTGTGTTGCTAATTCACCAAACGATTGTTGATCTGCTTGAAATAAGTATTCAATAAATGACTGAATTGGGTTAGAAACAACTGGCAGGATATTGCCTTTAGGAATAGTAAAATAATTGACTGTTCCGTCTTCATTTCTACCAGTCACTATAACAAAATTGCTATTCTTTTCGTATTGAGGAATTTCATTGTATTCGTCTTTATTAAACACTAAGTTGTAAAGCGTGGTCATTATGGCAGGTAGCGCTGCATAGATACCCATATTCAGAGCAACTTTTCCTGGATTATCTTTAACTGATCTAACTAACTTGTCAAAGCCTTGCACATTGACATTTAAGAATGGGATAATTGAGTTGGCAACCTTCATCTTTGATCCCATGCGAGCAAAGTCAACTGTTGAATCTCTGGACTCCATTACAGATAGAAGCTCGTTTCCGGTCTTTTCGTAGGCTTTCTTGAATAAGCCAACACGGGTGGGTTGTTCGGAATACCTACCCATGAAGTCTAGTGCGTCACCAAGCCAACTAAACAATTTCTTCTTATTAGCCTTTGCATCAAATGATTGTTGAATGGACTTGCGACCAGTCATTTCTCCAAGGTCAATATTTGCGCCTGAATTAGCCCATCTATCATAAATAGTGGTGTCAAAGTTAGTACCAAACTTAGTGTTGATGTCTTTCTTGGCAATCTCAAATAGACCTCTTGTGTAATCAATAAAGGGAATATAGCCATACTTTGAAGTAATAGCTGCGTCCAACTGATCCCGAACAATGTTGGGGATCATAAAGTCTGGGTTGCGACCAGTAGCACCCTGTCTTAAAATCTGAGCAGGAGCTTGAAGTATCTTTAGGAGTGCATTAGTATTTTCTTCGTTAAGTCCTTTAGCGGTTTTAGCAATGTCTTCACCAACTTGCCAAAACTCTTTTTTACCGTTTTTCCAAACTGTAATTACATCATCACCACCCTTAGCTACTTTTTTAAAGCCTAGATCAACAATATCTTGTAGCCCAATAATAGACTGAGCCACTCTGTTCTTTTCAATCGCCGCTCGGTATTTATAAGTATTACCAATGATGTTTTCAAGTGGTGAGTCAATTTTTCTCTCTGATCCTTTTAATTTCTTAA
>MWCB01000046.1 GCA_002069815.1 Tenericutes bacterium ADurb.Bin239 | reverse complement strand
AAAGAAACAAAGGGAACAAAATCTAAATTACGCCAGGATTAGTCTCTAAGGCAACGCACCGAGAAACCGAAGGCTCGTGAGAGAGAGTAACGGTAGACAGTCGAGTAGGACGAGTACAATTCCCGATACCAAGCAGTAGACGCCCCACTAGGCGTGGAAGACCACAAGTAGAGGCCACTGCCAAGATGGTAGTAAGTACCATTAGTATCGCGGTAGCCGGGAAGTTTAGCAGCAAAACCAACTAAGTCATTACCAGCCCCCACACCGGAGCCAATCCCAACTTTCTTTAAAGATTTTCCAACTCCATAAGTACCGCCAGCATCGGTGCCACTATCATCGGCGCAACGACGCCAACCAGTCGTAAAGCCGCAGGAGTATCTTGGTATTCCGTCGTAAGTTAAACTTATGTCATCGTAAGTATACATTTACTTATTTATTAATCCTGTTAAGCACGAGCTAACAAAACTTGATATGTAACTGCGTAAATGTCGGCAGCTTCTAAAGGAACAGCTGTTTTAACAACACGACCACCTAAAGAACCAGTTGTGGCGTCATTTAAAATACCAATTTCGGTTACACTCTTTGAACCGGTAGCGGTAAAATATTTAACTAGTTGTAAGGTGTCGCCAGTGGTTGTAGTTGTTTCATAACTAACGGTAGCAGCAGCTCTTGCTAAACCACTATCAGTAATTTCAGCTTCTAAGGTTGTGTCTGTAGTAGTAGCAGCGGTTGTTCCCGTCCCTAAAGCTATGTAAGTAAAGCCAGCGGTAGAACCATCGCCACCCATTCTTTTAATAAAGGCTGCTAAACCAGTATTAGGGGTTAGATTTTCGCTAACTTGTTTTAAGATAGTCTTGCCATCTCTTATCACTTCTTCTGTGATAATTGTTTTAATTTTTACACCATCAACGGTGTCTTTGATTTTTGTGTCCATATTTTTTATAATTTTTTAAGTTTTATAAATTATTATATTTGCCTTTTTAAGCGTTGTTTTTTTATTAAAGGTATAAACTATCGTCTTCTTGTTTTTCGTTCAAATACGGCGATTTCCATTTTTTGAACCCCTGTAAATAGGGCTTATTTCTTTACGAATTATTGTAATTATTGGTTTGTGTAAACTGGCTAGATAGGTTTGATAACTAGTGGGAGAAAAATGGGGGAGATGACCGCAGACACAGCCCATTGGCTCTTGCTATTTTTATCTCGTCCCCCCCCATTTCTTGTTAAATTCGCTTATTGAGTTTTTGATAATCCTTCAGTCTTCTAACTCTAATAAGTAAATCTATGACTTCATCTAAGTTTAGATTTCTAAACAAGATGTGCCAGGCTTTATGCCTTTCAATGTCAATCCATAATAGGTTTGACTCCACGCTTTGTCCGCCTCGGCATTTATTTTTTAAATGGTGGCGATTACAATGTTTTTTTCTTTTATCAACCTTTTTCATTATTCATTGTTTTTTTTGGTTAAAATCGTTCGTTGTGAACAATAATTATTTTTTAATGATAGTTGTAAAGCCATTGCCAACCTTGTCGTCTTTTTCACTCAAGTAAATTAGATTAAAGTTAAGATAAGCGCATATTTCTTTAAAAAGATTGGTATCAAATACTGTCCAATGTCCGTGTTTATGGTCATATAATATTCCTTCTACGATAGCAGCGCCAAGCTGATTATTTTCAGTCACCACTTTTTTAAATATTTCTTTTTCTTTAATCACTCCCGTATGTCTTTTAATCAACTCGTCTAAAGTGGTTGTCGGTCTATCTTCATTGGGGACATAAGCGGTAATCGGTATAATGGTAAAGATATAACCGCCTTTCTTAATAACTCTATACCATTCCTTTAAGGCTTTAATGGGGTCAAAGATATGCTCTATCATATGAGAGCTGATAACAAAATCAACGCTCTCGTCTTCTATCGGTAAATTATCGCCACTAGCTACTATATCAACAGGCATTTTCTCTCCGCACAACCTCTCTTCCGCTTGCTTAAAGACGGTATTCATATCATCGGTATAATCAACATTTAAGGTGTTAAGGTGAAAAGGATTATGAGCCGAACCGCCTATTTCTATTCCTTTTAATCCGTCTAAATAATTGTGAGCTATTTGGCTGTCGGGGAATGTCATAAACTTACTTCCAATTTTGTTTTGCTCTACCAATTCTCGGTTTATAGTCTTTAAAGCGTAAAGAATAAAATTGTCTAATGCTTTGCTCTAACTTCAAATCGTCTTGAATAAGCATTGGCAGTGTCGGACTTTGTGGCTGTTTAACCTTTAACCATTCAATGGCAGCTTTAACGGCTAAGATTTCGTGATATGGACTAGCAAACCCTGGAGTGACATTTGTATCATCATATTGAAACTCTACCGCCCCTCTGTCAAAGTAAACCGTTAAACTTCCAGTTCCCGAATAATCAGCTGGGGGAAACAATTCAATAACTCCATTTACTAAGCGATAATACATCGGTATCCCGTTGTCGTCCATAAAGTCTTCCAACCCTTCACCTTTAACAAGTTCTTTTGTAATTGGTTTTAAGACACTCCAATTCCCGTCATTATCTTTAAGTTCTACTCTTTGAACAGTTAAAGCTTCGCTAGGCAAAGCATATCGGCGTTGTCCTAAAATAATATCGGTTGTGGCGCTTGGTAAATCAGTATAACCACCATCATCGTATTGCCAGTTTCCGTTAGCTAAAAAGATTAAATGCCATACCCGATGAGATATGCGATTTATGGTCGCAGTCATTGATTTTAAGCGAGAAGTATCTCCTGTTATATATCCTACCCCTAAATCACATAAATTTTCTATAACTTGAAGTATCCCGGATAAATTTGAAGTGTCCGAATAAACCATATTTTTTTTATTTCTTATTTTTCATTTCTAAATATCTTTTCTTATATTCTTCAACAACATCTTCTATTTCAACGATAATCTGTCCTTTGTCTAACTCAATTTTAGTGGGTCGTTCA
>MWCB01000045.1 GCA_002069815.1 Tenericutes bacterium ADurb.Bin239 | reverse complement strand
GCACAGCTATTACATTGTAGCCTAGAAAGGAGAGAAGTTATTCAGTCATCAAACTAGGCTTAACTGAATAATACGTAAGAAATGACAAAGGAACAATTAATCGCCAAGGCGCGTGCGGCTCGTAAACTTGCATATGTCCCTTACTCAAAGTTTAAGGTCGGCGCTGCTCTTTTAACGAAAAGCGGTAAAGTTTATGTTGGTGCAAATGTTGAAAATGCAAGTTATCCATTGTGTAATTGTGCGGAAAGAAACGCTTTATATCATGCGATGATGAATGGCGAAAAGAAAGAAAACTTTGTTGCTATGGCAGTTACTGGTAAAACAACGGGACCAATTAGTCCATGCGGAGCCTGCCGTCAAGTTATCAGCGAACTTTTTCCAAAAGACGCTCCCATTTATTTAACAAATTTAGAAGATGCATTCCTAGAAACGACAATTGAACAATTATTGCCGTTTGCCTTCGATGATAAAGATTTATGATTAAAAGTGGTTTTGTTTCAATTGCTGGGCGGCCTAATGCCGGTAAATCGACGCTTTTAAACACAATTCTTGGTGAAAAAAGAGCAATTGTGACTCCTAAACCGCAAACAACCAATAAAAACATCCAAGGCGTGTATAACGACTTACGCGGGCAAATTGTATTTATTGATACGCCTGGTATTCATAAGCCGAAAACGGCCTATGGCGAATATTTAAATAAACAAGCATATAATAGTATTCGTGGAAGCGAAGTTACCCTTTTAGTCGTGGATGCAAGTGTTGATTATGGACCGGGCGATGAATATCTCTATAGTAAATTGAAACTAGACCACGCCCTTATTATCGTTTTAACCAAAATCGACTTAGCATCGCCATCCCATGTTAAGGCCGTTAAAGATAAATGGACCGAAAATTATCCTAATACCCCGCTTATTGAAGTAAGTAGTGTCCGTAACTTTAATATTGCCGAATTAGTGACCCTGATTTTTGATTATTTAGAACCCGGACCCCTTTATTTTCCACGGCCTGAAGACTACGCAATTAAATTAGAACAATATATTAATGAGATTGTCCGTGAGAAGATTATTATGCTGACACGTGAAGAAATTCCTTATAGTGTGGCTGTCGTAGTCGATTATTTAGATGAAAGTGACACTAAAATTGAAGCTTATCTCACAGTCTATTGCGAAAAAGAAAGTCAAAAGGGTATTTTAATTGGTAAAAACGCAAAAATGATTAAACGGATTCGTTTGCAAGCGCAATACGAACTAACCCAATTTCTTAAAAAGGATGTATTACTCGAATTAATGGTTAAAGTTGAACCATTATGGCGTAGTGATAGCAAAATATTAAAGAAGCTTTTAGGATAAAGATGGAAGTAGTCATTATTCGATTAACCGCGTATCGCGAAAAAGATTATATTGTAAATGCTTTAAGTAATGATGGCATGATCACTTTTCGGGCGAACGGGGCACTAAATGTTAAATCTAAATTTGCCGGTAAACTTTTTTTATATGCTTTGGTTGATGTCGAATTAAGAGCGACTAAAGCTGGATTTACGCTCACTAATGTGGAGAGTTTAACGAATATGGCGAAGATTTTTACTGATCTTAAAAAAATAATTACTCTAAATATCATCGGTGAGGTAATTAGTAAGACTCTTAAAGATGACGATTCAATTATTGACGCATTCACTTTAGTTAAAAAGACACTGGTGAGCATCACTAAAACTGATAGACAACTTTCCCTTACATATTTATTTGTCACCAACTTATTACGAATCCTTGGCAACAGATTAGTTATTGATCGCTGTGTTCGCTGTGGACAAAAGACTAATATTATTGGTGTTTCTTATTATGAAGGCGGTTTAATGTGCAAGAAGTGTGGTGATGAACGTTCAATTATGTTAAATGCCGAAGCTATAAAAATATTACGGTATGGATTTATGATTAGTGAAGATGAACTTCTCCGACATGAATTTGACGATGTTGAAGCCCTTCCCATGTTACTTTTAATGCTCTCCTACCTTGAATTTACTTATAATTTTAAAATTATTAGTAAAGATTTGTTGAAATAGCACTCACTACACTTATATTAGGTTGACAAAAATGCGTTTTAGTTATATATTATTTTTTGTTATGGAGGAATTATGCATAAACATTCATTTGAAAAAATAGTAAATCACTTGGTTACAAGTGGCTTTGTTTTCCAAGGTAGTGAAATTTATGGTGGACTTAGTAATACGTGGGACTATGGACCACTTGGAACGTCCGTTAAAAATAACATTAGTAATTTATGGTGGAAGAAGTTTGTGACCGAATCACCATATAACGTTGGTATTGATGCGGCAATTTTGATGAACCCAAAAGTATGGCATGCAACTGGACACGTTACAACTTTTAATGATCCGCTTATTGACTGCCGAAACTGTAAAGCACGGCATCGTGCGGATAATTTAATTGAAGAACAAGTTAAAGATGTTAATGTCACTGGCTTACCAAATGACGAACTTATGCGTATTATTAAAGAAAAAGGGGTTAAATGTACTGTTTGTGGTAAACAAGACTTTACGGACATTCGCCAATTTAACATGATGTTTAAAACGCATATTGGGGTAACGGAAGATAGTCAAAGTGAAGTATATCTTCGCCCCGAAACCGCGCAAGGGATGTTTGTTAATTTTAAAAATGTACAACGGACAATGCGAAAAAAACTTCCATTTGGTATCGCTAATATTGGAAAAGCATTCCGTAATGAAATTACCCCAGGAACTTTTACCTTCAGAACACGCGAATTTACGCAAATGGAATTAGAGTTTTTCTGTAAACCAGGAACGGACTTAGCATGGTTTAAATATTGGAAAGACTATTGTATTAAGTTTGTGGAAGATTTAGGTATTCGTCCTCAATATTTAAGATTTCGCGACCATACACAAGAAGAATTAAGCTTTTATAGTTTAGCTACCACTGATATTGAATACTTATTCCCCTTTGGTTGGGGTGAAATTTGGGGTATTGCTGATAGAACTGATTATGATTTAAAACGTCATCAAGAGTTTAGTAAGCAAGATTTATCATATCAAGATCCTGAGACCAATGAAAA
>MWCB01000044.1 GCA_002069815.1 Tenericutes bacterium ADurb.Bin239 | reverse complement strand
CGTTTTACCTATTAGATGTAATAACTATACATTTGATACTGCTTGATTATATAACTTTGTTAGTATATCAATAGCAAACTGGCGTTTTTCAAAATATCCGCCTTCATAATCATTAAACAAATCAACCAATGGTTTACATAAAAGGTAATGCACTGTTGGGCCCTTAATATGTTGATAACCAATAATGAAGTATATTAAGCCAAAACCATACGGCACGGCGTACAAGTCAAACCGCCAGCCGTATGCGTTGGAATAATATCCTATTTTTTGCCCCGCTATGCTTAATAGCGGCTCTAACACCATAGGAACATTACACGCCCCCAGTTGTACGGCGTCTTTTACTTTAATTTTAATCATAATATAACCCTTCCATTTACCCCTTGTTAGTAGCGGGGCCGCCCTTGATACTTTAATAATAACACACCCTAAAACATAACACAAGTAATATACTCACAAAACCATATAAATACCCACCCCCAAAAATCACGCTGTAAACGGCCAAAAACACACATTTACAATTAAAAAACGCCTTATAATTTAAGGCGTTTAATGTTAGTTGTGATGTTATATTACTTGTAATATTGTTTTAATATTCTTGCTAACGGGTCGGTGTCTATTGTCTTACCTTTTTGATGTTGCCACAATAACACACCTTCAATATTATGTGCATAACGGGCAAGTCCGCACATTATACTGTATATTTTGTTAGCGTCTTTCTCAGTATTGTAGTATAATCGTTCAATGCGGTTATTTTCTATTATTGATATTGTGTAGTTAAACATTTTTTTATCCTTTCTTGTTTAATAGTATTCATCGAGTAGCATTTCGATAATATCGGCATCGTCATAGTCATAAAAGCCGTTGGCGTAACCGTTGAACCCTTGATATTTTGCGGTATAGTTAATCTCTTTAACCCAATACAAAGCGGAAGCGTTTACTCCGTTCACCCTTAAATCTTCATCTGCTAACTCTTCCAATAAGTCGGGGGTGTATATTTCTCTTTCAGTTAAGAAATCCCACAAATCAACCTCTAACACCTCCGCTACTTTGTCGCTATCTTCATCGATGATGGCGTTTAATAAATCAATTAAAT
This sequence comes from Tenericutes bacterium ADurb.Bin239, assembly GCA_002069815.1. Classification (GTDB taxonomy): domain Bacteria; phylum Bacillota_I; class Bacilli_A; order RFN20; family CAG-826; genus UBA1361. The sequence continues at coordinate 2,109 of MWCB01000044.1, read as the reverse complement.
CTAATAAATCAGCATCATCTTTTGCTTGCCACATTTTATCGTAAATTCTAACATTGTAACGGTCGCTAATTTCAGTCATTAACTCGCTAATTTCTGCGAATAGGTTAATATCTAGATCGTTGCTCTTAATATGATTATCTACGCTTTGATAAAAGTCTTCATCAGTCATATAATCTGCGTATTGTGTAATATAGTATAGTCTTTTTTTGTTTTCTTCTGTCATCTTGTTTTTTTTTCCTTTTCCTTTATTTTCTAAACATTAACGCCTTGCGTTTTGTAAAGCCGTATGCGTCCATTACTGCGTCAAGCAACGCTTGTTTTTCAAATTGTACCATTTTTCTACCTTTCTTATACCCCTTGTTAGTAGCGAGGTTGCCCTTGATACTCTAATAATAACACGCATGAAAACATAACGCAAATAATATACTCATAAAATTAAAATTATTTAACACTTGAAAAAACGCCCATTTTATGATATCCTATTCTTGTATATTATTGCCCTTTTCCTATCGGCAATCTTTCACCGATTAAAACCACCACTTTTATTTTTAACAAACGTGATAAGGCGTTTTTCAAAAACATTTTCCCAAGCATATCACTTGAAACACCCCCACGGGTATGATATAATATGGGTAGAAAAACAAAAGGAGTGGTGTATATGAATAATGAAATTATACTTAAAATTATCGACGACCTTAACCATAAAATGAGATGTTGTTTGAACGGTGATTGGACACCAACACAATGTTGGCATTATGCTTACGGAGTAGAAAGAACAATACGTACGATTGTTAACAGCGAAGACTTTGATGTAGCATTACGTTTATTACACAGTTTTATGCGTGTAATGGAACACTTAATGAAACACGAATAGTATTATGACACTACACGAAACTATTGTGCTATTCAGTTGGCGTACACTACAAAAATACGAAGTTGTAGAAATGGCACGTTTCCACAAAGTAATATACCCACGTGGTAAGATTAGAACATCACGTGATATACACGAAACCGACAAAGACCGTGAAGTTTTAATCATAGACAACTTCACAATCTACATTGGACCAAAACGAAAAAAGCAACCATAAAAGGTTGCATAAGTGTGGTAAGACGTATAGTGATGACTATGACTGGTAATCACGAACAACTTGCAACACCTTTATTCAAGGTTTCCCACGCCACAAGTTAGCCAAAACTCCTATACTTAACCACCTTCATTATATCATATCGTTTGCAATAGTCAACAACCTATGATATAATAAAAACATGAAAGGAAAGGAAGAAACACAATGAAAAACTTTAAGTTATCCCGATACAAAGTAAGTTATACACGTGATAACATTGACTGTTATGCTTACTGTAATCAAGTATCAGCACGAAAACTCATAAACGAACACGGTAAAAATCACATGATTACATCAATCATTGATACATCTACTGGAAAAGAGATATGGGACAAATAACCAAGCATATCGCTTGATAACACAATCAAGTTATGATATAATATAATCAGTGGTAATGCACAACCACTTATTATAAAAGGCACAACGCCACAAAGGAGAAAGAAAGAAATGGCAAAAGAAACGAAGTTATTAGAAATTGAAGTACGTGAAGTTGCTTGGGAAGGTAAATCCTTCTTGGCATACAACACCTTCACAAAGAACAACGAACGACTTGATGTCCGCTTTGTGAAACACGCAACCGCAAAAGCACCAAAGGAAAATTGTTTTATTGAAGTTGATACATCACAAATGAATATCAGTCGTAAGTACCGATACCCACGACTTTATATTCAAGACATCATCAAAGTCGTTGACCGTCCTACATCAAAAAACGACGACCTACCGTTTTAATTAAAACAACATAAAATAAAATGAAAGACCAGTAAGTGCAAACTGGTCTTTATTATTAAGGAGAGATATGGCAAGTATTAAACAAGCGTTAAAACAACGTACATCATACACAACTAAACACGGTTTAACAATTCCGTATAATGAACTACGAAAAATGAAACGATTAAACGACCAACTATACTACTACAAAAAACAATTAAACGTAGAAGTTGGCGAACACATTAAAATCGGTAGCCTTGCAAACGACACAAGAGCA
>MWCB01000043.1 GCA_002069815.1 Tenericutes bacterium ADurb.Bin239 | reverse complement strand
AATGAAGAAGAGAGACTCAAAGCCTTAAAAGCCAAAGCGGACATTTACATTATTAACCGTGAAAACGTCCAATGGCTAGTTGAGAAGAGCGGAGTTAACACATATTTCGATATGATCGTTATCGACGAACTCTCGTCATTTAAAAATGGTAGGAGTAAGAGATTTCAAAACTTACTAAAAATCCGCCCTGATGCAAAACGTATTGTTGGACTCACTGGCACGCCAGCAGGTAACGGATTAATGGATCTCTGGGCTGAGTTTAGAGTGCTTGATTTTGGAAGGCGACTTGGCAGGTTTATTACTCACTATCGAAATAACTTCTTTATACCAGATAAGCGTAATGGAAATGTCATATTCTCCTATAGACCGCTTCCAGGAGCAAAGGAAGCCATCTTCAATCTCATCAGCGATATCACCATCTCGATGAAGGCGAAGGATCACATTAAGATGCCCGAGCTTATTAGTAACGAGTATAAGGTTTATCTCGCTGATGACGAGTATCAGTTCTACGAAGATTTCAAGGGCGAACTCGTGCTGAAGTTAAAAGGTAAAGAAATAACCGCGGCTAATGCGGCAGTGCTGACAGGCAAATTAACCCAAATTGCTAATGGTGCGATTTACACCGAAACAGCAAAAAGCGAAGTCGTCCACAATAAAAAACTTGATGCACTGGAGGATATTGTTGAATCCGCTAATGGTAATCCGCTCTTACTTGCCTACTGGTTCAAACACGATCTTGAACGAATCAAAGAACGACTGGATTCACTAGGAACCGTCTACCAGGAGCTAAATACATCGCAAAGCATCGATGACTGGAATAAAGGAAAACTACAAGTAGGTTTAATTCATCCGGCCTCTGCAGGGCATGGACTTAATCTCCAAAGTGGTGGATCAACGCTTGTGTGGTTTGGGCTAACGTGGAGTCTTGAACTTTATCAACAGACGATTGCTCGTATATGGCGACAAGGTCAAAGGTCAGAAACGGTTGTAGTGATGCACATCATTGCCGATAAGACGATCGATGAACAGATATTAAGAGTGCTTAACGGAAAAGAAACTCTACAAAAGGCTTTATTTGACGCAGTGAGGGCAAAAATATGAGGGGCTACGAGAAACTAGCCGCAGACATCGTTAAGGGTGCAGTCATTGATTATCGAAAAGCCTGTCTGGATTTAAGACTGCTTACGGATCGAGGGGCAACCATGCGATTAACGAATCGTGCGAAATATGAAAGGAAGCATAACCAATGCCTTCTAGAAATCAAGTCCATTGAGCAGTTTATTGCCTCGCCGTACTTCGGTATATTAACTTCTATGAACCCAGAACTACTATTAAAAACTTTACGAGAGGAGAAAAGACGCTATGAATGCCAAAGAATACTTAAATCAGGCGAGACACCTCAATAATCGGATTAAGTCATTTCAAAATGAACTCGACTATATAAACACAATCGCGCTTGGTCCAAGCGGTCCGAGCTATGGTCCGGATAAGATCAAACAGCAGCCTAATTTAGAAGCACCGTTCGTTCGTTATATCGATAAAATAATGGAGCTAGAAAACATCATTCAGGATGAAATAAGTAAACTAATCAAACTGAAGCAAGATATTGCACAGACGATCGCCGAAGTTGGTGATGCCAAGTTAGAAATAATTCTCCGTGAGCGCTACATTAATTGCCGTAACTGGGAAGATATCGCAATTGATCTTGCCTATAGTCAGGTGTATATATATAAGCTTCATCAGAAAGCGATAAAACTTATTAAGGTTCCGGAAGAGTATCTTATGAAGTATTAAGGATATTTTTTATAAGATTAAACTTTTTGGAAGTGATTGAATCATAATTAATTTTATGTTAAACTAAAAGCATCAAGGAGTTTTGTATGGCGTTCTCCAGTACCACTTTTTTATATACGCGACACGTTGATGAAAAATTTAAACAGATCAAGTTTTTACTAAATAATCGAGCCAAAAATAATTTAAGTGAGCCTTCTAAAAAATCAACTGAAGGTGAAAGTAATGGCGATTTATTGAAAATTTTGCTTGGCGATGAAGAAAATATTAATATTGTTGATGAGAAAGACATGACTTATCTCGATTATGCTGTATACAAAAGCGATCTGCAGATGGCAGATTTTTTACTCCAACAAGGTGCAGTAATCGACTATGAACTTGTGGAAAACAAGGAACCTTTAATTTACGTCGCAGCAAGAAGAAAAGATGTGGACATGGTTAAGCTTCTTTTAGCATACGGGGCCGATCCAGACGCAAGAATTAATGATGGATCAACAGCTCTGATTATAGCGTCTCAAATGGAAAATCTAGATATAGTCAAAGAATTAGTTAAAAGTGGAGCAGATATAAATGCAGTTAACAAAAATAACATTTCTGTATTTTACAAAGTTATTAGAACATTTGACATCATGAAGTTTATCACGTATGGCGGGCTAGATTCTAATAACGAAATTTTAGAGTTTTTACTTCAAAATGGCGTAAACCCTAATGCTGATCTTCGCAATGACGAATATAACAACGATGAACTTTACACTTTCAAGGATGACGATTTTCTTGGCAATTATATGTTCTCCAATTATATTGATAGAGAAAAAAGAGCGTTAGGTCTGTCGTGTTTTTATAAGGATTATAATAGAGCATTGCTTCTTCTTAAATATGGAGCAGATCCAAATTATCAAGAAAATTATATGAGAACTCCACTTCATTATGCCGTCGCCAGCGGCAGTTTAATAATGGTGAAGCTTCTGATAGAGCATGGTGCCGACCCTAATTTGTATGATATTGTCGGAAACACACCCGCAGATCTTGCCCTTCATTTAAAACATCGCAATATTTATGCTTATTTATCTAGCCTATAAATTATGAAGAGTAGGCCAATGAAGCGGGAAATAATGGTTAATTATCAATTCTTGTAATCACACATTCTCTAATCAAAAAAGTATAGTAAAGTATAGTAAAGTATATCTTCCGCATAGTAGGATCTTATTCTAAACTGTAGATGTAGAGAACTACATAAACCTAGCCGGCGCAGAGAACAAGCGTTGGCTTTTTTATTACACATTTTGGAGGTAATCGACATGGGAAAAACACCCAAAAAAGATACCTATGAAATGTGGTTAGACTCAGGGAAGTGGCCAGAGATTCAAGCTTTTATCGCTGAGTGTTCTAAGAAATTAGTGACACAGCGGGAAATGTGCGAACGCCTCAGTATCGATGAAGCCACATTTTCTAGGTTGAAGAAAAGACATCCGGAAATCGGTCAGGTGATGGAGTCAGCAAGAGTCAACTTAAAAATGGACCTTATGGGCGCGATGTATAAGCGTGCAGTAGGTTTCGAGACCGTTGATGAAGAACAAATCGTCGAAGATAAAGGGCGAGGAAGTCCACCGCGACGAAAAGTCAC
>MWCB01000042.1 GCA_002069815.1 Tenericutes bacterium ADurb.Bin239 | reverse complement strand
AATCATCCGCGATTTCCTTTTGGCATTTGTGGCAGATTTTCATGAAACGAAGATATAAAGGATGAAAGGCAAAAGCCCTTATGAGATTTTGAAGCAAAAAATGCAACCGATTTAACATCGTCAAGCGAGGTCCATTTGGTCACATGTAATACCAGTTGTTCGAGGCGCACCAGATGCTTTAAATCCCATCATTGCTTACTAACACCTGATCGATGCCAAACCGGATTTTGTCAATATCGGCGCTTTAAATCCCATCATTGTTTACTAACACTCACAAAATTAACCGACGATACCTTCTCCATTCCGGCTTTAAATCCCATCATTGTTTACTAACACTGCAAGGTCGCTATAAATTATTTCCGCTTCATAATACTTTAAATCCCATCATTGTTTACTAACACGGATGAGTAGAGTTGAACTAATACACGGCGATTGTACTTTAAATCCCATCATTGTTTACTAACACGGGCGGGTGGCGCCTGCAGCTCGACCTATACGAATCGCTTTAAATCCCATCATTGTTTACTAACACAGATAGCAAAACCCATTCGTAAAATCCACGAAAAGCTCTTTAAATCCCATCATTGTTTACTAACACGAAAGTAAAAACAACAAAAGAATACAATAAAATTATCTTTAAATCCCATCATTGTTTACTAACACGGAGTATAGGGGGACTGCCGCATAACATCAAACGTACTTTAAATCCCATCATTGTTTACTAACACAGAAAAGACGGTGGATTTTATATCTAAATATCAGATTCTTTAAATCCCATCATTGTTTACTAACACCGAAAATAATAAAAATACACGAGAACGATGCTTTTTACTTTAAATCCCATCATTGTTTACTAACACCGCTGAAGGGATGACGATAATCTGTGTTCTGCTTGCTTTAAATCCCATCATTGTTTACTAACACTTTTTCAAGATATAATTTCCCAGACATAATTCCACGCCTTTAAATCCCATCATTGTTTACTAACACCACGGAGCCCGAATATCAGAAGTGCCTGATTCAGCACTTTAAATCCCATCATTGTTTACTAACACCCGCTGGAAAAACAACGAGAAGCGGGCAGAGATGTACTTTAAATCCCATCATTGTTTACTAACACGAGGCAAGGAGCTTCGCCTACACGCCGCCCGCATCCTTTAAATCCCATCATTGTTTACTAACACGCCTTGCCAAGCTTGTCAGCTACGCGGAAAAACTGCCTTTAAATCCCATCATTGTTTACTAACACCTACAATGGAGAAATTAAATGAGCTATTAAAAGCCGGCTTTAAATCCCATCATTGTTTACTAACACCGCGCATTGACCGCTATTTCTCCGCAAAAATACCAACTTTAAATCCCATCATTGTTTACTAACACTCGACAATTTCGAACACATAAGCGTCTCCGTATCTTCTTTAAATCCCATCATTGTTTACTAACACAGATTATCCGCGACCGGCTCGCCGCAGCGCGGACACCTTTAAATCCCATCATTGTTTACTAACACTTTACGTCCAGGCGGCGCCGCAGACGGTCAAGACGCCTTTAAATCCCATCATTGTTTACTAACACTGTGGCGTAATCCTACGGGTGATTCCGGCTTTTAGCACTTTAAATCCCATCATTGTTTACTAACACTTTTTCTTTGCTAAATGCCTAAACATTTTCTTTAATCTTTAAATCCCATCATTGTTTACTAACACCCTACCCACGCCGCTTTCAATAAGCCGCTTTCGTCCGCTTTAAATCCCATCATTGTTTACTAACACTAAACATGTCAAGCTGTTCAAAGAGCCACGGATAATCTTTAAATCCCATCATTGTTTACTAACACCGCCCAGCGCAAAATCACCATCTTCCACTATTGCATCTTTAAATCCCATCATTGTTTACTAACACAAATCATTGTGGGTTATGTTTGTGAGCGTTCCCCCTTCTTTAAATCCCATCATTGTTTACTAACACTTTCCGAACTCACCCAAATCAGTTACTTCGCCTACTTCTTTAAATCCCATCATTGTTTACTAACACTGGCTTATTGCACCGTCTCATCAGATTTCCGGTACGCTTTAAATCCCATCATTGTTTACTAACACATAGCGAAACTATACGTGATTCCGAAATTTCCACAGTCTTTAAATCCCATCATTGTTTACTAACACACCGATGCTTTTCGTTGATAGCGCCGTAAAATAACGCTTTAAATCCCATCATTGTTTACTAACACTGGAATTGTTCGCCTTTATGCGATACTATCTTGTCAACTTTAAATCCCATCATTGTTTACTAACACCAGTGAACTTGGATCACTCGCTGCCGACTGAAATACCTTTAAATCCCATCATTGTTTACTAACACCTGCCAGCAAGGAATCGCCGAAGTGGAGCGAAGACGACTTTAAATCCCATCATTGTTTACTAACACGCGCCAAGTGTTGAGAAATTGTGTAGATGCGGAGCTCTTTAAATCCCATCATTGTTTACTAACACCAATTCAGGACATCTTAATTGATCCCGAAGTTACCGTCTTTAAATCCCATCATTGTTTACTAACACGCGCCGCGCCGGTTCAAATTTATTTTCGTACCCCCGCTTTAAATCCCATCATTGTTTACTAACACGAAGCGCAACTAAAAAGTATTCAGGAACGCGAAAACGCTTTAAATCCCATCATTGTTTACTAACACTGTAAAACGCTCTTTTTGTTGAAGCCACAGTCCCGCCTTTAAATCCCATCATTGTTTACTAACACCTTTTTGCCGTAGCCTTGTGCAACGCCCGTAATGCTTCTTTAAATCCCATCATTGTTTACTAACACCGCCCACCATCGGACAAACGCTATGGATTTCTATTGCTTTAAATCCCATCATTGTTTACTAACACTTAAGCCCAACACCGTTATGCTTCCTCACTTTCATTCTTTAAATCCCATCATTGTTTACTAACACTGACCGCCAGACAAGGGTTATCACCTACCTTTCTTCCTTTAAATCCCATCATTGTTTACTAACACGAAACATCACATCAACACTTAATTCATCCACAGATTCCTTTAAATCCCATCATTGTTTACTAACACTACTAATGCTCGTAGTTATTGGAGCTTTTAACGAAGCTTTAAATCCCATCATTGTTTACTAACACCGCATCCAGCGCGGCTTTAAGCGCCGTCATTGTCAACTTTAAATCCCATCATTGTTTACTAACACCTTCTTTTAAAATCTCTACAAGAGCGTCACCGGAATCTTTAAATCCCATCATTGTTTACTAACACGCCGAAATGCGCTTGTAGATTGTAAATCTTGTAAGCCTTTAAATCCCATCATTGTTTACTAACACGAGTGTTGGGAAACAAGATTAAAGCTATCAGTTATGCCTTTAAATCCCATCATTGTTTACTAACACGCAAATGCGGTTATAATAGCGTGCCGGATAAGCTCCTTTAAATCCCATCATTGTTTACTAACACGAGGGATGCGCTTTAGTGTCTGATGAGGCCGGAAGTCTTTAAATCCCATCATTGTTTACTAACACGCAAAGGATTTTATTCAGCGTGAAGCAAATAAAAAAGCTTTAAATCCCATCATT
>MWCB01000041.1 GCA_002069815.1 Tenericutes bacterium ADurb.Bin239 | reverse complement strand
CTTGCCCACCCACCTATTTTGATTTAATAAGGCTTGTTCTTTTAGATAATTGTAGAATCGCCATTGTCTGCTTGTTAGTTCACTCATTTTCTTTCTCCTTCTATAAGTTTGTTCAGATCTACATAGATGGGACTTTCTTTTTTACTACGGTTCTTCATTTTGTCTTGGTAATACTTTTTTATTGATTCTTCAAAATCTTTATCATTCATTTTCTTTCTCCTTTATTGTTTTTATTTAATTCGCCAGCAATATTCACAAAATGGTTTAAGATTTGAAGTAATTGCCTTTCATTAGCGAATGGAGATTTTAGCGTTGCCAATCCGTTTTCAATTTCAATTATCATATAATCACTTCGTATATTTGATACTAATATTCTCTCATCGCCACTGTGCCATAATAGTTGATAACTCATATTTTTTGTCATCTTGATTTGAAATCGTTTTTCGATTATTTCTTTAACTCTTGATATTGTCATCTTAACCCCTTTGCTTTTTTATTATTTTTATTAGATTTGATAAATCTTTCTCGGTTCTAATCGTTTTAGATATTTTAATGTCTATATCTTTTTTTGTTAGAGTATATACCACGAATACGCTTTGGCGATATTCCCTTAAATAAACCATGTAATTTTTCGAGGTATAGTAATCGCTCATAGGATATAATTTGATATTAAGTTCGTTTTGTATCACTTCGATAATGTCGGTTGTTTCCGTTTTCTTTTCTCCTTCTTTAAAAGTTAATATAAACCGTATGTCATCTACGTAAAAGAGTCTTAAAAAGAATATCGCTTCTTTAGTTGACAAATTACCGTCAAGATCACGGCTTATAACCCAACGGCTTACTTGACTTCGAACATCTTCTATCGTGTAATTAAGTTCGCGTGCAATCTTTAACACATAATCTTTGCTGTGTATTAATGTCATGTTTTTATATTCCTAATTCTGTGCAGTTGCATATTGTACACGTCGGTTTGTTATCAGCCGTTACTGCATTTGCAGCGTGACCGCATTTCATCATTGGTTTGTTTTTCATTTTAGTTCTCCTTTTATTTTTTCGTTTTAAATTTCTTCAAATCCATCAAGTATCTTTTCTAATGAATTGACTAACGCTTCGTTACCGTCATCTATTGCTTTGTAGTAATGATAAACCACTTCGCTTTGTAGGTCGTCTAATGTGATGATGGGGTCATTCCAATCATCTTTTTGCTTTTTAGTTGAGAGCAAAGTTTGTTCGTATTCGTCTTTTTCAAAGGTTGATACATTTTCTAAATTGAGTTTTATGTCGAGCAGTTTTCCTCTTTCACAATCTTTACAAGCAAATACATAATAACCGTTATTCTTGCCTTTATACGACATTCTTTTTCCACAAGCGCATCTTGTCGCGTTAATAACTTCGTTTTCTAATCTAATGATGTCTTTATACATAATTTATTCTCCTTTTTTAATCGCCATTTCCAGATATTCAATGGCTTTTAGTAATAACTCGATTTGTTCATCGTATTTGTTTTCATTTTTACGAACTTGTCGGCATAAGAACTGTTTTTCTCGCAAGTAATTAAGTTCAGCGAATAATAACCGTAATGCTTGTTTCATCTTAGTGCCCTTTTGATATTCTTGTATTTTCTAATTAAAGCTTTAACTTGTCTTTCAGTGGTTAAGCAACATTTATATAGGCGGATATAAACGATTTTTCCAATTTTATCTTGTCTAATTGACATCGACATATAAAACCCATCACCATATTCACGAGCGTATAAGACTTCGTTTGTTGTAATAAGGTAATCGCCTTTGTCAATCAGCTTCCATCCTAATTCTTTCTTGATAATTTCCTTTAACATTTCGCGGGTCATTTTCTATCTCCTTTTATAATTTTTTTATTTCTTCCCAGATGGGATCCAGAGTATCATCCTCTTCGATTGTTTCCTTTTTCTCGATTTTACTTATGTTATCTCTGCTTAACCATCCCCTTATAGCAGCTTTCCAATCTTTCATCTTTCCTTTGCCTACTTCCCACCCTTTTGATTCATAGAAATTATAGAATCGATTAGCATACCGATCAGTGTCTGTTTCGTATTCTTGTTCATTTAGAAATGTTTTTATTTCATCGATGGTGGGTGTAATAAAGCGGGTTGCTTTATTTTTATCTCTCTCTAACTCTAACCTATCCTTATCTAACTCTAACCTATCCTTACCTAACCTAACCTGTGTATCCAAAATGTATACATTGTCGTTTTCATCATCTAATAATCTGATTTGTTTAAGCGAATAACCGTTCTTTTTATTGATGATAAGTTGGTTTTTTTCCTCGATGTATTTTGTTTCGGTATAGCGGTCTTTTTGTATGTAGTTGTGAATACGCCAGTGTTTTATCACGACCACGCTACTATCGAATGGAATGATAAATTTTTTTGCGATCAATAGTTTAATGTCATCATCTTTTGCCCCCACAATTCGCATAATTGTTTTAGGGTTATTAATAAATCCATCATCATCCGCTCTCATCGCAAGGTGAAAATACAAAACTTGTGTGCTTGGCGGCATATCGAGAAAGGCATCGCTGTCAATGATCGTTTTCGCGAACATCCGTCTATTTGCCATTTTATTCCGCTCCTGTTAGTTTTTCGATTTCACTTGCTGGGATCATACGCACACCGGCGACTAATACTGATTTAATCTTGCCATCACGCACCCAGCGATAGACTGAATTACGATGGACGCCAATCATCTTAGCGACCTCAATTTGTTTGTAAACTTTTCTTTTCATTTTTCCTCCTTATTATTTTTAGTTATTCGTTTTCATCTATTATTTTTTGTATTTCGGTAATCTCATAAATCGTAATCTCACCCTTAAATGAATAGACTTCAAGCCTGCCCGCCAAAGTTGAAATCGTGATTATAACGGAGCGGTGGAACTTAATGTCCGTTAATATTAAGTGGGCTATGTGGAAGCGTTCTACGCTCTTGGCGTCGAATACAATTCTCCCCTTACCGTTCTTGCCTACATAAGCGTCCTTAATCTTTTGTAATGTGCTTTTTGTTAACATGGTGTTCTCCTTTCTTCTCTTTCTGTCTACATTATAAACCATTTAGCAACACATGGCAACGATAATGATAAAAAAAATAAAAATTATTTTCAACCACGCAAATTAATAGGCAAAATAAATTACCGCATAACTATCGCATAGGTTATTTTTTATGTATAATATATATATGGTGGTTCTCATTTTCCCACCCCTTTCTATGAGTGAATATTACCTACTATATTCACTCTTTTTTATATTCAAGCGTTATCTCGATTCCGGGCACTTCTGCATATTCCTTTCGTGCGTGAATTTCGTAGATCACATTATCATCTTTATAAAATACCCCGCTCATTCGATCAATAATCATTTTAAGTAAATTATCAAGGTCTGGTTTTTTATTGTGTTCACTGCCATATAGGGCGTTTTTCTTTTTTTTCGATAAACTACTCGCTGGGCAAAGCCTAAATACCACGCTTAACGCTATTTTAAGACCCGTAGGCACGATTTTAACTATCTCGCTTATATTTTCACGCTCAACGACAGAAAGGGCGTTAAACGCCCCTTTTATCGCTTTCGTGTATTCGTTGAACTTTTGTTCGA
>MWCB01000040.1 GCA_002069815.1 Tenericutes bacterium ADurb.Bin239 | reverse complement strand
TAAATTTGGTCCCCCGTATTTCTGAGGCGGGGGCTGCGGTACTTAGTAAAAAAAGAAAAGATGACCCACCGGGGGGTTAGATTCTTTCTTTTGTTACTACATTTATACAAACAATACCTTTGGGTGTGTAATTATCAGCGATAGCTTTTCGGTAGTCAGAGGAACGATTTCTTTTATTTACTGTCTCTTTGTCCTCTTCCTTTAACATTCTACAAATTCTAATTTTTCCGAGTACAGTCTTCACTGATTCATCATCTAACGTTGCTAAATCATTTAGTTCTTGTTGAATAATATTGATTGGTACAATGTGTTCATCGTGGAAGACAGCTCGGTAAGTAATTACATCATCCTTGTTGATTAATCTTTCATTCGAATGTTTGGAATTTCCAACGTACTCCCTGACAATGATTCCAGTCGCTCTATCGCACTTAACTTTATGTTGATAGTAGCAACTCATAATGTCTTCGGACGTGAGTCTTTCCCATAATAAAATAGCTTTTTCGGAAATAAAATAGTGTTCATGTTTAAGTTCATATTGTCTTAAAGTTTGATTAAGTAAATATGAGGTATTGTGGATTTTTTCTCCGTTTTCCTCTATGCAGTTTCCGTTTTTTGAAGCTCTAACTAGTGTTTTAATAAACTCAATAACGACATTATGTTCCATTTTTGTACCCATTATAGACGTTTTATCAGTCCATATTATTTTTATTATATTATACCATCTTCAAGGTTTCCGTCTTTATCAAACTTCTGGCCACTACTATTGAAGCGATCATGCTCTTTGTTATGGCAGTCTTTACACAGAAGTATTAAGTTTTCTTGATTCAAAGTAACCTTTAGATCTTCAACATTGCTGGGTGTGACATGAATGATATGGTGAACTTCCTCCCCGACTCCACCACATTTCTCACATCGCCCGTTCGCACTCGTTATCTTGATTAAACGCGCCTGTTGCCAAGCAGCACTTCGATAAAACCGATTAATCGCAGGACAGTTACTAATCATGGATGAGCTTTGCCCCTAACGATAACACCTGAGAAAGTTTACTTAGTTTCTCCCATGGAAGGTTTAAATCGTCACGACCAACATGACCATATTTGGCAAGTTCGTAGTAATTAACAGAGGCTAAATTCAACTCGTTCCTTATGCTTCTAGGACTGAAGTCAAAAACTTTCTTTACTAGTTTTAGTAATTCCTCTTCGGATACTTCAGAGGTTCCAAAGGTATCAACAGTTAATGAGATCGGATTAGCGATTCCAATGGCGTACGACACACCCACTTCGCATTTACTAGCTAAACCCGAAGCAACAATATGCTTTGCCACATAACGACAATAGTAAGCTGCTGAACGATCAACTTTGCTGGGATCTTTTCCCGAAAATGCACCACCGCCATGTCGTCCAACTCCACCGTATGTATCACAGATAATCTTTCGTCCAGTTAAGCCAGAGTCGGCATAAGGACCACCAATGACGAATTCTCCGGTTGGGTTAATTAAAATTGATATTCTCTCGCTTATATAATCTGATGGAATCACATCTTTGATAACTCGTCTAATTATAGGCTCATAAACGTGACGATTTACACCTGGTTTGGTCTGCGCTGACACTACTACTGTAGTGACGTATTTTGGTTCCTCATCAATATAAGCGACACTCACTTGGCATTTCCCATCAGGACCAAAGATCGAACTATGTAGATTTTTCGTTAAACGATCCATTTCGATGGCAATATTCCTTGATAGTTCAATGCTTAATGGCATCAGTGTTGGCGTATCATTGCAGGCATATCCAAACATGATTCCTTGATCGCCCGCTCCATCTTTATCAACGCCAAGCGCAATGTCTGGTGATTGATTTGAAATTAACTCCAGTATTTGAAAATGCTCACTGTAGCCAATATCAGTTAATACCGACTTGGCAATCTTTGCCGGTTCAACCTTTGCAGTAGTAGTTAACTCGCCGCCAATCACTAAAAAGTTATCTTTGATAAAACACTCTATGGCGACGCGACTTTCTTTATCCACTTCAAGACAAGCATCTAAAATGGCATCGCTAATTTGATCGCAGACCTTGTCAGGATGACCACGAAAAACAGACTCACTAGTTACAATTTTCATTACTTGCTCCTTAATTAAGAAAAAAGGCCGTTAAGCCTTCTCATTTTTCCTCTAATAATTTAATTCGTTTTGGAATAACATATTTTAGGTTACATTCATCACAGCATTTTTTGCCTTCGAAGGGCCAAGGATTATTTCCAGATCCAACAAACGATTTGTGACAAATGCAACATTTTTCTTTTTTCATATATGCTCCTTTTTATAGTTGCTATCAGCATATGTATGTTCGCGTAATAAACAACTTATAGCAACGACAAATTTGACGTTTTTCACTAAGTATCTTTTTTTTGATTTTCTTGATTAGTCGAGTAGATTTTCACTATGTTCAATGGCATACTCAGGAATCGTTGAAAGAGGGATCTTTTTACCTTCCCGAATTAGATAACAACCATCTAAACTATTCTTTAATCGACCATAACGCTTAACAATGACATCTACGTAACGTTCATCGAGTTCCATCACTAATGCTTTTCGCTTCAGTTCCTCACAAGCAATTAAAGTAGTGCCACTACCACCGAATAGATCCATGACTGTTTCACCTTTTCGACTTGAGTTATTAATCGCCCTTGCGACAAGTGGTATTGGCTTCATGGTTGGATGTAGATCATTAGTTTTCGGCTTGTTATATTCCCAGACAGTATCCTGAGTGCGATCTTCAGCAAAGTAATGACTTTCGCCTTCTTTCCATCCATAAAGGATTGGCTCGTGACGCCAATGATAGTCTTGTCTTCCAAGCACTAATGAGTTTTTAACCCACACGAGACACTCAGATAGTTTTAATCCTGCCCCTTTAAAAGCCGTTCTGAAATTTAATCCTTCAGTATCAGCGTGACAGCAATAAACGACACCGCCAGCCTTTAATTGACCAGCCATATTGGTGAATGCTTTTGATAAGAACACAAGAAAATCACTATCCTTTTGCTTGTCATTTTGAATTTTCATACCAGTTGAACCTTCATAATCAACGTTATAAGGTGGATCGGTAAAAATCATGTCAACCAGTTTTCCATTAGTTAATGTTTTAACGATCTCTGGATCAGTGGAGTCTCCACACATCACGCGATGTTCATTTAATTCAAAGACGTCTCCCTTTTTAGAATATGGATTATCCGTTAATGCTTCACTCTCATCAAAGTCATCATCTTCAGGATCATCGCTTAGCTTCTTCTGCAATTCCTCAAACCCAAATACGTCAAGATCAAGCTCAATGTTGTCGAACTCAACTTTTAATTTATCAAGATCCCAATCAGCGAGTTCCGAAGCACGATTATCAGCTAAGCGAAATGCTCGAATTTGATCTTCACTTAAATCATCAGCGATAACACAAGGAACGTCAGTGATACCTAACTTCTTACACGCCTTAATTCGTGTATGCCCGGCAACAATAACATTATCTTTTGTAATGATGACTGGGACCTTAAAACCGAATTCCTTGATTGAATTAGCGACAGCTTCGACGGCTTGATCGTTTTTTCTTGGATTATTTTCGTAAACATTGAGTTCATCAATATTTTTAATCACTATCTTCAGTTCTTTCGCCATTCATCCATTCCTCCTTGTTTTCTTTCATCTTCTGTTCAGCAAGCTTTAGCTCTTCGCTTCGATCACTGAACTCACGACCAAAGTGCCTGGATAATAAATAAACAAGTGCCTTATAGTCTGGTGGAACTTGCTTAGTTGTTTTGGTGACTTTTCGTCGCGGTGGACTTCCTCGCCCTTTATCTTCGACGATTTGTTCTTCATCAACGGTCTCGAAACCT
>MWCB01000039.1 GCA_002069815.1 Tenericutes bacterium ADurb.Bin239 | reverse complement strand
GGTTGAAGGGGTCGGTCTTGAAAACCGATAGGGGATGCAAGTCCCGCCTGAGTTCGAATCTCAGTGCTTCCGCCAGTTAGTTATAATGCTCATTATATGGGCATTTTTTATTTAGAAAGCATGATTATTCAGTAATAATCAAACATATAAAGTAAACAATAATTCATAAACATTTAAATTGTTATATTGTCCTTATTTTAAAAATGCTAAAATAAAGGCAAGGAGAGGAAAAAAACATTTTATGAAACGAAAAATAATAACCATTCTTAGTCTTAGTCTGTTATTGTTAGTCAGTGGTTGTAACGACAAAACCTCAAGCAGTGATACGTCCTTTGACGCAACCTCGAGTTCACAAGCGACGTCGCATATATCGTCAACAAGTGAAGATGCAAGTAGCGATTCGTTAGCCGAATCAAGTGACACGCAGACAACTGATGAAGAATCAAGTGAAGAACTAAGCAGCGGAACGCAATCAAGTGAAGATAGTGAAACATCATCTTCGGAAGCATCAACAATTAATGAAGAACTTTATTTTTTATCGAATTCAAGTCGCTACGGGAACACAAATGGTAATACCCTAAATCGCAGTCTAGCGGTCTATGATTGGGAACGTAAAATGCATTATTACGCTAATCGTGGTAATCTTTATGCTTATAATCCCGCAACGGCCACAAGTACACTATTACTAGCAGACTTTTCTAGTATTACGTATTTAACCCTGTATGAGAATAATCTTTATTTTGTCGGTGGCACGGAAAATTATTTATATGAATATGATTTATTATCAATGACCTGCAATCTTATATTAGAGCGCTATGTAAGTTATGCGTCACGCCAAACATATTATTTATACGTAAAAACTACAATTGAAGGGTTTGGGGATGGTTTCTATTTCATCTGTTACGATTTAAGTAATATGGCAATGATTAAATACACTGGTATCGCTGATAATGTTAATCATGTGTGGAATAAAATCATTTATACAGATAATGAAGCACTAAAGATTAAACTAGCAGCGTATAACTTAATGGGCCGCACAACGATTGCTAATTTTACTGATCGTGGGTTTAAAGCACTCAATTATGTTCATTTATTAAGTGAAGATTATTCTGATGAAAATGATCGCTTATTCTTTGTATCCTTACAAACACTTGAAGGTCCGCATTATTACTTTTATGAAATTAAAACTGATACACTGACGTTTATTTGTAAAGGTGGAGCGCATAGCGTTAATAATGATGATAAGTATCTTTATTTAGTGATTAATCGTGATATTGTTGTTTATAATTATGTCGAAATGACACATGAAAGAACATTTAATCTTGGGATGAGTGTGCGCAATTTAAATGTTATTAATCGTTACTTTTATTATCAAAGTGGTGATAATAATGACCTTTACATGTATCATCCTGAAATGATGGTGCCCTTTTGCTTATCACCCGAATAAGTAGTATTAAAACTTTTTAAACTCCCCAAGCGGGAGTTTTTTGTTTATCAAATAATAATTAATTACTATTTTGTAGGCTAAAATATAAATATGCGAATTATTAAGAGTTTGAAGGATGATGAATATCCAAAAGCAGCGCTTTATCACGCGCGAATAGCAGCACGCGGTGTGTGTGTTAACGCTAAAGGGGAAATAGCACTCACCCACCTTTTAGCAGACGATCAGTTTGGTCATCGTGATTATTATGAATTACCTGGCGGTGGTAAACGTGTTGGTGAAACAGTATTAGAGAGCGCTATTCGAGAGATGGAAGAAGAAGTGGGAGTAAAGGTTAAACTCTTAAATAAAATTGGCATCATCCATGATTTTTATAATTTAATTAAGCAAGAGAATTATTCTTACTATTATCTCTTTAAAGTAGTTAAAGAAGGCAAGCGTCACTTTGAAGAAAGAGAAGCGCGTCTTATTAATAAAATAGTATGGGTACCACTTGAAACAGCGATTAATTTATATAAAGAACAACTTAAAATTAAGGGTGTTGGTCTCCTAGTGGCTAGAAGAGAACTCCCGATTCTTGAACTTGTGGCAAAATCCTTTGACAAAAGCGCCTAAGACAAGTACAATATGCTTTGCTAACTGGCGGCCGTGGTGAAGCGGTTAACACATCTGGCTGTGAACCAGACACTCGGGGGTTCAAGTCCCCTCGGTCGCCCCAGATTATAAGAAAAGGTCTGACGTAATGGCGGACCTTTTTTCTAAATTTAACTCATATAATCAAAAAAGCAGGGGCATTTTATTTTCCCTGCTTTTCCTTTTTATTGTAAATGCGGTAATTGATTATTGACCAATAAAGGAGAAATTATCAATCCGAACAGTAGCGTCACTGCTACCCATTGCGATTCTAAAGGCAATATCTTCAAGCTGTGTCATTCCTTCTAATACTGCATTTTCACACATTGTGGCAATACCAACAACGATAGTAAGGGTTGATCCGTTTCTAGTCATTGAGACGTGAACCCAATTATCATGGACCGCATCACCAACATTTCCATCAGTGTAGCCATGCATTGTTAACCAACCACAGTCAAGCATAATTGCCCCATCACTCGTATCGGTGGTGTTTTTTCTAACTTGAATGTAGCCGTTATTTTCATCTGTATGCCAAAAGAAGAACTTATTAAATGTATCTTCATCGTTAGCCGAGAATGAATTTGACACAAAGGCGAGGTTTCCGGGTTTATGACCAACGAGATAAATATCCATTGACATTGTCCATCGATCGGTAGTAACAAATTGATTTGCAAATAGACTTGATGTTTGAATGGGGGTAACCCAACCGGAATTAGTCGCTTCTAAATATGTATTTGCGCCTTCTTTTTTGGCAACCCAGCCTCCGAATTTTTCATTTAATTCTAAACTTTCAAAGTTATTAGTAACTGCGCTCTTGTACATCTTGAAGTTATCGAGTCTAACTTCAGCGTCCGCGGCGCTCATGCAAATACGGAACTTGACATCTTTAATGATTGTTAAACCGACAAGTTCGCCGCCTCCTATTGAAATATTATTAGCATAAAGTCTAACGGTGTTACCATCGCGCACCATTCGTAAATTAAACCAAGCATTATGGGCAACCTCCCCAATAGTAGAAGCATCAAAACCAGTATGACTTGTTAACCAGCCACAGTCATGCATCAAGTCACCATCACTCGTGTCGGTGGCATTTTTTCTAACTTGAATGTAGCCATTGTTTTCATCGGTGTGCCAGAAAAGGAATTTGTTAAATGTTAAGTCGTTATTTGTGGAGAAGGTGTTAGAAATAAACGAAATATTTCCCGGAACATTGCCTACTAAATAAACGTCAGCTTCCATTGTCCAGTGGTCTGTTAGCGCTAACTCATCGTTATAAAGTAAGCCGGTGTCAACCGGTGTAACCCAACCAGAACCAGTAGCCTTAAGATAAGTATTACCCGCATCTTTAACGGCTGTCCAACCACCAAAAGTCGCTCCATCCGCTAATTCTTCAAAGTCGCGTTCGACCCGATAGCCTTGGGTAATCGGCGGGAGATAAGCAATATGAGTTGCGTCAAGTCCACCAACCATCAGCGCATCATCCTGCGTAACAAAATTTCCCGTGGCTGGTTGTACAACATATTGTTCTTGACATTTGCAGCATGCCCAGAATTCTTTGTGGCCACTCTCAGTAAGAGTAGGGGCTTTTTCGTGATAGTGGTAGCCTTCATGAACATGCTCAGCTCTTGCGGAAAATTGTGGCTTATAATACACACTTAACGCAATAACTAACGCGGATATCACTACACTGATTAAAACATTAATGTTAAATTTTCGATTTCTTCTCATGTAAAAAACGTATTATTCAGTTAAGCCTAGTTTGATGACTGAATAACTTCTCTCCTTTCTAGGCTACAATGTAATAGCTGTGC
>MWCB01000038.1 GCA_002069815.1 Tenericutes bacterium ADurb.Bin239 | reverse complement strand
ACTGGCGGACCAGACGGGACTCGAACCCGCGATCTTCTGCGTGACAGGCAGACATGTTAACCACTACACTACTGGTCCAGCCTATATACTATAATAAAGTTCGCACTTTTTTGCAAGTATTTAGGTACTATGTTTCGAAAATAAGTTTTACTAGCGTAAAATCCATTTATGTCCTTATTAATTAAAGGGAACGATTACTATTATTTCACGTTTAAATTAGTATAATAAGTATGGAGATAAAAAGAAAATTAATAATGTGTTAGGTCCACAAAGTTAAAAAATAAAATTAATATTATGATGTTTTTTAAAAAAATAAAGGAGCGGTAAGATGAAAAATAAAGTACCACTTAGTGAGTATCCCCGCATGATGATGGTGCGTGATTCGTATTTATCATTAAATGGATTATGGGAATATGCAATTAGAGAAGATGATGAAACAATACCAGCTAGGTTTGATGGCGATATTTTAGTGCCTTTCTCCCCTGAAACACCACTTTCTGGAGTAAAGCGCCACGTTAAACCTACTGATGTCCTTTTTTATCGCAAACGGTTTGCCTTACCCGCTGATTTCAAAAAACAATATGTAATGCTGCATTTTGGAGCGGTTGATCAAATTGCAACTGTTTATCTAAACGGCCAAAAAATTGCTTTTAACGAAAGTGGGTACCATCCGTTTGCAATTGAAATTAGTGAAGAACTAAAAGCGGATAACGAATTAGTGCTCGTTATTCGTGATTATAGCGATACGAAATATTATAGCCGCGGTAAACAAAAGATTAAACGCGGTCAAATTTGGTATACACCACAGAGTGGAATTTATATGCCCGTTTGGCTTGAAAGTATGCCCAAAGAATATATTGAAAAATTAAAGATTACACCCCTTTATGATAAAGGGGCTGTGGAAATTATTGTTTTCACTAATACAAAAGATAAAGATGCGGTTATTGTGTTTGAAAATAAAGAATATAAAGTTAAAACGAATAAACCCTACCTTTTAAAAGTTAACGACTTCATTAGTTGGACTCCTGAAAATCCACATCTCTATCCCTTCGTGGTTAAATACGTTGATGATGAAGTTTCATCTTACTTCGCCATGCGTAAAATAAGTGTGGCCACAGATAAATATGGCATCAAACGTATTCATTTAAATAATAAAGTTCTTTTTAATACGGGTTTACTCGATCAAGGGTATTATCACGAAGGTTATTTAACTCCGCCTGATGATGAAACGGTAGTCTATGAAATCAAAGTGGCGAAAGAAATGGGCTTTAATGTTTTACGGAAACACATCAAAATTGAATGGGAACGTTTCTATTATCATTGTGATCGTTTAGGAATGTTAGTGTGGCAAGACTTTGTTAATGGAGGCGAGCCATATAACTTTGTTACGGTTCATGTTCCCGCCGTTTTAAATATTCACTTTAAAGACACTAATTATAAGCGTTTTGCCCGGCAAAATGAGCGTGGACGTGAATTATTCTATGCGGAAGCTAAGCGAACAATTGAACATTTATATAACTATCCATGCATTATACTCTGGACGATATTTAATGAAGGCTGGGGCCAATTTGATAGTCATAAATTACTCCCCTTTGTTCTTAAATTAGATGCGACAAGACTAATTGATGTTAACTCCGGGTGGCATGATATGGGCCTCGGTGAGTTCCGTTCTGACCATGTTTATTTTCGCAAGTATCGCTTTAAAAAAGATAAGCTTGATCGCTGTGTTATTCTTAGCGAATTCGGGGGATACGCTCACCTTATCCCAGGTCATTATTACGGGGTGGCAAACTTTGGTTATCGAAAATATGCGACTAAGGAAGCTTTAGAAAAAGCCATTATAAACCTTTATGAAAATGAAATTATTCCATCTGTCAAAAAAGGGTTAGCCGCCGCTATTTATACGCAACTTAGTGATGTTGAAGATGAATTAAACGGAATGTTAACGTATGACCGCAAGGTTGTTAAAATTGATTCAAAAGTAATGCGCGAACTCAATAGAAAATTGATAAGCGAGTAAATATTTTAATAAAAAAAGGACATCATATCTGCGAGTCGGTTCCTGCCAAGTTTGCAAATATGATGTCTTTCAATATTCCAATATAGAATATTTATATTGTTATTTTATTCTAAATTAGCATAATTAGCAATTAATAAAGTAAAAGTGTTTTTCTTTGGTTAAGATAATGTCATGTATGGCGAACAATTAATTAAACTACGACGGAAACATGGTCTTACCCAAAAGCAATTCGCGGAGGCTTTAATGCTTTCGCAATCAATGGTTTCCAAAATTGAACGTGGCATTACGCGCCTTGATTTAACTTTAGCAATTCGTATCGCTGATTTCTATAAAGTTTCGCTTGATTACTTATTTGGACGCGGTGAAGAAAAACCTCTCCGTATCAGCGAAGAAACAATCGCGCAACTAAGTGATGCAGAAAAAGATGAAATGCTGCTAGCGATTATTAAGCAACTTAATAAAAAATAATTGGCGACAGTTATTAGTTGCGAGCATATACGTCGTGAGTAATTATCTTGCTAGCGACGTTTTTTATTTAGTGGGTTGCTGATTGGTAAAAATAATTATTGCATTTAATGTATTATCAACTTATCAAGTTGTCCCTTTTCCTTAATTTAGTAATTTGTGATACGCTTTTAGTATGAAAAACGTCTATACGAATATGTGCATGGTTTATCAGGGTGATGAAATTTTAGTGCTTAATCGGATAAAAAAAGATTGGCCTGGTCTTACTTTTCCAGGCGGCCATGTCGAAGATAATGAATTATTTAGCGCAAGTGTCATCCGTGAAATGAAAGAAGAAACGGGATTACTCATTCGCGATCCAGAGTATGTTGGTCAAATTGTTTGGCCTTTGCCTGACAAAGGAATCAATGACGTTGCTCTTTTATATCGCACGAATAAATTCACGGGTAAACTTTTAGAAAGCGTGGAAGGTCACGTCTTTTTTATTAAAAAAAGTGAGCTCGGTAATTACGAACACTCACTTGATTTTGATAAAGTTTTAAAATTAATGTTTAAAGAATAATAGTTTAGGCTGATGGCGGAGCTTCATAGGGTATTGTTTTAAGCTCTTCAAGTAAAGCAGGAATAGCGGTACTTAATTCATGACTAACCCCATCAACTTCAAAACTGGCGAACACATTGATACTGCCAGCGATATTGCCTAAATCAACAATTTTAAGCATTACCGACTTTTCTTTAGTAAATAGTTCTAAGAAATTAATAATTTCAGGATGTAAAAATTTGTAGAGTAATGTTCCTTCCGTCATCGTTTCTTTAACAGCGGTCATGGGCGGCACTAGGGTAGCCATTGGCACGCTAAAGACCATGAGGGCAATGAATGTTAAGCCTAAACTAATCCCAATTCGCGCAAAAACTAATTTAGCCGTCTTTAATTTTTTCGGTAATAACAAGTTAAAGAGCGGAAAAGTAATCGCTGAAATTATTGGCGTTACGATTGATAACAGTGGAACACCAAAGAAGATCACAAGATTTTTAAGAACAACATCGGTAAAGGCTGTAGCGTAAACTTCATTGTGACCAGCTTCAACGGTAACCCCATGAATGATTTGCGCTAAATTAGCGTATTCAACATTGTTCCCATTAACAACTCCGCGCAAGGGAATAGGAATACTCCCAATATAAGGGGCTAAAGTACCAGCGAGACTAACGAGAACAAGTAACAAAATAACAAAAATAACGCCACGCCACGCTACTTTCCAGAACTTTTTGAAAATACCGCGAATTAAGGCGCCAACAATGGCCGCCGCAATAATGATGTCGACAACGAAGGTAAATTGCGATAAGAAATTAAAAATATAAGAAATTATATCGATGCCGCCCAGTAAATCGGCAATACCTTCTAAAAAGGGAATTGAAATGGGTAATTGATTAAAAATTATCATGAGTTTACGTATTATTCAGTTAAGCCTAGTTTGATGACTGAATAACTTCTCTCCTTTCTAGGCTACAATGTAATAGCTGT
>MWCB01000037.1 GCA_002069815.1 Tenericutes bacterium ADurb.Bin239 | reverse complement strand
CCCCGCCGCGGGCGAAGGAACCGAAAAAAATTGAACGTGTTTCGTTCCCCGATCGGATGCAAATGGTTGATGATACGGCCAAAGGACACTATAACTTGCTTAAGAATTATCTTTTAAGTTATGGACTTAATTCTCGTATTTCTAACGTTGCTGACTCATTCCGTTTAGGCCGAGTTCTCTATGCACGTTTAACTAACTCGGGGAACACTGGTTTAAAACTATACTTACCACTCAATTTGGATGACTATAAGGATAGTAAAATCCCGCTTAAGTCCGCGGAAGGAATTAAGCAATATGAAGACGTGCCAGTTTTCCTATATGTACGCAGCGATTTAAGTGTCAAGCGTGCACTTGAATTAATTGATGACGTAATGATCAAACATGGTATTGCTCGTAAGCATGATATGGAAGAAGTTGATCACGTCAAAGAACTAGTCAAATAAGAATAACTAGTATCATATTAATAAACTAGCCTATGCATGCATAGGCTTTTTTATTATGTTTTTGCTAAATGTATACGCTTTCTTTTCCTATTGTTTAAATTATCATATGAATTGTGCTATTATTATTTCGCGTATGGAGGTTATTATGAAATTCAAAAAGTTTGTATTAGCAATCGGGATGATCGGCCTATTATTAGCAGGTTGTGATCGTACTGGCACATCGGATGGTAGTGAACCTGATGGTAGTGAGACTAGTGAGTTAACGGAAACCGAAAGATTTGCCGCAGCCGGTTACGCTACTGCTAGAGGATGGCCTGCCGATTCAGTGAAGAACCTTTTTATCCAAGAGGGTATTCAAAGTGCATGGGTTAGCGCTAATGTTTTAACTCCTGCGCTTCCGCAAAATGCTGATTTATATACGCGAAATTATGTTGATGAAATTGGGGTAGACGTTTACAAATCAATTGAAGTAGTGCGCGTCACTGCTGATGTAACTACATTCAATCGATATGTTGATCTTTATAATGGCAACGAAAATTATACGGTTGTTACGAGTGATGAAAGCAATTTTTTAATTGAAGCACTCGAAGGTAAAGTAAAAGTTGGCGTTAGTTTTGTGGAAGAAAGCGAAGAGTTGCCAAGCGCCACTTATTTCCGTTTCACCGTCTTAGAAAAAGAAGAATTTATTGGTGCGCCTAAGCCAAGCGCCAACGCTACTCGTAGCGAAATCACTTTTACAAACAATTTCAAAATTACCAAAACATCGAAAGAACTTGCCGAATGGGCGTTTTCCGATATCTTTACATTTAGCGTGGCTATTGGTGAATCAGCGGTTAACGTTGGAAACATTCCAAATAATAATGGTGTTGGTTATTTAACACCGCAACTTCGGGTTTATGATAAGCAAGTTTTAACCGTTGAAATGAAACAAGGTCAAATTGAACAAGTTATTTTCCACTGTATTGACTTTACCGAAGATGGTGTTAATTACGTATCGATTGATGCTTTTCCTGCCGCACTTGAAAACACGCAACGATATAATACCGAAGTTGCCCTTTTATATCACTTAACAGTAGCGGAAACGACGATCTTTTCACTCGTTGTTACTGCGAAGGCGCGCTTACATGACGTAACTGTTATTTATTCTTTGTAAAATCATATACTTTATTTTTTTAAAGCCCATTTTGATGGGCTTTTTCATTATTTCTTGCAACCATTTTAGTATTGTTTTACAATATTAATGAACAGGTGTTTACAGTATGCAACAATTAAAACCAGAACTTAATACATTAATTCAAAAAGAAGCGCTTGAACTATTTTATAATAATGGTTATCAAGCTACTTTGATGCGTGATCTTGCTGACGCTGTGGGGATGAGTGTCGGGAACACTTATCGTTATTATAAAAGTAAACATGACCTTTTTTACTCACTCGTGGAACCAGTCTATGAAAAGGTAAAAGCCCTATTAGAAGCAACCCATGAGGATGATCCTAGGACTCACTTAAACGAACTATATTTAACGACAATTCTAACGCGTTTTACGACCATTTGTACTAAATACCATAAAGAAGCAGTTATTTTCCTTGAATACTATTTAGCGCAAGACCAAGAACCAGTTATGAGTGACATTAAAAAGTTGATATTTTCATCGTTTGATGCGCACTTCCCTGGTATGAAAGAGGGTGCTAAGGAGCTTGTTTATCACTTTATCGCCACTGGTACTGTTTTCATTTTACGGAAAAGCCCGCCCGAAGACTTAGTCACTAATCTAAAAGCGTTATATATTTTCTTGTTCAAAGATATCAATGAAAGGGTGTAATTAGTATGAAAAAAATATTTAATTTTATTGTCCGTTTTAAAATATTCTTTTTTGGATTATGGATTGCGCTCACTGTTGGTTCAATTTTCATGATTCCTCATGTAAATATAAACTATGATACTACTAAATACTTACCCGAAGATACCCGTGTTAAAGAATCTTTACGAGTAATGGAAGAAGAGTTTGGTATTACTGGTCAAGCTAGTGTTATGATTGAAAATGTTGAGTTAACTGAAGTTTTTGTGTACAAAGACCAAATTAAAAACATGAATGTTGTGATGGAAGTTGTTTGGATTGATAGTTTTATTGATCGCGAAACAATCGAAGAAATTGATGAGATATTTAAGGAATATGATCCGAGTGGAACATTTGATTTTGGCAGTATTCCGGGTCTTAATGCTTTTTATAAAGATAAAAGTGCTCTTTTACAAATAGTATTTACCGAAGACGATCATAGTCGGGCTGTTGGTCGTACAATTGAAAATATTAGAGCTTATCTTGATCGTATTAAAAAACCTTATGCGATGCGGGGGACCGCTATTAATGCTTACTATACACAAAAGTTAACGGAATCAGAAGTTATGAAAATTACGATTATCGTCATCCCGATTATTTTATTTATTTTATTGATTTTTACCTCAAGTTGGGCCGAACCAATTATTTTCTTAATTGCAGTTGGGGTGGCGGTCTTGGTGAATATGGGGACAAATATATTTTTGCCTTCAGTTTCATTTTTGACTAACTCAACAGCGTCGCTGTTACAACTAGCAATATCGATGGATTATTCGATTTTCTTACTCCATGCCTATCAAAAAGAAAGGGCGGATGGCCTTGATAAAAAAGAAGCGATGGCGATGGCAATGCGGAAATCATTCTTGTCAATTAACTCCAGTATGTTAACGACCGCTGCTGGCTTTTTAGCACTCGTGTTTATGCGTTATACGATTGGGATTGACCTTGCCGTGGTTATGATTAAAGGGATTTTACTTAGCATTATATCAACTTTTACCTTTATGCCTGGTCTAATACTTTACACGGATAAAATTGTTGAAAAAACAAAACATAAACGCTTATTACCGACACTGGGGGGCATGACAAAGTGGATTGTAAAACTACGTTACGTCATTCCGGCGGTACTGCTTCTTGTCTTGGTTCCAGCTTATATGGCCCAAACAAATAACAGTTTTGTGTATGGAGAAGCGGCCATGAGTGTGAGTGAGGGAACACCTGCTGCCCTTGAAAAACAACGAATTGAGATTAAGTTTGGTAAAGAAAACCTGATGGTTATTTTAGTACCACGAGTGGAAGATGATGAGGAACAAAGTACTCGCGAGAAAACAATGATTCGACAACTATACACGGAATTTGAACGCGCTAATCAAGATTTTAAAGTCCAGATTACGAGTTACGGAAGTCTTACTGATATTGAAACTTATTTGGCTGATTACGATAAATTACCACCCGCTATTAAAGCTTTCTTAGATGATAACTTTGCCGATATTGTCAATAACTTTATTACCGATGAATATAAGGCGCAGTTTTTAAGTGAGAATTATTCACGGGTTATTCTTACGATAAATACTGAAAGTGAGTCACCCCGCGCTGAGATTGCGGTTGATATTGTCGAAACCGTTGTAGCCCGTCAACCATTTGCTAACGAGGCACATATAATCGGTGTTTCGCCATCGGTGCGTGAAATTAAAAATGTTGTTGAAACTGACTATGTTATTGTTGATTTAATTTCAATTGCTTTTGTATTTGTTATCTTACTTGTTAGTTTTAGAAGTATATCGTTACCCTTTATCTTGGTCCTTGTTATTCAGGTATCAATTTGGATTAATATGGCGATTCCTTATTTAGTGGGACAACCGTTAATCTTTATTGGATATATGATTGTTAGTTCAGTCCAATTAGGAGCGACCATTGACTACGCTATTCTTTTTACTGGTTTTTATACCGAAGCACGTAAAACAATGATTAGGCGTGATGCTATTAAGT
>MWCB01000036.1 GCA_002069815.1 Tenericutes bacterium ADurb.Bin239 | reverse complement strand
GGCTGTATGAGAGTTCATTTTCAATGATGTCTAAAACGACCTTTAATTTGAATTCTCCGCTCCATAGTCTATTCTATTTCTTTTTATCCTTCATATGATGCACCTGCATATACTTGTATTATAACAAAGTACAACTTTTTGGTATCAGTTCACAACAGGCGCGTTTAATCAAGATAACGAGTGCTAACGGGCGCTGTGAGAAGTGTGGTGGAGTTGGAGAAGAAGTTCACCATATCATTCATGTTACCTCCAGTAATGTTGAAGATCTAACCGATACTTTGAATCAAGAAAACCTCATACTATTGTGTAAATACTGTCACAATAAAGAACATGATCGGTTCAATAAAAACAAACAAAAGTTTGATGGGGACGGGAATTTAGTCGTTTCTTGTTGAGAACAAACTACTAGAGCGGTACAATTTTTTAAAAGGTAAATACTCTTATGCAAATGAAAAGAATTCAAACATACAAAAAAAAGATTGATAACATCATTTCTGCTGGTAAAAAAACACCTAGTCAGAGAAAGATTGAAATTAATCAATTTTTAGTAAGTCTCTATAAAAGGCAAAGTCAAGTTCTCATTTTTTGTAATCAAAATAAAATATGTCACATGACTAATAATTGGTGCTTTTAGTACTTAGTTATTCGTGATTTTTTTCTCTAATAGTATATAATAATTCTTATGAGGTACTAAATATGATTAAACGACATGGATTATTATTAACAGCACTATTTGTCGTCGGCTGTGCTAACACTAGCCAACTACCATTACCTGAAGTAATCGATGGGTTTTGGGCGAAATTTGAAGTCGACAAAAACATTAATGTCTTTGGTGAGCAACCAACGCTCGACAACTACCTAGAACGTGAGGATATTATCTATCGTGATATGCGTATGCTAGTCGATCCGGCTAATTACGAAGCAATTGGTGGCGACCGCTTCCTTTCAGGTTTTGTCAAAGGGTTTGAAGTTGTCCCCCTACCATATATTATTCCTATTTTTGGTCTCCCTGCGGAAGTAGGCGCGACTTATGAGGGCACTACTCTATTTGATTATGATGGTGATGCTACTTATAGTGCAAATTACCATGAATCGGAAACAATTCTTGAACAACTCTTTCCAAGAGATAAGACTATTTTTATCATGTGTGGCGGTGGGGGCTATGCAATGATGGCAAAAAGAATGCTTATCGACATGGGTTGGGATGATAATAAATTATACAATGTCGGTTGTTACTGGCAATACCATGGAGCCAACGATGTCAAAGTCAAAATTACCGAAGGTGAAAAAACCTACTACGCTTTTCATAAAGTAAATTATCATGTCATTGATTTTGACTATCTAAATGTTATCAATGAAGTTTAAATGCTACTTAACACTATTATTATTCCCCCTCATCAGTGGATGTGGAAACAGTAGTTCATATTCCGATCAACGCTTTTCACTAGAACAGAAGTATTATAACAATGATCAAATCATCGAAATCCAAGCAAAAGAAGAATATGAATCTTTAATTGATAACAAGGAAAGTTTTGTTGTATATATTTATTCTCCAGGCTGTTATGCTTGTGGTCTTTTTAAACCGGTAATTGAAGGTTTTGTCGAAGAAGAAAAGATAACAATCTATCAAATTGATGCTTACTATCTTAGTGAAACTAGTCTTGTTGAACACGTCCAATACACCCCAAGTGTCGCCCTCTTTAATCAGGGGAGTTTTTATCGTCTCCTCGATCCAATAAAAGCCGAGGATGCCCCGGCTTTTGAAAGTATTAATGAGTTTACAAATTGGTTTTACACTTATGTGATGGAAGACTACCAACCACGTTCATAAAGTTTTAGTGTCACATCACTAATTAAAAGCAACATTTCTCTTTGTTTTGCATTCATGTGGGGTTTTAATATTAATTGTTGCTTTAACTTTGGAAAGTAACAATCAAAATAAAATATCCATTGAGACAACCATTACGATTGTTTCCAGTGTTACTCAGTACCTAGAAGACAAACTTGTAGCTATCAATAACAACAAGGACTATGAAGAAGAACTTTTGCTAATTAAATTGAATTATTTTAAATGTAGTCCCCCCATCATCCACTTTCGCTTAACTAAGAAGTACCGCAGCCCCCACCTCACAAATACGGGAGACTAAAATTTCAAGAATCCAGGATTTCGGAAACGGCCTTTAATTTGAATTCTCCGCTCCATAGTCTATTCTATTTCTTTTTATCCTTCATATGATGCTTCTGCATATACTTGTATTATAACAAAGTACAACTTTTTGGTATCAGTTCACATGTTTGCCCCTGGATCGAACTTAACGAAAGTCCTTGTGGAAGTGACCGCTAGTGATGAAAGTGGCATCTTTGACTATACTGTTGATGCAATCAAGTATGTGGATGGTACGGATATTAAAGGCGTTCGCATGGAAGGTGAAAAAACCATCAAGACCACGATTCGATATGACGAGGAACCAACGATTCAAGACATTAATCAGTCTGTTGGTACCAAGTCACTAAATTTGAATCTTTTTGCTAGTAATCCAAATGGTTTAATTGGTGAAAACCTTTTTACATTCTATTTATCAAATGGAATCGATATTATCTACGAGAAGGACTTAGTTAAAGGTGCTAACCAAGTTGAACTAAATAATTTATTGCTAAATAACGCATATCAATACGCCGTGAAGGCCGTTTATGATGTCTATGATGGTAAGGGGCTTGTTGAAAAAACATTAGTTAAAGAAGAATTTTCAACCCTTAAAGGTTTATTAATTAGAAACGTTGAAGTCGGACAAGAAGATGTCAGTTTCGATTTCAATAAAGTAGAAGATAGTGCAACCATAATAAAGGTGACGAAACAGGATCTATTCAAAATATCAAAAAAGGAAGAATTTCGTAAATATAGTAAAAATTATTGAAAACAACATAAAATCTATATTTTTAATAAATATTCAAATTTTCATATATACATTCGCGTATAAATATGATTATAAGCGTAAATCAAATGAACATTTGAGAAATATTTTTCTATACATATCGGGTTTTTAAAACTTTCTTTTTTTAAAATTATTTAATTTTACTTGAAGTTTAAGTTAGTAATGTTTACAACAAGATATACTTTATTATTCCTACGTATAAGGAGGGAAAAAATATGAAAAAGATAATTAAGAAATTTTTCACACCTTTTGCTGTTTTCGCAATGGCACTTGGTATTGGTGTCTCACTCAGTGCACCAAAAGAAGTTGAAGGCGTGAAGGCTGCAGAAACTGCTGTCATATCTTACAGTGGTAGCACTACAAATATGACCGGCGGTAATGATGCTGCTTTACTCGGGCTAGACGATGAACTCTTTAGTGTAGTATCAGATAAGGGCGAAGGAGGTAATCATGTTGGCCTAAACAAAGATGGTACTTTACGATTATATTATCGTAGTGATGGTGAGGGTGTTATTTTAAGTGTCTCATTAAATGATAATAGTTACCATATTACTGGCTTTAGGATTAATTATGCCGGCACGGTTGCTCAAGCTAAAATTGTAGTTGATGGTATTGAGAAAATTAATGAAACGCCAAACTCAAATGGATCTCACTCATTATCAGATTTAAGCGCCACCGCATTTAGTATTCAAAATGTTAATACATCAAGTGCACAATTACACATTAAAACCATATCAATCGATTATGACTTAAAATCCTCGCCATCAGTTAATATTACAAATTTTCCTGGGAATTTAGAAGTGGGCGAAGAATTCCAATTTTCAGCTACTACGGCAAATGTGGAAGGAACACCGACTATTTCTTGGTCAGTAGAAGATGAAGAAGTTGCGTCAATTAATTCATCAGGATTATTGACAACAATTGCTCCAGGGTCAACTAATGTTGTTGCTTCAATTACTGTTGAGGGTATAACCTATACTCATAAAGTTGTTATTAATGTTCTTCATGATGAACCTGAAGCAATTCAAGTAACTATTGGTGAAATCCTTGAAGTTGAAAACTCAAAGGCTACTTTATATAAAGGTGTTGCTCGTATTAAAGGCTGGGGAACTGACGGAACAGGAAATAAAGACAAATATGGAAATATGAGATTGATTGACATTCATGGTAGTGCTGAAATTGCCGTATATGGTTCAAGTTTCGAAGAAGGAACAATCTCATTTAACAGAGTGACCGGATTATTTGAGTCTTTAACGAGATATTCATTTTTAAAAGATCCTCGTTCAATTGCTTTACAAGCGGGAGATATTATTGAATTCGATGCAATTCGGAATGACTATCAAGGAACACCACAACTTAATGTTCAAATCAAATCTGTAGTTGATGAAGATTATACGGCTGCTCGTGACTTTGCTGATGATGTGGTTAATGGCGAAGGCTTAAATGCACAAGACAATTGCGAAGTAGTTTACGCTTCCTTAATGACTAAATATAACGCTTTATCCGAAGGAGCAAAAGAAGTCTTTGAAGAAAATGCGGAGGCAATCTTTGTTAGTGCTCGTGCACGACTTGATTATCTCAATTCATGGGTCGCTGCCCAACCTGGTAGTAATCCAGCTAGACAATCCACTAGCGATCAAAGTAGAAATAATCTAGTCGCAGTGATTAGTATTGGTGCGATTGGACTTACCTTTATTCTTGGTTATTACTTTGTCAGTAAAAAGAAAAAGTTAAGTTAATATATTAATGTCTTGATTAAATAAAGTGGAGAAAGTTGGATAATCCTAAAATAACTCACTAAATCTATGAAATTAGGCTCAATTAAATAGAACGTGGAAAATCGTGGAAAAAGCGAAAAGACCCCCAAAAACTATTAAATAGAGCGTGGA
>MWCB01000035.1 GCA_002069815.1 Tenericutes bacterium ADurb.Bin239 | reverse complement strand
GCTCGTAGCTCAGGTGGATAGAGTACAACCCTCCGAAGGTTGGGGTCACACGTTCGAGTCGTGTCGGGCGCGCCACATTTAATAAGAAAAAGCACCCATGCATGCAGCGGGTGCCTTTTTATTTATGTTTGAGAATTATTCATTTAATATGCTTAGTAATTGCTTCGCCAAAGAGATGACCAAGTTTTATCGTAGCATCGCTATCGTAATGCGCTAGGTCAGGTTCGCCATCTGGTTCATTATTGACTGTTAAATTAGCGGCAATGGTGTCAACAATAACTATGTTATCAAGCTTCTTTACGAGATTACGTTTTGCGTTATTAACGATTTTATGCTCAGTCCATATTTCTTGGTCTTTAATTAAAGCATCGATGAAGTAAATGCCATTCTTAGGGGCGTAAGCTTTAAATTCATGGCGTAAGTCTTTAACAAAATTAAAGAGTAGTTTTTCATATTCATTATGATAACCTTCACAAGCATCACTTTCGCCTTGCATAAAAAGAATAGCACTTACTTTGGGGTTATAACCACTCGCTACAAGTTTTTTTAGCATTGTGTGAATAAAAGGAATGGCCCGCGCATAACATTCACCAGGAGTGCCGCTAGAAGGGGAACGCCAAAAGTTTTTAAGGGTCGTACCGCCGACCGCGTATTTAATGATTTTAAATTCGTTATTACGATTAACACTGATTAGATGTTCAGCAATACCGATTTCAGGGCCGAAGCGATCTTCGTTATAGCCTAAACCAGTTTTAACAGTAATGAATTCATAGTTTGAATTATTAGTGCCAAAATCACAGCTAAACGCAATATCAACAGGTAGACCAGCGTTATAAAGTTCAATTTTATCATTGCTATAGTGACGAAGTAAATATGAAGTCCACGAATGACCTTCCATATTTGATTGACCTAAAAGAATAAGAACTTTAGTATCTTTTTTCATAAATGTTTACCTAACAATAATTTGGGTACCTTGCAACACATCAAGTGTCTTAGCGTGTAAGTCTTTGTCATAACTATTAACTCCATCTTTTAAGACAACAACTTTAGCTTCAGGCAAAGCAGCTTTAGCAAGAAGTGCATTGCTTAAAATGCAAATATTGGTGACTAAACCCACCAGCGTAATTTCATTGTAGCCCTTCTTGACTATATCATTAGCCATCTCAAGCGATCCAAAAGTTAATTTTTCATAAACTTTCTTTGCTTTTGGTAAGTAGGTCGCTACTTTGCCATAAATTTGATGACCTTTAGTACCTTTGATACAGTGTTTGATTGGTAAATTACGACCTTCCTCGGTGTCTAAATAATTATCAAAATGGGTGTCTTTCGTAAAGACGATGTCATCTTTTGTTTTTAGGTGGTCTTCAATAGCGTTAATAATTACTTGTTCAATAGTATTTGCATCACTAAAACCAAGTGCGCCATCGACAAAGTCGTTTTGATAGTCCACAACAATTAATAAACGTTTTTTCGCCATTTAATCCTCCTTCGTGGCGGAGAAAGAGGGATTTGAACCCTCGCGAGGATTGCTCCTCCTATCGGTTTTCGAGACCGACCCCTTCAGCCAGGCTTGGGTATTTCTCCGTAGTGTTAATTATAACAAACATTTTATAGAGTCTATAAAATTTTCGCTACAAAGCAATGCATATTTAATTTTTATGTATAATATACATAGGTGATTTATGCAAGATTTCATTAATTTTATAGTAGAAAATATTGAAAGAGTAATCTTAGCAGGTGTAAGTTTAGTGCTTTTTATTACGGCGATTGCGCTCATTGTTCACTGGAATAAGAAGGATATTAAGGAAGAAAATAATATTTTAGGTAACATTACCACTCCGCGTATTTTCGTTCTTGATTTAGGGGAAGGGAAGGTTACTTATTTTAACCGCGGAAGTTATGAGGAAAGAAAGCATGGTTTACTACCCCAATTTTTTCAACAATTTACAGCCAAAGAAGTGGATAAACTTGATCAATGGATAAATTCATTGATGGACCCTGATTCAGGAGCTAGTCATTTTTATAAAGTGGATGTCTTCGTCCGAGATATGCGTCGTTCGTATGCCTCCATTTTAGAAGTTACTAGTATTGATTTCGAAAAGAAAATCATTCACCTTGAATCATATTTATATCGCTATTTAAAGCCAAATGACCAAATGAATCTAACAGTGAAGAAAAAAGAGAATATTGGTTATTTGAGTGCCGAAGAACTGCATAAAGTATATAGACGTTCGCGTAAACAAAATAAAGGGGTGTATGCCGCTATTAGTATCGCTACGACCGCTAGCGGAGCGCAAACCCATCGTGCGGCCATTCCTCCACATTTATGGTATGAATTACAAAATCAAGTAGCGTTTTATCGTCGTAAATCCCGTATTATTCGCTTTGTGGATCATCATACTGTTGGCATCTATTTTCCGCGTTGTTCCGAGGTTGATACGGCAATTGATGTTTTCCAAAACATTAAACGACGGATGAGTGGGTATCTCCAAAAAAACGGGTACAACGAATATTCCTTAGGAATTGGTATCTCGCGATCACGTCAATTTGCCGAAATGAATATGTTCTTTAAAACAGCGGAAGAATTAAGTTTATATGCGCTTAAGGAAGATGGTCGTTTATTAATCCATGATCCTAATCAAGAAATTAAAGATATGGACTTAAGTTTATATCGTAGTGAATTAACTCAACTTGTCGCTCGTAAAGGGGTTGAAACGTTATATCAGCCGCTGGTTGATGCTAAAACAGTCGAAATCCTTGGTTATATAACTAGTTTTAGTATCACTGGTTCATTATTTACGAATTTCTTAGAAGCCGCGCAGTTTGCGCGCGAAAATAAACAAAATGAACCGCTTATTAAAATGGTATTACGAAAAGCAGTGGCGCGTTACTACAATATGCGGCGTAACAATAAACACTTACTTTTTATTCCTATTGGTTTAGGGGGAGTGGAATTCATCAGTGATGCTTTCTCGACTCAGCCTTTTGCCGCGGATATCAAAATGGTATTTATGTTAGAAGAGCAAGATTTTGCTAATACTTTTGTGAGTGTTGAAGAAATGCTAAAACATATTAAGAAAATCAAAAAACAAAAGTATGAAGTATGTTTAATTATTAGTGATACTGAACTAACACTTCCTGACAAGATATATGGTGAAGTCGATTACTTTATGGTTAATGATAAAATATTAAATCATACACAAGATGATGAAAGGGAAAGACTATATCTTTTAGCCTCACTTGGTAAATTATTACGTCATCAAAAACCAATTATGATAACTGATTTGCCAAAATGGAGTGAAATCGAGTATTATATTCGAGCGGGTGTGGATTATGTTGCTAGTGATGAGATTAGTAAAAAAGACGCGACCCTACTCACAATTGATAAAAAGAAAGCCCTAAGAATTATTAATTTTAGTAAGAGGAAATAAATATGAGCAAGATTAAAATTGAAGCAATCACCACGCAAAGTGAGGACTTTGCCCAGTGGTATACGGACGTTTGCCGTAAAGCTGAATTAATGGATTATAGTGAAGTTAAAGGCTTTATTATTTATCGACCTTATGGATACGCTATTTGGGAAAACATTCAAAAACATTTAGATGAAAAATTTAAAGAAAAAGGCCATGACAATGTCTATATGCCCCTTGTCATCCCTACAAGTTTATTCCAAAAAGAAAAAGACCATATTGAAGGTTTTGCTCCTGAAACGCTAGTAGCGACTCTTGGTGGTAATCAAAAGATTGAAGATCCACTTATTATTCGGCCCACTAGCGAGGTGCTCTTTTGTGATCATTATGCGAAAATTGTTAGTTCATATCGTGATTTACCGAAAAAATATAATCAATGGTGCTCGGTTGTTCGTTGGGAAAAGACGACCCGTCCTTTCTTAAGGGGCAGTGAATTCTTATGGCAAGAAGGTCACACCATTCATGAAACCGAAGTTGAAGCACGAACGCACGCTCTTGATATGCTTAAAGTCTACGAAGATATGGGAAGAGATTTACTTGCTATTCCGTTTTTGACAGGAACTAAAACCGAAAAAGAGAAATTTGCAGGAGCCGAGCAAACTTTTACCATAGAAGCACTTATGCCTGATGGTAAAGCTCTTCAATGCGGCACGACTCACTATTTTGGAACTGGCTTTGCCCAAGTCTTTAATATTCAGTTCCAAGATCGAAATAACACTTTGCAGTACGTTCATCAAACTAGTTTTGGTGTTTCCACGCGTTTAATTGGTAGTGTTATTATGGCCCATGGTGACGATAATGGCTTAAACCTACCGCCTCGCCTTGCGCCAATTCAAGTAATCATTGTTCCTATTCAGCAAAATAAACTAGGGGTGATGCCTAAAGCTCTTGAACTCCTTAAACGCTTAAAAGCAATTGGTGTTCGTGCTAGAGTTGATGACAGTGATAAGTCACCCGGTTGGAAGTTTAGTGAATACGAAATGAAAGGTGTCCCTCTTCGTTTAGAAATTGGTCCCCGTGACTTAAAAGTGGAACAAATCAGTGGCGCTATTCGTCATAATCATGAAAAAATAAGTTTTGCTGATAAAAATTTAGAAAAAGAAGTGCCAGCCTTACTTGAAAAGATTCATGAAGATATGTATCAAAAGAAACTGACTGATTTACTTAATCGGACGATTAAAGTATTAACGATTGAAGAGTTAGAAGATACCCTTAACAATAAATTAGGCTACGCTAAAATGATGTGGAGCGGAAATCAAGAAGATTTAGATTTTATCAAAGATAAATATCAGGCTACTGCGCGTTGCTTACCATTTAATCAAACGCCATTTAGCGATAAATGCCTCATCAGTGGCAAGCCGGCAAAGTATGTCGTAATCGTAGCGCGCGCTTACTGATTTATTCATTTACAAAAGAATAAGCATATGCTATTATTTAGCAAGACGGAGTAGTACCCAAGTTGGTGAAGGGGCTTCCCTGCTAAGGAAGTAGGTCGGGTAACTG
>MWCB01000034.1 GCA_002069815.1 Tenericutes bacterium ADurb.Bin239 | reverse complement strand
GATAAAAGCGGTTCGCCACCCGCAAGATTAATTCGCTCATAATCATAATTATCTTTAAGCGTGTCAATAACGTGTTTTGCTTCTTCAAAAGTTAAAGAACGGTTTTGCATATTAACAAAACAATGTTTACAACCAAAATTACAGCTATCATAAAAGTGGAAATTTAATGTCGTTACCTTCGATTCAATTTTCCTTAGTTTAATTGATGATTCATTTTTATTCATATTTCCATTTCGCCTTAAAAGTCATTCGTTTTCTTCGGTGAGAATAAAATCATCAAGTAATATAAACGTGCCGTTAAAAGGGTGTTGAAACATTTTCAAAAGTCGTTCTTTGTCTTTTTCGTCTTTTACCACAAAAATATCTGCCCGACCAATGCCATCAAAGGCAATTAATTCCTTCGTCTTAATCGCGGCAATAACTTTTTCTAAAATCGGGACATCTTCTTTTAATTTGGCGCTAATGGTAACGCGGCGGCCATTGGATGATTCATCCCATAATACAGAGAGATACTCCCGATAGAATTCGCCCCAGAGCACTTGACCTTGTTTATTATTTTTATGGTCCTTGGTTCGTGGATTATATTTCCGGACAATTGCCTCTTTAATTAAATTAAAGTTTTCAAAAGTAATTTTTGTGCCTTCACATAAATCAATTAATTCGGGTAATGTTACCTCAAGTTCTGTGCACATCCTTTCGACAACCCGCATTGTCATATAGGCATCATCAGCAGAAAGGTGTGGTTGTAATTTTATTAACTCCTCCTTTGAACAAAGTTGTAGAAAAGCATCTTTTAAACCCATAAATCGTTGCCGCTTTTCCGAAAAATAATTCATCATCACTTGTGTATCGTAAGCGATAAATTTAAATGGCGCTAATTTATAGCGCATAGCGGAACTAGCAAGATAACGTAGATCATTATCAACCGAATGCCCAAGGATAAGCGTGTTTTCATCTTCTACCAATGCTTTAATACGATTGTAAAAGGCTGGAAATTCCTCACAATTGTAATAGTAATCAATATCATACGCCCACTGAAAGCCGGGTTCCCGCTCATATATTTTTAAATCAAAACGATTACTTCTAACGTTCTTCTTCCCTGGCGACATCGGATAATCAAACTTTTGAAGAACGTTAAATTTATCATCGGTTAAGACATAACCAAATTCACACATTTTACAGGTTCCGCCAAAACTATTAGCGCATTCAATATCAAAAAATAAATATTTCATTAAACACTTACCTCCTCCATTATATTTGTAGTAGCTGTTTCAAGTTTAAAATCAATTTTTATATTTTCTCGTTTTAAAAGCACTACGTAAAGAATCATCGTTGGAATGAAATCAAGGACCATACCTATTCCAAACATGAGTGAGACACTAACGAGCGTTGGAATAAAAACGCCCGTTAAGAAAAGAATAAACATTACACCGTAATAAAAGACGTCAATACATAGTGATTGAATAAGCATGTATCCAGTTTTGCCTCGACCGTAAAAAGTAGCGTCAAATATACAATTATTATAAAAGAAAGTTAGATAAAACCCAGTTTGAATAAGTACAATACAAAACACTGTTTCATAATCTTGTACATTCATAACATAACGGAGAAACGGTTTCCATAACGGTATCGATAATAACCAAACAATCGTAAAGATAGTCGTTAGCGTTAAATATCCAAATGTCTTTGTCCGAATATTATCTACTGAGGCCGCAGTTTCTTGTTTGACGAGGTCGGCAAGCGCTAAACCTGGAATTAATAACCATCCCCAAATAAAGTTATTAGCGATCCAATAGTTGCCTTGCTCCGACACAATATTCATCATCCGCACAATCATGACCATGAACGCAAGGTTCCGTAAAAACGATTCTAATCCAGACCACTTACCAACACTAAACCATTCTTTCATCCAACTAAAGTTGAGTTTTTTCCAACAAAAAACATGTATATCAAGCTTATGAAGTATTACCAGCCCCACAATTAACATGACCAAGTTCACAATAATATTTGTAAAAGCAATACCATTAACGCCGATGTTAAGTGAAAAGGAAAGATTACTAATAAAGAATGTATCAAAAATAATGGATAATAACATTTGGACACCGAGGAGGATGTACATAACTTTATCTTTCTTGATCGTCATAAAAACAATAAGAACAAATTTGACGAGTGTTGCAAATAGTGACGCAATTGTTTCTAATCTAATATAAGTAACTGTTGCTTCTAGTAAGGTGACATCTTGTGCCATAAACTTAACAAGTGGCGCAGCAAAAATGATGATAAGTAAAGATAAAATCCCATAAATTAAACCACTAACTAATAAACCGGTTTTAACTTTATTACTTAACTCATCTCTACTCCCTAATGATTTTCCCATAAGGAAGAATAGCGGTAGAATCATCGCTTCTTGAATAACCTCATAAAATAACCCTAACCATTGTAGTTGACTGGCAATGTTTATTCCCCAGTCACTTGGCATATTACCAAGGAAAAAAATACGGACTGTTTGATAAATGGTCGGTAGCATAAGTAAAATTAATAACGCTAACCACAACCGATAGTTGACTGTTTTTAAAGATCTAATAATTCGTTTCATGAACACTCCTTTTTAATCGTTTAAGCGTTTTTGTTTAGGTTTAAAAAATATAAAATGTTAAGCGAAAAGTGACTGTAACAAAATCACTAATCAATTTCGCTAAACATATCAAGGCCGAGTGGATTCTCGATAACTTCAATATGGTCTTTAACAAGATTTATAAAGTGCGAATCATAATTCCACTTTGAATCAAATAACGTTTCATTAAATGCTTTTGCACAATAATCAATATAAAATAACTTTAATCCTCTAAATAATGATTGAAATAATTTATCACTAAAATTTACGTAATAGATTGCAAGATTTCCTTGCACATATTCTCCTTTACGTAACACACTCGGAAATTGTTTTTTTAATTTCTGATAAGTATCTTCATTATTATGTTTAATAAAATTCCAAATACGATATAAACCATTGTGGTACTCATAACCGTCTAGTTCTTCAAAAGCGGTTTTTGATCCGTGCAAAGTACCCTTCATCGAATCACGTAATGATGTACTTGGACTAACTTTACCTAAGAAAAGGACTTTAACTGTAATCGCTTCTAACTGTGCTGCAGCTTGATGAAAGAATTGGGCGTACATACTTGAAATAACCATTGCTTTCTTCACTTCCGCCTCTTGACGAGCAAGCATATTATTAAAATTAGCACGCGCATTAGCGGCAGCTGGACTATCGATTCCCCTTTGTAAGTTTTCATCATCGCCTACCATATATTTTTTGGCAACTATCCCTTTTATAGTTTCGTCAATAATTGGTTTATACTCTTCATTCCATTGTTTTTCAATGGTCTTAATTTCCCGCATGAATAAAAATATGTTGTAATCTTCTTGCTTGCGCTTTAACGGAATAAAATATTTAGTGTTCCGTTTAGACATTGCTTCTAGTTCTTTTTTAGAAATTGCTCCAGGAATCATCTTAATGAGTCGCTTAGGATCGATGTTTACATATTTCTTTTTGAGAAAAAGTCCAAAATTACGAGTATCTGTAAAGTCAAAGTCTTT
Source organism: Tenericutes bacterium ADurb.Bin239 (assembly GCA_002069815.1). Lineage (GTDB taxonomy): Bacteria > Bacillota_I > Bacilli_A > RFN20 > CAG-826 > UBA1361. Next base: position 2,140 of record MWCB01000034.1, on the reverse strand, counting down.
ATAATACTCATCGTTTAATTGTTGTTCTCCAGAGCGAGAATTTCGTTTATTTTTTGCCATATTTTACCTTTTAAATAAAGAAGAGCACTACCGCGCGCAGTAATGCTCTAACACTTGACTAATTATCAAGCTCGCGTTCGTAATGCACCACTCATTTCTTAGGCGCAATTCAATAACACATTATTTGAACCTTTAACTTACGCATTTTCATTGTAGCATTTTTGCGACTTCTTATTCAATTTTTCTTTTTTCTTTTTTTGGAGACAGCCCTCTAATCGAGTAGAAGGCTGTCAAGTGAGACATTTAAGAGTTTAGCAAGTTCTACAGTCTTAGGAAGCCCGGGAAGTTTGATACCAGACTGCCAGTAATTAATTGTTCGTAGTGAGACATTTAATCTTGCGGCAATCTCTTCTCGTGGCAGCCCCGTTCTTTCAATTGCTTGATAGATACGCCATCCTAATTCTTGTCTAGTTACTAACTCTAAGTTCACTTTGCTGTACGTCATGTTTTATTCCTCCTTTATGAAATCTCATTCCGGAGTTTCTTATAACGACAGCTAAGTTTATTATACCAAATGATCTTGTTAAGTCTCGCTCCTCTTCTTAATTTTCAAGCAAAGCGGAAATACTTACTTCAAAGTAGTTTGCAATCCGCACGAGACCAAGGAGGGTTACGTAATTTTTGTGGAGGCGGAGGTTAGCTAACACGTCCTTTGAATTTACTTCCCGCTTGTTACATAATTCTTTAAATTTTTCTTTAAATATTTCCCTTTGCTCGAACTTTTGATTCATATTGTTTCTCTATTAATCTAGTTTAACTATATTTGTTTACTCCTTTCACCTACTATTAAATAACACTTTTATGAATCAAGTTAATTCTTAGTGTGCACTATCGGTTGCAACTACATCTCAATGTATTCATCACGTAAAGAATCGTAAGCGAGTCTATATTCATCATCTTCTTCAGCTTCCACAATGGTTCCCTCGAAATATGCTTTTAGATCCGCGGCGGTTAGTGTTTTTGCGGCTAGAAGTTTTGGGTGTAATCCCATAATTATTTCTTTGTTTTTAGAGACAATTTGAATTGCTTTCTGTAAACTATCTTCCATAATACTAACAACCTTTGCGTGTATTTCTTCATACATCCGATCTGTAATTCTATTAAAACCAAGATGGTCAAAGCCATGATCACCGTATGTTACTGATTGCTCTAATAACGTAAATGATTTCTGAATGTCTTGCCAACTGCCAACATACTTTTTGTTTAGAAATACTGTTTCTGCTGCTCGTCCCCCAAGAGCAATGACAACATCATCGAGTAAATCCTCAGTTGTGACTATTCCTGAAGGCAATTTATAGCGAACACGACCTAATTGAGTATTTGTAGCGTTAATATTAATATCTTTAATGATTTTCTTTAATTCATTAGCAACCACAAAATGTCCTAATTCGTGATAGGCAATTATTTCAGAGTCTTGATCATTACTTGTTTTAACCAGGGATTTTCCTTCAATCCGGCTAATGTGTTCGATTAATAACTTTGTCGAAATGCTCTCGTACTTTTTGCTAACTGCTTCAATTCCTGCTTCATTGATTACGGTTTTAATATCAGCGCCACTTAAGCCTTCACTCGAAAGCACAAATTGATCGATATCAATCGTTTTGTTAAAAAGTACTTTATTAAGGTAATACTCCGCAATTGCTTTTCGTGATTCATCATCGGGAAGTGGTAAGTTTATATGTTTATCAATCCGTCCCGCTCTTGTTAATGCTTCAGGCATTTGATGGAGTGTGTTCGTGGTGCAAACGACTAATACCTCTGGATTACTTCCGAAACCATCTAAAAGTGATAAGAGTAATTGTAATGTGCTCCGTGAATAATCAGAGAAAAATGGTGAATCAGACATTTCCATAGGGACAAGTTTATCGATTTCATCAATGAATAGGATAGCAGGCGAATTAGTTTGTGCTTCTTTAAATTTATTTTTTAAGATTGAATGTGTGTCACTATCTTCAACATTTGTGAAATTTACTTCAATAAATTTTCGTTTAACTGCACTAGCGATTGCTTTTGCGAACAACGTTTTTCCAACTCCTGGTTTTCCGTAAAGCAATAATCCCTTAGGAAGAGAGATTCCAAC
>MWCB01000033.1 GCA_002069815.1 Tenericutes bacterium ADurb.Bin239 | reverse complement strand
AAAGTGACTAAAGCTGTTAAATCAAGCGTGGAATTTTAAAAAAGTGTCCACGTTATATTTAATAGAGCCCTAATTAAAAAGCAAAGCACTATTTACCGTCACTTTGACCATAAAAGTAGTGCTTTTTAATTTTATTTCGCCAACAAAAGTGCACTATTTTACAAAATTTGCATTTTTTTAACAACTGATTGACTTACTCCTTAATTTCAATGGTATAATATACCCGAAGGGGAAAATATGATGAAAATTAAAACAAGATTAGATCTCATCAAAGTTGATGGGACCGAGCTCGTTCTTAACGATGCTCTTAAAACACTGGCAAAATTACCAGTAGACGACCTTGTCGAATTTTTAAAGGGCGATAAACTATATGCGCGCCGTGACCACGCTAATATTTTGAAAAATGTGATGCGTGATGAGGTCTGGAAATTTAAACTTGTGTCGCGCGTTGCCGATAAAGGGCTTTCCAATGACTTCTTTAGTCGGCTAGATTATTTTGAAGATAGCCCTGTGACCGTTCTTGAAAACTTATTTGAACGAATGGTAAAAATCCAACCTGAATTGATGGATCGTTACTTAGAAGACTTATGGCTTTTTGCCATTCAAGTGGTCGATAAGCCGAAAGAACTCGCTAATCTTTACAAGAAAGCAAGCAAGAGTAAGACAAGCCCAATCGTCCTTAAAGATTTATTTCCAACCGTTGAAACACTTTTTGGTGATGAAGAAGGGGATATTGATGGGGTATTAGCACGAACATTCGCCGAAAAAGGACTCCACAGTGCGACGATTAGGGAAGTTCGCGAAATCGCCGAAAAGAATGATGTGTTACTTCCCACGAATATTACAAAGCAAGACATCGTGAATAATATTGTAGCGGTTCTTCCGAAAGTCGCTAAAGCGAAAGATGTGCCGCATTTAACCGAAGACGTTAAAGAAATGACGATTGCACAACTAAAAGAATTTGTTACTAAAAATAAACTTGATGTTCCAACTGAACTTCGCAAACAAGATCTTGGTGAATTACTCGTTAAAAATTTCGTTAATAAAAACGTCGCCAACGTCGTTAGCGATTTAGAGTATGTTTTACCCGAACGGATTGAAGAAGAAGTTGACTTTAGTGATGAAAATCCCAAAGTTATTCGTCTGCGGGAACGGGTTAAAGAACTCGAAGATGAACTCGCCACGCGTCCTGAAACTGATGAAACAAAGGTCGATGAAAGCGAACTCTTAAAAGAACAAGAAAAAGTTGAAGCTCTTGCGCAAGAGTTAAAACAAGCTAAGGCTGAACTCGCCGAAAAACCAAAAGAAGTTCGCGTTCAAGTTCCCGGTCCAACAGTAATTCGGACCGTCATTAGTACGAAGGAATTACAAAAACAAAAAGAAAAATACGAAGCAATTATTGCCGAGCAAGAAAAAGAACGTTCCATGCTTATTAGTCGTAGTGAATACGATGAAGTGTTAGCGGAATATGGTCGAGTTAAGGCGCTTCTTGATGAAAAAGAATTAGAAAAAGTTAGTGACGCACCAGTTGCTAAGGAAGTTCCACCAGCGCAACCACGTGTTCACCAATATGAAGATCCTTACTACGGTTCACTTCACGCTAAAGTTGATCGTTTAACCGATCGTGTCCATGAATTGCAACTTGAAATCTTACGCAAAGAACTCGCCAGTCAAAAAGCGGCGGCCCCAGTTGTTGAAGATCAACAAGAAAATGAAGTAAATATTTACTTTGATAGTAATCTAGCTAAACGAATGGCGGATAACAAAATGGCAATTGATGGCACTGGTCGTAAACCTAAAAAGAAAAAGAGTGTTGGCCGTAAGATTTTATGTGCTATTATTTGGCTCATTGTTATCGCCCTTGTCGTCTTTATTGGGGCCTGGTTATTGCAACACTTTGGGATTACTCCACTAGCAGGACCACCATGGTTAGCCGATCGCTTCAATGCGGCGATTTTATGGCTCCATGATATTGTTCAATTAGTGATTGACATGGTTAAAGGGCTATTTGGCCTCGTCCGGGTCTTAAGATAATAGGAAAGGGGAGATTTAAGTTATGAGTAAAAGACGGAGAATAAAACAATTAGAAGCTCAAGTCAAGGCCTTAGAGGCTAAACTTGGCACTGCTGAAGGTCAACCCGCGCCTGTTAAACGAGCACCCAAGAATTCAGTTAATGTTTACTTTGACAGTAACTTTGTCAATAGCTTAGTGGCGGGACCACTCCGCCTCCGCCGTAGTCGGCGTGATGAATTTGTTCAAACTGAAGGCAAACCACGTAAAAAAGGCCGTTTCTTACGGTTTTTAAAGATTTTATGGAAAATAATTCTCATCTTATTAATTGCGGCTGTGATTGCGGCCGTTGGTGCTGCCATCATCATGGTTGTTGTGTGGGCCTTAGTTAACTTTGGTATTATGGATCCCGCCACGAACCGCTTTATTGGTGTGGTGTGGGAGTGGATTAAAACCGTTTTCGGGCTCTTTGGCATGGAAGTACCACTCTTCTAAAAGGCATCCAAGGATATTAAAAGCATTTAAAAGGGGCCTCGTGCCCCTTTTTTGTTATAATAAAGTTGATCGATAAATGTAAAAATAATGGCACATAATTCTTGTCTTAACGTCAATATAATATGTGCTCATTCCTCTACTTTTAATTGAGTAGTCAACGCTATTAAAATAGTAAAAAAAGAGAAAGGATATGATTATGTGCACACTTTTTGATCGGATATATCAAGGTATATTTTATTTAGCTCGTCCTCTATTACGGTGGCGGGAACCAATAAAATTACATTCTTATGATGAATTAACGAATGTTTTTTTAGCAAAAAAGAAAACGAAAGTATTTATTGTTATTGATGAAGGCTTGGCCAAACTTAAATTACATATTCCGCTATTAGAAAAACTAAAGACTAAGAAAATAAAATACAAGGTATATAGTAATGTGACCGCTAATCCGACGATTGCCCAAGTGGAGGCGGCTCTCGTAGCATATAAGGCTTTTGGTGGTGAAGCAATTATTGGCTTTGGCGGCGGTAGTCCGATCGATGTCGCTAAGGCTCTTGGCGCGCGGGTGGCCCGGCCCCGTAAAAGTTTAGATAAAATGGGGGGTCAACTTAAAATATTAAAGAAAATACCGCTATTAGTGGCAGTGCCCACGACATCGGGAACGGGGAGCGAAGCGACTTTAGCCGCCGTTATTATTGATGAAAAAACAAAACGGAAGTACGCTATTAACGATACCCCCTTAATTCCGAGTTATGCATTATTAATTCCTGAGTTAACAGTGGGATTACCCCCATTTTTAACGGCCACGACTGGTATGGATGCTCTGACTCATGCAGTGGAAGCTTACACTAATAATGGCGGTACTAAATTTACTAATGCTAAGGCGATTAATGCGACCCAGTTAGTGTTTGAAAACTTAAAGAAGGTTTATGATAATCCAGGTGACTTAGAAGGCCGGACCAATATGCAACTAGCAGCTTATGACGCTGGTCTAGCTTTCACCCGAAACTATGTTGGATATGTCCATGCTCTTAGTCATCCTCTTAGTGCTTTCTATGGTTTAGGACATGGGTATGTTAACGGTTTGATTTTGCCTTTTATGTTAGAAAAATATCGACCCAAAGTTGATAAGAAATTAGCCCGCTTAGCACGGTGCAGCGGGGTGGTAAAAGACGGTCTTAGTGATGAGTTAACCGCTAGTCTTTTTATTAGTGAAATTAGGGCTCTCAATAAGCATTTTGGAATACCAGAGACTATTCCTGAAATTAAGAAAGAAGATATTCCACAACTCGCGAAATTTGCCAACAAAGAAGCGCGTCCCCTTTATCCGACTCCTCGTCTTTTTAAAACGCGCGAACTCGAAGCATTTTATCATGAACTAAAAGGAGGAAAGTAAATGTTAAAAATTATTCAAGCGCAAAAAGAAGCCATGCAAAAAACGTATCCGCTAGGGTACGAAAAACGCAAAGAATTGCTATTAAGCCTGCAAAAAGCCATTAAAGTGTATGAAAAAGATATTTATGATGCACTCTACGCTGATCTCCACAAAGATGAATGGGAAGTATTTGTGACGGAACTAGGTATTGTTTATGACGAACTACATTTTGCCATTAAAAACCTTAAAAGATGGATGCGAAAGAAGCGGATTAAGACGCCACTTGTCCAATTTCCAGGTAAGAATTTTATTATTCCCGAACCGTTTGGTCAAGTCTTAATTATGAGCCCTTGGAACTATCCATTACAGCTTACTTTCCTACCTTTAATTGGGGCGATTGCGGCTGGTAATTATGCGGTCATAAAACCAAGTGCGTACGCTCCCGAAATTGCCAAAGTAATGAAACAAATTGTGGAAACTGCTTTTCCTAATCAAGAAGCAATTTTATTCCTGGGCGGACGGCAAGTTAATGAAGAAATTTTAAAAGGTGTTTATGATTTTATTTTCTTTACCGGAAGTCCTGGAGTTGGCAAAATTGTGATGAATAAAGCGAGTGAGAATTTAACACCAATTGTGCTTGAACTCGGTGGTAAATCACCCTTTATCATTACCGAAGATGCCGATATTCCTTTAACGATTCGCCGCCTAAAATTTGCCAAACTCATTAATTCTGGCCAAACTTGTGTTGCGCCCGATTATGTTTTACTGGATAAGAAATTAGTGGATAAGGTTGAAGACATTAAAAAAGCCTTTACGGTTGTGGGCGATGAAGCCACCCGTCTTCCTAAAATTATTAATGAAAAACATTATCTGCGGCTCAAGGGTATTTTAGAAGAAGTTGGTAGTAAAAACTTTGATGATAAAACACAGACAATTCGTCCAACGGTGCTTTTAAACCCACCGCTTAATAGTGAAGTGATGCAAGAAGAAATATTTGGACCAATCTTACCAATTATTACTTATGATACCCTTGATGAAGCAATTAAGTTTGTGACATCACGCCCAAAACCGTTAGCGCTCTACGTTTTTACAAAATCAAAAGAAACGATGAACAAAGTACTGACCAAGACCACGAGTGGCTCGGCGGCAATTAATGATGCGGTCGTTCAACTTGCAAACCCCCACTTCCCTTTTGGCGGTGTTGGAAATAGTGGCATGGGTAGTTATCATGGTTATCATACTTTCAAAACATTTAGCCATCAAAAAGCCGTTTTACATAAATCCCGGTTCCTTGATTTCCGTTTTCGTTACAAACCAGGACCAAAAACGGTTGGTATTTTCAAATTGTTAGGACGGAACAAATAAACATACATTCATTATTTGTCGCCTTTTCACTTTCAAGTGAACAATTTACTGATTTACTTTACTTTTGGTTCTTTCCGCGTGTATAATATGCGCGATGGAGGGAAAAGTGATGAAGTTATTCGCAACTAAAGGCGGTCGGAAAATTCCTGGTAATAAACATATTAGTCTAGAACGTGAACCTTTCGTTCTTGATCCTAAAAAAGTTGAATTTGTATATTTTCCGCTAGTGGCCGCTAATAACGCGCCTCTTGAAGTATTAGTGAAAGAGGGCGACAAAGTAAAAGTCGGAACAAAGATTGCGGTCCAACAACAATTTAGTGTTCCGCTTTTTAGTAGTGTTTCTGGTAGTGTTGCGGCTGTGGAAAAACGTTTGAATCTAACAACTGGACGCGCTTGTGATTACTTAGTCATAAAAAATGACTTTAAAATGACACCAGAAAAACCATTAAAGAAAGTAAAACTAGACGCCAAAAAAGAAGACATTGTGGCTGCGCTTAAAGAAGCGGGCCTTGTTGGTCTTGGTGGCGCTGGTTTTCCAACTTGGGTTAAATACAATAACGTTAAAGACATTCATACTGTTTTAATTAACGCGGTTGAATGTGAACCGTATTTAACAACCGACTTTGTGATGGCAAAAGTAAACGCTGAGAAGATTGTCAGCGGGGCCCTTTATTTACAAAAAGCGGCGGATGCGGCCAAAGTAATTATTGCGATTAAAGAAAAGAAAGAAGAAGCACGCGATGCCCTTAAACTTGCGGCAAGTGATTATCCAAGTGTCGAAATTCGTGAAGTACCTGATCGTTACCCGATGGGTTGGGAAGCAACCCTCGTTTATGAAGTTTTCAAAAAACGGTATGATCGTTTACCTGCCGAAATCGGGGTAATTGTTAATAATAGTTCGACCGCGATGGCGGTTCATGATGCGCTTGTTGATGGTAAAGTTATTACCGAACGCTTAATTACTGTCAGCGGTAATATTGTTAAAAATCCTAGTAATATTGTTGTTCCAGTTGGTGTTTTAGCCGAAACCGTGCTTAAAGAATTTGACCTGGCCGATCAAGAGTTTGCCCTTTTACCGGGTGGACCAATGACAAGTAATCCCGCCAAAGATGCAAGTTTTGCTTTGCCAGCGTGTTTAGGTGCTTTAACCCTAATGGAAAAAATTGAATATCGTCCAGTGGCATGTTTACGGTGTGGAGCATGTACTACGCACTGTCCCGCTGGGCTTCAACCAGTTGAAATCTTGCGCGCGTTTGACGGACGTGATTATAATCGTCTTGAAAAGCTTGAAACATTACGCTGTGTTGACTGCGGACTTTGTAGTTATGTGTGTCCAAGTAAAATTGAAGTTACCGATATGATGAAAAAAGCCAAAACGATTTTGCGCGTTCATCAATCGAGGAAGAAATAGAGGTTTTAACTATTAATAAATCAAGTTAAATGATAAGAGCATAGTAAAAAATATTCTAAACATAGAATTATTTT
>MWCB01000032.1 GCA_002069815.1 Tenericutes bacterium ADurb.Bin239 | reverse complement strand
TATTGATAACCCTGATTATTGTGAATATTGTGGAGCAACATCAGAAAACATCGTTCCTTACGAAGAAGAATAAATAGTAAATAAACTTATAAAAACACATGGGTTAGCCCATGTTTTTTATTATTAATAAAAAGATGGTAAAATTAAGTATCTAATAAATGAGGTAAAATTTATGAAAATTCGTTTTATTAATGCCCAAATATTAACAATGGAAGAAAATCGTCCCCTTTTTTATGGTGAAGTTCATACTGAAGGTAATCGCATAACTTATGTTGGTCCCGCGGGTGACTTTGATGAACCCTTTGATCGCATTATTAACGCGGAAGGTAATTTACTCATGCCTGGCTTTAAAAATGTGCACACCCATTCACCCATGACCTTCTTACGCAGTTACGCGGATGACTTACCCTTATATGAATGGTTACATAAGGCGGTTTTCCCTTTGGAAGATAAAATTAAACCAGGTGATCAATATGTTTTAAGTAAAGTTGCCTTTGCTGAATATTTAACGACGGGGGTGACCGCTTGCTTTGACATGTATTATTCGCCTCTTGAAACGGCCCAAGCTGCGGTTGACGTTGGTTTTCGCGCGGTGCTTGTCGGAACAGTTACTAAATATAAGGAGAGTGTCTGTGAAATGAAAGCAGCGTATCACACGATTAATAAAATGCACCCACTCGTTAGTTATCATTTAGGATTCCACGCTGAATATACATCGACGCCTGAAATATTAAAAGAATTAGCGAAAGCCGCTCATGAATTAAAAACGCCGATTTGGAGTCATATTAGTGAAACGGAAACCGAAGTTAACGAATGTAAGGAAAGACACGGGGTTACCCCTGCTGTTTACTTTGATAAATTAGGATTATATAAATATGGGGGCGGGGGCTTCCATGGAGTACACTTTACTGACGCTGATTTTGAAGTTTATAAAAAACATGGATTACATATTGTGACAAATCCAAGTTCCAATACTAAATTAGCAAGTGGGATCGCGCCAATTAATCGTTTCTTAAAAGAGGGGATTAATGTTTCGATTGGCACTGATGGCCCGGCGAGTAATAATGCCCTTGATTTCTTCCGCGAAATGTGGCTTGTAACTGGGCTTGCTAAATTACGGGAAAAAGACGCAGCGGTTGTTGATGCTTATGATGTTCTTAAAATGGCGACTGTTAACGGCGCCAAAGCTATGGGTTTAGCAGACGCTAAATATTTAAGTGTTGGCAGTTTAGCGGACCTCATCATGCTTGATATGCAGCAACCTAATATGCAACCAGTGAATAATATCGAAAAGAATATTGTCTACGCTGGAAGTAAAGTTAATGTGCTTCTTACAATGATTGATGGGAAAATTCTATATGAAAACGGCGAATTTAATCTCGATGAACCAATTAGTGAAATTTACCGTAAAGCCCAAGATATTACGGATCGTCTAAAGAGTTAATTATGGATGAATTTGCCGCTATTAAAGGTAATAAAATTAAGATTGAAATAAAGAAAAGGAAGCCAAATGCCTTAAAGGGCAAGACTCTTTTATTTGTGGGCTCATCTTATACGGTAGGGCATACTTCTTTAGGAGTCGCTTTTCCTGAATATATCGCGCTTCGTAATGACTGTAAATGTGTTAAAGAAGCGGTCAGTGGCACTACTCTTGTGGAGCATTTGCCCGATAGTTATATTACGCGGTTAAGACAAGTACCACTTAATTCCGAGTTTGATTTGTTTCTTTGCCAATTATCAACAAATGATGCGTGGCATAAACAAGAGTTAGGAGTAATTAAGGACAATGATTATGACACTAACACAATATGTGGCGCTGTTCAGTTTATTGTCGAATACTCGCGTAATATATTAAAGTGTCCAATTATGTTTTATACGAGTCCTTATTACGCTAACAAACGATATCAAGATATGGTCAAAGCACTCCACAAAATATCGCGAAAGATGAACTTTAAAGTTATAGATTTATATAGCGATAAAAAGTTTAACGCCATTTCAAAAGAAGACTACAATTTGTATATGGTCGATCCTGTTCATCCGACAAAAGCAGGTTATTACTACTGGATAACACCACCCATGGAAAGGGGAATATTAGACTTTTTTAAGAAGAAAGTGACATAATTTGCATAAATACCAAATAATGGTATAATAGCAATACATCGCGGAGTAGAGCAGCGGTAGCTCGTCGGGCCCATAATCCGGAGGTCGGAGGTTCAAATCCTCCCTCCGCAACCAAAAAACGATTAAGTGCTGGTACCAATCAGCACTCTTTTATTATTTTATTTAAAATATAAGTAAGATAGTAAGCAAGATAATAAGCAAGATGAGTTAATTTTTTTAGATAAAAATAATACAATTTAAATATGGCTAAAATTAAACCTATTTATCAAACACTTGCAATATGTCTAGATATGTATGGTTGTCCTAATCGTTGTCAACATTGTTGGTTAGGGGATTTGCCAAATAATCGTAGTAGTGAAAGCATTGATGACTATATTGTTAATCTTTTTAAACCATATTTTAAAGATGTTACTTTTTATAGTTGGATTCGTGAACCTGATTTTACTAGAGATTATAAGGCGAGGTGGGTTAAAGATAATGAACTTTCAACGGTGAAACCGCAGCGCTTTGAATTAGCGAGTTTCTATAAAATTGTGCGTGACCCAGAATATGTCAAATGGTTAAAAGAAGTTGGCACAAATAAAGTCCAGTTAACCTTTTTTGGTTTAGAAACTTTGACGGATAAATATATTGGACGAATAGGAGCATATCGTGAATTAATCGCGGCAACTAAAATATTGAAAAATAATGAAATTGAACCAAGATGGCAAATCTTTATAAATGAAGAAAATAAAGATGATGTTGTAAGATTATTAGATGTTGCTAAAAAGATGAGTATAAAAGATCTTTTTGTTCATGAAGGAAGTTGTGATGGGAATAATCGCAACTTATATGATATTAGAATTAATAAAAAAAATATTCCTGATGAAGTTAAGACCCATTATTTGAACTTTGAGCAAGTGTTATCCGAAAGAGAATGCATTGACATTTTAAAGACCGATGAATCATATTTTGTCCCAACAAATAATAAAGAAATTATTTTATATATCACTAGTGATTTAAATATTTATTATAATTTTACAAATCCTTCTCCAGCCTGGAAAATTGGTAATATTAAAGATAATATTGATGAATTAGTTCGTAAAATAGTGGAAGAAGATGTTCCCGCTTTAAATCTCGCTAAGAAAATTAAGGTTAGTGAATTAGTGAAGTTATATGGTGATCGTAATTCCGACAAAGTTTTTTCGCTGAATGATTTTAAGATGTTTTTGCTCAATAATTATTTAGTTGATAAAGATAAAAGTTAATTATGATAATCACTAAGGTTTAATTGTAATAGTATGTGAACCTGGTTCGAGTATTTTATTTACATCATTGAATATGAATTCAGCATTGGTATTAGGGGGAATATTGATTTTAAAGTTGATTTCTCCCTTCTCTTTGTGCCAACTGACCGCAATTTTACCCCATTTACTATCATATGATCCATGCGCATAATTGACACTTTTACCGATGATTGGTGAAACTTCAAAAGTGTTTTCGCCTTTGATTTTAATACCTAACATCGATTTAAAGAGCCATTCCACCATTGCGCCTTTCGAGTAGTGGTTTAACGAGGAAATGCCTAATTGTGCCTTTGGTCCTTCCCACCCCTCCCAAATCGTGCCCGTGTTTTCTTTTGCCATATAGAGCCAACCTGGCATTTTTTCATTTAGTAGGAGTTTATATGCATATTCTGGATTAATTTTCTCTAAAACATAAAGGATAAAGGGTGTACTTAAAAATCCAGTCCCCAAGCGCCACCCATAATTATCTAAGGACTTAAGTAATCTTTGCTTTGCAAACTCTGTTTGTTCCTTTGCAAGCAATTCAAAGTAAAGCGGTCGAACTTGTTTACATTGGCGGTCAGTATCAATATTATGGTTTGGAGTGGTTATTAATTCTTGGTAAGCCCTTTTTACTCCATCGCGATATTCTGCAAAGAGAGCGATATGTTCATGGCGACCCACTAATTTAGAAATTTTGACCATAAGACGCATAATATGGGAAGTATAGGCCATTGATTCTTCAGGTTTTGGTACTGCAAAATCTGTCCAATGATATGGTTTTACATCATGTGGCTCAGCCCATTCTCCATAATGTTGACCACTATTGACTTGGTATTTACGATTTGCCCTAGAAAGTCGCAAAGGCTTTGCATAAATTGCATATATTCCTTTTGCTCTACCCGTTCGTCTAATCATAAATTTAGCATAAGATACCATTCCATCATAATGTTTTTTAAGAATATCAAGATTGCCATATTTTAAATACATTCGGTAAGGAATAAGTACACCCGCATCAGCCCAACCAACTGAACCATTCATTACATCCATAAACCAATCTTCTGCCGCATAAGGTGCAATTTGTGGAAGGCGACCTTTCTTAGTTCCTTTATTACCCTGCCGATCATAAACATCACGAAGATGTTTACGGAAAAAAGCATGACAATCAAATAAAAATGATGCCGTTTCAAAGATGAGTTGGGAATCTCCTAACCAACCCATTCGTTCGCGGGTAGGACAATCAGTAGGAATGTCAACAAAATTAGATTTAATTGATCGTTTAGTATTGTCATAAAAAATATTAATAAGTGGATGGGAACATTCAAATGTAGAAGTTTCATCCATCTCGCTTGAAATTGCGACTTGTTTTATTTCTTTTATCTCAACATCACCATCAACAACAACACTAGCGTATTTAAAGCCACCATAAAAGAATTTTGTTTCGTATTCATTCATTCCTTCTTTACAAATAATTAGTATTTCTTGAAGCGGGGTTTTCTTACCTTTGCGGACACATTGGATATTATGAAGAGTGACATCACCATTTTCATCAATGAGTTCACCAAGCACTACTCTAACTTTTCCATATCGTTCCGCCTTAAGTTTAAGAGCGATGAAGCCTGCTACATTATTAGCGAATTCATAAACCTTTTTCCCTGTTAAAGACATATTTTCATTGATTGGTTTATTACGGGCTATAGCAACTACATGACTATTATTTGAGGCCGATATTATATTCCTATAATTAGCAACTTTAACCTTACCACTATATGTAGGAATGTTATTAAAATTAACGATTTCGCCATCTTTTAAATCAGCAAACATGAGTGGACCATCATTACTCCATTTCCACGTATTATCCGTGCAAATTAGCTGTCTTTGTCCGCTATTAGTGGTTATTTCTAATTGAGCAAGGACCTGAATGTATTTACCAAAAACATAGGTAAAACCCTTAGCGCCGATGCTGCCCCGATGCCATCCATCGGCGAGCAATATTACTAATTCATTACTACCTTTTTTCATTAAAGGGGCGACATTATAAGTATCATAGTGAACTCTTTTCCGCGGATTGGTGCTCCCCGGAGTTAGGTAAGCATTACCAATTTTTCGACCATTGAGATAGGCTTCATAAATTCCTAGAGCAGTAATGTAAAGAGTAGCGTTTTTAACATCAGTAACGATAAAATCTTTTTTGAAATAATCAACAGGATATCGCTTTTTTTTGCATACCGAATAGTCTCCACGAATCCACTTGGCATACCAATCGTCTTTATGCAAAAGACCAATTGAAAAATGCTGTTCATCACTAAAATCTGACCACTCATCCTTTTCATTTTTGACACGAATTTTCCAAGTTACAAAGTCACGACTTTTTAAAGGATGATTAAATTTGTAATAAGTTGAGGAGGATACTTGTGAAACTTTTTCTTCGCTACTATCATTAATTTTGTATAGTATTTCAAATCCCGTTTGTTTTTTAATATTCGGACCAACAATTTTCCATGACAAATGGGGATTAGTAATATCAATACCTAGCGGATTTGTTAAGTATTCGGTTTTTAAGTTTGCTACTTGCATAAACTACCTCCTATTTTTGTTTATTCCAAAATGCAACCGCTTTGTCAAGCCATCCTTCAGCTTTTGAACCTATTCCTAAACCTAAGCCATGTTCTTTTCCTTCAATTTGCACGTATTCATAAGGGATATTATTAGCTTTCAGTGCATCTGTTAGCAGTATACTATTTTCAAGGGTAACAACATTATCTTCTTTACATTGCCACACAAAGGTAGGAGGATAATCTTTATCAATGTTTTTCTCAATGGAATAAAGCTTTTGCAATTCAATATTATTTTTATCCTTGCCAAGCAGATTATTACGACTTCCAACGTGCGTTTTTTCTCCCATTGTGATAACTGGATAAGCGAGAATAAGAGTTTGTGGTTTAGGTAGGTTGTATTTATCATAACCAATTGTTTTTAATCCCCACGAACCGGCGAGGTGACCACCTGCGGAGGAACCGATTATGGCATAACCTTTAGTATCAACACTCATCTTATGCGCGTTATTATTTATAAAGTTAATAAAAGTGGCCACGTCATCTTGTGGATTGGGGTGCAGTGCTTTTTTACCAACTCGATATTGACCAATAAACGCATTGTAGCCTAATTCATTTAATTTAATAGCTATCTCATAGCCCTCAACAAGGGAACAAACATCGCCATAACCACCGCCTGGTAGAATTAACACAAATGGTTTATTATGACCAATTAAGAAAAAATAAAGCGCAACCTCATTATTTTTATCCAATAGATAAAAGATTTTTTCACCATTATTGATTCGTTTACGCATAATGTTGAGAGCTCTTACTAACGAAGGAGGATTGATGCGAAAGAACAACTGCAAATGTTTAATTTTGTATACTTGCATAATAGGAGCAAAAATACGTGGACAAATAATGTACTTTTTGTTACATGAAAAAGATAAAGTGACAAAATAGAAAATAAAGTTTTAAAAATAGATATTTTCAATTTAGCGGATATTAAAGTGACAAAAAAGGGTATTGTAAAGTAAAAAATAT
>MWCB01000031.1 GCA_002069815.1 Tenericutes bacterium ADurb.Bin239 | reverse complement strand
AAAACTATGTTTAATCTTAAAAAAATTAAAGAAAAAATCAAAGACCTAGAAGAAAGAATTGATAGCCTAGAATATCAAGCCAATCTTAATGACGAGGCTATTAACTTATTAGCAAGTAAAATGGGAGTAACAATTGTTGAGGGCAATATGGGAGTAGAAATTGTTGAATGTTGTGGTAAACCCAAAAACAATAAAAAGAAACAAGATGTTAAATAGATATTGATATTAAAGTTATATGGAATTAAACGAAGATACTAAAAACAAAATAGAAAAAAACTGGATACAAGAAATGATAGAAAGAGAGGCGTTGCCCAGGGTAATGAGAACAGATACTGTAGAAGATTTTGCTCAAAAACACAACATAGACCCAAGCACTTATTATTATCAGTCTAGAAAAAAGGAAAACCAAAAAGAGATATTAAAAATTGCTCTTTCGTTAGCTAAGAAAGGAATACCAGAGGTTTTAGAGAAGCTTAGAGAGAGGGCTGAGGCGGGAGATATAAGGGCAATTGAGATGTATCTTAAATATATATTAGAAATGAAGGATAAATTTGATTTTACTTCTGATGATAAAGAATTAAAAGTTATTACAAGTATTAATTATATATTACCAAATGACAATAACGATAAAACCAACCCCGAAACAACATCAAGTATATCAGGCTCTTAATAATAAAAAGATAACTGATATATTTTTTGGGGGTGGCGCTGGCGGCGGAAAAACCTGGGTAATATGTGAAAGCAGATTATTAAACGCTTTGCGCTTTCCCGGATATAGGTCTTATATAGCCAGAGAAGAATTAAAAAGATTGATGCAGTCTACCTTTGTTACTTGGTGTAAGGTTTGTAAATATCACAACATTCCCGGTGAAATCTGGAAATTAAATGGACAATATAATTATATTGAATTTACTAATGGAAGTCGTATAGACCTTTTAGATGCTAAATTTCTCCCAACCGACCCACTATACGAAAGATTTGGTTCACTGGAATATACTGATGGAGCTATTGAAGAGGCTGGAGAAATACACCCATTGTTCCGAGATGTTATGCGTTCTCGTATAGGAAGACATCTTAACGACAAAATACACCCATCTACACTTATTACGGGAAATCCTAAAAAGAATTGGACTTATAGTGAGTTTTATAAACCATGGAAAGAAGGAACGCTGCCCGATAATAAAGTATTCATACAGGCTCTTTATAATGATAATGAATATACCGCCGAAAGTTATGGAATACAGTTAAGACAATTGTCTGACACTAAATTAAAACAAAGACTTATGATGGGTAACTGGGAATATGACGATGACCCCGATGCTCTAATGACTTTCGACACTATAAATGATTTGTTTACTAATACGGTTGATAAAGGAGATAAATATTTAACGGTTGATGTTGCCAGGTTTGGTAAAGACAATGCGGTTATAATGGTTTGGGATGGTTTAAAAGTAATAGAAGTTATCACAATTTCTAAATGTGGAATAGACCAATTGGAGATTAAAATAAAAGAGGTGGCTCAAAAATATTTAATACCCTATTCTCGCATTATAGCCGATGAAGATGGTGTTGGTGGTGGATTAGTGGATAATATGAGGGGAATTAAAGGATTTGTGGGAAACTCTATTCCTTTAGAAGAACAAGGAAAGAAGGTTAATTTTAAAAATTTAAGAAGTCAATGTTATTATAAATTGGCTGATTATGTAAATAATCACAAAATGGCTATTACTTGTAGCGACACCATAAAAGAAATAATTATTGAAGAATTAGAACAAATTAAAGGCGAGGCAATGGATAGCGACCAAAAGCTAAGAATAATAACCAAAGACAAGATTAAAGAAATAATTGGTAGAAGCCCAGATTATGCCGATACTCTAATGATGAGAATGTGGTTTGAATTAAAACCTCAAGCAACAAATGTATTTAACCAATTACAACCTAAAAAAGGATTTATATAAGATATGAAAAACATAAGCCAACGAGTCCAAGAGATTATTGACGACTGTAATAACAAGTTAGAGATAGAATCTAATGGAAATAATAAAATTGAATACAACCAAAGAGAAATAGTTAGACGAATTAACTATTACTTAAACGACAGATACTTAGACAGAGATGATGACGCTGTCTTTTGGAACTTATCAACATACCGTAGGGTTCATTTTGCTAAACACATTACACCAGATACTAAAGACTTCTTGCCTTATGGAATTGGAACGCTTAATCACTGGCAGTCTTGGTGTTTACGTAAAAAGGTTTCTCAATGGTTTGATGAAGAAAGATTTTATCAAACTTTAAATAGTGTTGGTGATGCTACAGCTACTTATGGTTCTAGTGTTTGGAAACGATACAAAGAAGGAAACAAAACAAAGATTAAAGGAGTAAGACTTAACAACATTTACTTTGACCAATCGGTAGAATGGATTAAAGACGCTGATGGAATTGTAGAGCTTCACCAGTTAAGTAAAAAACAGTTATGGGATAAAGACGGAGTATGGGATAATATCAGAGAAGTTATTAAAAAAGAAGATAAACATAATTATGAAGTATGGGAGTTCTACGGATACTATGGCGATGAAGATGAAAAACCAGAATATAAGCACGTTATTGGATATGGGTTTGGAGATGACTTCATTGAGTTATGGTCAGAAACAGTAGATAAATATGACTGCCCTTATGAGGACTTTCACGCTGGAGAATATAACGGAAGATGGCTAAGGGTCGGAGTAGTAGAACGACTATTCAAACTACAAGAAAGAGCTAATCAATTAGTTAATCAAAACGCACAAGCAAGTGAGATAGCTTCTTTACTCTTATTAAAGAGTGGTAGTCCGGATATGGTTGGTAATGTCTTAGAACAAGCTATCAATGGTCAGATTATTCCAGACAGCACGCTAGAACAAATTGGTATTAGTAATGTTGGACTTAATAACTTCTTAGCTGAGCTTCAGTTAATTGAAAACCAAGCTGATAAGTTATGTTTCACCCCAGACATTATTCAGGGTCAAGCTAGCCCTTCTAACACAACCTTTAGAGGAATTGCCGTTGAGAATGCTAATGCTGTTAATGCTTTTAGAGATATTAAACAAAACCTATTAGAAAAGATTGCTGATATTCTAATGGAGTATATCTTCCCAGAAGTAGTTAAAGACTGGAACCACGAAGATATTATTGAAATGGCTGAAGATGACGCTGATGTAGAAGAATACACCAAAGCTTTACAACGCAAGGCACAGATAGACTACTTATTAGCTAATGAGGGCAATGTAGTCACCGAGGATATTAAAGCTCGTATCTTACAAAGAATAGAAGACACCGTTAAAGAACAGGGGCGTTCAATTAAAATACCTAAAAACTTCTTTAACTTTAAATGGGGCTTCAAGATGATGCCAACAGATGAAACAGTTGATAAGTCTGCTAGAAATGACGCTTACTTTAACGCTTTACAAATGACTAGTGTTAATCCCGCTATTACTGATATTCCTTTATTTAGACAATACTGTGAAGATAATGGAATAAGTGCTTGGAAATTAACTCCTAAACAAAAAGAAGAACTACAACAGGTAATGAATCAAGGTAGACAAGCAAGTGGAGCAATGCCAGAGCCCAAGCAACCAGATAAATTATTAGCCGCAGCTCAAATTCAATCCTAATATATGAATTATCAATCATTAATAAAATCAAAAGAGTGGTTAGAAATTAAAGACTTTCTTAAAAGCGAGATTATAGACAAACCATTAGACATTAAAACTGATGGACTATCAGCAGAGAGAATAGCGATTGAAGTATTAGCATCTCAATTAGCAACTAAAAAGATATTAAAGGCAGTAGCTAAAATGGAAAGACTAGGGGCTAAGATAGAGATTGAAAATAAAAGTTTCAAATAAGCGGAATGGAATACATCAGCGTTCAAGTCGCTGACCGCAACATTGAGGCAGTGCTTACTCTTTAATTAGCACATAATTGCTCGCCATAAGAGAGCTTTAAACACTATGGAAGAAGAATTAAAAGAGGAAACTCTTGAAGAGGAAGTTGAAACCTCTGAAAACAACGAAGAAGAAACCGAAGAAGAGACTGATGATGACAAATCTAAAGAAACTTCTGAAGAAACTTCTGAAGAAACAGAGCTGACGGTAGATGACTACAACAAGCTCAAAGAGAAAAACAAACAGCTATTTGCTCGGCTAAAAAAACTTGAAGCTATTAAAGCTGAAGTTAAAGAGCAAAAACCCTTAACAAACTTAACAAAAGAGAACATTGATTTTGAAGAGTCTATGGATGTTCGGTTCTTAAAAAGGGATGGTTATTCCGATGAAGACATTAACCGACTAAAAATAATTAGAGCTGGTTATAAATCAATGGGTAAAAACATCTCTTTACTAGACGCTGTAAACGATGATTTGTTTAAAGCAATTCTTGAAAAAAGAAAACTAGAAGAAAAGAAAGAAAAAGCTCAGCTCGGTGCTTCAAATGGTTTAAGTGTTGGCAAGACCAAGACTATGAAACCAGAAGAATTTGAGAAATTCCGTAAGGAAAAATCAGAGGAAGCGCTAAGGGCGATGGGTTTTAAACGATAAACAATCATAACCTTGTTCTTTTAACAAAATTATGGCTTTTCCCGTAGGAACGCTTACTGGAGCAGGTGGTAATCTTGATGTTTACATCAATGAAGTCTGGTCTAGTAAAATTAACGACTTCGCTAAAGAAAAAAGACACTTCTCTTTATTCTTTATTGACCGAAGCGATGAATTATCAGATGGTGGTGATACCATTCATACTGGTAATATCACCGAAATGAGTGCTAACCCTAAAATCAACGCAACCGCTGTTACCTTAAACGCTAACAACGAAACTGATGTTGACTTAGTTGTTAACACTTGGAAAGAAGTATCTTTCGCTATTGAAGATGGTGACGCAGCTAAATTCTTAAAATCTCGCTATACACAAGAGAAATATGCTAAGAATGCTGGTTATACCGCTTCTATGGTATTGGAAGATGCTATCGCCGCTTTATTTGGAACCTTCACTGACTCGGTTGGTGCTTCAAACTCACAAATCCTTGACAGTGATATCCGTAAAGCGTTAGGTATCTTGGAAGCAAACACTAAAGAAGAAATCGCTGATGGAAACTTTAGAATGTTCTTTGATACTAAAGTTTGGTGGAACCAAATCGCTGGTAATACTATTTATCAGTTAAAGATTAACACTGACGGAAACGACCCTGTTCTTAACAGACCAGCTACTAAGCTCTATGGTGTTATGGTTTCTTTAAGTAATCGCATCCCTTATGTTTCTGGAACGACTGGAAAATATAATGCGATTGTTCATAAAGATGCTATTCACTGGGCTGAAACTATGCTTCCTGGTCAGTCTGGTGTAGTTCGTGTTCAATCAAACTATGTCCCGCAATACTTAAGCACAGTAACGACTGCTGATTTACAATTCGGTGTAATTCTAAATCGTGCCAATTACGGTGTTAACGTATTATCAAGTGCTTCCTAATATTAGTTAGTATTTGATTATCAAGTTATAAATTAACATACTTGTTTAGTTCAAGCCCACAGCTCTTTGCGGTGCTTGAGCTAAAAGAGCAAATAAGTATTATGTCAACGACAGTAAAAATAACAAATCACGATAAAATTTTTTTAAATGAAGACGGAAAAGAAGTCTACCCTCCAGGACATCCTTACGCTGGAATGGTTAAACCAGCAAGTGAAAGACAAAGAGATGCGAGCTTACCGCCGAAAAGTAAAGCAGAAGAAAGAATGGAGATAGAGGCAAAAATTGATGATGAAGCTAGAGCGGCGATGGAAGTCTTACGCTCTAAAGGGTTGTTATGAAAGTCTTTTACATAAACAACAGCTATACTGGCTGTGCTTATGTTAGGTCGATGATGCCAGCCCTGTATAATGGTTGGAAAACAGATATTACCAATCTTACCGATAAAACTCCTAACAGAAAAGACATCGCCCACGATGTGGCAAATAGCGATGTAATAGTATTTCATAGACCAGATGACCAAGAAAGATTAGAGGTAGCGGTTAAACTTAAAAAGGCGGGAAAGAAAATTGTTTATGATAACGATGACACATATAAGGTTGATGACGGAAACACTCTCGGAAAGTTTTATCACAAGAAAAACGGAATGCTTGACAGGTTTATCAGATACGCTGACTTAATCACCACCACAACCGAGTTTTTAGCAGAAGAGTATAGAGAGTTAAATAAAAATGTTGTAGTCTTACCTAACTGTGTTGACCCTAATGACTGGGATACACCGCTAAGAAACGAGGGTGATAAAGTAAGAATAGGCATCTTTGGTTCGGTAGCTAATAATGGAGATAGTGAACACATTAAAGATTTACTGATAGAGTTGGGAAATAGAGATGATGTCCAATTGGTTCTATTTGGATTACAAAAGAAAACTAAGCTGGTTAAAAAGCTATACAAGAAAGAGTTTGAATACTGGGAAAAAATAAACATAGAGTGGCATCCAGTAGTTCCGATGTATGATTACTTTGACAAACTTAATAGCCTTAAATTAGACTTTGCCTTAATACCACGGAAAGACAATTACTTTAATCGGTGTAAATCTAATATAAAATACTTGGAGGCGGGAATGCTTGAAATACCAGTTATAGCTCAATCATTTAGCGATAAGAAATCACCTTATGATTACACTATAAAGCACGGAAAAACAGGCTATCTGGCCAATACCGAAGATGAGTTTAGAAAATATGCCGAGAAACTTATCAAAGACAAGAAATTAAGAAGGCAGATGGGCAAGAATGCCTATGAAGATGTAGTTAAAAATTATAATATACTTAATAAATTTAAAGACTGGGAATATGCGTATAATCAAATTAAATAATCAAAAAATTAAAGAAATTTTAAAAAGTAAGGAAGCAGTTGTTAAAGAAGGCAGACGATTATCGGCTAAGATAGAAGAAGAAGCAAGAAAAATTATTGACCGAGAGGCCGTAGTCAACGGATTAAAGGTTAATAAAGGTATTTACTCTGGAAAATATGAAGAATTAAAGAAATTCTTTAATTTTGAAAACCAATCAGCCATTGAAACTATTATTAAAGGAGAGTTAAGCGAAGATATTGCCGAATTGGACAAGCTTAGCGGTTTTATCAATAAATACAACGGTCAAGTTTCACGCTTAATTGATAAAGAAAAACTAGAAATTGGAGAGTTTGAACGACCCACTAAAATTGAGTTAGACAAAGGACAGATTATCGTTGAAATAGAAGATGTTGTTGAAGAATATAA
>MWCB01000030.1 GCA_002069815.1 Tenericutes bacterium ADurb.Bin239 | reverse complement strand
AAACAATGATTAGGCGTGATGCTATTAAGTATGCCTTAGATAGTGGAGGCCACAGTATTTTAACATCAGCTCTTATTTTGACGTCAGCTGGTTATAGCTTAAAATTTATCTCGAGTATTGAAGGAGTTGCTTCCCTTGGTGAACTTATTGGACGTGGCGCAGCTTTAAGTGGCATCCTTGTTTTAGTCTTATTACCACAATTATTGTATTTATTTGACGGTGTTATTCAAAAGACGACCTTAAAGACAAAATTCTTCAAAGGTGGGACGGCGGTTGGTCGGGTGATTATTGAAGAAGAAAGTGCTAATCATCATGACCAAGATCCATCATTATTAAGCTAAAGGTTTACATTGCACAAATAGTGGCACTGTGATATGATACTAACGTATGCATATAAAGTATGCATAATTATGAATGAAGGAGTGTGGTTTTTAAATGATTGATGACCCCCAGACGTGGGTTCTCTTAATATTATATTTCGTAGCCGGGATGTATTTTAGTTCATCGGAAACGGCATTTATGACCGCGAACCGGTTTAAGATTAGAGCCAAAGCGGAAGAAGGTAGCCTTAGCGCTAAACTTGCCACTTGGGTTATAAATAGACTCGAAAATTCAATCATTACTGTCGTTGTTTTTAATAACTTGGCGCACCTACTTTTTACTGCGCTTTTAACAGTGGTCCTTGTTAATCAATACGGTAATGACACTGGTGAATTATTAGCGACTTTAATAAGTGTGCCGCTGATGTTCCTTTTTGCCGAGACAATTCCTAAAGTTTTAGGTCGCCGTTATAGTGAAAAATATGCTCTTATCAGCGCTTTTTTATTAGTGCCACTTATCATTATTAGTTACCCAGTTGCGCTTTTTTTCCGCGGTATTGCCTGGCTCATGAAAAAGATCTTTAAGTCAACTGAAGATAATATTTTCACACCTGATGATTTTGAGCATGTCATCGAAACAATTGAAGAGCATGGCATTATCAATGAAGACGCTAGTGATCTTATTATTTCTTCGTTAGAATTTAGTGAAACAGTTGTTAAAGACGTCCTAACGCCTAAACATCAAATTATTGCTTATGATTTAAGTAAATTTAATACTGAGACTTTTAAACATTTTGTGCTCTCAACTCACTTTTCACGGTTGCCATTATATGATGGCACGATTGATAAAGTCGTGGGTGTGATTTTAGTGCGCGAATATATTAAACATTATCAAAAGAAACCGAATATTAATCCACGCGCTATCATGGCCAAGCCCTATTATGTTAATTACAAAATTACACTGACAAAGATGATTGAAGGGTTTAAGAAAAATAATACTCACATTGCTTTTGTCGTCGACGACAAAAAGAAATTAATAGGGATGGTAACGATGGAAGATGTGTTAGAAGAACTCGTTGGACAAATTGCTGAAACTAGTGCCCCAATTAAAGGAGGAGAGACTAATGGGTAATGTTATTAGATTTGCCCTAGTGGTCCTTTTATTTGCGCTTAGTTTCTTTTTCTCCAGTGCTGAAAGTGCTTTTTCAACGATTAATCGACTGCGTCTTGAACGGGATGTTGAAGAAGGTAAAAAACGGAGTAAAACACTTCATAAGATTGTTACAAATTACGAAAATACTGTGCAAACAATATTACTTGGTAATAATTTTGTCAATATTGCAGTTACCGCATTAGTTACCGGGATGTCATTAACTTATGATAATGCACACGGCGCGACCGGACAATATGTAGCTATTTTCTCAGTTGTATTATTCATTTCACTGCTCACCATCGGTGAAATTATTCCTAAAACTTTAGCGGTTAAGATTAATTATCAAATGTCGTATGCCTATACATATATTTTCATATTCTTTTATTATTTATTCACTCCGATCTTGTTTCCGTTTAGACTTATTACTAATCATCGTAAAAAGAGGAACGGAAAAAAAGAGGAAGATAGTGATGAAGTTTATAGCGAAGATGAACTCCAAATTATTGTTGATGAAATTGAAGAGCAAGGTTTAATTGACGAGGAAACAAGTGATTTAGTGCGTAATGCCCTTGAGTTTACAGAAACCGAAGCTTTTGAAATTATGACGCCGCGGGTTGATGTCTTTAGTTATGACATTGAAGATGACATTAAAGCATTAATGAAAGAAGAAGAAATCTTTAAATTTAGTCGTATTCCTGTATATGAGGGTACGATTGACAATATCATCGGGATTTTAAGCACTAAAGATTTGTTGAAATTATCACTGACGAGTAAGAAAATTAATCTTAAAAATCTGATTAAACCCGCCTTATTTGTTCATCATACAAAAAAGGTTAGTGAAATCTTAACGGAATTTAAACAAACTAAAAATCATATTGCAATTGTCATTGATGAATATGGTGGTACCGAAGGTATTATTACAATGGAAGATATTCTTGAAGAAATTATTGGTGAAATATGGGACGAAGTTGATGAAGTTGATGAACCAATTGTCAAACTTGCTGATGGCCACTATATTATTGATGGTGGTGTAAACATTGAAGACTTTTTCGAGTTATTTAAATTAACGGAAGATGAAGATAATGAATACGACACCGTGGCGGGCTGGTGTTTAGAAATGCTTGATCGTTTTGCTAAAGTTGGAGATACTTTCACCTATGAAACAATCACGGTCAAAATTGTGGAAATTGATGGTTTTGTTGTCGAAAAAGTTGAAGTCCTTGTCGAAAGTGAAGATTAGATATGCGAACGGAAACTTATTTAAAAAGAATTCCCGAACTACCGGGCCAAACTTATGTTATAACGGGCGCTAATAGTGGCTTAGGTTTTGCCTTAAGCTGTCTCCTTATTAGTAAAGGTGCTCGCGTTATCATGGCGAACCGTAGTCAAAAACGAAGCGAAGACGCGATTAAAAAAATATTAACAAAATATCCAAACGCTAAAGTTACGGTTTTTCCTTTTGATCAAAGTAAAAAAGAATCAATAGAAGCGTTTGTCAATACTTTAATTAGTCATAATATCAAACCAGACGGAATTGTTTTTAATGCTGGTGTATATTATCCTGCGAAAGATGCGCGTACTGAAAAAGGAGTGGCCCTAACTTTTGGCGTTAACTATCTTGGCAACTTTATTCTTACCCAAAAACTTACCGAACAAGGCTTAATCACGGCAAAAACGCGGTTAATCTATATTACAAGCCCGGCCGCATTAAAGAAATTAACCCCTAAATTAATCCGCGAAGTCATCAGTGGTGAAAAAATGAATCGCTTAAAACAATATCGTGTAACCAAGGCCGCTATTAATATTTTCACGCTAGGTTTAATGCGTAAAGACAAACGGATTCCTTTTGAAGTTAAAGGTAATGCTTATCTCTATCATCCAGGGATAAGTGCCAGTAATATTACCCGTTTCAATTGGAAATTCTTTAATAACCTTTCCCATAATTTTATGCGTGTCTTTTTCCATAGTCCGGAAAAAGCTGTACTTGGTGCGCTCTTGGCCTTAACAACTGACCAAGACTTAAATGGCAAAATTTTAGTGCCTCGCGGACTACTTCAAACCAGTGGTTTTCCTAAGATTAAAAAAATTGATGAGCGAATTTTGTCTCATCTTGAACTTTTAATAACGGAAACGGTAAAACTTATTTAGGTTCTACGAGTTTTAACGCATATTTTTCATAGACTTCGATGGCTATTTCTTTTACGTTTTGGTGTTCGCTATCAATGGTAAAATCAATGCCTTCAATGTTTTTAGGATTAAATTTTGCGTCATCAATTAAAATCCGTTCCGTGGCAATTTTGGGGTTATCGCCCCGGCTAATCATCCGCTTACGGCGCACAGCGCGGCTAGCTTGCATGAAGAAGACGACAATATGATCGCTATTGAGAGATTTAATAGGTTTTAAACCAGTAGGTTCAATAATTAAAACTTTGTTCATGGCAATTTCATCTTTGGATGTACCGTAGAAGTTGCCATTATATTCAACCGTTTCAACAAAATAATCATTAGCTTCAAGGCGCTTAAATTCTTCTTTAGTGACAAAATGGTAATCGCGCCCGTTTACTTCGTTGAGTCGCATTTCTCGGGTCGTATGGGTTACGACTTTTTTAACACTAAAAAGAGTACCAAGCATTTTGGCGACTTCTGTTTTCCCGCTAGCACTTGCTCCCATTAGTACAATCATACATAAATCATAGACTAAAACTTTTCTAATTGCACGAAGAAGGATACACAAATGTGAAAAATTGTTAAATACGCTTTTATTTATTAGCATGAGACTATTTAAGACACTGTGGGTTGCTTTATTTATGAGTGTGCTGATGCCGCTAGTACCAAGCCGTAATACACAAACCTCTGGTATTTTAAGTTACCGCAATAATCCCGCGGATCGATCACTTGATTATCAAGTAGCGATTCCCTTTCGCGCTTCGTATAATACGACTTTAACTTATCGGTACATTGTCTATAACAGTAATCATCAAGTTATTTATACGCAGCCTTCCAAATCAACGAAGGTTTTTCGTAATATGCAAGTCTTTATTACTTACCGCGGATCAGCGGGAAGTTTTAGTACTGGTCGCAATAGTATTATGCTCTATTATAAAACAACAATCGAAGCAGAACGGCGCCACTATTCTTATTTTTGGGGTTTTAATAAGGGAGTAAAAGTAATTTTAAATAACGTGACGTATGCTAAACAAGTACTTGAGGCGGAATTTTGCTATCTCTATAACAGCACAAATGGGACCGAATCCTTTCAAAAGATGGCGATAAATCCGCATAATTTTACCGATAGCAAGTTTTTCATTCATGATTTATATTTTGATTTTAGTGTGCTCTTTATTTCAATAGGAGTGTTTTACGACAATCCCAATTTTTATAGTTCCGCTCTTCTTTATTGCGATAATTTGCCACTTTTTCCTTATCTTTCTAATGTAGGTGGGAAGGCCACTCAACACCTATATTTGACCCGTGATTACAATCGACTAGTTACTAGTGTTAAACCGCCGCTTTATGTTTTAGCGGACACCTTACAAGTATCACGTTATCCCCATACTAGTAGTTACATTAGTACCACAACGCTTTTCTTTCCGCGCTATCATTTTGATGTAGTCCAAAATACAGGATTTAGACTTGAAATTAAAGATTTTAGTTATAGCCAATTCAATTTAATTTATGACTTTTCAATTCAGGTTGATCATCCTTACTTAGGCACAAGTGGTGAACATGAAGTCATGATAAATAGGTACTAATATGTCGTGGAGTAATTTTGCTTTTTTATTTCTTTTTACTTATAGTACCTTGTTGACGATTAATATACGTTATCATCATGTAAATGAGGTGTTTAATAGCATTACCCATGATCATGTTTATCACGTAACAACAATGGACATCGAAACTTATGAATTTTATTTTGAAAAACCTTTAGTGCGACTAATGGTCGCTAATCATTTTAATGAAAATATGAAAAGAGAAAATTATGAATATACGATAACTTTCTATACAAACGGATTAATAAGTGAAGAAGATGAAAGAAGTCGATATTTTACAATCAATTTGTTTTGTCCACTTGGTTTTGGGGTGTCTTTTGATAAGACATTTTCATATTACGTGAATTAGAGATGGAAAAGGTAATTAAAGCAATTGAAGAGAGTTTTCTTGGCCCCTTGCTTAGTGACCAAAATATAACAGATATTAGTTATAACGGTCACAATCTTTTTTATTTCTCAAACAATCAAGGTCGTAAACTTTATGGTGAAATTGATAATAAAACAGTTGCCACTTTTTTACGGAACGTTGCTAATTTTGCTAATGAAAGATTTTCTTACGCTGATACATTTTTAGATATCTCAATTGGTAAATATCGGTTAAGTGCCATGCATTACGCTTGTAGTCGTTTTGAATATGCGGAAAGTCTTAGTTTTGCTCTACGTATTAATCATAATTTCTTAGCGAGCAATCCGCATTATTTAAACCCCGACGTTATTCCTATTCTAAAGTATATTATGAGTCAAAATCGTTCAATTATCATCAGCGGCACAACCGGTGTTGGTAAAACAACTTTACAAAAATATTTACTGATGCTTTTACCTAAAAATACCAGAGTTCTTGTCATTGATAATGTTTTGGAATTAAGTGAAGTGACCACTTTGAATCCGAGTTTAGATTTAACTTTATGGCAGTCACTAACAAATAATGAAGAAGAAATTAAGGGATTTATCCAAAAAGCGCTCCGCTTTCACCCTGATTACTTGATTATTGCTGAAAGTAGAGGTGGGGAGATGAAAGAAATATTACAAGGGGCTATCAGCGGACACCCTAACATCGTTACCATTCACGCTGATAGTGCCACTTTAGCGTATGAACGGGTTGTTTATTTAGCAGGACACCATGATAAAAATAGTCTTCTCCAAGCTTTTCCTTATGTTATTCATCTTGCTAAAACATACAAACTTAATGGTAAGATTTATCGCTATATTGAAAAGATAACGGAATATAACATTAAAACGGGTGTAATTGAGACACTTTTTAACGAGGTAATTCCATGATTATCATTAGTGGTGGTGCTTTCATTTTGGTAATAATTATTGCTGTTTTTAGTATGCTTGTTTTAGGCGAGATAAAAATTATAATCATTAATACACTCGTTGCTCTTTTCGCCGGAATTTATGTCACTTTTAGGCTTATTAATTATCGAAAAGAAATTGAGAAAAGACGTTTTATGTTTAGCTTTATGGAATTTTTTATTCTTAATTTTGATATTCAAAAAACAGTAGAAGCAACGCTTACTACCATTTATCCCTTGCTTAATCCGAAAGGAGTGAAAGCTTATTTAACGATGAATGAAGATGGAATTCTTTTGTTAGAGAAATTACGCATTACTTTTGCTCATCAGTATTATGAATCGTTTTTAGAGATGGTCAATCTAATAAATGAACATGGTGGGGAGATGCTTAAAGTAGCGGAAGTACTGCTTTTTAGTATTTCTAACAGTGAAACTCAATTAGTCAAATTAGTGCGAATTGATAATGCCTATTTCATTAAGTTTATCTTCAACTGGTTTTTTATTATGTTAGTAGCGATTGTTTTTCGTCTCGCACTGGCTGGGTTTTTAAGTTTTGCGATTTTACCGTTTACTTATGTAGCGGGAATGGAACTATTTTTGGTAATCTTTTTGGCTAGTATTATTCTAGTTCTTGAAAATCGGATTAGGAGAGCACGGCGTGTTAGTTAAATGGCTCCAGCGAAGCGGTGGTATTTTACTTGTTATCATGGGCGCTATTATTTTCCTTTGGAAGAAGAATTTAACTCTTTCAATCGTGTTTTTAGGTAGCGGGGTGCTAATTTTATTCATTGCTTTTATTCCCCAAAAAGAAAAATCAAACATCACTTTAGCCGAATTTATTAATGTCTTTACTCATTTTCGCGTAGCGCTTGACAATAAATTAAATGTTTACCGAGCCTTAAATATTACTTTCGCCACCACTAGTGGAGCACTAGCATCACTGTTAGAGTCATTGATAAATGCCTTAGAGAATGATCATAGTGTTACTCCTTTTATAAATTTTGCGCTTCCCTTTAAACACCCCCTTGTTACTCAAATAATGATTAATGTGTATATGCTAGTAAATCATGGGGTTGATCCTAAGCGCTTATGGCAATTTAATTATTTATTTGAAACCTTGGTGAAAGAGCATAATGATGAAGAAATAGCATTACATGAAAGCAGTTATGAGCGCTTTAATATTAGTTTGTTTGTTGGAACGGGGGTGATGATTATGACTTTAATGATTAGTGTAATGGGAATAATAGGTGGATATATATCATGAGTAACATAATGAGTTTAGTGTATTCTTTTATCTTAATTTTCCCGACTATTTTACTAGGAGTTGACTTTTTTGTGATTGGAAAAATAATTGTTGAACTAGAAACAAGAGCCACCATTGTAAGTTATATTATCAGCGAGGAAGGTGGTATTAGACCTAACTTAATAAACGATTTAGCGGAAGATGGGATCACGATTGTTTGTGAGGGGGACTGTTCTTATATCAGTGTCGGTGAAACTATCAAATATCAATTACTTAAAACATACACCCCTATTATTATCAAAAATGACGATATCGAGATTTATGTGACAAGAACAACAATTGTCGGTTATTTGTAATTAGGAGGTAAATTTATGTCAGAATTAAAGGGACAAATTTTGGGGTTACTACTCGTAGTTGTTATTTTCGCAACAATTGCAGTTGCCTTCAAGGCGTCGGTAAATGAACAGCTTTCCGAAATTGCTACGAAAGAAGATTCAATTATGCTTTCAATGGCGCACCACAAAGTGGTAACTAACGGCTATACCCTGTAATCGTTTTTATTTGAAATACTACGTCCTATTTGTTAAAATTGCATTCTAGAGGTAATTAGTATGACAAATTTAGAACGTATCGAGCAAATATTCACTGAATTACTCAAGGTCGAAAAGATTGAACCGGAAATGGAATTAAAAGCATTAGGACTTGATAGTCTTGATTTAGTGGAAGTAATGATGAAACTTGAAGAAGAGTTCGGCATTGAATTCAGCAATGATGAAATGCTTGGCTTTTCCACGGTTGCCGATGTTGTCGCCGAAATCGAGCGGAAACTAAAGAAATAACAATTATTGTTTGTTACATGAAAAAGATAAAGTGACAAAATAGAAAATAAAGTTTTAAAAATAGATATTTTCAATTTAGCGGATATTAAAGTGACAAAAAAGGGTATTGTAAAGTAAAAAATAT
>MWCB01000029.1 GCA_002069815.1 Tenericutes bacterium ADurb.Bin239 | reverse complement strand
CAAATGAACGCTATATTCCTTATTGCGTCGAACCTAGTGTTGGTTTAGATCGACTGTTGCTCATGACTTTAGTTGATGCTTATGATGAAGAAGAGTTAGAAAACGATAGTCGTATCGTTATGCGCCTTGCTCCACACTTAGCAGCATATCAAGTTGCCGTTTTACCATTGCAACGTAAACTAAGTGATAAAGCTTTAGAAGTGTTTAGTGACTTAGTTAAAGAATTTAGCGCGGTGTATGATGAAACGGGCTCAATTGGCAAACGTTATCGACGGCAAGACGCGATTGGTACACCGTATTGTGTAACAATCGATTTTGACACTTTAGCAGATGATACCGTTACTATTCGGGAACGCGATTCAATGGCCCAAGTTCGTCTGCCAATTTCTGATTTAAAAACATATTTAGATTCAAAAGTAAAGTTTTAGTAGTTAAATAGTAGTAATTTAGGAGGAACGGGCTTATTAGTTATCAAGCAGCATATGATGCGTTAATCCAAAGCGTGAACATAGTTGATGTGATTAGTCGCTATATTTCGGTGGAAAAACAAGGACAAAATTATCGCGCTCTATGCCCTTTTCATGATGACCGCAATCCGAGTCTTATGATTTCACCTGCGAAGCAAATCTTTAATTGCTTTGTGTGTAATACGGGCGGTAATGCCATTCGTTTTGTTCAACTCTATGAGAAGAAGAGTTATTACGAGGCCGCGCGTCGACTAGCCGATATGGTTAATTTTAAACATGAGGCTTTTACTGCTCCGCTAAAAGTAGTAACTAAAAAAGAGCAAGCCTTAAACCCGCTTATTAAAGCGATTAATGATTTAACCGCTTATTATCAATACACGTTACTTACCGAAGCGGGGAGCGAGGCTAAAAAGTATCTTGTTAATCGTGGTTTGAATGATGCATTACTCAAAAAATATAAAATTGGGTTTGCGCCTTTAGATGGTGAAGAAACTGTTCGTTTCCTTCAAAGTAAAGGCCATGCCTTAAAAACGATTGAAGATATAGGCATTTTAGGCGGTACTCTTGATCGTCCTTATGATATTAATCAGGGACGAATTATCTTCCCCCTTAATAATAAAGATGGTCAAGTTGTCGCTTTTAGTGCCCGCGGTCTTCCTAGTGAAAAAAAGGCGCCAAAGTATGTTAATACGCGGGAAACCAAGTTGTTTGTAAAGTCGGAAACCCTTTATAACTACCATAATGCTCGTGAACTTATGGCCGCTCAATATGTTTATTTAGTGGAAGGATTCCTAGATGTTATTGCGCTTGACCGCGTTGGTCAAAAAAGTGTTGTGGCGCTCATGGGAACCGCTTTTACTAAAGAACAAATCGCACTCTTACGTTTGTTAAACAAGGAAGTGCGAATCTGCTTAGATGGTGATACCGCTGGTCAAATGGCCACTTTAAGCGTGGTTAAAGACTTAATTACGGCAAATATCGCCCTTCAAATTGTTAAACCGCACGCTGCTGGATATGATCCTGATGACATTTTAAAGAAAGAAGGTAAAGATGCACTTGTCACGGCCTTAAATACTTTTATTCCCCGCGACGACTTTATCTTCAATTACTATCTAGCGACGACAAAGCGTGATGATATGGATAGTAATAAAAAGTTTGTTAACGATATTATGCATGAAATCATCTTAAAGCTTAATAGTCGCTTAGAAGTAAGTGCTATGATTGAAAGACTTGCTGAAGCCAGTGGATTTAATTCATTAGTGCTTACCGATATGTATGAAAGTTTACGGAAGCGGATGCAAACCCGTAATCAAGCACTTGATACAGTTAAGCAAAAACTACCAGTGCGACAAACGCTGAACAAAGTCGCGCAAGCCGAACGCTTTATTGTTTATCAAATGTTAGTCTACCCTGAAGCGCGTGCTTTCTTTGATGCCCATGTTAAAGTTTTCACACACGAAGTCCATCGCTATATTGCGAATTACTTAAAAGAATTTCGACCGAGTGAGAAAGTGAATTACGCGCTCTTGTTAAATGATATTCAAACTAGATTCAGTGATGAAAATAAAATTAATGAATATACACAAGAATTACTTGAAATAGAAACAACCTTAGAATCAGTGAAATATGATGAAGACATCTTAAATGATGCCGCCAAAACGCTTAATTACGAACGTGAATTACAAATATTAGAACGCCGGCATCAGGACGAATTACTTAAAGCACCTGATGAAGCAAGTTATGCTCTCTTAAAAGCCAAGCACATTCAAGCACGGCGCGAACTTATGAAGAAATATAACCAGAAGAAATAGTAAAGGAGACGATAGTTTATGGATGAAGACAAATTAAAAGATATCGAGGATTTTGAAGAAGTCGTTTTTGGCGATGATGATGAAGAGGAAGACGCGCTTTTAACCTTACCGCAGATTCGCAAAATGTTACTTGAAGAAGCCCGTAAAAATAACAATCAACTTGATCAAGATGATGTTATGGACGCAACCGCTCATTTAGATTTAAAGGAAAGTGATTTAGAAAAACTAATTACTTACTTTAAAAACAACAAAGTAACCGTCATTAGTGATATTGAAAGCGATGACTATGATCCTGACTTCGCTAAACTCATTGAAGGAGAAGATGCTGACTTAGATGATTTAAATGAAAATCTTGACCTTGATGATGATATTGATTTTGATGACGAAGAAGGCTTAACCTTTGGTGATGCTTTTAAAGATGTTGAGGAAGAAAACTTTGAAGAAAACCAACGTTTACGTAAGATTTCACTAGGTGAAGTTAAAACAACCGACTCCGTAAAAATTTACATGAAAGACATGGGGCGCTATAGTTTACTTAAAGCTGATGAAGAAGTTAACTTAGCCCGTCGCTATAAAGAAGAAGGCGATATGGACGCACGCGAAGAGTTGATTACGCGCAATTTACGACTTGTTTTTAATCAAGCTAAAAAATATAGTAGCACGAACATGCATCTTCTTGACCTAATTCAAGAAGGTAATATTGGCTTAATGAAAGCCGTGGAAAAATTTGATTACACAAAAGGGTACAAGTTTTCAACGTATGCAACCTGGTGGATTAAACAATCAATCACCCGTTCAATTGCCGACCAAGCACGAACGATTCGTATTCCAGTTCATATGGTTGAAACGATTAATAAAATCAGTCGTACGCAACGGCGCTTAACCCAAGAATTTGGCCGCGATGCTACACCTGAAGAAATTAGTGATGCTTTAATCAAATATAGTGTTGAAGAAGTGCGCGAGGCGATGGAATTAAGCGCTAACGCTACCGAAGAAAACCCGATTCCCGAAGAAATAGCGGATAAAGTTAAAACTATTATGGCTAAAGTTGAAGCTTTAACCGAAGAATATGAACGTCCTGCTACTCCCGAAGAAGTTAGCGAGTCATTCCGCGAATTTACCCCAGCGCGCATTCGTGATATTCAAGCAATTGCGATGGAACCAGTTAGTTTAGAATCACCAATCGGGGAAGAAGATGATAGTCATCTCGGTGACTTTGTTGAGGACAAAGATAATGAGACACCGACTGATTTTGTCCGTAAGAGTATCTTGCATGACCAATTACGTGATAATATGCTTGAATTTTTAACTCCACGGGAAGAGCGAGTCCTACGTTTACGTTATGGTTTTGATGATGATAAACCCCGCACTTTAGAAGAAGTTGGTAAAATCTTTGGGGTTACGCGTGAACGTATTCGTCAAATTGAAGCCAAGGCGATTAAAAAGCTTCGTCATCCATCACGCACCAAAGGATTACGCGGACATATTCAATAATGTTATCACTTCGCTTAGCGGCAATTGCTGCTTTAATTGAAAAAGGTGATGTCATTGCCGATATTGGCAGTGATCACGGTTTACTTCCGCTTTATTTAGCAGGCAAGGGTTATAGCGACCTTTATGCGAGTGAAAATAAGAAGGGTCCGTATAATCGTCTTAAAAAGGCCGTAAACGCTTATTCTAGCAATATTATCGAAGTTGACTTAGCCGATGGCCTTGAAAAATTGCCCGCTCGAATCAATACAGTAGTTATTGCTGGTATGGGCGGTGACTTAATCGCATCAATTTTAAGTGCTCACCCGCATAAACTTGATAGTGTAAATAAACTAATCTTAGCGCCTAATAGTAATGCACAAACCTTACGACGTACGCTTAACTTTATTGGCTTCTCGATAAGTTATGAAGAAATAGTCGAGGAGAAAGGCCAATTCTACGAGATTATCATAGCGCATAATAAGCCTTGTCACGTCTGTAGTATTGAAACAAAGTTTGGTAGTTACAACTTACGGAATAAAAGTGAGACCTTTATTAAGATGTGGAACGACGTTTATGAGCAGAATAAACGGCTCCTTAATAACGAAAACTTGCCCGAAGTGCGGAGAAAAGAAATTTTAGAAGAGCAAAGTTTAATTGAAAATGTAATTAAAAGAGGAGAAAAAACATGAAGACACGTACATTACTAACAAAATTAGGTCGTCTTTATCCTAAACGTATTGCCTTAAAAAACAAAGATTATGTTGGTTATATGGCTGGACAAAAAGTTGAAGAAGTAAAAAAGATTGTTTTACTCCTTGATTTAGATGAAATTGTTTTCGCTGAAGCTTTAAGTCATAAACCTGACTTAATTCTTACGCACCACCCCTTTATTTACGGTACGCGGGCGAAAGTGTTTGCCCGTGATGAAAAGAAAAAAGAATTTGCGTTATGGCTTGATACTTTACCTACAATGGTATATTCAATCCACACAAACTTTGATGAGGCTCCGAATGGCATGAATGACGCCTTAGCGGAAAAACTTGAACTTACGAACATAAAACCGCTTGAAATGGAACCAATGGCTCGTGGTGGTTATTTGCCGCACTCTATGAATTTAGAAGAAGCCACTAACTATGTTATTAATAAGTTAGAATTAGATTACGGCTTATTAGTAGCGGGCGATAAAGATCGTGAAATAAAGAAAATTGCTATTATTGGTGGCGGCGGAAGTAGTAGTTGGCGAGCAGCGATGATTGAGGGATATGACCTTTACATCAGTGGTGATGTGCGGCATCATGTGCGACGCGATGTAATGAATGCTGGGTACAATTATCTCGATGTTCCCCATGAAGTTGAGAACATTTTCTTAGTAAAAATGAAGGAAGTTTTGTTATCAATTGATCCAACATTTGAAGTTATTTCAATAAGACATGAAAAACCTCCAATTGTCGTTAAAAGGGGCAAAAAGTAATATATTAGGAGATGATTAGTAGTTATATAGTAGAAAACAAGGAATTAATATTATGGAGTTCGGTAAATACAATCTTGATAAAAAGCTTGTGGATGTGCTTAAAAAACACGGCTATTTAAATATGACTCCAGTCCAAAGTGCAATTTTACCAAAAGCGCTTAAAGGTGAGTCGCTAATCGTTAAAGCCAAAACTGGAAGCGGTAAAACTCATAGTTATTTAATTCCCATTTTAAACAAGTTAGAGAAAGTTAATGAACTACAAGCATTGATTTTAGCACCAACCCGTGAACTTGCTCGTCAAATTTATGAGTTTGCTAAACAAATAAATGATGATTATAAGCAAGTTGATATCCTTTTATTAGCAGGAGGGTTGCAAACAAGCCGTCATAAAGAAAGACTGGCGACAAAGCCCGCATTACTCATTGCTACGCCAGGACGCTTAAAAGCTTTGCTGATAAATGAAGATATAACAAGTTTTAAATCAATTCATACTGTTGTGCTTGATGAAGGAGATATGCTCTTAGATTCTGGATTTTATGGAGTTATTTCCGAAACTTTAACGGCCCTTGATAACCCCATTGTACAACTATTTTCGGCGACTATTCCCCAAAAGTTAGCGAACTTAGTGACATTTAAAACTGGCGTTAAAAATGTTATTGATATTGACCGCGCGGACAAAACCAGTGATAATGTCACCCACTTTTTAATTGATGTTCATCACCAAAATCGTTTTGAAGTTGTTGAAAAGTTTATTCATCACTTTCATCCTTACTTATTACTAGTGTTTTGCTCAACGAATAAAGAAGTGCTTGCTCTTTATGAATATTTAAGTGAAAGAGGTCATAAAATTGGTTTATTAACAGGTGAATTAGAAAGTAGAAAGCGGAAAGCTATGTTCCGCAGAGTTAGAAATAATGAATTCCGCGTGGTAGTGGCAAGTGATATAGCGGCTCGGGGGATTGATATTGAAGATGTTAGTGATGTTTTAAGTGTTAGTTTTCCCTTTGATTTAGAGTTTTATTTCCATCGAGCCGGCCGAACTGGCCGTTTAGATAATAAAGGTAATGCTTATAGCATGTATGACCATGATGATCTTGAAACGGTTGAAAAATTAGAGAAATTAGGCGTTAACTTCACGCGGTTATTATACAAAGGGGGAAATTTCACACCCGAAGCACAACGCGTTAGCCGTAAGAAAGTCTTAACTCCTGAGGAAAGAGCACTTGATGTTAAAATTAAAACGGCAGTGGCGCAGACGAAGACAAAACGCGTTCGCCCTGGCTATAAAAAGAAAGTGCGTACTGCGGTCGAAAAAGTTAAGAAAGAGCATCGTCGTAAGTTAATTAAAAAGGCGATTCGTGAACAAAAAGCGGAACGCGCGAAGAAGGAAAAAGGAGGAAGTCATGGATAAAAAACTCATTTTAGGAAGTCATGTGGGGATGAGTGCTCCTGATTATTATATTGGTTCCATTAATGAAGCATTAAGTTACGGCGCTAATACTTTTATGATTTACACGGGAGCGCCGCAAAATACAAGACGATTAGCTACTGAAGATATGAAAGCGGCCGAAGGTATAAAGTATTTAAAGGAAAAAGGAATTGATGTTAATCATATCGTGGCGCACGCTCCTTATATTATTAATCTTGGGAATAGTGTAAAACCTGAAACCTATGAATTAGCGGTTACCTTTTTACAAGATGAATTACAAAGAGTGGCTGATTTTGGTATTAAAATGGTCGTCATGCATCCCGGTGCACACGTTGGTGCTGGTGTTGAAGCAGGGCTAACGCAAATTATTGAAGGACTCAACACGGTCCTTGATAATGATAAAAGTGGTACGATTATTGCTCTTGAAACAATGGCGGGTAAAGGTACGGAAATTGGTCGTACATTCGAAGAAATTCGCGCGATTATTGATGGAGTGCATAAAAAAGAACAACTAGGAGTGTGTTTAGATACATGTCATATTAATGATGCTGGATATGATGTCCATGATATTGACGGCATCTTGGATGAATTTGATCGCATCATTGGTCTTGAATACTTAAAGGTTGTTCATGTTAATGATTCGAAAAATGAACGAGGTGCGGGGAAAGATCGTCATGAAAACATTGGGTTTGGGACGATTGGTTATGAGACATTGATGAAATATATCTACAGCCCCCGTCTAGCGCACCTTCCTAAAATTTTAGAAACCCCATATGTTAATGGAGTGCCACCCTATGGCCATGAGATTAAAATGATTAAGGATAAGGTGTGGAATCCTAATCTTAAGGTTGAATTAGGTGAAAATTAATCAAATTATTATAGTTTTAGTAATACTTACTAATTTTATGATATGATATACAAGCGAATAGAGGAGATGATGAATTATGCGTGTAAATATCCAACTTAGATGTACCGAATGTAATGAAGAGAATTACATTTCAACGAAAAACAAAAAAAACAATCCCGAACGGATTGAAAAGAAAAAATTTTGCCCACGTTGCAATAAACAAACAATTCACCGCGAAAAACGTTAGTCGGATTATAAATAACTAAAGGAGGGTTTAAATTATGGTTAATGTTACAGAATTACGCCCTGGCAACTATTTTATCGAAGCTGGCGAAATTTACCATGTGCTTGACATTTTACTAAATAAAACGGCGATGCGGCGTATGATTGCCAAGCTTAAAGTTAAAAATGTCCGTTCAGGCGCTATTACCGAACAAACATATAACAGTGGTTATCAAATTGATCGAATTAGTATTAGCAAACAAAAAATGCAATACCTTTATGATAGTGGTGACTTCTTAGTGTTTATGAACACGGAAACATTCGAACAAGTCGAATTAGCAAAAGAATCCTTAACATGGGAATTAAATTTCATTGTACCAATGGGTGAAGTTGAAATTGCTAGCTACGAAGGTGAAATTTTTGATTTAACTTTACCCCCAAAAGTAGCGCTTAAAATTACCGAATGTGCCCCTGGTGTTAAAGGTAATACTGTCCAAAACGCGACCAAGGACGCAGTCGTGGAAACGGGACTTCGGGTTAGTGTTCCCTTATTTATCGAAGAAGGAGAAGTAATTATGGTCAAAACTACGGACGGTAGTTACGATGGACGTGCCTAATGCCAGTCGGAGCAATTATTGGTCTTGCGGTCTTCGCATTACTCCTTGGCGGCGTCCTCGGGTATATCATTAGTCGTAAAGTTTTTGAAAAACAACTAAAGAAAAACCCACCAATTACCGAAAAACAAATTCGGACCATGCTTACCATGATGGGTCGTAAACCTAGTGAAAAACAAGTACGCGAAATCATGCGTGGTATGCAACAATAATAAAAAAATAAAAAGTTAACAAAAGAGACTCACTGTCTCTTTTTTTTATCCATCCATGTAATCGTTGATTCGGTTCCTTTTTGGAGTCGTTCAATATTAGTGCGGTGTTTTAATATTAAAAGGACACATAGGGCAACAAGGGTTGGAATATAATAAAGTAAATCTTGCACGACAAGCGGATAAAAACTATGTTCACCAATTAAAGGAATAAAAAGAATGGGACTAAGTCCCGCTATAACAGCGGCCATTAAGATTGAAGCGTAGCTTACCATCTTCCGTAATTTTAAGATGGAGAAGAAAATGACAATGCCAAGGATTGTAAATAACCAATTTGTGGCGAGAATAAAGCCTGCTACCACGCTTACCGCTTTACCACCCTTAAATTTATAATAAACGGGATAGCAGTGGCCGAGGGCGGTTAGTATCATCGCAAAGTGAATAGTCGCGGGGTGATCAACATAAGCGCCAGCGTTCGTAAAGAGAAATATAAGCGTGATAGCCCAATAAACAAAAATACTTTTTAGCACATCTAAAACCATGACCGCGACCCCAGCTTTACGCCCAAAGACCCGACCAGTATTTGTCCCACCGGCATTCTTTGAACCATAGTTTCTCACGTCTTTACGAAAGAAGACATTACTAATAATAACCGCGTTATTAATGGAGCCAATTAAGTAACCACAAAGGCCAAATGCTAGAAAAATTAAGAAGTTTACAAACTGGTTCATTAGTGTCCTCCTTTAATAAGTATAGATTAAAAAGAAACAATGTTACATGAAAAAGATAAAGTGACAAAATAGAAAATAAAGTTTTAAAAATAGATATTTTCAATTTAGCGGATATTAAAGTGACAAAAAAGGGTATTGTAAAGTAAAAAATAT
>MWCB01000028.1 GCA_002069815.1 Tenericutes bacterium ADurb.Bin239 | reverse complement strand
GTATATATTTCCCCCTATTTTTTGCCCTGAAAACTATTACCTATCACCTAAAATCATAGAATTCAGTATTAAATGGCCTATTTTTAGCGTTTTAAGCACAAAAAAAGCCTTGATAATTGTATCAAAGCTTCACTAGGCAGATGGCAGGGATGGCAGGAATCGAACCCGCAACGACGGTTTTGGAGACCGGAGTTATACCATTTAACTACATCCCTATGTGAAGTATAATACCAAAAGTATTATTAAATTACAATTAGATTAAGTGCCAGTAATAAAAATAACAATTCGATATCAATAAACACATCCGCTGGGGATAACAATGCAATAAAAATTAGCGATGGCAAAGATTAAGTGACCAACAGTAAAAAGTGCTGAAAAGATTAAGGCAATCACATTTTTACGATCAATTGCCGCTAAAATAAAAGCAATACAAGGACAAAATGTAAGTCCTAATAGAATTATTAAATTGAATACACCAAGGTAATATGTAATCCAGCTAACAAAATAAATTATAACCATTACCAGTGTAATAATTATAAGTGGTGTAAAGGCTATTTTAGCGGCCTTTTCATGCTTTAAAAGAGAAAGAGTGGCTATCATTAGAATTTGAAAAATCATTGTGATGATATCTAAGACTTTTGTAATTGATTCAACCCGTAAGACATCATTTTGTGGGGGCAAAACCATCCAAATAAAATTAGGAATTAAAA
The DNA here is from genome assembly GCA_002069815.1 of Tenericutes bacterium ADurb.Bin239. Classification (GTDB taxonomy): domain Bacteria; phylum Bacillota_I; class Bacilli_A; order RFN20; family CAG-826; genus UBA1361. The sequence goes on along the minus strand of MWCB01000028.1, from coordinate 8,844 downwards.
TAATGGTAATTAAAATTATCGCCCATATATCAAGATTAAATTTATATTTTTTAAAAAAATCTTTAAGCATTTAAACTCTGATTATACGCAATGATTTTCTCATTAACGCGAACATTAAAGCGCCCGTGTCGACTATTAGCGAAATCAACCATAAAGATTGGCATGACTTCTAACCATTCGTCAAACGCTTTGTGACCCACTAGTAGGGAGTTACTCATCGCCGCAATATTGATTAATGACCATCTCGTTAGTGTGCCCAAAGGATCTTTTAAATAATCAGGAGTAAGCTGGGCTTGATTAACGCGAAAGAAAGCAAGTGATTCTAGTGATTTAAGATAATCGACTTCTTCCGCAATTAAAGGAAGAATCTTTTTAACATAACGCTGATTGTGCCATTTAGAGCGAATTGCCGCTTTTACTTCTCCTTCACCATTACGACTATAAAACATCGTCTTTTGTTCCGCAGTTGCGGTTCCATCATCATTTAAAAGCAAAATAATACCGCCATGTTCTGGTCCTAACACATCAAAATACACTAAGTCTTTTAAAGGTATGGCACTAGTGTGATTAATAAAATTCTTAAACCCCAGAGGATTACCTTTAAATCGAAGATTTACTAAATAATCAAGAAACTCATTAATGTTTGACTCACCTGTGTAAATATGTTGAATATCGAAGATAATGAATTCACTATTTTTATTTTCTAAAAATTCATAGATGTCTTTTAGGTAATAATTAAGTTTAGTGTCTAAAAGTCCATGTTTTGTATACCAGTCTCCATCAGCGTAACTAATCCGCACATCAAAATAGCGTACGCCCCGATTTAAAAGCGTTTTAGCCCCATTTTGCTGAGCTTTTAGAACACGGACAAGTCCGCCTTTAAAAACGGCGTTAACGAGAGTGTTTTTCACGATGCCTGACTCGGCTGGGTCAGGGGCACTAAATAAACCTATCTTACTACTAAAAGCATCATGGGCGCCAAGCATGGCAATATCGACCACTGGCGTATCCGCTGCTAAGTTAGCGTCTTTAAGTATTGTGGCATAACGATTACTTTTATAGCCACTTCGTGCAGTAAAAGGGGCATACATTAAAATAAGTAAAAAACCAAAAATGACCCCCAGGGTGCTAAATAAATTTTTAAGTCTCTTTTTTGTTTTCTTTTTCATACTTCTATTATCGCATAATTAATAAAAAGGGACTACTGCCGTAATCCCTTTAATATGTTAATTATTTAAACTAGCGTTAATTATTCAGCAGCCGGTACACGACTATTAAAAGCAGTATGTTCTGCTTCAAGTAAAACAGTGCGATAGCCACCAATATTCATAGTACAACCAACATCAGCCCCATTTGTTAATTTAGCACCAGTACCTAAGGCTTCAGCTACGGTTTTACCTTTTAAATATTCTACTAAGCTGGCTGCTTGTTCGTACCATTCTTTTCCAATTGGGCTTGCTGGTTTCATATTATAAGCATCTTTTAGTTCTTGTTTACCTTTAACGCGCTTAGCGGTGTAATCAACTTGGACTAAGCCCGGTTTCATAACGGCCCTACCTTCATCATTTACATAGCGTAATTGATAGGTATCAAGACGAGCGGCTAATACTTTTTTATCAGCATCAAAAGCAGCACCAGCAATATACCAATCTTGACCATCAAGGGCGCCAGTAGTGCGGTCTTTGCTAACACTATTAAAGCCACCGACACCAAGGCCAGCAACTTCGCCTTTAATTTTGACACGATTAGCGACAGCTTCTTCTAAAGCGGCAACCCATTTGTCAACAATAATAGTTACACCAACGGTAACGCCATCGGTCATAACCTTGTTTTTAACACCCGCTTTGACATCGGCTAATTTTTTACCAACGACCCATTCTTCAAAGGCTTCAGCTTGTTCATACCATTCTTTACCAATGGGGCTTGCTCTTCTCATATCATAGTCATCTAAGAGTTCCCATTTGGACTTAATGTCGCCTTCAATTTCATGAGGTGTTCCCCCAAGAGTTAAAAGACCTGGGCGAATAACACGCGCATAAAGTTGGACAGTATCAAGCCGTAATTTCTTAATAACAGCCCCTTGCATCTCAACCGCCACGTAGTCAATCGTTGTTTCGATGTGATAATCGCGGGGTGCTTCATTGTAATAAGCCACACTGCCCATCCCAAAATATTGGGTTTTGTTATTTTCACATCCGGTTAAGAGTAGCGCGACACTTGCTAAGGCTAGTAATAAATTTCTTTTCTTCATAAGTTTATCTCCTCTTCTTGTTTTATTACATCTTTAATATTAGTACAAATATTAACAAAAGCCAATAGTTATGATATTAATTCGATAACATTTCCACTGTATTCGCTATCAATTGTTAGACTAGGTAATTCCCCGCCTGGATAACCGGGCGAATAAGTTACAAACCATTCTTCATCACGAAAACCACCATACATTAAGTTTACGTCATGAATGCCATATTTTTCATTTAAAAATGCCACCCCATCTTCTGCTTTTAAAACAGTTAAGGCCGTTGTTAAATAATCTAGTTCTAATCCACTTAGTGTATCGCTAACAAGATTAACCATATGATGGTCATTTTGGATAGGGTATCCAGTCAAGGGATTAATGATATGGGATCTAATTATTAATTTATTTTCATGGGGAAATTTATATCCAGCGTAAATCCCACTGGTCGACATTTGATATTGATCAAGTCGTGACATCATAAAAGTGTATTCGCCAGGACCAATTGATTCCATCGTTATGTTATATGGTTTCCCCCTAAATCCGTTTTCAAGGAAAAGTAACGAAGATTGACCGCCAAAAACTAAACCCTTCGTTAATTTTCGTTCACGCATTACTTTTCCTAAAATATCAGTCATCAGTCCCTTAGCGACCGCGCCGACTGAAATTGATAAATCATCCCCGCTACTATTAAATTCATTGAAACGAACATAATATTTATCATTTTCCGTCCATAACTCCAATGTATTATTAATGTCAGTTTCGTTTTTAGGTATATAACTCACTAACCGCGCAATTTCCGCTTGTTTGGCGGGATGATAAAGCGGGTCATTTGCTGGATCAGCGTTAATGTAGCTCGTGTATGGTTTCCAATAGTCGTATAACTCTCCAATAAACATACTAAAAGCATTATGCGGGGTATTAATTGAAAATTCTTTAGATTTAAGCAACAAATCATACAGCGCTTTTTCAATTTCAATAACTTCGCCTTTATGGTCGTTAATATACTTTAAATTTTTAATACGCGGTAATGTCGCTTTTTCGGTCGCGGTCGGATTCACTGGATCAGCGGGGTCAATCGCAAAATAATCATGATGGCGATCAAATAGTTTATGATGTGTCACTAAATATTCATTAAGAATTTCGCTAATTTCATCAACTTTTTTTTCTTTAACTACTTCATAAACAATAAAGAAACTAGTGTCAAAGATGGCAACTTGTTTTCCCCCTTCCACACTATAGACCCGCTCCGTGGGAAATAGTAAAAGCGGGACTTCTTCTTTTTTAGCGGTAAAAGTTGGCACTACTAGGAGTGTTGAAATCGTAATTGAAACCATAAGAATAATCATTTCTAAAGGCGAAAAAAGGGCGAATAGTTTCTTAATTAATTTCATAGTTACTACTCTCCGCCGGGAACATTTTTAAACGCAACACGACTATTTTTGATAACGCAGCGATTAATAAGCCCGTAATAATACCGCTTATCATCATAATTACTAGATAGTTAAGCATTAAAATATTTTCATAAATAAGGGCAATAACGACGACTTGGCCGATACCGTGACTTACCGCACTTAAAAGGGAAAGCCCATAAATTGACAACTTATTAAAAAGATAAGCAAATAATACAAAAGCACTGGAAAGCAAAAAACCACTGAGGGCGAGTAAAAAACTTGTGCCAAAACCGCTGAAGGTCCCGCTTAACAGTACTCTTAAAAGGCCAATTGCAAAAAATTCTAAGGGTCCATATATCGCTAAAAGAATTAATCCAATCGAATTAGCGAGCCCTAATTTAACTCCAGGTAAAGCAGGGATAAATACAATATAGTTTTCAAGAATGTTAAAAACAACGCCAAGTGCTAAAAAGACCGCAAGGTGAACAAGCTTCCGAGTGGTGAATTTAGGAAACCCCCGCTTTTCTTTATTCGTTACTTGGGACATATGCGGGTGGTGCCTCCTTATAACTATAACCCATAATCACAAAATAAAAAGAATTCGGTAAACAAAGGACGGGATCACCGACTTTGTTCGTGAATCCTTTAATTGAACATAAGTTTAACGGACTTTCTTCTTTTTCAACCCGAACTTTACCATCTAATATTTCAAGAGTGATGGGGGCTAGAAATTCTGGTTCGTTATAAATAAAAGTATTATCAACCGCGAGCGGTTGTTTATCAATAAGTCGATCAGTGACATAGACATAAACGTATAAAGCTTCGTTAGTAGTAAAGGCGCGTTTAAGAAATAATGTGGTGGCACTTGTTAACACCAAAATAAGACTAAAGATAATGGTGTCAAAAAGAGTCTTATTTAACTTAACTTTACGCGCCTTCATCGAAATAAACTTTATCCTAAGTTATCCTTGGACTTTAAGGATGTTACCTTCTTCATCTGGATTATTTTCCAGAAATTCTTTAATCTTGGCTTTGGCTTCAGGACGAAGCGGACGACATTGACCAAGATTTTTAACTTCACCTTTTAAAAGGGCGACAACTAACTCTTTACAACCAGGATAACCGCATGTACCACAATTAATACCTGGCATCATTTCCGTCAGTGGTTCCAGCCGCGGATCTTCTTTAACACTAAAAGCTTTATTAGCGACCGCTAAAAGTAAGCCTAAAAGAGTGCCAATAACTAAAAGGATTACTACTCCCCATAAATATTGCATAAATTACTCCTCCTTACTGGGGTTATGACTACAGGTAGTCACTGCACACCCGGTACAACTACTAGCGATCTCTTCGCACCCTTCTGGCTTCTTCGTTCGTTTATTTAAAACATAACTACCAATATAAAGGCCGATTAACACCGCCATAATTAGAATCGCAATAAAAATACGTGCGATATCACTCATACTAAATCATCCCCGAAAAGCCAAGAAAAGCCATCACAAGTAACCCAATGGTCACTAAGGCAATCCCGCTTCCCTTAAAACTATTTGGTATATATTTATTGTTAATTAAGCGTTCTTGAATAAAACTAAAGAGAATGAGGATAAATGCATAACCTACGGCAGTAAAGAAAGCATAGCCCACCATATTTAAGAAATTATAAACCGCGACCCCGCCACTCATAGCGACAACATCAAGACTAACCGCTAAAACAACACAATTTGTCGTAATAAGCGGTAAATAAATACCTAAACTTTTATATAAAGCAGGAACGAATCGTTTTAAGAACATTTCCACAAATTGCACAAATGAGGCAATAATTAAAATAAAGGAAACAAGGCGTAAGTACTCAATTTTAAGCGGTACTAACACAAACATATAAAGCGAATAACTTAAGATTGCGCTCATCGTGACGACAAAGACGACCGCAAGACTCATACCGACCGCGCTACTATTACTTTTAGAAACGCCAAGAAGCGGACAAATACCTAAAAAGCGCGTTAAGATAATATTATTAATTAAAACCGCGCCAATCCCCATTAAAATAAATTGCATAATTATTTACCCCCTTCGGCGGCAACTGCTAGTTTAGCAGCAGCGGCTTTCTTCTTCTTGTTGTCATTAATTTTAGTAACAATTGCATTAATAAGCGCCACAATTAAACCAAACATAATGAAGGCTCCTGATGATTCTTGGAATAACGGAATGGTATAACCATCAGGAATCAATTGAAAACCCCAAATTGGTTGACCGGTTAAAAGCGAACTAAAGGCAATCCCGCCTGTCCCTAAAAACTCGCGCGCAAAGGATAAAGCAAGTAAACCGAGCATAAAACCAATGCCGGTACCTAAAGCATCAATAAGACTATCTAATACACTGTTTTTCATAGCAAAAGCTTCGGCTCTTCCTAAGATAATACAGTTAACAACGATTAGTGATAAATAAACACCTAGCGTTTGTGATAAATCAAACATATACGCTTGCATCAGCATTTCAATAATTGTTACAGTTGTAGCAATAATGACAATTAATACTGGAATTCTAATTTCATTAGGAACCCAGCGTCTAATTGCCGAAATTGCCACATTCGTTAAGATAAGCGTTGCTAAGACGGCAATGCCCATCCCTAATGCACTCATAAATGAATTAGTAGTGGCTAAGGCTGGACACATACCAAGAAAGAGCATAAATGCGGCATTATTAGCAAAAATACCGTCTACAAATATTTTACGTTTTTTCATAATTAAGCATTTCTCCCTTCTAAGTAGTCTTGGGCACATGCTTCTAAGGCCGTGCGTAAGGCACCCGCGGTTACTGGCGCGGTTTGACCAGTGTAACTTGGATCACTATCATTTAAGATTGGATCACCAATTTTAACTCCTTTAATGCGGTCATTAACTCCGTCGAGATAAACACCGCCGATGCTTGGAGTTTCTTTTGTAGAAATAAGATTAAAGCCCGAATAATAATCTTCTCTAAATCCAACTTGGAAAATAAGATCAGGTTCCCACGCCTTAATATTCGCATCGTAAACAACTCCGACTTCCTCGTTATCAATCGTGACCCGATACTTATTAGTGACACCAATTTGGGCTAGGTCATCACTTACTGTTTGAGCGGCTAAATCAATAACCGCACTTAACTCAAGGTCAAGCACCTTTTTATATCCTTCGAGTTGTTTTTGTTTAACGTTTTCTGCAATTTTGGGCTTGGTTAATAAGTGAACACCAGTTAGCGCCCCAGCCGCCACTAGCGTTACTGCTCCTAAAAAGAGCGGTAATAAGATAAATTGATTTAATCCTTTCTTCTTACTCATTTTAATCACCATACCCTTCTAGTGCTTTTTGGACGACATTAAAGAGTCGCCGCGGCGAATAACTTACACCAGCGTATACCGTAGTTAAGTCACCATAAAGCTCTACTTCACTTGTATAACTTAAAAATGTTGCTACATCTAAATCATGATATTTAGCAAGGACTTCATCACTAACACTTGCCCACCGATCAGCGTAACTATCAGTGCTTGCCCCTTCTTTAATATCAACTACTTTAATTAAATCCGTAGTAACGTTGACATAAACATCAACACTCATAACCATATCATCAGCGTAACCACCACTATCATATGGTTGTTCACTTTTGTCAGCACTATAGACTTTAATATCCGCAAGAGCATCATTAATAGCTTCATAGAGTGCTTTTGATGAATAAATCGCACCAGGAATAATATGGCCGCCCGTTTGACCACCAACCGTCGTTCCCGTTGTACCACCACTTAAAGCTGGAGCGGGCAGTTCTTTAAACTCCGCCACACTGATTGATGTGTAATAATCAACTACTGCTTGTACTTTTTCCGCATTTACATATGTCGCGGGTGAAGCAACCACATCATATTCTAATTTAACTATATGATAAGCATCACTTAAACCAACATCCACGTTCGTAGTAAATTCATCAGCGTAACCATCTGGAGCTGGACTCACATAACTTCCCGAATAAGTAACAAATGGTTCAACCACAATAGGAGGAATCGGACCATCCTTTGGTAATTTAGCGGCACTAACTCCTGTTAATAATCCGACGCTAGCAAGGACCATTGCCCCACTCACAGTATAAGGAACCCAAACTTTATTAAAGGTTCTTCCGCTGATTAAACGATCAATCATCGGGGAAGCAACGTTAACTAAAGCAATACTAAAGGCCGTTCCTTCAGGATAACTACCAGCGACACGGATCAGGACATTTAGTAAACCACCAAGAATACCAATAAGCGCTTTGCCATAATTACTCGTGGGAGATGTGACTGGATCGGTAAACATAAAGATGGCCCCAAAAACAAGACCACCTAAACCAAATTGTAATAATAAGTAATCAATCACCGATACTTTCGCCACTAAGCTAATAAAGACACTGCTTAAAGCGACAGTACCAAATAAGAACACTGGCGTGCGCCAATTAATAACTTCACGAGCAGCGAGGACAACCCCTACTACTAAAATGAGTAAAGTAAAAGTTTCACCTAAAGCACCGCTATAGTTTCCTAGATATAAGTTAAGCATCGACACATTAGTATTTGCTAAACTACCCGTTAAAAACTTGGTGCCATCAGCGACAAATTGACTGGTCACCGTCACACCCGCTTTTAACCCGCCAAGATTTTCACCGCCAGCAAGGTAAGGTTTAAGTTGGCCGCCAAAAGCAAGCGCTAAGAAAATTCGCCCTAAAGCCGCGGGATTAAACACATTAGCGCCAAACCCACCAAAGGTGTGTTTTACAATTAAGGTGGCAAACATACTACCAATGATTACGACGTAAACTGGCGTACCAACGGGCACGGTTAAGGCAAATATAACAGCGGTAACAATACTATAATTCGATTTGATAAAGTGAAATAAGTATTCATTAAACTTCCCGTCTTTTTCTTTGTTATAACGTAAACTACCGACAATAATGTCGCTCACAAAAGTGAAAAGAATCGAAACAGTCATAATACAAATTGTTTTAAGACCGTAACGTACCCCTAAGGTAAAGTTGTAAACAACCGCGGCCACAAAAATAACCGCTAATCCAATTAGGAGTTCCATCATTATTTGACCAGTAGTGCGTTTATTTCGAATAAACGGGGCATTTCCACTAACTATTTTCATCTGGGATACGTATTATTCAGTTAAGCCTAGTTTGATGACTGAATAACTTCTCTCCTTTCTAGGCTAC
>MWCB01000027.1 GCA_002069815.1 Tenericutes bacterium ADurb.Bin239 | reverse complement strand
TTTAAAATAATTCTATGTTTAGAATATTTTTTACTATGCTCTTATCATTTAACTTGATTTATTAATAGTTAAAACGTATTATGAACTTTTTAATAATAGCCAAATAGCGATGTATGAAGCAATCGCCGAAGTTACAAACAATCTTATTACAAACACTAGCACGGTTGATTTTATTATTCCAAGTGGAACAATTATTCAAAACGCAAGAGGTTCATCACTCGTAACCGCTAGTGATTTTACACGCGATGGTCGTCATTTAGATTTACAAATTGGCCGATACGCTGTGGCCCTTGGTTTATTAACTAAAATATCGGGATACGAGCCCGACCAATTTACTTATTTAGGGGAAGAAGATAATCTAATTATTACAAGTGAAGAAAAGGCTGTGCTTGACACCGTAGTAAAAGATGCTATTGCTAATCCATTTGCGGTTACTCAAGTTATTGATTAATTCTCCTCCTAGTAATATTGATAACTAAGATATATTTAACAGAACCTAATAATTCAATTAGTTATAAAATCGCTCATTAGCTGAGCGTTTTTCTATTATTTTGTTAAAATATTTGTAAGTCTAATTGAGAGGATACTTTATTATGACTCCACTAGAAATTGTCTTAGTCAGTGTCTTAGGCGCACTCGTGATTGTCGCGGCTATTTATTTATTCGTCGTGCACACTAATAAAATTAATCGCTTAGAAATCTTTGAAGAAGTGAATGAAATTTCTAAACCAGGCAAGATTGTCTTTTTAGGCGACAGTCTAATTGACTTTTTCCCTATTCAAGATTTCTTTCCCGGAGTGAAAATTTATAATCGCGGTATTGCTGGCGATACCACTAAGGATTTACTGAAGCGACTTGATAATGTCATTGAACTTCAACCGAGTAAACTTTTTCTCCAAATTGGCACTAACGATTTAGCTAAACTTATTCGTCCGCACAAAGTAGTGAGCAACATCAGTAAGATTATTAACCATCTAGAAGAGAATGTTCCTAATATTGAAATTATATGTATTTCACTCTTTCCCGTTTCCTATATTAAGAAATGGTTATCACCGCTTATCGTTGGGGCTCGGACTAATAAGAAACTGCTTCAAACAAATGAATTATTAAAGAAGTTATGTGAAGAAAAGCATATTAAATATTTGGACTTTTATACACTTCTAGCCGATAAAAAAGGACGACTTAACCGTCTTTATACTGTTGAAGGATTACATATTTCGGGTAAGGGCTACGCCGTTATTGCCAAAGCACTATTACCATACGTTGTGGAAAAATAAAAGTGGGATTGCTAAAAAGTTTCTAAACTTCCCCCTTATGCCAAATTTAAAATAAACTACGGCTAGAAAATATGTTTTGTCCAAACATAGTAAACTTGTTTACTACCCTTATTTCTTAAGTGACAAGGATAATGCTTTTTTATGATATGATAATCACGATAGGAGGTCACGATGGTCAAAGAGAAAAATAATTTGTTTATGTTAGAAAATTTGTACAATGTGCGTGATCTTGGTCAAATTACCACTAAGTTTGGGACGAAGACACGGCGTTATAAATATATCCGCGGTACCGCGAAAGGAACGATGAGTGATAAAGAAAAGAAATTCTTTTACAATTTAGGGGTTCGTGTTATTGTTGATCTTCGTTACACTAATGAAATTGATAAAAATCCAAGCCCATTACGAGGTTATTTAGATACTAAATATTACCATGTTGATATGATGGGTGAATTTTGGCAAATGCGCGAGCATGGTTATGAAGATATGACAGGTCTATATATTGATTTACTTGATGATTCGCAAGATAAATTATTGGAGATATTTAAAATATTTCTCAAACATCCGCAAGAAGGTATTTATTTTCACTGTACGGCAGGGAAAGATCGAACTGGTATTGTTACGATGCTGCTTTTAGACCTCGTGGGCGTTTCGCATGCTACAATTGTTGAAAATTATAGTGAGTCGTATCCTAACAACAGTGCTCGTCCTGGCTACAAGTTTATCCGCCCCGAATGGCGTCGTTTCATTTTAAGTGAACCTGAATATATGGAACGAACACTAGATCACTTATATACAAAGTATGGTGGTAGTCGAGCTTACTTATCGCACATCGGTTTACGGGAAGATGAAATCAACGATCTTGCTGCAACAATTGTGGAGTAAAACCTTGTAAGCATTGCCAAAAGCGCTCTAAATAAGTACAATTACTATATAAATTACTGCTCCATGGAAGAAGGAATTAACAATGAAAATATTAGCAAAATTATTAGATAACGACGTCTTAACAATCATCTTGTTTTTTGCCTTTTTACTTTTAGCAGTTATTGCTTACATCATTGTAGCGAAGAAAGAACCGACTAAAGAAAAAATGCGCCCCGAAGAAAGAGCGCTTAAAATAGTGGAGACTTCTCTGAAAGAAACGCCAGTGGCAGTAATCGCGGAACCTGAGGTTAAAGAAGCGCGAAAACCCAAAGTAGTTAAGAAAAAAGCGCAACCAAAAGAAGGTGATAATCAATTTGCGGCTATTAAGTATAGTTACTCTTATACCGCCCAAGTTAGTCTAGCGCCTGCGGCGAGTAGACAACGTTATTTAATTATTAAGCAAGCAATTTTATCGTATGCGGGTGTAAATAATACCATTTCTTGGCGTGAAGAACGTTTTACATTAAGTGGCAAATCAATTATTAAATTTAAATTAATTGGTAATGTTTTACGGATGTATGTGGGCTTAAAACCGGAAGAACTAAGCGAAGTTAACATTAAAATTGATGATGTTAGTCATTATAAAGAACATGAACTCACCCCTAGTTTATTGCGGATTAGTGGTAACACTGGCGTCAAGCGAGCCTTGCAAGCTGTTGCAATCTTAATGGACCATCTTGCCCTGGAAAAAGATCCTAAATATAAACCAAATAAAGATGACCTTCCGCCAGTTCAAAATGCTGATGAACTTTTAGCAGCGGGGTTAATTCGAAAGATTTAAGTAAATGAAGAAAAAGATTGGTTTAGTATTAGGGGGCGGCGGTGCGAAAGGGGCATATCAAATTGGCGTCTTAAAAGCTCTCGACGAAGCTAAAATATTAAAAAGAGTACGGGTCACCAGTGGCACATCAATCGGAGCGATAAACTCCTTTTTCTTAATGCATGATTTAAGTATTGAAGAGATAATCAAGGTATGGAAAGAGTTTAATAATGACGCTATTTATGGCAAAAACAAATACAAAGAAACCCGCAATGTAAGTGGATTATATAATATTAAAGGCATCTTAGAAAAAATTACCCCTTTTATGAATGAAAAAGCTTATCGCCAAACGAAAATTGAAGGGTTTGTGACCTTAGCAAAAGTGCCCACTAAAGGGATTTTCGCTAAATTAAATATGAAAAATTACGAGAAAGAAGTCGTTTTTCTTAATGAAAGTGACGACCCCTTGAAAGCCGTGTTAGCGAGTGCCGCTATTCCCCTTGTTTTTGGGGAAAAAGAAATTGATGGCGTCCGTTATGTTGACGGCGGATTAGTCGATAATTTCCCGTTTACTCCCGCCTTAATCGCAAACGCGAATATTATCATTTCAGTGGGCCTTCATCCTAAACTCATACCATCACGGCCCTTACCAGGTCGATTACACATTGACTTTACACCACTTAAAGAATTGGGACCATTCCCTAAAGTATCACTTGATTTTAGTCCCGAAAAAACGGCTAAATATTTTGCCCTTGGTTATAAAAATGCGAAAAATCTTATCGCTTATTTAAAAAAAGAAAAATACTTTTGGTTTGGTGGTAGACTGAAGCTTAAAAAAGGGCGATTAGTTACCCTTGAGTCATTGAAGACTCAAAAATAATAGTTTATATATAGAATAATAGCCCGTTTACTGGCATAATAAACCTATGAAACGCGGACTATTTAGATATTTTAAAAAAGTGTGGAAAGAAGCGCTGCTTGCCATCTTTTTTATACTCCTTGAAACGACATTAGAAACTATGGTTCCGTTTATGGCAAGTCGTGTTGTCGATATTGGCATCGCTAATAACGATTTACCTTATATTTATAAATGGGGTGCCTTGATGATTGGTTCGGCCTTCCTTGCTTTTTTTGTTGGTATTTTTGGGGTTCGGTTTGTGGCGCGCACGGGTCAAGGGTTTGGGGCGGAATTAAGGCGCGCTCAATTTGCGAAATTACAATCACTTGATCAAGAGGCCCGCGATAAGTTTGCGGTGTCTTCGCTTATTACCCGTCTCACCAATGATACTTACACGATTCAAAATGCCATTATTATTGGGATGCGCGGTATTTTCCGCGCTCCATTTATGATTACCATTGTCTTAATGCTCAGCTTTAATATGAACTCTAAAGTCGCGATTGTGTTTGCCTTTACCCTTCCCCTTATCGCCATTGCCATGCTTACCATTGTCTTTCGTGTTCGTCCTCTTTATGAACGGATGCAACGCCATTTTGACGAATTAAATCGCAGTTTACAAGAAAATTTCCAAGCAATTCGTGTGGTTAAAGCTTATGTCACGGAAGAGCACGAAAAAGATAAGTTTAAGGCCGTTAATAAAATGTATCGCAAAGTCGCTAGTCATGCGTTTATGACGGTATCATTAAACGGTCCCATTATGCAACTAGGGCTTTATTCAACGATTATTGGTTTACTCTATGTTGGTGGTAATTTAATAAATACAGGTGCCGCTAAGATTGGGGAAATTACGGGGTTATTGACCTTTGTTCTCCAATTACTAAACGCGATGCTCATGTTAGCGCAAATCTTAATTATGTTTTCGCGCACTAGTGCATCAAATAAACGGATTGGGGAAGTACTTAATAGTAGTGCAACTTTAGAATATTTAGTTAATGACTTGGAAATTAAAGAAAAGCCAACTTTAATCGTAAAAGATGTTAGTTTTAAATATCCAGGTACAAGTGAAGGTAATTATGCTATTAAAGATATTAATTTCACCGTTAAGTCAGGGGAAACTCTTGGCATTATTGGTCAAACAGGGAGCGGTAAATCAACGCTCATCCATCTTTTGGCAAGGTTATATGATGTTACGGAAGGTGAAATACGAATTGGTGACCACAATGTTAAAGAATATCGTGAAGAAACGCTTTTAGAGGCAATTAATATTGTCTTCCAAAGTAACATGCTTTTTAGTGGCTCGATTAAAGACAACTTAATGTGGGGTAATAGCGAGGCAAGTGATGAGGAAATTAAACGCGCCCTTGACGCTAGCATGAGTGATGAAATAGTCGCAAAATTAGGGCATGGTTTAAATAGTGAAGTCGGGCAAGCTGGTTCCCAACTTTCGGGCGGCCAAAAACAAAGAATTGGACTCGCTAGAGCGCTTTTAAAACGTCCCAAAATATTAGTGCTTGATGATTCGCTGTCGGCGATTGACACGATTAACGAAAGCAAGATTCGCGCTAAATTACGCAAACTCTATCCTGAATTAACTTTAATTATTGTCTCTCAACGCGTTAGTGCAATTAAAGATGCTGATCATATTTTAGTAATGCATGAAGGAAAAATCCATGGCGCTGGAAAACATGATGCATTAGTGGAAAATGATGAGATTTATAAAGATATTTATATAACTCAACTAAAAGGAGCTAAGGCATGAAAACCGCCCGCAAGCCCAAACACTTAAAGAAAACAATGCGCCGGCTCTTTCGTTATTTAATTGCCCGTCCCCTTCCGCTTATCATTATCGTTTTACTAACGATTTGGAGTGGTTTTACTAATGTTTATGGGATTTACTTAATGCGCGAAATCATTGACCAATACATTATTAATTTTGATTTACAAGGTTTACAAAAAGCTCTTATTAAATTAGCGTTTCTTTTTGGAACAGGGGCAATCAGTGCGCTTATTTATAATCCGTTGATGGTTAAGTACTCGCAAACGGTTATTGCCCAAATTCGGAATGAATTATTTACCCATAGTCAAAAGTTACCGCTTTCTTATTTTGATGGGACGCCGCGCGGTGAAATTATGAACTATTTTACTAATGATGTTGATACTTTGAATCAAGCGCTTAATACAGGGTTTACTACCATTATTTATTCAATGGTTACAGGGATTGGCACCATTGTCTTTTTATTCTTAATTGATCCTTTCTTATCACTTATTGTTGTTTTCTTTATCGTCGTGATGTTTTTTATGGTGTTACGTAATAGCGCTAATATGCGCAAAGCTTTTGGTAGTGTTCAACATCAAACCGCCAGTTTAAATAGTTATGTTGAAGAAATGATGTTAGGGCTTAAAGTATCAGCGATGTTTAGCCATCAAAATGAAGATATGGCGGAATTTAATCGCCGCAATGATGCGCTGACAAAAAGTGGGACGTATGCCCACACCCTAGTGCTACGCAAAACACCGATGATTGTTAGTCTTTCTTACTTTAACTACGCTATTAGTTCAATTGCTGGTGCGCTCTTTGTGTTAAAAGGATGGCTTACGGTAGGGGCCCTTGGGTCATACTTAATTTATGTTCGCCAAAGCTCAAACCCATTCAATAATTTTATGACCCAATTAAATGCTCTCTACAATGGACTCTCAGGGGCCGAACGTATCTTTACTTTCCTTGATTTAGAACCAGAAGTTGATGAAGGGAAAGTGCGGCTTGTTAGTGCTGTTGAAATTGATGGCGCGATTAAAGAAACCGAACACCCCACGCATTCATTAGCGTGGAAAATACCAAAGAATGACGGTGGCGTCACTTATAAAATTTTTACAGGTCGAGTTGAATTTAATAATGTTACGTTTGGTTATAAAAAAGATGAACGCGTCTTAAACGATATTAGTTTATACGCTGAAAAAGGTGATAAAGTCGCGCTTGTTGGGTCAACAGGAGCGGGTAAAACAACAATTATTAATCTAATTACCCGATTTTATGAAATTAATAGCGGAACGATCACTTATGATGGTATTGATATTCGGGATATTAAAAAAGATGATTTGCGAAGATCGGTCAGTGTTGTTATTCAAGATACCCACCTTTTCACTGGCACAATCTATGAAAATATCGCTTATCCTAGTCCTGATGCGACCATCGTTGAAGTTGAAAGGGCGGCAAAAATAGCGCACGCTCACGACTTTATCGTGAAGTTACCACAAGGCTATGATACTTTACTCTATGATAACGGCGCTAATCTTTCAAGCGGCCAACGCCAACTCATCGCTATCGCCAGAGCGGCCATTCTCCAACCACCCGTTTTAATATTAGATGAAGCGACAAGTTCAATTGATACGCGAAGTGAACGGCTTATTGAAAAGGCGATGGATGAATTAATGGAAGATAAAACGGTGTTTGTTATCGCTCATCGGTTAAGTACTATTCGGAACGCTAAAGCTATTCTAGTATTAGAAAAAGGGTCAATTATTGAGCGCGGGAGTCACGAAGATTTAATCCTTGAACAAAAAGTTTATTATCAGTTATACACCGGTCAATTTGAATGGACGTAGAATAGTTTTCATAAAAATAAATATTTATGAAAGCACTTTAATATTGAAAAATATATGAAAATTGTTTGAATATGGATGTATTAGTGTTTTTAACTTTGTTAAAGACAAGACTTTTGTTACATAATATCGTACAATTATTAACTGTAAGGACATTGCGATAAAAAGACATTATGAATGCTAAAAAAAGAAAACGACAATCAATCTTGCGATTACTGAAAGGTAATTTATTCGGGATGCTTTTAATTTTACTTTTAGTCATCTTTCACCGTGTTTCCTATTCCTTTGTTCCTTTATTTACCCAGTATATCTTGAAGTATTTACAAAATGCAGGAGTAGTGGAAGGAGTGAATTTACCACCCTTTGTGATTGCTATTTTTGCAAAAGGCCAAAATGTCTTTCAAGTTTCACTTTATGTCGCTATTACTTTACTTGCATACCAATTATTCCGCTTTAGTTTAATGATTGTTGAGCGAACCATAAAAGGAAAGGTCCAAGAAAAAATTGCGCTTGAGTTACGGGTTAAACTTTTCGATCATGTTCAATCGCTTAGTTATCATTATCATAATAATAGTGACACAGGGGACTTAATTCAAAGAGTAACGACGGACGTCGAAATGACCACAAACTTTGTCGTGATGCGGGTTATGGATGCGATAGGATTATTATTCACCGTTTGTAGTGGGGCTTATCAAATGTATTTCTTAAGTCCGTTATTGATGTATATTTCGTTAGCGGTTATTCCTATTTACGCTATTTCTTCATATTTCTACTTTAAAAATATTTGGAAGAAATATCATGATATTGAAGAAAAAGAAGCGGAGATTTTAACAGTCATTCAAGAGAACGTCCATAACGCTAAAGTAGTGAAGGCGTTCGCTAATGAAAAATTCGAGACCGAAAAATTAGAAGTTAAAAATAGAGCCCATAAAGAAGCCGTTATCAAAACAAATAAAGTAGTGGGATTATATTGGTCAATTACGGACTTTTTAGCTCTTGCGCAGTATTTAGTAGTTACGCTGATTAGTGTTTATTTAGCGCGTACAGGCAAAATGGATGCGGGGGACGCGGGGGCGGCCCTGATGCTAGTTGGATTACTTATTTGGCCAATTCGTGGTTTAGGCCGTTTAATTAATGATGCTTCATACGCTAACGTAGCGTATAGTCGTCTCCGCGTCATTTTAGATGAAAAAAGTGAATTTGAAATTAATGGCGACTTATTACCAAATATCCAAGGGAAAATTGAATTTAAGAATGTATATTTTAAGTTTCCTGGTGATAATGATTACATCTTAGAAGATGTTAACTTCACAATTGAAAAAGGGCAAACAGTGGCGATTGTGGGACGGACTGGTAGTGGTAAAACAACGATTATAAACTTATTAATGCGGATGTATGAATACGAAGGATCAATATTGATCGATGGGATTGAACTGCGTGATATTGAAAAACATCATTTGCGTAAGAATATGGGAACCGTTTTACAAAACCCATTCCTTTATTCACGATCGATTCGCGATAATATTAATATTACTTCGCGTACGGCTCCAATGAGCCGCATTGTTAACGCTAGTGAAATTGCGACGATTGCTCATGATATTCGCGACTTTGAAAAAGGTTATGACACGATGGTAGGGGAAAGGGGCACAACTCTTTCGGGCGGACAAAAGCAAAGAGTAGCGATTGCCCGTGTTCTAGTCAGTGATAAACCGATTTTAATTTTTGATGATGCACTTAGTGCGGTTGATAGTCGGACTGATACCCTAATCCGGCAAGCTCTTAAACAAAAAGAAGAGACGGCGACTACAATTATTATTACCCACCGAATTACTACCGCTAAAGAAGCTGATCAAATTATTGTGCTGAACAATAAAACAATTGAAGATGTTGGGACCCACAAGAAGTTAGCAAAGGCGGGTGGCTTATATCAAGTATTATGGGATATTCAAGGCGACTTAGAAGCCGAGTTTCTCGAACTTGTCGCTAAGGAGTGTGCATAGGATATGGATTTAGAACAATTTAGTGAAGAGCATGCGGTGAAAAAAGTAACTTTCAGTGTTTGGAAACAAATACTAAAGATTATGTTAAAGAGTAAAAAAGAATTAGTGTTACTCATTATTTTCGCTGTGTTTCTCTCCCTTAGTGAAGCGCTGACAATTCCGCTTAATGGCTATGCAATTAGTAATTTAATCGAAACATACAACGAAAGTGCCTTAGTGCCCTTTATCGTTTTAAGTTTGATTCAAATTACGGTTTTTGTTGTTAGTGTTTTTGGCTTTATTTACTTTGGTTCGAAGTTAGAAACGAAGGTTAGATATACCTTACGGAAAGAGTCTTTCAAAAACTTACAAAAATTGCCTTTTAGTTACTATGACACGACAAAACAGGGCTGGATTATGGCCCGGATGACAAGTGATACGAACCGTTTAGCGCGGATTGTGTCGTGGGGAATCTTAGATTTAACGTGGTCAGGCTTCTTTATGATTTTTACGATTGTTGTTCTCTTTATTAGTGAATGGCGTCTTGCTTTAATCTTTGTGTCATTCTTACCAATCTTACTCATTATTGCTATTTTGTTCCGTAAGAAAGTCTTAATTTTAAATCGTAAATCACGGTTTCACAATAGTCTTTTAACTGGTTTATTTAACGAATCGTTTTTAGGCGCTAAGACAACAAAGAGTTTAGCGATTGAAGAAGAATTAAGTAGCGAGTTTGAAAAAGAAGCTAGGACGATGCAACAAGTAACAATTAAGGCCGTGCTTTATGGCGCTACCTTCTCAAGTATGCTACTTGCGGGTTCGTACACCGTTGTCGCTTTTGTTATTGCTTTAGGCGGTTATTTTGCTTTGCAAGGTTTAGTAACCATGCCCATTCTCTTTATGTTTATAAGAGCGGCAATGAATACCTTCGAACCAATTCTTAACTTAACTAACTTTATTAATGAGCTGCAAGTTGCCCAAGCGAGTGCTGAACGGGTTTTACAACTCGTTAATGAAAAACCAGCGGTTGATGATACGGATGAAGTAAAAGATGTTTATGGTGATCTCTTTGATAAAAAACGAGAAAACTGGGAAGAAATTAAAGGGGATGTGGAATTTAAAGATGTCACGTTCTATTACAATCCTAAGGAGATTATTTTAGATAACTTTAACCTAAAGGTTAAGGCTGGTCAAACCATCGCTTTAGTTGGTCATACTGGCAGCGGGAAAACGACGATTGTTAACCTTTTTGCTAGGTTCTACGAACCGCGCGCTGGTGAAATTTTAATTGACGGGGTTGATTACCGGAAACGGAGTCTTGCTTGGCTCCATAGTCGCTTAGGTTATGTTTTACAAATGCCTGAGCTCTTTTCTACAACAATTAAGGAAAATATTCGCTACGGTAAATTAAACGCGACTGATGAAGAAATTATCGCGGCTAGCAAAGCGGTGGGATTAGATGAATATGTTAATACTTTAGAAAAGGGATATGACACCCATGTTGGGGAAGCTGGTAACTTACTGTCGGTTGGTCAAAAGCAACTCATCTCTTTTGCCCGTGCTATCATTGCCGACCCCCGCATCTTAATTTTAGATGAAGCGACAAGTTCCATTGATAGTGAAGCGGAAGCAAAGATTCAAAAAGCCACGGATGAATTACTTAAAGGACGGACTAGTTTTGTCGTAGCGCATCGCTTAAGTACAATCGTGAATAGTGATTTAATCGTGGTGTTAAAAAACGGGAAGATTATCGAACAAGGAACACACACTGAACTTTTAAATAATCGTGGTCACTATTTTGAACTGTATCGCAATCAATTTATTGCCGAACGCCGCGAAGAAAAATATCGGGCGATCAGTTAGGGAGATTATGACGCGAACTTATATCGTTGAAGGGATGAAAAACGAACGATCAGTGCGGAAAATTGAACGCGCGCTCTATCGTATTCCCCATATAAGTTATGAAATAAACTTCGCGAAAAACACAGTCGTGGTCCATTTTGGCAAAATGGTTGATGATGACAAAGTTATAAGTGCGATAAGCCGCGCAGGTTACCGAGCGATGAGACTATAGAATGCATATAATTTACATTTTTGTAATAAAATATTAAATTTTAATGCAATTGTAAATATCACGAAATAGTTGCTAAATGAAGCGTTACTATGTTTACATCTAGTGATTATTATGTATAATGAAAATGGAAGGAAAAGGGATATAAATATGGTTTTACAAACAGAAAAGAAATATTTATGTTTATTATGTGGGATGATTATTGATAACCCTGATTATTGTGAATATTGTGGAGCAACATCAGAAAACATCGTTCCTTACGAAGAA
>MWCB01000026.1 GCA_002069815.1 Tenericutes bacterium ADurb.Bin239 | reverse complement strand
ACTAAAAAAACCATTTTTTGCAAAAAATGATTCTTTCAGTTTTTTATCTTGTCAATTTAACCTTTTCTTCTATTAAATAATGTACTTTTTAAAGGATTTAAATTCTTTACAGTTTCTAATTGTCCAAACACTATTGTTGGCAGTAAATTCCTTCATAACAATATTCCTATTATTTACTCAGTGCAATTTGCATTTGTTCGTAATAAGCTTCACCCTTGGCTTTTTCTTTAAGCCAAAGTGCTTGGTCGCGTTCAGCTTTTCGCGCTAAACGTTTTTCTCTTGCGGCTAGTTGACTAGATGATAATTTACTTAATTTACTTGCAAGTCTTGCTTCTGCTTTAACTCGCTTTTCTGCATCTTTTTCTTCTTTTTTCTTACGATTTTGTTCTCGTTTCAGATTTGCTTTTTCGGTTTTATCATCATATTTTTTAAGTTCAGTTTCAAAATCGAGTTTTAGATTCTTTTCACATTTCACTTTAAGTTCACTAATAAAGATTTCACGCGCTTCAGTGATAAAGTTTTGTTCTTCCATAAGTACACGGGTTTCAGGTTCAATCCATTTCTCGCCACGCGCAAGTGCTGCTTCTTTTTGTCGTTCCCGAATTTTAGCTTGTTTACGTCCAATTGTTTTTTCAACCGTAAGGAAGACAAGCAGTCCCGCTAATATTAAACCAGTAAATACCTCAAGTCCAACAAAGGCAAAAGCAATGAAGTTGTTAACTCCCGCATATTGAATAAACGCCACCGAACCAGTCGCATCTAATTCCGCTATTTTATCTGCTCCTAATTGAGTAGTAAGTCCTACGTATGCATCAGGATTAGCAAGATATTGTTCCTTAGTAACTGGCGCAATATAACCAGTCCCAGTTAGAAGGGCATTAAATACTCCTGTGGCAATTCCAATAATACCAGTTGCAATAACACTATAAACTGACATTGAAAAGCCATCACTACGAAAACCACTCTTCCATTCTAAGTGATCAAGTGAATCCGCAAAGAGGGCCATAAATACGTACGCTGTTGGAAGTCCACCCATATTTTTAATAAATTGACCAATCAAGACAATGACTAAATTAGTAGGGAACATCCAGCAAATTGCGCTGCCTAAAGCAATTAGAAGGAAACCGACTAACGTTACGTTCCGTTTTCCAAATTTCTTCGCTAATGGCCAAACGGCAAAAATACCAATTCCCATTGGTAACCCGCCGATAACAGAAACAAGCATTTGAGTAATACCATCGTTGTATGTACCTAAGACATAGTTACAATAGTAGACTAACCCGATATTTTTAATACCAGCGGCAAAAGTACCAATTAAGAAGTATAAATATAAAACAATCATATATTTGTCAGTTAAAACTGTTTTTAATTGTAGTTTAAATGGAATTTTTTCACCGGCATCAATAGGCTGTTCCTCGGTTACTCTTTCACGTGTGAAGTAGTATTCAACCAGAGTAAGCGGCAGGGCAATCGCTGAGACAAGGGCCATTACTAAAATCCATTTTGAAGCATCAACTCCGAGAATAGGCATGATTGCCATTGGGAAAATAAGGGCAACAATAATACCAGTAATCATAATAGTAGCGATTTGATTAAAGACCGAAAGCTCACCGCGTTGTAATGTATTTCTAGTAGAAAGAGGAACCATTAAGCTATGTGACATATTATAAATTGTGAACGCAAATGAATAGAAGAGGTTATAGGATACCACAATCCATATTAATCTAAATGTTTCACTAGCATTGGGAATAATAAAGAGCATAAGCCCTGTAATTGCTAAAAACGGTGCTGAAACTAATAGCCACGGTCTTGCTTTCCCTTGTTTAGTTTTAGTTCGATCAATTATGTAACCCATGATAACATTAGTGATCGCATCAAAAATCTTAGAAAATATTGGGAAAATAACAAGAAATAATCCCCCTAACTTTAATACGTCAGTGTAGTAGATGTTTAAATAAGTGGCAAGAATGGCATTTAAGAGCATTGCTCCTGCTGGTCCAAGTAAATATCCAAACCACTTTTCCTTAGCGGTAACATTACCTGATTTAATTTTACTATCGAAAATCGGAGCATCAATTAGACGCTTTTTTGTTCTACTCATCCTTATTCTTCCTCCTTGTTACTTGGTAAATCAGGTGCTTTAATTTTAGTCATAAATTGTTTAATACCTTTAAAAACTTTGCCGTTAGAAATATCACGGAAACCACATGCAAAGTTGTAGGGCATATGATTTGAACTACTCATGCTTAATGAGATTAATGAATTGCTTTCGAGAATTTGTTTTAAGAAAAAGGCGCCCTTAATTCGGTTTTCTTTCTCAGGACTATCAATCATTTTTTTAGCTTCTTTCATTTCTTTACGTGCGACATTTAATACTGCGCGATAGAAAATACGACCTAAGAATGTCTTGCTTAAATTTGTAAAGCGTGATTCTAAAGTAATTGGTTTACTTGGTGGTAATGCTGGTATTTTTAATCCCGCCATTTCTTCAAAAAGTGGATTAGAAATTTTTTGAGGATTAAGTTTATTATATAATTTTTCTATATTGTTAGAATATTGGGCTTGCACTATCTTGTCTCCGAGCGCAATAGTTTCTTTTAGCACAATATCACGGCAGTTTTCACCTATTTCAACAGTGTATTCTCCTTTTTCAAGAACAAAACGACCTTCTTTAGGCGCCCAAAATGTGAGATTATCAATCGCGATTTTTATAGAAACTTCTTTACTTTCTTTAGGTTCAAGACTTATCTTGATAAAGCCTTTTAATTCGCGAGTGGGTTTATGTGTATTACCTTTGGGCGGTGCGACGTATACTTGGATAATCTCTTTACCTTTAATCGTTCCAGTATTAGTGACAACGAGTGATACATTTAGAAAATTATCTTCCGTAGTTACGTTCAAAGCGCTATATTTATAAGTTGTGTAAGAAAGTCCGTATCCGAAGGGGAATCTAACTTCTTTATCAGCAGTCAAATAATAACGATAGCCAACATAAATTGATTCCTTATACACTTCATTTTCGTTTTTGGAGTATTCTTCATAAAATGGCACATCACTATATTTATACGGCCATGTTTCGGCAAGTTTTCCGCTGGGGTTAGCTATCCCATATAATAATTCATAAGTTGCTTCCCCGCCATTTTGTCCAGGCAGGAACATGTTTAAAATGGCGCTTACATTATCAAAGAATGGAAGTTCAATAACTGAACCACCAAAAAGAACAACAACAATTTCTTTTTCTAATTTAATAAAAGCATCAATGAGCGCTAGTTGATTAGCAGGTAAACTTAAATTATTACGATCAATCCCTTCACTTTCAATATAATCGGTTAAACCTAAAAAGAGTATGACTTTATGATATTTTTTCGCAACATCAATAGCGGCATCTATTAATTTTTGATCAGGCTCTATTTTATTTTCTTGATAACCTTTAACATATTCATAATTTATATTTTCATTGTCAAAAACTTCTTTTGCGGTAGTGCGCATATACGGGTTAATTAGTGAGGAACCAGCCCCTTGATAGCGCATCTTTTCAAATAATTCACCGATGACTAAAATCCTTTCATCTTTTTGGAGCGGAAGGGCGCCGTTATTTTTAAGAAGGACAGCGCCTTCAAGTGCAATTTCTTTCGCTAATTGATGATGTTCATCCCACGGAATTTCCATTAATCTTTCTTTATCTTGATGCTTAAAAACAAGATTTAAGACATTGTAAACAGCTTTATCAAGTTCTTCCATATTTAGTGAATGATCATTAATAGCATCGTAGAGCCATTTTCGACAAATAGTGGTACCGCCTGGCATTTCTAAGTCTAACCCTGATTTAATTCCTTTAACGCGGTCATGAGTTGCACCCCAGTCACTCATGACTAAACCTTCAAAACCCCACTCTTTACGGAGCACATCATTAAGAAGCCAATTGTTTTCACAACAATATTCGCCATTAATTTTATTATAAGCACACATGACACTTTGTGGCTTTGTCGTTTTAACAATATGTTCAAAGTGGCGGAAATATATTTCACGAAGGGCTCTTTCATCAACAATTGAATCCCCCATAAAACGATAATTTTCAGAATTATTTGCGGCAAAGTGTTTAACAGCAACACCAATACCTTCCTTTTGAATACCAGTAACTTCACTTGCCCCGAGACGTCCTGTTAAAAAGGGGTCCTCACTAAAATATTCAAAGTTACGACCGCATAGAGGATTACGTTTAATATTTACGCCAGGGCCAAGGATAACATCAATGTTATAGTGAGAGGCTTCTTTACCCATCGCCCTTCCCATTTTTTCTAAGAGTACCGTGTTCCATGAATTAGCGCTACATGAAGCGGTCGGAAAACTTGTTGCGGGTTCAGATTTAGAAACACCGTTTTTGTTCACTTCCCCTTGAACACGTAAACCATGCGGTCCATCACTCATCCTAATTGATGGAATTTTTAAGCGTTTAACAGCGTTTGTGTACATAAAATTAGTGCCAGCAACAAGCGCTATTTTTTCTTCAAGGGTTAGTAAGGAAAGCATCCTTGTAATTAGTTGATTGTTATTTTTCATAATTACACCTCAAAAATATTATTTTACAAGTATAGAATACGTTATGAAAAAGAATAATGCTTATATATTTGTTTTAATTTTATTATAATTGTTTTAAGATGACTTTACTTGATGACTTAAAATATATTATTACAAATTTAGGTAATGTATCAGGGCTCCCAGTTCGTTTATTTCTTGATGAGGACCAAGTATTTTACTATTCGACAATTCGTTTATACAAGGATCCGTTTATATTAAATAAGCACGAAGCATTTAATTTACATGAAGATATTTGTTATTTAGAAACATCGAATACTTTATATTACGGAATTATTAATTATCACAATATTAAAATTGTTATTGGACCCACTAGGCAAGTACCAATTGCTAAGCAAGAACTGCGGGCTCTTGCGTTTTCATTATCATTAAAAGCCGCGGAAACTGATGAATTTGTCTCACAAATGGAATTGTTACCTTCGTTATCCTTGATGGCCTTACTTCAAATGTTATGTTTAGTAAATTACGCTGTTAGCGGCACCAAGCGAACATTAACAACCATTAATGTTCATGAGCGCGAACAAATCAGCTTGAAAGACGAATTTGAAAAAGAGCGCGTAAGAAAAATTGATGAAAAAAGAAATGCCCCCTACGGTGCATTAGATATTGAAAATCGGCTTCTCGATATGGTGATGCGCGGCGATGTCGCGGCGCTTGAGAAGTTTATGGCGCATATTCCTGCTGTCGCTGAAGGACAAATTGCCCAAGAACAGTTACGCCACACTAAAAATATCTTTGTGGTAACTACAACACTAGTATCTCGCGCTGCTATTCGTGGTGGTATGGATGTGACTATCGCCCTTGCTCTTAGTGATGCTTATATTCAAAAATGTGAATTAATGAATGATATTGCAAGTATTAATGATCTTTTTTATCGACTAGTATTTGATTATGCTGAAAATGTTGAAAAATTAAGGTTTGGTCAACATCCATCTATATTAACGAAACAGGTTTCAAATTATATCCAGCAAAATCTTTCTAAATCAATTAAAGTTCAAGATATAGCGCATGCCCTATTTATGAGTCGCAGTAATTTATCCACTAATTTTAAAAAAGAAACGGGTATTAATTTGTCTGATTTCATTTCAACAATAAAAATAGATGAAGCGAAACGATTACTGCGATATAGTGATAAAACATTTACAGCCATCGCGCTTTATCTTGGGTTTTCAAGTCATAGTCATTTTACCAAAGTATTTAAAGATAAGACCCAAAGAACTCCGAAAGAATATCGCCAATTACATAAGCACTATTGATTAACAAGTACTTACTATTATTTAATATTACTTTACATTGCAATTCTTTTATTCAATAATTTTTAAGGGAAGGTTAATAAATATGGATAGAGACTTATTAAAAGCAATAATATACTTGCTAGTCGGTGTCGCCGTTTTGCTTATCGGAATGCGGATGATGACATCGGGATTTAAGAAGACAATTGGACGACGAGTTAGAGGTTTTTTTAGAAGAACACAAGACAAACCATTTCTAAATATGGGGATTGGTACTGTTGTTACTGCGGCCATTCAATCAAGCGACGCCACTAATGCGATGGTCGTCGGTTTTATTAATACGGGAGCAATGACAATCTACCAAGGTCTCTGTATCATGCTAGGGGCTTTTATTGGCACGACTGTTACGGGTGTTATAGCTTCATTTTCATCATTAAGCATTTCTGTATATTTCCTTCTATTTACCGTTATTGGTGTTGTTATGATGTTTTTTAATAAAGAATTTGTGCAAAATATCGGTGAAGTTCTTGCAGGATTAGGACTATTGTTTTTTGGAATGGCAGTAATGAAAGATTCATTTAAGAATGATCATATTACTGCTTTTTGTCAACATTTATTTGGTTCGATTAACTTTGGTCCCTTGCTTTTTATAATAGGTATTCTTGTAACTGCAATCTTGGATTCTAGTAGTGCCGTTACTTCAATTGTTATTGCGATGGTTGGGAGTGGAGCACTTGAACTTTCCGCTGGTTTATTTATCGTGTTAGGGGCAACTTTAGGTACCGTCGTAACAACGCTTCTTATTTCAATAGGGGGGCACGTTAATGGTAAAAGAGCAGCGTGGATTGCTTTTTCACTGCGGGCTCTTACTTCGGTAGTTATGTGTTTTATTTTAACGATACTACGAACGCCGATTACTAATATTATGCTTAATTTAGCGGGGGTCACGAGTGGCGAATTAGCGGTCGCCTTATTTACGGTTATTTATAACATTATTTTTATGCCGTTATTGTTGCCGCTTCTTAAACCTTCAATTAATTTATTTAGCAAAATTATTAAAGAAAAAGAAACAGATGAAATGGATGGTGTGGTTAAGTATATTGAAGATAAAATGCTTGAATTCCCGCATATTGCCACTGCCCAAGTTCAACAAGAACTCATTAATATGTATATGCTTTCGTTAGATAACTATAAACGAAGTATTAATATGATTTTAACGAAAAATTTTGAGGAAGAGAAAACATTATTAGAAGTTGAAAATCAAATTGACCATCTTAATGAAAGAATCACCGCTTTCCTTATTAATTTATCAAGTCGGGTTCAGCCTTCCCAAGAACGAAAAGCCGGGTCATATTTCCACGTTGTTAATGACATTGAAAGAGTTGCCGACCACGCTATCAATATGTATCTTATTGCCAAGGAGTTAGAAGAAAAAGATTTAGCGTTTTCGGATCTTGCTAAAGCGGAAATTAATAGTCTTAATGTCATAATTCTTAAAATGTTTGATTTAGCAAGGGACGTTTTTGAATATAAAAAGCAAAAGCAATTAAAAGAATTACATGAATTAGAAGAAACAGCGGATAGTTATAAGACATTGTTTTTTAGTAATCATTATGAACGGATTAAAAACAAAGAATGTATTTTTGAGTTATCGCCGTTTTATTCCACTCTTTTATCGGACCTTGAACGGGTTTCCGATCACTTAAATAACATTGGATTCTCAATTGTTAACCCCACTGGTGTGGATGAATACGCCAAAGTATAAGACTTTTTATCTAAAAAGTTGCCTCGATTTATAATTATTAATGTAAAGGAGTTTACCATTTGACGGAAGTAACTAAGCCCTGCCATTATCAAGATGCTGCATTTATTAAACAGTATGATGGCCGTATTAATCGCCATCATTTAGGTATCATTTTATGGCGGTTAGCGATTTTTACCGCTATTTTGATTATTGTAGTGTTAGTCGCCAAAGTTTTTATCGCTGTTACGAGCATTGTTCTTTTTATAATTGGATTTACGCTTTTACTGGCGGTTGTGCTTATTACCATTGGAACGATTTTTATCCTTGATCCTAATCATGGTAAACATTGGGAAAACTTAATGGTTATTTTGCAAAATAATGCCGCAGCGCAAGAGGTACTTACGAAAGCCTTAACCTTTATTCCCCTTGTTAGCGCTGTTTCCGTTGTGTTTAATATTTTGGCGATAGTCTTACTATATACGAGTAAGTTACCTGTTAGACGCTATCGGGTTGTGACTTCAATCTTTTTATTTATTGTTAATATTGTCATCTTAATCTACTTCCTGGCGGGAGGACAAGGGGCGTGAATGTTTTAAAAATTAGAGCGCTTAATCCTCATTGTCATAATGTTATTTTTCTTTTTGATGGTAAACCTTTAAAACCAAAAGGAAATAATATGGGCCATTTTGTCTTCGAATATAAAACCGAGAAGGAAACAGTTGAACTTGTGGTGATAAGACGTTCGGGTTTACAAAGTAAGTTTTGGTTATGGTGGCAATTATTATTTTTTATAGTTTCGCTTTTTGGTATTTTTGACATTCACAACAAGAAACTAAAGAGCGAAGGAATTTATAGGGCTATTATTCATTTAGATGGTAATGATGAATTTGATCTTAAATTTGATACTGGTTATCCCAAACTTTCCTTTTTAGAAATTACCACAACTTTACGGGTTGATGAAATTCACAATGAGATTATTAATGATCCCGTGATTAAAAGGCGCGGTAAGAGAGTTAAAATTGTGAAGGTTATCACCTTACTCATTTTTGTAGCGCTAGCAATTGTTGTTAGTGTCATAATTTAATAAAACTCATAATTTATGAAATTGTTAAAGCAATCATAGTTACATCTTTTTAAGTCATAAAAAAGTCACACCGGCATTGATGTGACTTTTCTTTTAAGTAAAATTAATTAATTACCACTTGTTATGCGAACGCTCAAAGAAGCCTTGTTGGCCAGTAAGTTCAACGACTGTGCCATCGTCTAAAGTGATGGTACCGTAGTAGCGACCATAAACTTGGTGACACTTCATAAAGATTACTTTGAAATCATTATTACTATAGCGGTCGTAGATTGTTTTCATCACTAAATCAATCTTACCGTCATCTGACTTAATAACCCAGTCGGCCATATAGTCTTTCGTAACATCGTTTGCGATATAGAGACGACCAAGTTTATAAGCTTTACCATCTAAAATAAGCATGTTTTCACTCGCGGCTTCTAAATTACCAAACCCATAACCTAGATTTAAGTTAATCATTCGCCCATCAGGCATATAGTCATTAACTTGACCCCAATACCATACTTCGTGGAACGGCCATACCCCACGCCCCCAATCAAGTAAGCCAAAGTCTTTTTTGGGATCAAACTTAAAGGAGAGGTCGCCCATTTTGAAAGAGCCACTTGCTTTTAAGTTACCAATTTTATAGTTAAGGTAGAAGTGATAGAATGTTTCTGCAAAGGGGGTATTAATAACCATGGCATCATGATTTTGTAAGCGTTCTAATTTGACATCGACTTCAAATTTAACTCCTTGTTCGTTAACCATTGAGCCATAGAGATGACGGATTATACCTTTTGTAACATAGTGAAGATCAACTTTAGCTTTTTTATCCGTATAATGAATCTCATTATCCACTGATGGATCAGGGGGCATATTCATACTCTTCGCCCCCTTGAAGAGTTTAACAACATTAGCGGAGTATGTTTCTTCACCTTCTAAATCAATTAAGTTTATAGCAATGTTTTGGGCGTAAGCAATATGACCAATGGTTAATTGAACAACATAACGGCCATGTTGAATTTGATAGAAATCCCATTCTTTAAGCCGTAATGGCTTTTTCACAAGGTTTTTATCAAACACAAACGACATATCAGTAGCGTAGCCAAAATTAATATGTCGTTTCCGTTTGTCAAAGACGGGTGTCGGCGTAGTGTAATAGAGTTCGTCGACTCCTAATTGTGCTTTCGCGGCCTTTACTTGGTCACTAATGCTCGCGTTCCGTATCCGTTTGTAATATTCTTTACGTAAGAAAAAGAGGGGAACAAGAGCAAGAACCATAATCGCAGAAGCGAAATAGAAGAGAGCTTCAGTCGGGATATAACCTAAAATGGGGGTACCATCGGTTGCGACATCAACAATCGTTTCAATTCCAAAATGGCGGATGATTGGTTGACTAATGCTTGAACCTAAAACCATTGGGATTAACACGAAGAAAATAATTCGTAAACCTTCAAATTGGCCTTTGCTCCCAACGGGATAGAGCACTTTGCTCCATACGCCAAGCGCTTGCATAATTAAGATGTAACCAGCGCCGACAACAATGACTCCTAGTAATAATGGTAAATTTTGGGCATTAAATAAATTCGCGGGATTATGGATTGTACCAATTAATCCTAAGTAGATTAAACCAACAATTGTCATTACAATCGACATTAAAACGACAAGTGGGCTCTTTCCGCGATTAATTAAACGACTACCAGGGATGGTAAACAAAATAGCGATAATTAAGCCAATCCCCTGGATTAACCCAGCATCGCCAACCGCAAAACCATAGTTAGAAATAAAGAGATTGCCAATATGCACGAAATACACATTAAAGCCAATAAAATAAATAGCGCCAAGAACATTGACAAGCACAAGTTCTTTTTGACTAAAGAAATATTTAAAATTAAATGATTCACTAAATTGTTTCCAAAAACCACCGCGTTTACTCGGTTCTAATTTAGGTGAATCTTGAAGGATAAAGAGCGAAAGAACCCCAACTAAACTAACAAAACCACCCATCATCGAGAAGAAAGCAATATAGCCGAATTGTCCAATTAATATCCCACCGATGACGGTGCCAATGATAGTACCAATGACAGGTTGAATAGCTAGCGCAGTGCCAATCGCGCCTTTGTTATTATCATCAATTAAATCCGCAGTCCACGCGTTAAATCCTGCATCATTCCCCATTGAACCAAAAAACGACATAATTGTATCAGCGACAACAATAACAGTCGCGAGCGTCCAAATATTCATAGTAAGTTTAGTGAGGAGACCAGTTAAACCAAAAGTAACAGTAAAGATACCCCAAATGATATAACCAATACTAATGAATGGTTTACGTTTACCGTGACGATCACTTAGTGTCCCAAAAAAGAAGGTGGCAAAAGTTGTGGCAATGGCGGAAACGGCCACCATGGCATTCACAATTTGCGGGAACGCCCCAATTTCTTCATAGACAAAGGTGTTAAACCACTGGTTCTCAAGGTTCCAACACAATTGCCCCGCGAGCCCAACGAGCCATAACAGCAAAAAGTTACGAAAACCAAGACGACGTTTTCTCTTCGTATTATTCATAATAATTTCTCCTATCACTTTGAATTTTAACCTAAACTGAACGCATTGTAAAACTATTTATTATTTATGTAATAAGAAAAAAACGAACCAAGGTTGGTTCGTTTCGTTTCCGTGATGGTGGCCCAAGCCGGAATTGAACCGGCGACACACGGATTTTCAGTCCGTTGCTCTACCAGCTGAGCTACCTACCCTCTTAACTTGTCTCGCCCGGGCGTCGGGAAACATATCGCCCGAACTGCAAAAGCTTACTATACCGCCTCGTCGCAGAAAGTCAAGCCGAAGCGCCCGCGGACAGCCGCGGCGAGGGCCGCGAACGGTCACTCATCGACGGGCTGTTCCCGCTTCACGTCGATTTCGGCCTTCTTCTCGACGCCTGCACGGCGGATGACGTTCTCGGCGAGGGCGAACTCGTTGTAGAGGGCCCGCTGGCTGCGGTCGATGGTGCCGTAGGTGAGCCAGTCGCGGCTCTCTAGGAACTCCTTCTCGGTGCCGTGAAGAACGTCGACGATCTCGAAGATGCGAACCTCGCGGTCGTCCTCGGCGCCGGCCATGCCGACCTTGCCTTTGGGCTCGCCGTCTCCGGAGTCGATGAGGTCAAAGACGGCCTTGGCGAGAAGGTCGCGGTTGTCGAGAGTCTGGTCGCGCGTCACCGGCTCGGTAACAGTCTCGACCTTGAGGTCGTTCGCCTTGGCGATGGCGTCGAGGCCATCCTTGCGTGC
>MWCB01000025.1 GCA_002069815.1 Tenericutes bacterium ADurb.Bin239 | reverse complement strand
GTAAAGTTTCCGTTCTTGTCTATTGCCTTACAGAATTTTTTTGCGTGTTCTAATACTTCGGCTTTTGTCATATAGACAATTTTAATACCTTCATCTTTAAGTTTTGCTATGGCATAATATCCATACGTTTCGCCGGGCATACCTTTTAGGCAAGGTTTATATTCCAATTTCGGGACAAGCCCGTCATCGTATTCAAACTTGTCATTTTCCCTTACCGCTTTTGCGTCAACTGATACCGCCCTTTCTGAACGGTAAAAAAGGTCAACCATTCCCTGATACCCTATCTGTAACTGGCATTCCATAGCGTTCTTTTTATTGTTCATATAGGGTATGAAATATACCTGCTGATTGACAGGCATAAGCCCTAATTCGGAAGCGGTCAACATAGCCCCGATTAAACTTTCCTTTGTGCAACTTGCCAATGCAGGATTCTTAGAACGCAGATTTTTATACATCTGCAAGGCGATATTAAAATCAATATGCGCGGGGATAGAAGTCTTAACTGCCGTCATCGCCGATTCTATCGCCTGTTCAAAAGGTATTACTGGCGCGGGATTACTTACTGCGTTTACTGCCTTGCTGATACTTGTGTTTGCCATTTTTTATTTACTCTCCTGTTTTTTTATTTCGGAAATATATAATTTCCGTGTTTTGCCTGGCGTATAAAATTTAGAATAAACTCCGGGATATTCCTTTTCAAATCCGTCCTTGTCAAACTTGCCCGCGCAACCTTGTGATTTCCAAGACGCGGTAAAAAGATTACCTATCAAAATTGTGTTATCTTTAATTTCTGCTTTTATTTCATTTTCAAGTTTTCCAATAACCCCCTTTAAAGATTTTTCATCTTCTTTAAACGCCCTTAACGATTCAATTTTTTTATCCAAATCATCCCCGATAAATACAGGTTCAAGGTTTACGTTATTCGGATATAATTCTAAAAGCGCGTCAGAATCCGCACAGGAAATATTGTTCGGCATAACTCCGCCCACTACGTATTTCACATACCATTCTTCCGCTTTCGCTTCCATAATAGGAAGGAAGTCTTTAAGTTTCTGTGTCTTTGGTGTGCCGTCATCATTTGTGCCTATTTCTATATTGTCATTTACGGTTACAACTCTTTCAACGTACTGATTATTACCTATCGTACAGGCAATATAAGCCGTTTCCTTTCCCGTTACGGCAAGGTAATGCCATACCTGCATAAGATAATTTACGGGTATGCTATTGTCATTCCATCCCTTACCTGTGAACGCCCCGGCCGTCTTACATTCAAGTAAAGCATCCTCTCCCACAACTTCCCTGTCAAGATTAGCAAACAGATGGGGATATTCTTTACTCCAAATCATTCGGTTATTTTTCCTTACTTTTTTGTCGTTATTTTTAGCCCACTTTTTCGCAATAAACTCTTCAAGGTATGTTCCCATTTCTGTGGCAAGATTACCCTCAAAACCCGCGCCCGTTCCTGTCTTTTCCATCCATAATTTTAATTCAGACTTAAAAGGATTAACTCCAAAGATAACCGATATGTCGCTTCCACCTAATCCTTTTTTTCTTTCCTGTATCTGTTCTGCCGTTAAACCCATTACCGCCTCCTTTAATTTATTGTCGTGCTTTTATTTTCTTCTGCCATCATAGCAAAAGTTATTACCTTAAAAGAAACTATCATTACCAAATCTCTTATGGTCTGCTGTAATTCCTGTATCTGTTCCGCCTCTTTAACTTTAATACCTGCGTCATCCAACGCTTCAATAATCGTGCAGGCGTGTGCGTCCGCGTCATCCTGTAATTCGGATAACAATTCATCAACCTGTTTGTAAATAATTTTACATTTTTCAGCCATTTCTTTTGGCGTCATTTCACTCACTTTTTATCCCCCTCATAAAACTTGATTTTTTTCTGCCCGATTACTTTCTTGTTAAATGTCGCAACCATTTTGGAATATGCCCCGATGTATTTTAAATAATTTTTTCCTGCTTCTTTTAAGTCCTCCTTTGTTTTGATTTCAAAATATCCGCGTGTTGGGGTCGCCCCAATTAAAATTCCTTTACTGATTAAACTTTTCTTAATACGCCTTACTGCCCTGTCGCTCACTTCAAGCACATACTGTAAATATGCGCCGTCTTTAAGTCCACTCGTCTTACTTCTTAATACCTGCAAAAACTTTGTTTCTAAAAACGTCAACTTGATTTTTGCCATTTGGCTTTCCTCCTATTGTTTTTTTAACCTCGCCAACTTTATACCAACTTTGTCAAAAAATGTCAAGGTTTATTTTTAAAAAGTTCCACGTGGAACAAATAGGACAAAAGCCCGCTACTGTAATAACGGGCTTTCGGTGGGTGGGTTATTTTGGTCGGTTAAATCTATCTGTAAAATCAAAAATACAAAACGCTATAATAAGAATTATCATAAACCAAAATGGGCATTTTGTAAAATCAATCATTTTATAAAATCCTCATATCGTTTCTGTGTCCATAACAAAGTCGTGCGTCCGTGGTATGCGGTCAAGATATTCTTCGGGTGTTAATTTATCTATCGCTATATCTTTTACGATAGGCGCATATAAACGTCCGCCGTCTGGCTCGCCGTTCTTATGTTTCAACAATTCCGTCTGCGAGCATACCATATTTTTTCCATTGTAAAACGGATTCGTAAATGTTTTAGCCACCCACGCGCCTAAATCTCTGTTTACTTTGTTTATCAAAGCCCATATTCCAAAACCCACATTTTCAAGCATGTTATAATCTTCTTTTTCGTGCAAATCCCAAAAAGATTTTATGCAAGTTTCTTCCGCGCCTTTAAGCCCGCCCTTAGCGCGGTAAACTATCATACGCGCTTGCCCGCGCATACACCTGTCCATATATTCATTAATCAGATGTTTCGCGCACATTTTTTTGCCGTCGGCTTCGCGGGTCTGGCCTATGCCTAAGCCCTCATAACTCATTACGTGCGCAACCTGTATGCCGTCCCCTGTCTTATCTTCCGTTCCCCATTGTATTGCCTTGCCGATAAGGTCATTCGCGGCCACAAACAGGGTATCACCATACTTTAATCCCGTTGCAAATTCAATCCACTTTTCTCTTGATAATTTTCTGTAATCCATTTCATCACCTCTTCTATTTTTTTTAAACGCCTGCCCGCCTTTGGCTCTTTGGACTTATGGCGTTTTTGTTATTGTTATAAATACTCGTTCATCATACGCAATTTTAGCCCCTATTAATTCCTTGACTTTCACAAACGCAAGACGGCTTTCAAATATCATATCTTTACCTTTACTTAAACCAACCAATATGCAACCCTCTGTATCGCCATCATCGTTACCTGAATGTATTCTAATACCCTCAAAATCGGGAACATTTAAAAGTATCGGCATCTTGCGGTTATACTTCGGTGAAAATGTGATAGCAATTTCATAACGTCCATAAGGTATTGAAGTCCTGCCGGGTATCTTAATCCCTGCTTCTCGCGTTTCGTCTTCAAGGGTATAACATAAAAAAACATCATCATTATATAGTCTGCCTATCGTAGAATTATCTGTAAATATTTCACGGACAAGTTTAAGTTCCATATTAAGAAACCTTTTCCTTTATGATTAAGGTTATTATGCCTATAATCACGGATGATAAAATACCCCACGCCCATTTAAAAACGCTATCCTTTGTTCCTTTGACTTCGTTCTGTAAACTACATATCTTATTTTCGTGCTGTGTTAAATATATCAAAGCGATAGACAATTTTTTATCTATTTTTCTTAAAGACGGTTCTTCATCGCCTACACTATTTAACTGTTCTTCCAGTTCACTCATTCCAATCACCCCGCTGTTTTAGTATAACGTTCCCCTATCGTTATTTATTTTTTCAGTTCACTTGACTTTTTATTTTCAACTTGCTATACTTCAATTACAAAAGGAGGCGATAAAAATGTTACAGATGACACCGTTATTCTCAATACTTTTCTTTCTGTTTCTTACACAGTTTGAGGATGCGTGGTATATGTTTATCTTAAAGTTTGTTGCCTTTATAAACATATACGTTTCACTTATTATCTTTTGGCATTAAATTACTGAAATCTTTTTTTAATTACTTCCGCAGCCCATTCTTCTGTTTCGTTGCCTTTTAACAGTATATTTTTCCCACGGTCAACCAACCGCTTGTAATCATCAATTAAAGGTGCAATCTTAGCGCCCTTGCTTACCGCCAATTCTTCTAAACCTTTTAACGCGGGATTATCTGTCATTAATCTTTTAAGATTTTCCATAGCGTTACTCTCAGATAAGCGCTTTGCGTTTTTAATAACTTCCATAGACGCTTTCGCCCCTGCCCCGCCGCCACCCGCCGCCTTTAATGCCGAAACGTATGTGCCTAAATTAGGTGCCGCTTTTTGTGCTGCCGCCGCCATAACGGGTCTGCCAAACGCCCCACCTGCCGCATATCCTATACCCGCAGGCAAAGCCCCTAACAATCCAACCGTTGCCGCGCCCCATTTTAAAGCATAATTGCGGGCTTCTTCTGTTGTCCAATCTGCCATAGACTTGCCTGTTGATGGTGCCATTGTCGGCACGCCTTTGCCTTGATATTCAAGTGGCGTTCCCATAGGCACAAATGGACGCTGATGATTTTGCAATACATAGTTTTCCCGTTTTAATAATTCTTGCTGTTTATATAATTGTTCTGCTGTAAAGTCCGTTGAATTTATCGCCATTGTTTTTCTCCTTTAATCCTTTTTCTTTTCTTCAAGTTCGCTTATGGCTTTCATTAATCTTGCAACTTCTTCGTATTTACCTTTTTTCTGTGCTGTATTTAACTTATATGTATATTCTCTTATTTTGCCCGATAATTTTGCCTTGCCAAACTTTGCGCCTTTTTCAACGTCATAAGGATATAACTTTATGCCACCACCAAATTTAGCAAGTTTCTCTTTCGGGGACATATCTATTATTGTCCTTGTGCCACCCGCCCACGATTTTCTTTTTAATTCTTCATTCCCGAATACGCCTGCGGGATTAATCTGGTCTATGGTATTTAATAACCTTATCTGTTTTAAGGCGTGCTTAACTTTCGGGGACATATCTAATCCCAACATATTTTCAACTTCCCCCGGATAATCCACGATATTTTTATCAAGGTAAAAATCTTTACCTGCAATTAACTGCATAGTTTCTTTGCTTATAGGTTCAAGACTTCCTAAAAGCATTTCCTGTGGACGGAACAGTTTATCAATATCGCCTGCTGGCAACCACGCCGTCAATAGCAATACCTTATACTGTTCTTTGGCGGGCATTTTTGAGAGTATTATAGGAAAGGATTCCTGCATCCATTCGGGCATCCATTTAATGCGTATATCAGACGTATCTTGCGCCTGTTCAATTTCTTCTTTGGCTTTTGGAATAGTGGTAAAACGCCCCGGTTTTGATAATAAAGATTTTAACTGTAACGGAACATTGTTTCTTGTCCATCCCCAAAACGGAAATATAAAACGCATAACTTCACGCTCAAAAGGGCTTACCTGTGAATAATCAAAAAGAGCCGCCTTAACTGACATAGCGGCGTCCGCAGGTGCCATCCCCTGCTTTCTGACTTCAAGATAATGGGCTATCTTGCCGTTATCTTCAAGTGTTTCGCCTACCGCCCTACCGCCTCTTATTAAAGCATTTCTTTCGGATAAAGGATTAAGTGTCGCGCCTTTGTAAAGGTCGGCGGCTTTTTCGGGTGCCTCTTTACTTGCCATGCCCGATTTTAATACACCATAACTTTTCATTTCTTCAAGTATCTGTGTCCCCGTCAACTCTTCGCCTGCGTCTGTCATTAAACGATAATTCTGTGGCTTCATCTGTAAAGCCCCCGCCTGCATATATCTTAACGGGCTTTTTAATCCTATGCTTATATAATTATTCCAAAAGTTACCTATTAAATTACGGGTATGATATTCAGGGAATATTGAAAGTGTCCAACGTTTCCAGAAGTTTATAGCCCCTTTGTATGCCCTTACAACCGAATTAATTTCACCAAAATTAGTCATAGCCCCGTGATACCGCTCTATGCTATCTGCCACCCTGTTATCAAAGTATTTACCTTCTAATCCAGGTACATTTTTAATAGTCCTAAAATCTGACTTTGTTTTACCAAAACGTTCGGTTAAAGTTATAGGTAATTTATCCCAATCAGTTTTAGCCATACCAAAGTCATTAGATACCTTTTCTATGAATTTCTTTGATTCAATCGCTTTCACGGAAGCCAAAGAACGGGACATAGCGGCAGTCAAAGGGTCTGTTACAAAAGCACCTTTTTCAAATTTATTTACACCTAAACTTTGTCCCATATCCTGTATTTCCTGTAAACTCGCTTTTGAAGCGTCCGATAAAGTTTCTACAATACCATCCTGTATATCTTTAATCTTTACACTTGAACCTAATATTTTATTTATGGTTTCATTCGCTTGTGAAATTGTCATCTCTTTTGTGAGTAATTTTTCTTTGGCATAATTTAATGTAGTTTCAAATTCAGATGTTCCTTTACCACCGCCTCTTGCATGTATCTTGCGCATAAAATTCGCAAAATCTTCGGTCGGAACGCCGGGAAAATAATTATCTATTGTGCCTTTAAGTGTTTGTGAATCCACTTCTATTTTAGCCATATCTTTAAATATATCTTTTAAATCTTTTGCAACTTCGCCGTGTATTCCCGATAATCCCGCAGGACGCTGAATTTCAGTTCTGACCTTGTCCCAATCTTCAACTTTAAACTTAATCGCTTTTTTGTTTATAGAC
Organism: Tenericutes bacterium ADurb.Bin239; assembly: GCA_002069815.1. Lineage (GTDB taxonomy): Bacteria > Bacillota_I > Bacilli_A > RFN20 > CAG-826 > UBA1361. The sequence goes on along the minus strand of MWCB01000025.1, from coordinate 5,283 downwards.
TTTATTCTATCAACATATTTTTCGGCAGCCTTATTTATTTCACCGCTAAACGTATTTACAAGATTATCAAATTTAGTATTACCACTTTTAAAAACAAATAGATTTTTAGCCCCTTTTATCAACGGCATTTTACTTGCCCATTTAGCCGTCTTTGATACAAGCCCTAACATCGCTTCATCTGCAAACTTTGGAAGTAAACTTTTGCCAAACATTTCAAGAATAGCGCGTTGTCCTTTTGATGCCTGTTCCGCCCACGTTTCTCCATACTTTAAAGTTTCGGGTGCAAGTTTACTTAATGACTGTCCTATTTTTGAATACGGTGCTATTGTTTTGCCTGCAAGTTTTTGTCCTGTTGCAAACTTTGAAAGTTTACCCACCTTTGTTAATCCGCCTACGCCCACATAAGTTAAAGGGTCGGCAAATACATCAACGCCAAAGCCCAATACTCCGCGCATAACTTTTTCGGGAATACCTGCTTCCGCAGACGCTTCACCGATAATGTTATTAAGAATTTCACCACCTGTTGTTTTAGTTTCAAGAGTAAATCCTTTTTTGAAACTTTCGGCAGGCGCAAAATCTTCTTCGCCTTTTGCAGATTCAATAAGGTTTCTTATGGTTTCATTTGAACCATAAGAAGTCCTGTTTAAATTCTCTAAAATTTTACCTAAGTTTGAGGTAAAAGTGGATGCCATTTTATTTTGCCTCTTTGCCTAATAATTGTGCAAGGTAATCCATGCCCTGCTGTGTCGGCATAGCGATATTCTGTTGATATGCCTGTACAACGGGATTAAAGGCCTGTTTCATATATTCGGCAGGCATACCTATTACGCCACCGCGTTTAAACGCTTCCCCTGCCATTCTGCCCGCCTCTGATATGCCACTACCAACTTCACCTGCGAACTTTTCAGCAGGTCTTGTGTCTGCTTCGCTTCCAAATAAAAATTTTACAGCGCCGGGAATTAATCCTATGCCTTTTTTCTTTTCTTTAACTGTCGGCATAACCTCCATAAGTTTTGCCTGTCCGCCCCAAAGTAAACGTCTTTGCGCTTCGTATGCCTTGTTGTATTTATCAACTGACTTTTTATCTGTTTCATCAACCAACTGTGAATTTTGCGCAACCCAGCCCGCAAGCGCACGCTTACGTTCTTCTTCTAATTCCATGCCCAATTTATATTCCATTAATTCTTTCTGATATTTCATCGCCTTTTCTGTCTGCTGTTCCTGATATGTTCTTGCTTCGGATAACCTTTTATCATTAAGTTTATTCTGAATAATCTGGTTATAAAAAGCATCGTTGCTTACCTGTGGTATTCTTGTTGCGCCTGCTAATCCTGCCACGAAACTTGAAAGTCCTGCATCAGCCATTAGTAACCACCCCCGCCACCTAAAATTAAATTCATTATCTGTTCCTGCGACATATTATTAAAATCAAGTTTGTTAAATAACTGTGTCTGTGCGGACGGGAAAGCCGCGCCTAATCCTGCCGTTAATCCCATACCTGCAAGACTTCCAAGCCCGCCAAATAATGCCTGTTGCATCTGCATATCCTGTTGCTGTTTCATAACCTGCTGTTGCCTCTGCCATTGTATATCTGACATTTCGCGGGTAAAATCTCTACCCTCTTTTGTGCGTCTATCTTCAATAGAAAGCAAGGCATTTTTATACTGATTTTCTCTTTCAATAGCAGATAGTCCTTTACCCTCTTGCGCACCCATTGTCGCAAGTCCACCTAAATATGCACCTGAACTCTGCATGCCGCCTGAACGCGCTGCGCCGGCCTGATATAACTGCCTCTGTTTAGCCATTGAATCAGAATAATCCTGTTGCTGTGTTTCTGTAATCCCTTGAAATTCAGGAAGCATTGTATAACCGTAACCATTCTGTGGCATAATAGCCACCTCCTTAATTTAAGTCAAAGATGCGCTTTTCCACGCACCCTCAACCTTAATATATAATTTATTATTAACTACGTCAAGACGCATTTCACCGTTCATTCCGTCAGACGGTTTTGGTGTCGCCGTAACCTTTGCTATATATTTACTCTGTGCATCCGCATATATTTCCTGTAATAAATTTTCAAGTATCTTTGAAGTTTCTGCGCCCCAAACTTCGGGTATCTTAAAGTTTTTTATCGCCATAATTTAACCTCGCGCATGAAATACTTTGCCTTCTAATTCAAACTTTATAAATCCAAAGTCCTGATTAGCGGTATTATTTCTGAACCTGAACTGATGCCTTTTAGCGGGCTGATAATTCGGAAAGTTTAACTCTGAATTTATCTTGCCCGTTAAATCGTTCACGCCAACGGCAAAGTTTTTAACCGTCCAATAATCCTGTCCTTTAATATATCCCGTGCCGTCCGCGTCATATTTGCGTTCATCAGGTCGCCAACCAAATTCAAGGTTATATGTGCCAACGGTCGTGCTACCCTCTGCTGACGCGTCAAAAGTCTGTGAAGTAATATATATATGCCTTAACTGTTTTTTGAATCTCGCGCTGTCAAAACGTTCATCAAATACGTCAAAGTTTTTTGTGATTATATACGCGTCAATGGCAACCGTGGACGGCGGGTCGCTTGTAACATCGTGGTCTACAAAGCCGTTTACATCCCCGCGCTCGCCTAAAACATATAAGTAATCAGATTCAGTTTCTGCCGTTCCTGTTAGATAAGCATCGCCCCATATAAGGCGGTCATCAAACACAGCAAAAGAACGCGGAAAACAAGCCCTACCTCTCCAAAAACTCCACCGTTTATATCTATCAAATACCGCGATTATATTGTTTACCTTTTCATCTTTATTCGTGGAATCGGGTGTTCTCTTTTCAACAAAAGCAATATAATATCTGTTGTTATATACCGCGCTTACCACGTCTGTCTGCGGTAATGTCGTTCCGCCTTTAACGTCTATCCACGATAACACAATGGCGTTTAAAGTCGGCGGTAAAAAAGTCGCTGAATCTGAATTTGTCATATCCAAATATACGTTATAATTTAACCGAACGTATTCGTGAACGTATCTCGCCTTGCCTAAAAGGGTAATTGTAACCTTGCCACCACCGGGTGTATTTTCAGATGAACCGTCAATATTTGTGTCACCGCTTGTAACAGGAACCATTATTCCGCCTGTGCGCTTGTTTATCGTTTCATTTGCAGCAACCGATGTATATAACCACCCTGAAACTTTACTATTTTCGGTCATCTGTGTAGTATCAAGTAATAGACTTGTCAACTTACTTGAATCCGCCCCTGTGTCAATATTTGCCGTGCCTGTCAATAACCAATCGCCTTTTAAATTATAATTGCCGTAAACTCCACGCCAATAAGTGGAGTGTGAAGAATCATATCCAAGAGTGTCGGTAATCGGTATTAGCATATCAGGTATTGTCTTATCCGCATTTATGTTATAACAATAAACCAAAGCGGAATATGAACCTGCAACGTGTCCTGTATCGGCAAGGCTTACCACCGTCCCCGCAAGGTCAATTTCCATTAATTCTTTTGTGGTATTATCCACATAGTAAAACAGACTTTTATTTACATTTTTGATTAAGTTTAAAGACTTATTTGTGTTGTTATAAACCTGTGTGGTATCTTTAATAATGGAATTTGTTGTAGGCACAGTTCCCTCGTTTAACGCATATCCAAAAGAATAAACGCCGTCTGACAGTTTCTGCTGATTAAATATAAACTCATAAGTTACTTTAAAAGAAAAAACCCCAATCTTAACAACTCTATATTCGGCGGCCATTTCTCTGGTTTCGTAAAGTGTTGTTGTATATCTATTTGTAAAGACTAATCCCGCTTCACTACTTACAAAAGACTGATAACCGGTTCCGCTTGTTCCTTCTTTGCTTCCAGACGCAAAAACGCGTCCATTATCTATCGCCAAGAAAATATCAGAACGTGAAATAAAATTAGTGTCAGCAGGCGTTCCCCACGTTGATAACTGAACGCGTTTAATAATACTTTTTAAATAGTCTGCCGTGTTTAAGGTTTCTACCGAACAATCCACATAATATAAATAATCTCCATTTATTTCAAAATCGGCTCTGCCCGCTCTCGTGTACGAAACATCAAAATCTGCCGTGCTGAAAAAAATGTAATACCCCGGCAATAGAAATTCGGAAGAACCGCTCTCTATATATCCGTCAAACGCATCTACCACTATCCCGTTTGGTAAACCGCCCAAAAAACTAACGTGTACTGTTATATTCAAATTTCTTTCATCATATCTACGCCAATAAACTCGTTGAGAGCCGTTGTGAGTTACTGACGTTCTATGAGAAACATAAAATAAACTACAAACAATAAATATCAACTTTATGAACTTTATAAACTATCTACTTTTCACACTAGTAATTCCAACGTCCCCTAAATGTTGGAGTAAAATTATATGTTAAACCCATTGTAAGACAAGGTAGAATATCGTATGAACGCTTACCTGCATCATATCCATTCAATTTATCTCCTGTAAAGTTCAGTTCAGCGTTTAGTGTCATTAGAACTGATTTTTTGAGTCTAAATTCTATTCCTCCACCGGTACGAGCTAAAAAGAGAAGTCTCGCATTATCATTAAAACCTCCTGAACTGATTTTGTTTCTGTAAAGTACTCCCCCTCCTGCAAAAACAAATAGCGTATTTTTCCGAAAGGCATTATAGCCTGAAAAAAGATTCAGCACATCGCACTTGAAATCAACAGTTCCATATTCAGAAGTAAAAGTATTCCCTTTTTTATTATTATACCATTGCGAAAGAGCATATCCCACCAATGGACGAACATTTAATTCGGGAGTTAATCGATATTCAGATATTAACCTTAATGTCAGCCCACTTCCTTTATAAACTGATGTAGGAAAACTTGGTTTAAAATCTTCAGCCACCACAATATTTAATCCTCCATCTGCTCCAAAAATCCAGCCGTTAATAAACTTACTATTAACCAAAGGTTGATAGCAATATACTTGCTGCATCATTGTAACAGTGAATGTAAGCAACAGTATTGGTTTTATTTTTATTTTTTTTGCTGCAAACACAGATAAAGATAACGATTGGATAAAATAAATCCGCTATAATTTCTAAGTATAATGATGCAAATTACATTTAATTCTTCTCACTATTACTTTTTCCTGTTTTCAGGTTTACTACCATAACCGTAACCATAACCATAACCGTAACCATATTTTCTATAATATCCGTAACGGCTGCGAGCTTCAACATCTACATCGTTAACTACCAAATAAATGCGTTTAAGATTATTTTCATCGCTGATATTGTTTACAAAC
>MWCB01000024.1 GCA_002069815.1 Tenericutes bacterium ADurb.Bin239 | reverse complement strand
TAAATTGAAAATATCTATTTTTAAAACTTTATTTTCTATTTTGTCACTTTATCTTTTTCATGTAACACAAACATAATAATATAACTAAAGTTAAGCAAAATTACTTGACTTGGTTATTAACACACGTTAAACTTATGACTGCATAACAAGGAGGATTATTATATGGCAGTTAAAATTAGATTAACTCGTGTGGGCCGCACCCATGATCCACACTACCGCATCGTGGCTGCTGACAGTCGCTATGCTCGTGATGGCCGGATTATTGAACAAATTGGACATTATGATCCCAAAAAAGATTTAAAAGAAGCCGTCATTGATCGTGAATTAGCGCTTAAATGGTTAGGGAATGGTGCGCAACCAAGTGCAACCGTTAAAGCTTTATTCCGCGCCCAAGGCATCAATGAAGAATTCTTAAAATCGAAAAAGTCAGGTAAATAAATATGCGTGACTACGAAGCATTAGTGCGCACTATTATTACCCCATTAGTTAAAAACGAAAAAGCCTTGCTTATCCGTCAAACAAACGAAGGACAAAGAATCATTATCAACATCTTTGCGGAGAGTGATGATATCGCCGTTCTTATTGGCCGTCGCGGTGTAATCGCTAACGCCTTACGCGAAGTTGTCTCAGTCGCTGGTAAGCTTGATGAAGAGCATGTCTTCTTGCGTTTTGAAGCGCTTGACGAAAATAAATAACTCTCAACTGAGAGTTTTTTTAAATTGGTATAATTAAATTATGGATAAAGATTATTTAAAAATTGGCTATATCGTTGAAACCCACGCGCTTAAGGGTGCTTTGAAAATTAAACCAACCACAACCTTCGTGGAAGACCGTTTTGAAGTAGGAAATAAAGTTATTGTTAAGAATCCCGCTACTTCTAAAACAGAAACTTTAACTATTGAAAGTGTTCGAATCCAAAAAGGGTTACTTATTATTAGTTTTAAAGAAATTAATGATATTAACATTGCCGAAAACTATGTAAAGGGTTTACTTTTTTTAAAGAAAAGCGATGTTACTTTAGAAGCAGGTTATTTTTTCTTGGATGACCTTTTAGGAATGAAGGTTGTATTAGAAGATAAAACACCAGTGGGCAAAGTAACTGAAATCTTAGAATACGCCGCCTATCACACGCTGAGAGTTAAACGTAAAGATGGAAATGATGTACTCATTCCTTATATTGAAGAATTCATTATTTCCACTGATTTAGCGAGCAAAACAATAGTATTTCGACCAATAGAGGGTATGCTATGAAAATCACAATACTAACGCTATTCCCCGAGATGTTTACTAACTTCCTTGAAACATCAATTATTAAAAAAGCGATTCTCCAAGGACATGTAACTTTTGATATTGTTAATATTCGCGACTTTGCCGATAATAAATGGAATCGGGTTGACACTCCACCAGTTGGTGGGGGCGCAGGTATGATTTTGCAAGTTGATCCTATCATTAGAGCGCTTGAAAGTGTTGATACTGGTCATAAAATGCTCCTATCACCGCGCGGTGCTGTTTTAACCAACATGAAGGCAACTGAGTTAAGTTTAAAAGACCACTTAATCTTTATCTGTGGTCATTATGAAGGAGTTGATGAAAGAGTAACGCATTACATCGATGAAGAAATATCAATTGGTGACTATATCTTAACTGGTGGCGAACTAGGAGCAATGGTTGTAAGTGATGCGGTTATTCGTTTGCTGGATGAAGTTATAAGCAGTGATAGTTTAGATGTTGAAAGTTTTGATTATCATTTACTAGAATACCCCCAATATACAGAACCTTATGACTTTAGAGGTTACAAGGTCCCCACCATTTTATATTCGGGTAATCACGCGGCTATCCAAAAGTGGCGGCTGAAAGAGAGTTTACGCATTACTCGCAAACGTCGTCCTGATTTATTTAAAAAGATTACGAAAGATAATGTGATTAAAAGTCTACTTAAAGAAATAGACGATGATATTATCGGTGATTGGGAAAAAGAAGCAATCGAGAAAGGATCGCGCTTTACAAAAGATAAAAAATAAAAGGGCCGAGGCCCTTTTTTCTTACATCATTCCTGGGAATCCCGGCGGCATTGGTCCGCCTTTTTTATACCCTTTCATTTGTTTCATCACTTGCTTCATTTGTTCGTATTTCTTTAAGACCTTATTAATCTCTTGATTACTAGTGCCGCTTCCTTTAGCAATCCTTACTTTACGACTATTCTTTAAAATAGCGGGATTATTTCTTTCTTCAGGCGTCATGGAATTAATAATTACTTCAAATAATTTCATTTCTCGTTCCGCAAGTTCTTGTTGTTCAGGGGTAATTTTAGGCATACCAGGAATTAACTTTAAAATCCCACCTAATTTTCCTAACTTTTGGACTTGTTTCATTTGGGACAACATATCATTTAAATCAAACTCCCCTTCAAGCATCTTACGGGTTGTTTTTTTCACCGCTTTTTCATCAAGTTGTTCTTGGGCTTTTTCAACTAAAGTTAAAACGTCTCCCATCCCAAGAATACGATCCGCCATTCGGTCAGGATAGAAAATATCTAAGTCTTCTAGAGTTTCCCCCACCCCAGCAAATTTAATCGAAACACCGGTTAAATGTTTAATAGAAAGAGCTGCCCCGCCCCGCGCATCACTATCAAGTTTTGACATAATCGCGCCCGTAAGTCCTAGCTTTTGATTAAAGGACAGGGCTGTGTTAACCGCATCTTGCCCGCTCATCGCGTCCACAAGTAATAAGATTTCCGTTGGATTAACCGCTTCTTTCATATCTTTTAATTCCGTCATCAACGTATCATCAATCGTTAACCGGCCCGCGGTGTCAATAATTAAAACATCATAGCGGTCGTCATACGCTTTTTTTCGCGCCGCTTTCGCAATTTCAACAGGAGTAACCTTATCACCTAAATTAACAATATCAACACCTACTTGCCTCGCAAGGGTATCTAATTGATCAATCGCGGCGGGACGATAAACGTCCGCGGCCGCAAGTAATACTCTTTTATTCATTTTCTTTTTAAAAAGAAGCGCTAATTTACCCGCTGTAGTCGTTTTACCAGTACCTTGGAGCCCAACAAGCATAATGATTGTAGGTTTATTCTTTTCAAAGATAAGTTCACTATCTGCACTACCTAAAAGTTTAACGAGTTCATCATTAACAATCTTAACGACCATTTGCCCAGGATTAAGTGTGTCATAAACTTTAGTGCCAATCGCCTGCTTTTTAATATTTTCGACAAATTCTTTAACGACTTTAAAGTTAACATCAGCCTCAAAAAGAGCGATGCGCACTTCTTGGAGCATCTCATCCATATTTTTCTCGGTGAGTCTAGCTTGACCCCGAACTTTTTTTAGTATTTTACTAAACCGTTCGGTTAATGATTCAAATGCCATCGTCTTCCTCCTTTGTTAAGCGTTCTTTTACTTTATCATCAAGTGTTATTTCTTTAAGTTCGTCATGTAATGCTTTTACTTTTTGACGATAAGCGTAATGACCAACGATACTTTCTAAATTTTCTAAGTGTCTAGTTGATACTTTGATGGCATCACTTACCGCTGCTTTACTAATATTTAATTCATCAGCAATTTCTTGGACCCCAAGATTATATTTATAGTAATCTTCCATAATCTTAAGTTGCCGCGTGGTTAAAGTTTTACCGTAGATTAATAGCAACTCATTAATATACATATATTCTTTTAAATCTTCCATATTACATCACCAACGAAATTAAAAAGACAATGACAAAGTTAATGAGAAATGTGCGGATAAAGAACGTGTGAAATATTTGCGAACGCCACTTATCTCTTCCTAAATAGCGAAATTGGCGAACCGCAAAGATAAAACTAACGATTAAACTACCAAGCAAGATAATCAAAAGATTAGCAAAAAAGGGATTGGTTGGATTAAGGGCGTATACAATGTAACGCACCCCTATAAAAATAAGGAAGGAAACAACTAAACTAAATAAGGACATTACAATCACGCTTCTTCTCCCCCTAAACATAATCCATATAAGTATTTTTCTAAATCAAATTCGTCTAAGTCTTCCATCTTTTCACCTAAACCGATAAAACGAACAGGAACACCAATCTCATCTCTAATGGCGAGAATAATGCCGCCTTTACTCATGCCATCCATCTTTGTAATAACAACACCAGTAAGTCCTGTTGCCTCAGCAAAGGCTTTAGCTTGGAGCACCCCGTTTTGTCCTGTTGTCGCATCAATAATTAAGAAAACTTCATGGGGTGCATTTTCTATTTGATCACCAATAACCCGGCGAATCTTGCTTAATTCCGCCATTAAGTTCACTTTTGTTTGTAAGCGCCCTGCCGTATCAACAATGATTAAATCGGCATCAATTTTCTTGCCTTCAGCGATACCGTCATACGCTACACTGGCTGGATCAGCATTAGGTTTACCAATAACAATTGGCACATCAAGCCGCTTAGCCCATACTTCAAGCTGAGCGACTGCGCCCGCTCTAAATGTGTCACCGGCAACAAGTAAGACTTTCTTCCCTGCCTTTTTATAACGATGCGCTAGTTTGGCAATTGACGTTGTTTTACCACTGCCGTTAACACCAACGACAAGTAAAACAGTAGGTCCTTTTTCAGCAAACTGAATTTCATTAATAATATCTTCCCCTTGTTTTAAATAACCAATAAACATCTTATCAATCAGTAAGTCGTTGATTGCTTCGGGGTCGGTAAGGTTATTAAGTAGTGCTTCTGCTTTAGTGGCTTCAATAATTTCATAAGTTAAAGTAACTCCCACATCAGCCCCGATTAAAATTTCAAGTAAGTGTTCATAATATTCTTCGGTTACTTTTTCATAGCGTTTTGCTAAACGCTTTAGTTTATTTGAAAAGTTTGCCTTGCTTTTTTCAAGACCGACGACATATTTATCCGTGGCTTCATTTTTCTTGCCACTAAACTTCTTTTTTAAAAACGAAATTAAGCCCATCTTAACGCGCCACCTTTTCTAATGCATCTTGGGCCGCTTTTTGTTCCGCTTCCTTGTTATTAACCCCATATCCTTTTCCTAACACAATTCCGTCATATGTAACAATTGAAACAAATGCCGCTTCTTTGTTATCTAAACCTGAAGGTCCTGTTTCATATTGCGGTAATCCGCGTTTGTCTGCCTGCATGAATTCCTGTAATGTGCTGATAAAGTCAAAAATTTGTGTGAAATCATAATTTTTAATTGCTTCACCCACTAATCGTAAAATAAAGTCTTCGGTAACTTTAAAACCTTGATCAAGATACATTGCACCAATTAATGCTTCAAAAACATCTTCAAAGTATTTATCGTTGTTATATAGTTCGTGGGGGGTTATTGATTTACCCGTCTTAATGTACTTTTCTAACCCTAGTTCCCGCCCTAAACTAGACACACTATGGCTTCTAACAAAATTTTTACGCATATTCGTGAGTTCGCCTTGCTTCTTATTAGGATAGGCTTTATAAATAGCGCTAGAAATAACCATATTTAAAATAGCATCACCTAAAAACTCTAACCGTTCATAATCTTTTGCTTCTTTTTCTTTTGTTTTATAACTAGAATGCGTTAAAGCTTCTTCAAAAAGTTCACGATTATGCGGGGTGATATTTAAAGTTCTAAATAAACTATTTAATTTCGACATTCTTTAATCCTTCACGTACTTTATTAACAATGTCGGCTTTCGCCATTTTGTGGGCGACCACGATAGCGCTATAGAAACCGCGCGAATCACTATTGCCATGAGCTTTAACAACAACGTTATTAACGCCAATTAAAATAGCGCCACCCGTATTTTTATAATCAAAGGTTTCGGCCATATTTTTAAAACCTTTGCGCGCGAATAAGTAACCTAGTTTTGTTGAAAGATTACGTTTAAAGGCGCCTTTAACACTATCCATCAGCACTTTAGCCGTACCTTCAATTGATTTAAGTAAAACATTGCCAGTAAAGCCATCAGCCACGACAACATCAGCATCACCAAATAAAACATCACGGGCTTCCATTTGACCGATAAAGTTAGGTAATTCTTTTTCTTTATATAGTTTAAAAGCTTCTAATACAAGCGGTGAGCCTTTCGTGTCTTCTGTCCCATTACTTAGCAAGTAAGTTTTGGGCGCGGCAACATTAAAGACCGCACGAGCGTATTGCTGCCCCATTAACGCAAATTGATATAAATGACTCGCTGTATTTTCATTACTTGCCCCAATATCAAGAATTGCCACTTGTTTTCCTTTAACTCGTGTCGGGAAGGGCGCTAAAATTGCGGCCCGTTCAACACCTTCAATTAATTTAAGTTTCAAAGTTGCCGCACTCAAGAAAGGTCCAGTACCTCCAGCACTAACAATGGCATCAGCCTTTTCTTCTAATACTGTGTTAATTGCTTTTAAAAGTGAACTTTCTTTAGCGCGTAAAACTTCAAGCGGTGTTGCGTCAATTTTAACAACATCGCGCGCATCAACAATAGTCGCGTAATCCGCAACTGGCGCTAGGTCTTCTTTGCGACCCACCGCAAAAAGTTCAACTTCAGGATAATCTTTTTTAAACTGGATTAGTGCGGGAATGGTACTTTCAATCGCGTAATCGCCGCCCATCATTTCAATTACTAGTTTCATATTCGTTATCTCCTATTAAAAAATAACCAAAGTTATTTTACCATAATCACCTTTATATATAAACTCAGCCGTTTTGGAGCTTTGCGCTCAAGTTATTTTTTTAAAATTGAAAATAAATTTAGTGTGATTAAATAGTTTTAATTTTCCTCCCCCATTAACCATCTTGCTAAATCGTATATTTTCACCCCATCCTTTATAAAAAGCGGATGCCCAGTATTGGCTAAAATAATTTTAGGATAAGCATCTTTTACTGCAAGTAGCGGTTCTATTTCACGGTTTAATACGTTTGAAATATTATTCACAGTAGTAAGATTAGCGATGTTGTCCATTAAAAATTCAGTTATATTATCTAAAAGTGCTACGTCTTCAATGTTATAGCGATCTACTAAATCTCTTTTAATAAGCGATGTGTAAACGTCTTTTATATATTGACTTGCGTCTTCTTTATTTTCATATAAGTATGAACCCGCTAGACCACCAACTTTTAAATAATCTTCTAAATGATACGAAAAATTGTCGTTTATATCAAAATATTCAGTGTATTCTTTAAATGAAAAAGGGAATACGGGAATTTCAATAAATCGACCACTAAATAAAGTAGATAAATCAGAACTTAGTAAAAAGGCATTAGAACCTGTTACATAAATATTATATTTTTTACTATTATGCAGGCTATTAATTGCAATCTCAAATTGTGGACAAAGCTGAACTTCGTCAATCATTAAAACATTTTTTACATGCGGTTTATAATTCTCTTCAACATAAGCATAAAGGTTTTTATAATTTTTTAAATTATCATATTCTAAATCACCATAATCAATTTCGATTACATTAATTTGTGGCTCTGTTTCTTTAATATATTTTAAATAGGCACGCATAAGTTCCGACTTACCACTGCGTCTAATTCCAGTAATAATTTTAATGTCGGGAGTATTTCTAACTCTTTTAAGTTTATTTAAGTATAAAGTTCTTTCGATAAGTCGCATAATTAGACCTCACTTTCAAGAAATGAATATTTTTTACTTCTTGAAAGTCGAATTAAAATTACTTTTATAAAAATTATCATTTGACAGGGTTTTGGACCTTGAACTAAAAATGGAAAGCATATTCGCCATCATTAATTTGTTTAAATTATTTGATATTGTCATAATTGTAATCATAGATAAAGGCGTGAGTAATAATGTGAAAGTTTGCTAGCGGTGATTAAGTTTAATTATTATTAAAATTTAGAAGGATATGTTAACAATTATTTAGATAAAATTTCTACATCACACAAATTCAAATAGCATAACTTAAGAATAGATTTTATGATTATTCAACAATTTAAATCATTCTTTAGCCAAAGAATCATTAATAAGCTTTAAAAGCGGAAAATAATGCGGATTGGCCGGGTTATTAACAACTTCTAAAGCATCTTCTTTTATTTTAGTGATTAGTGATAAATCCTTAATAACGTTAAGGTATAAAAAGCCCGGCATTCCGCTTTGTTTCTCGCCCGTTAATTCACCAGGCCCGCGCAATGTTAAATCTAGTTCGGCTATTTTAAAGCCATTATCTTCTTTAGCAAACTCTTCAAGCTTATAGTTATCTTCTTCGTCGCTTACAAGACAAAGGGTTGCTTTCTTTCCGTCGCGTCCAATGCGACCGCGAAGTTGATGTAGGGAGGATAAACCAAAACTGTGGGGCTCATAAATGATCATGAGTCCAGCGCTTTTTACATCAATCCCCACTTCCACAACTGTCGTTGACACTAAGATTGGAGTTAATCCATTTTTAAAATTTAATAACGCAGCGTCTTTCTCCTCACTTGTAAGTTGACCATGAAGAACGGTGACTAAATTAGAGTAACGCGCTGAAAAACGCTCATAAAGCACTAAAACATTCGTTTTATCACCAAAACTAATCTTTGGGGCGATGATATAAACTTGTCTATTTTCAGCAAGGGTCTTATCAATAAGCGAAGTTACATTTTTAAGCGGACTTGTGGTGATAACTGTTTCCACAAGACGACCATCATGGGGAAAGCTCTCAATCGTTGAAATATCCATGTCCCCATAGATCACGTTTGCAAGCGTGCGCGGAATCGGTGTAGCGCTAAGTAAGAGTAAATCCGCCTTTTCACCCTTATTTAAAAGAGTATTCCGCTGATTGACTCCAAATTTATGTTGTTCATCAATAACGACAAGTTCGAGTTTAGGATAAAACACATCTTCACTAAATAAAGCATGAGTGCCAACAATAATATCAACTTCCCCTTTTTGGATGTCGTCTTTTAACTTAGTCTTCGCATTTGGAGTTAATGCTCCAATTAATAATTCAATCCGAAGCGGAAAATCTTTAAAGAACGTTAAAAGGGTATCGTAATGCTGTTTGGCTAAACTTTCGGTTGGTGCTAAAAGGACCCCTTGCGCATTACGTAAATAATTGATATAAAGAGCGACAAAACTTACGACTGTTTTCCCGCTGCCAACATCACCTTGGAGTAAACGGTACATCAGTGTTTCTTTATTCATATCGTAACCAATCTCACGAATAGCTTTAATTTGATCTTTCGTCAATTTAAATGGAAGACTTTTTACAAACTCATTAGCGTCTTTTAAATTTACAATTGTTTTACGAGAATTAACTAATTCACTATTACTTCTTTTAATTAATAAAAGTTTAATAAAATATTCTAATCCTTCTTCATACTTTAAAGCCTTAAGCCCATCAAAAACATCATTCATATCAAGCGGATTATGCACGCGTTTTAAAGCATCATTTAGCGAAATTAAGCCGTTTTTGTCGCGTAATGGAAGCGGAACACGAGATGTAACACTTTCATTTTTAAGGGCTTTTTGCACGATTCTTGTAAACTCATGGTTGCCAACTTCACTAGGTAAAGAATAAAGGGGAACAATTTGTTCGGCTTCACTTAACGCCCGCGGAAAAAGTTTAATAACGGTTAATTCTAAAAATCGCAAATTGATTGTCCCATATACTGTTATTTCCATATTGGGTTTTATCGCATTTAAAATATAGCGCTGGTTGTAGGCTACTACTTTATAATTAGCGCCCCGCGGACTAACGGCGGTAAACCGAATGATAGCAACCTTCGGCCCTTTAATTAAAAGGGGGGCGCTTGTAACCATTAATTTAAGCGTCACTTTCTCATTCGTATTCATCTTAAATTCATCAGTGTAGCGTAAATCTAAGTATCTTCTTGGTAAATGAAAAATGACATCCCTAAATGTGTGGATGTCATATTTAGCAAGGCCACTAATAATTCGCGATGAATTACTTAATTTCGCCATTTTACAACCTCTACTCGACACCGACTATAAAGGAATAAACGGGCTGACCTCCATCTACTAATTCAAAATCAACTTTCGGATACTTTTCTTCAAGTTCCGCTAGAACGTCATCGGCGGCATCACTCTTAACATCTTCACCGTAAATAATAGTAACAATCGCCGTTAAGTCATCAATCATACCAGCAAGTAAAGCGCGGAGTGCGTCAAATTTATCAGGAAGCGAACAAAGAATCTTTTTACCTTGTAAGCCCATGTAATAATCTTTTTTAACTTCAACACCATCAATTGATGTATCTTTAATGGCAAAGGTAATTTGGCCAGTTTGGACAGCATTAAGCGCGTCAGTCATAATTTCAATATTATAGTCTTCATCAACATCAGGGTTAAAATTCATCGCCGCCACTAAGCCTTGGGGAATTGTTTTACTAGGAATAACGTGAACAGTTGTCACCCCTTCTTCGTTAGTAACATCAGCCGCTTGGGTAGCCGCGAGGATGATATTGCCGTTATTAGGAAGAATAAAAACTGTCTTCGCATGTACTTTTCGAATAGCTTCTAAGAAGTCTTCAGTCGCAGGGTTCATTGTTTGTCCGCCTTTAACGACATAATCAACGCGGTATTCTTTAAACAATTCTTCGAGTCCATCGCCACTAGCGACCGATATTAAGCCATATTCCTTCATCGCCATGCTGGAACTAGTTACTTTTGGATCTTTATTAAAGTAATCTTGACCGTGATCGGCTAAATTTGTATGTTGTTCCGTCATATTTTCAATTTTTAAAGTGACAAACTCCCCAAATTGTTGAGCATAGTTTAGCGTCGTTCCTGGACGTAAGGTATGAATATGAACTTTAAGAATATCTTCATCACGAACCATAACAATTGAGTCGCCTTGTGAATTTAAGACACTCGCAAAGCGTTTTTCGTTAAAGGCCTTCTTAACTTCATCGCCTGCTCCAATTCTTAAAATAAATTCGGTACAATAACCATATTCTTCTTCGCCAGTAATTTTAGCGCCCGCCATATCGTAATGGGGAATTGTTTCCGTGGCGGTTGCACTTTCTTTTTGAATAATGCCCGTAGTAATAGCGGCAAGCATTCCTTCTAAAATGGCCACGACACCAGCGCCCCCACTATCAACCACACCAACTTCTTTTAAAACTGGGAGTAAATCGGGGGTTCTTTCAAGACTAGCTCTCGCTTCATTAACCATAACTTCTAAAGCGCGAACAATCGTCCAATCGGGTTTAGCTTGTTCACTTAAAACTTCCGCAGCCTCACGGATAACAGTTAACATTGTCCCTTCCACTGGGCGCATAACTGCTTTATAAGCGACTTCTTTACCAACGAGCATCGCTTCGCCAAGGTCAACGGCATTCATTGTTTCTTTGCCTTCAAGCCCGTTAGCGAACCCACGGAAAATTTGACTCGTAATAACGCCCGAGTTACCGCGAGCCCCCATTAGTAATCCTTTACTAAAGGCCCGTGCAATCCGATATACATTCGTATCATTTAAATTCGATATTTCTTTAGCGCCACTGCTGACGGTTAAATTCATATTTAAACCAGTATCACCATCGGGTACTGGGAAAACGTTTAAAGCATCAATCGCCGGGTAATTATTATATAAGTGGTTTGCCCCGGAGATAAACATTTCCTTCAAGGTAATTCCATTAATTTCTTTCATTCCACAAACTCCTCTTTAGCGTTCCTCAACGCCGACAATAAAGATATTAATCGCTTTGAATTTAATATCAAAGGTTTTCTCTAACGAATATTTGACTTGATCTTGAACAGCGCTGATGATTTCCGTTAATTTAAGACCATACATCACATTTAAATATAAGGAAACATGCCAGCTACCGCTTTTCTTTTTGACGACCACTCCTGGCTCTGGATCAACATTAAAAATCTCCCGAAGCCATGATTTCGGTGGTTGATTAGCGATGCCAATTACGCCATAACACGACGTCGCAGCTTCAACCGCTGCACTAGCAATTGCTTCTTCACTAATAGTAATTCCTCCGAACGGAGTTTTTGTTTTAGTATCCATAATAATTAGGTACGAGGCTTTCGAAAAAAGGAAGTAAGGCTTGCCTCGTAGTGATATTATACTACAACATTAACGTTCACTCAACAAAATAACCTAATAGTAAGTGCTTTCGTTCCTTGCTTTTTTTATATTTTATTTAAAAATATAAGCGACGGTAATGAACGATTAATTAAATTGTTTACATAACATCATTATTTCGCCTTTCTTCGGGCAATAAAAAACCTGGCAACTTGCTACTCTCCCCAAGTGGGTACCCTCGCCGTAGCAGTGCTTAACTTCTGTGTTCGAGATGGGAACAGGTGTGTCCACTGCGCTATCGTCACCAGGCCAGAGATTACT
>MWCB01000023.1 GCA_002069815.1 Tenericutes bacterium ADurb.Bin239 | reverse complement strand
TAAAAAAACCATTTTTTGCAAAAAATGATTCTTTCAGTTTTTTATCTTGTCAATTTAACCTTTTCTTCTATTATAACAATTATTGTTATTGCAAGCACTTGGAAAGTATGCTATTCTTATGCATGCCTAGGTGCGACCTGCCTAGTTAGCTCAGCGGCAGAGCAATCGGCTGTTAACCGATTGGTCGTAGGTTCAAATCCTACACTAGGCGCCACGCGGCCCGTTGGAGAAGCGGTTTAACTCACATGCCTTTCACGCATGCATTCATGGGTTCGAATCCCGTACGGGTCGCCATTAATTAAAACACGGCACTAGAAATAGTAGCCGTTTTTTTGTTGAAATTCCTTTAAATGAGTTAAAAATAAGCAATTATATAGAAATTGTAAATTTTTACGTTGACATTCTATATTTTAATGATTTATACTAAAAGTGATAAAACGCTTTACCAAATCATAATCATTGCTTTATTTAGGAGGAATTATTATGGCTCCAAAATCAAAATTATTGTTTAAGACAATGCTTATTTTTACACTGCTTATTTTAGTAGGTTGTAATAATGCACAAAACTCGGGCGAAGATATTTCAAGTGAAGAAGTGTCAACATCATTTGATCCACGCAGTCTAGCGACAGTGCGGGGTAAGGTATTAACCGATGCTGGTGAAATGATAACGGCCGGAATCATTGTTGAAAATGAGCGCGGCGAAACTTATCGGGCGAATACTAACTTCCAATCCGCGTATAATTTACGACTAGAACCTGGGACATACAAGTTCCACTTTACTAGAGGTTTTGAATACTCAGTAGTTACTAAAACACTTACTGTTGAAGCTTACAAAACTTATTACATTCAAGATGTTCGACTATTGCAATTAGAAGACTCATATTCGAAAGGGTGGATTCGTGGTGATACGCACCAACATACTTATTATAGTGATGGAGTTAATTCCGCTAATGATGTATTGGTTAGTAATTTGAGCAACGGATTACATTATGGTTATCTTACGGATCATAATACAGCGTGGGGCTTACCAGAATGGGTTCAAGGTAATCGTTTACCAGCAAATATAGATGGCGATGGAAATATGCATATGTTTGGTGCTTATGAGGGGATGGAAGTCACAACTGAATTTGGCCATTATCAATCATTTGGTCTTGGACTCGTATTTGATTTATATGAAGTATCACTTCGTGATATTGAACGGAATAAACCACAAGCTGAAAAAGATGAAATCATTAAGGATAAAATTCGTTATATTGGGGATACAATTAGATGGGCAGGAGCGGTCGCACAAATTAATCACCCATATTCAACCTCAACGATGGGCTTTCGATATTGGGATGATGATGTAATTAGTTGTTTTGACACAATTGAAATATGGAACGGATATTTCTTTCCTGGAGACGGCCGCTATGAGCCAGAAAAAGAAGGATATCAAGGCCAAAATTATCGAAGTAAGATTAAATGGTTTGAAATCTTAAATAATGTTAAGAATGGTGGTCCCTTCCTTGCTGCTGTTGCGGGAACTGATAACCATGATGTTGCAGGTCCCTATATTCCTAACCTAGATATTGATTTAACAAATATTCAAAATATCGATGATTATAACGAACTATTTCTAAAAACTGGTAAATATACTGGGTCACCAAGCACGGTTGTTAAAATTGATGGCAAACAAACCGAAGCTAAAGTGGTGAAAGCTATTAAAGATGGAAATAGTTTCTTAACAAATGGTCCGATGATTTATGCGGATATAAATGGCAAGACCTATGGTGAAGTAGTAACAATCACTGGTACAAGCGCGCTCCTTAACTTAGAATTGTTTGCGCGCGATGGATATGAGGAAATTCGTCTTATCAAAAATGGTGAAGTAATTAAAACCTTTGAAAGTAATGGCAGTGATCGTTTTACTACAACATACACGATTAACGATTTAGAAAATCAAGACTGGTTGCTTTTAGAAGTATATGGAACGGGGGTAGGTCACGCAATTAGTAACCCTATCTTTATTTCCAAAGTGTAGTAATGGTTATTCTTAGGTAGAACCTAAATAAATATAATAAAAGAATAACAGGAGGTAGTATGAAAAAAGGATTCAAATGGCTATTTATGAGTTTAGCACTCGTGGCACTTGCCGGTTGTAAAACACCAACAAGTGAAGAAGGGCCAAAAAAACTCGACTGGCAATTTGATGTTGGCGATGATGTGGTAACTGGTGAAAGTGCTGGCGCAAGTGATTGGTCACCAACTTACAAAGTCAACCTTAAGATTGTCGGTGGCGAAGAAACAGTGTTATTTAATGGTACTGTTACATTAAAATCCCCCACAATGATGGGAAGTGAATTCCTCAAAGCAGCCGTAACAGAAAAAGGTTTAGCTCAAGAAGGTATTGACATGGGATTTGTCACTACTTTAGGTGATTACACTAATAATGCAGAAGATAATATTTATTGGTCCTTTACTGTTAACGGTGCATCTTCAGATTGGGGCGTTAATCAATATCAAGTACGTAATAACGACTATATGCTTTGGACTTATGCAGTTGTTGATTGGAATGCTCCAAAACCAGTGCCAGAACGTGAAACTGGTGATTGGTGTTTTGAAGTTGGTGAGGATGAAGTGACCGGCGAAAGTGCTGGCGCAAGTGATTGGTCACCAACTTACAAAGTCAACCTTAAGGTTGTTGGTGGCGGCGATGATGTCTTATTCAATGGTACTGTTACATTAAAATCCCCCACAATGATGGGAAGTGAATTCCTCAAAGCAGCCGTAACGGAAAAAGGTTTAGCCCAAGAAGGTATTGACATCGGATTTGTCACTACTTTAGGTGATTACACTAATAATGCGGAAGATAATATTTATTGGGGTTTCACAGTTAATGGTGTTAGTTCTGACTGGGGTGTTAATCAATATCAAATGCGTGATGGCGATTATATGCTTTGGACTTACGCTGAACTAGTTTTTTAACAAAAATTAAATAAAGGCACTCGCTAGTAATACCTGGCGAGTGCCACCTTCATTAAAGGAGAAATACTATGAAAAAAAGTAAGTTATTTAAAGTCGGTTTAATTTTAATCAGTATGCTAATCGTTGGATGTTCTGGTAATGGTGGTGCTACCAGTAATGGTAGCCAAACTGGCAGTGCAGTGGATGATGGTAAAACGAAAATTGCTTTATTAATTAACGGAAACCTTGGTGACATGTCCTTTTTCGATAGTGCTGCAGCGGGTATGGAAAAGTTTAAAGCTGATCATCCTGAAGTTGTCGTTGATATTGTTGAAATAGGAACTGATAACACGCGTTGGGAACCCACTCTCCGTCTAACAGCCAACGATGATTATGATTTAATTATTGTTGGGACAACTGATATGCGTGAGCCATTACAACGATTAGTGAAGAATTCTAAGTATAATGACAAACGATTTATCTTATTTGATACGGAAATTGAAGATAATAATGCGCATAAGTATCCTACTGTTCGCAGTGTCTTATTTAAACAAAATGAAGGCGGATATTTAGCAGGAGTTTTAGCGGCACTTATGACACGGGAGGCGGGTAAAACAAACACTGCTTTTATCGGTGGGATGAAGATTGATATTATTAACGACTTTGGATATGGTTTTATGCAGGGCATAAAGAAAGTAAATGCTGATTTTGGCGCCAATATACTGGCTTATAACAGTTATATTGGAGACTTTTTTAATAGTACAAAAGGTAAAACACTCGCGGATACAATGTATCGTGAAGGAAATGTGGATGTTTTATTCGCAGCCGCATCTCAAGCTGGTTTAGGGTGTCTTGATTCTGCTAAAAACAATAATAAATATTTCATAGGGGTTGATAGTGACCAATATGAGTACTTTAAACCAGTTGATAGTGTTAAAGCTGATAAGATTGTCACCTCCGTTTTAAAAAGAGTTGACTTAATGCTTTACGAAGCCTGTGAGCAATTTTTAGCGGGCGAATTAGAATACGGTGTTTTGCAATATGAAGGTTTAAAAGAAGGAAAAGTTGGTATTGTTCAAAACGAAAATTATGAAAACTATGTATCAGCGGCTAATCGTGAATATATTGATCAAATAATTAGTGATATTATAAGCGGCGAACTTGTTGTTAATAGTGGATTACGGCGCTTTACTTCGACCGAAGATTTAAATGCTTATTACGATTCACTAGATCCAAATAAACAATAGCCAAATACTAATAGAAATAGGTGATTAATGTGACCACTGTTATTAAAATGGAAAACATTCGCAAAATTTATGATAATGGTTTTTTGGCGAATGATAATATTAATTTTAGCCTTAACAGTGGTGAGATTCACGCCATCGCTGGTGAAAACGGCGCTGGTAAAAGCACGTTAATGAAACTCTTATACGGTGTTGAGACACCTACATCAGGAAAAATATATGTGCGTGACAAGGAAGTTAAAATTAACTCTCCTTCTGAATCAATGAAACTTGGGATTGGTATGGTGTTCCAGCATTTTATGCTGGTCGATGAATTAACAGTCCTTGAAAACATCTTTTTAGGAATGGAAAAAGCGAAGTTTAATATCCTACAAAAAGAGGAAATGCGCACGACATTGATAGAATTATGTGATAAGTTTAATATGCATGTTGACTTTGACACAAAGTGTGGCGATCTTTCGGTAAGTCAAAAACAGAAAGTTGAAATATTAAAAGTATTAGCAAAAAATGCAACTGTCCTTATTTTTGATGAACCAACTGCGGTTTTAACAGCACCTGAAAGTGATGAATTATTTACGCAGTTAAAGCTTTTGCGTGAAGCAGGACACACGATTGTCCTCATTACTCACAAATTAAATGAAATTAAAGCTTTATGTGATCGTGTTACTGTTTTACGTAAAGGGAAATATGTAGGCACGTATGATGTCAAAGATGTTACAATTGATGAAATCTCGCGTCTTATGGTTGGGTTTGATGTTACACTGACACCTACCAAAAAAGAACATGTTACTCAAGACGAAGTGCTCCTTGAACTTAAAGATGTGTCTTTCCTTGATGGTGGAGATGCTGCTAAAAAGGTTTCCTTCAACATTAAGTTAGGTGAGATTGTTTGCTTAACTGGAGTTGAAGGGAGCGGCCAAGAAAAAGTTGTCGCTGCTGTTATGGGAAATAATCATAAATTTGAAGGTGATGTCATTTTTAATGGTATTAAAATAAATAATCGCTCAATCGCAGAAAGGCGCAAACTAGGAATTAGTTATATTCCAGCGGACCGGATGGGGGAAGGCGCTAATTTAAAGACATCAATTTTAGAAAATATAAGCGCACATAATATAAGTAAAGCACCAGTGAAACATTTAGGGTTCTTCAATACACGCAAATTGTATAAAAATAGCCGCGTTTTGCAAGCGGATTATCGAATTGCGACTACCGATATGAAAGAGCCAATTAACCTTTTGTCAGGTGGAAATATTCAAAAAGTGGTTACTGCTCGTGAACTTGAAACTAATCCTATATTACTAGTAGCAGAACATCCGACTCGTGGAGTTGATGTGGGGACAATGGAATTAATTTTCCAAAAGATGAATGACTTACGCGAATTAGGTAATTCGATTTTACTTGTTTCAACTGACTGGAATGAAATGATTGCTCTTGCCGACCGTATTATTATTTTTTATGATGGAGAAATTACTGCAATCATTGATGATCCGCACACTATTGATGAATATGAATTAGGTTATTATATGCTTGGGGTGAAGAAGATGGAGGGACTATCATGAAAAAGATTCGGTCCCATATAAAATCGTATTTCTATAAACCAAAGGTGCAACAAATTCTTGTCGATTTATTGCGAACTATTGTTTCACTCGTAATCGCACTTGGTATTGGTTTTATTATTATCCTAATTACAAGTAAGCAACCCGCCGCGACAATTAAAACACTTTTATTATCTCCGCTTCAAGATGAATTTACGTTTGGGATGGTTATAACCCAAACAGTGCCACTTATCTTCACTGGTATAGCAGTGACGATTATGGTTCGGGGCGGACAATTTAATATGATTGGAGAAGGAACTTTCTTTGCTGGGGCGTTCATTGCGGCAGTTGTTTCCGCTAAACTAAACTTGCCGTGGTTTATTGCCCCCATTATTGCGATGCTTGTTGCTACGCTTGTGAATGGAATTATAGGGTATGTGCCAGCGAAACTCAAAGCTTCACTTGAAGTTGATGAATTTGTATCTTCACTGATGTTAAACTTTGTCATTTTCTGGGTTGTTATGTATTTATTTAACAATTTCTTTTTTGATCCTGATTATTCAAGTTTAGCGACGCCGTATTTGAATGACAATCAAAAATTACCATTCTTAAATGCGGATAATGAAGTAAGTATTGGTATTATATTAGCGTTACTTTTAACGATTTTAACTTATTTATTTCTCTATCACACCCAATGGGGATATGCGATTCGAATGACGGGTGATAATCCAAAGTTTGCTAAGTACTTAGGTGTTAATGTTAAACGGATTATTATTGTTGTTCAAATCTTAGGAGCGATGATTGCTGCCTTTGGTGGGGCAACTTTCTTGCTTGGCAATTCTTATCGCTTCACCTGGAAAGCATTACCGAATTATGGCTTTGATGGTTTTGTGGTTGCCATTTTAGCCTTTAACCATCCGTTACTTGTTCCTTTCTCCGCGCTCTTACTCGGATATCTCCGGGTAGGAGCTGCGGAAATGGCACGAGTGAGCGATGTGCCGAATGAAATCGTTTATATCATTCAAGCCCTTATTATCTTATTTGTCGGTGGTCAAGCTTTCTTTGTTCGTTTGAAACGAAAACGGTTAGAAAAGGCCCTTGATTTTTCAAAGATTGTAGGAGAGGAGAACGATAATGCTTAAATTTATTTTCTCGGAACAATTTCTTATCTCCACAATTTTATTTGCTACCCCGATTTTATTTGCTTCTTTTGCCGCACTTATTTCAAAGAAAGCCGGCATTTTAAACATTAACGTGGAGGGGACAATGTCTTTATCGGCCCTAGCAGGTGGTCTTGTTAGTTATGCGACTAAGAGCTGGTTTGTAGGCCTGTTAGCAGCAGTTGTAACTGGAATAATTATGAATTTTATTTTTGCGGCTTTTAGCATGAAATTAAAAACCGATAAAATCTTAACAGGGATTGCTTTAAATACACTGGCTAGTGGGTTATCAATCTATGTTTTATATGCGGTAATTGGGGTGAAAGGTGATTCTTCACTTAATCCGAGTGTTCTAATTCCAAATATTAACATTCCGCTTCTATCCAAGATTCCAATAATTGGTAAGGCTATTTTTGGACAGAATCTTCTTGTTTACGTAGCGATTATTGCGGTTATCCTTATTATCTTCTTACTCAATCGCACAAAACTTGGGATGCATATTAAAGCAGTGGGACATAATGAAGAAGCTGCTAAATCAGTCAGTATTAAAGTTAACCAAATTAAAATCATTGCACTTATTATTACTGGATTATTTGCGGGATTAGGCGGAGCCTATCTCTCAATGGTATATCTTTCTTACTTCAGCGCTGGCATGGTTGCTGGTCGTGGTTTTATTGGAATTGCGGCGGAAGCGATGGGACAAGGCAAACCGCTTTTAACTCTCCTTTTTGCCCTTTTGTTTGGTGCGGTTGATTATTTTGCGGTTGGTTCACAAACCGTTCTTAGTTTTCCTTATGAGTTATTAAATACATTACCTTATTTAATGACAATTATTGCTTTAGTAATATTCGCCGTTATTAAAAAGTACGGCACTAATAAAATAAACCAAAGGAGCAAAGATGATGAAACAGAAAAAGTTTAAAGCATGGATTGCGGAAAAAGAATTAATGGAAAATGCAAAACCGGTTATTTTAAGTGATGATGAACAAGGTTGGCTTGCCAATAAAGAAGTGGAGAAAATGGAAGATACACTTTTAAAGATGAAGTGGTCATCAGCTGTTCCTGGTTCGGGCGCTCCAGAGCGAGTAATTTTTGGTGCGGTCCAAGACTTAGAAAATATGGGTTACGACGTTAGTGCTCCTGAAGCATTACTCGAAGAAGGACTAGCCGCTCATGATTGCAACGATATGCTAACACTTAATCGCTTAACGATCAGAATTTGGCATTTAATGAATAATGCTCCCAAAATTGTCACGCATCCCTACTGGAGTTATAAGCAATATCATACATTTGATGATTATATAGCAGATGTTAAATTCCCTGATCCAATTCCCTATGATAAAAATAGTAAAAAGTATGCGGAAGATAATTATGTAGGTTGGCTTGCACAAATTATCGGAGGAGCGGTCGGAACAGCAGTTGAAGGCTATACCCCCGAAGCTATTCTAGAAAAATTTGGAGTGATTCGTGATTATGTGCGTAAGCCAAATACATACAATGATGATATAACTTACGAAATAGCTTTTCTTAAAGCCCTTGAGCGTTATGGTAAAGATTTGACTTCTGCGGGTATAGCCGAAGAGTGGGTGGCATTAATCCCCTTTGGCTGGTCAGCGGAAGAATGGGCACTCAAAAATCTCAAGTTAGGTATTTATCCGCCGCAATCAGGATATTTACACAATCCATATCGAGAATGGATTGGTGCCCAAATGCGGGGGGCGGTCTGTGGTATGATTGCACCTGGCGATTATAAAAAAGCCGCTTACTATGCCTTTATGGATGGCGTTGTTTCCCATCACAATAATGGTGTTATTGGTGAAGTATTTAATGCCATGCTAGTTGCAGGATCTTATGTCGAAAAAGATAACAAGAAACTTCTTGAAACGGTCATTAATCTTATTCCCAAGAAGAGTGAATATTATGAAGTGGTGAAGTTTGCACTTGATCAATGTAAAAAACATAAGAAATGGCAAGATGCGTGGGCTAAATGTCGCGTCCGTTTTGAACGTTATAACTGGATTCATGCTTATCCTAACGCAGCTGCTGAAGTGGTGGCACTTTGGTATGGTAACAATAACTTTACTGATACCGTTTCAATTTGTTGTCACTGCGGCTATGATGTTGATTGTAATGTTGCGCAAATTGCCACTGCGCTGGGTATTCAAGTCGGACTTGATGGGATTGAAGCGCACTGGAAAGAACCGATTGGTGATTTATTAATTACCTATTTACGGAAATATGAAAAGATGAGTATTCGTGAGTTGGCTGATTACACAACAAAATTAGCAAGAAAAATATAAAGGAACTTATTATGAAAAAAGTAATTGTGCTTGGAAGTATCAATATGGACCTTGTCACAAGTACGAATCGTTTTCCACTTAAAGGTGAAACGGTTATAGGTGAATCTTTCTTTACTAACCCAGGTGGTAAAGGCGCAAATCAAGCAGTTGCTAGTGCGAAACAAGGTGCTAAAACTTTATTGCTAGGTGCGGTAGGCGATGATGTTTACGGCAAACATAGCATTGAAAACATATCAAGTTATGGTGTTAATTGTGATTTAGTTAAAGTGAAAAATGCATCTACAGGTACTGCAATCATTATTTTACATAACACTGATAATCGAATTATTGTTAATAGCGGGGCTAATGCCCTCTATACTTTTGAAGAAGCAAAGCAAGATTTACTACGTAATAGCAAAAAGGGCGATATATTGGTATTACAACTGGAGATGGATTTTGATGTAACAATGAAAATAATTCCTTTTGCAAAAGAGTTAGGGCTTTCGGTAATCTTTAATCCCGCGCCAATGAGTAAAGATTTAGACATAAAGGTACTCCGTGATGTAGATTTACTTATTGTTAACGAAATTGAAGCTAGAATGCTCACTAGTAGTGAAAAAGATGAAACTGAGCTTATTCATCTTTTAAAGAAATTTGGGGCTAAAGATGTTATCATTACTTTAGGTGCTGAAGGTGGTATTTACACTTATCGTGACACTGTGCAACATTATCCTGCTTATAAAACCGAAGCAAAAGACACAACAGGAGCCGGGGATGCTTTTGTTGGGTCAGTTGCTGCGAGTTTAATTGATGGATTGTCCTTAACTGATGCTATTAAAAGAGCAAGTTATGTCGCGGGAGTAGCAGTTACCCGCTTTGGTGCTCAACAAGCTATTCCAACTAAAGAAGAAATTGATGAACTAATTAAAAAGTAAGAGAAGATGCGCGTTAATCTAAAGTATATTGCGGAAAAAGCTAACTTGTCACCAACGACGGTGTCGCTTATTTTGAATGGTAAAAATGTCCGTGTTTCACAAGAAAAACGCGAATTAGTCCTTAAAATTGCCGAAAAATATAACTATAAACCTAGTTCGCTTGCACGAGCGCTCGCCACGAAGAAAACAAATATTATTGGATTAGTCATTCCTGATATTACAAACTATTTCTTTGCCGAAACTGCGCTTATCATTGAAACAACATTGCGGAAATATGGGTATAGTTTAATTTTGTGTAATACCGCGGATCAAGGGAATGATGAACATAAATATATTGATCTCCTTTTAAGTTATGGAGTTGATGGTTTAATTATTTGCATATCCCATGATTCTTTATTTAATAACGATCTCCTTCATAAATTAAATCAACTCGAGATAGCGTGTGTTGCTTTTGATCGTTTTATTCCCGATTTACCATTTCCTTATGTTTCAATTGATAATGAATATGGGGCGCGCATCGCTACTGATTATTTAATTAGCAATGGTCATCGTAAAATTGGCTTTATTGGCGGGGCCACAAACGTTTTGTCCGCTAGGCAACGGTTTGATGGTTATAAGAAAAGTTTAGAAAAAGCGGGCATAACCTTCAATCAAAGTTATGTAAAACATGGAAACTATCAATTTGAAAGTGGCTATGTTGCTGGTAAAGAACTACTTGAAACAAATGATGTAAGTGCTGTCTTTGTCGCTAATGATATGATGGCGTATGGCTTCTATAAAGCCGCGCGGGAATTGGGAAAGAAAATCCCTGACGATATTTCGGTTGTCGGCTTTGATGATTTACTCTTTTCAGAAGCATTAGATGTGCCCCTTACCACAATTAAGCAATCAACAAAAGAGTTAGCGAAGTATGTTTGTGACATATTACTTAAAGAAATCAAAGGTGAAAAAGTCCCGCGTAATATTCTTTTAAATCCAACGCTCACGGTCCGCAGTAGTGTAAAAAGATTAAAATAATTAATGAACATTGTAAAGAAATGTTCAAATGGCCGCGCTTTTAGTGGCTTTTTTGCTTAAAAAATGCAATAATGAAATGCATAATAAAACATAAAGTAATCAGTAAAGGGGAAAGTATCTTTGGAATGGGTAAATAGATTACTTGAAGAATACGGAGTAAACATCTTGTACGATGTTTTCTTACGGGATAATGATTCGGTTTATTTTCTTGTGGAGGGAAGCCATATTATTACCGATAAGAAACTTATTAGATTGTACGGTTCTTGTAAAATGATTGGGACACCAAAATGCGCTAAAACAATTGATGAATTACTCATGTATATTGATTGTAAAAGTGAGATATGTGATATTCGCGGAGCAAAACAATATCTCGATGAATTGCGTCGCGCCATCAATAGCGACCAAATAAAAACAGTGCTCTACTTACCGCTAGATTTTGGTAGTGGAATGAAAAAATATTTAGAACTCAAAATATTCAAAATGTTTGAACGTGATGTGTCCATTGTCGTGGTTAATCAAATTGATATGCAAAAGGTTAATGTTGAAACACTATATTTTGAATCATATAAAGACAGTTTAATGAATCTCTTCAATTATAGTACGCTACTCTTACACTTAGATAAAACAACCGGAAACCATTTTTTTGGGTTTATTGATATTGATTACTTTAAAATCATTAACGACACATACGGCCATAAAGTTGGAGATGAAGTACTAGCCGAAATTGGCCATAAATTAATTGATGTTTCTGATGAACATGTCATCATGTATCGAAAAAGTGGGGATGAGTTTATCTTTATGACCCTTGACCTAGATGCCAAACAAACCAGGGCACTCGCCGAACGAATTCAAGAGGCCATTCGATCAATCAAACTACCAAATATTGATGTTGATTGTTCAATTGGAGTTGTTGAATATCGTGATGGTAACGGCTTCTTTGATGTTTATCAGGCGATTGATCTAGCTGATATTGCAATGTATCGCTCTAAAGCTAAAGGACGAGGCACTGTTACTTACTTTAGCGAAAAAGAAGTTAAAGAAATCTTAAAACATGGTCCATTAGAAAAGACGTTGAAAGATTTAGAATCAAAACCACGCTAAATAATATAAGGCTCATAAATAAAGATGCCCACTCGGGTGTCTTTTTTGTACTCTTGACTAAAAGTCAATAACGGCATACACTTAAAGTAGGTAGGAATTCGTTTTTAAACGCGAGTTAAGGGTTTATCCGCTTAACTTCTGAAAGGGAATTATATGAAAAAGACAATCGGACCTAAACTTAAACAATTTATGGTATCACTATTCTTTTTAGGTATGTTAGCAGCAGTAGTAAGTTGTAAGACTGATACTAAGTTGGTAACTAAGACAAAAATTCAACAAGTTAAAACAAAAGCAAAGCTTAATGAATTAATGAAAGATGCACATAATGATCGGCGGGGCTATTATGACAATATGGTAGGTGCCGAAACGCCAGAAACCGATGCGACCGGAGACGAGGCCAGTAAGGGTCGTGATTTTACTGGCACAAATGAGCAAGTCGAAGGAGTCAGCGAAGCTGATGTTATTAAGACTGATGGTTATCAAATTTATTATCTAGCGCGAGAGCGCGGGCTGTTACAAATATTTGATGTAGCGAACGATAAAAGTATTAAGCTATCTAAATCATTAGCAATTAGCGATTCATATGGACTTGGTCTTTATCTTCTTGATAAATATGTCGTTGTCATCAGCGAAAAGTATGCTTATAATCCGCCTGATTATGAAGAGTTTTGGATGCCGGGATATTATGGTTATACGACAACCGCAATTACCGTTATTGAACGCACAAATCACGAAATAGTATACGAATTAAACGTTCATAAAAACATTATTATTGATCACCGTGTTATTGGCAATAATTTATTCTTAATCGGTTACGATTATCTGTCAGTTGATGCCGAAGAATCGCGTCCTATGTTAACGCTTTTAGATGGCTCAGAAACATATATTGGTTACAATGACATTTACTATTTTGATGAAACACCAGCGTATGGTATAACAAAGGTTATTGGTCTTAAATTAGAAGATAATCCGCAAGCGATTAACTTTAACGCTAAAGGTTATTTAGGCGCAAGTTATGGTTATAAACAAATATATGTTTCACAAAATGATTTATATCTTTGTGACTCTAATTATATCTATGATAAAAACGGATATGGTGTAACTTTAACCATTAGTCAATTTGCGCTTGATTTAGTAAAAGCAGATGTAAAATATGTGGCCGCTGGTATTGTCGATGGTATGATGCTTAATCAGTTTTCCATGGATTACTATAAAGGTTACTTACGCGTAGCGACGACTGATGTAGGGGCATCATGGAAAGTTGATAAAGATGGATATATTGAATGGGATACTTATGAAAGAAGAGCAATTAACCACCTTTATGTTTTGGAAACGAATACCCGAACACAAACATTTAAACTTATTGGTCACCTAAGTGAAGGATTAGGAAAACCAGATGAAACAATTAAATCAGTTCGGTTCTTAGGCGACACCGCCTATATTGTTACTTTCCTTAATACCGACCCTCTTTATATTATTGATTTAAGTGATCCCGCTAATCCAGTTATCACCGATGATATTGAACTACCAGGGTTTGATGTCTATCAACATCCATTTGGTGATAGTTTTGTGCTTGGTTTAGGTTACTCAGCCGATGATAATGGTTGGACCAATGGTGTTAAGTTAACGGCTTACAATACAACCGCAGGGTCCGCTCATGAAATTCAAACATATATCGTCTCAACCTATGTTTTTGAAGAATTAGAAAATGGTTATCATTACTCGTATGCCTACACGGAAGCACTCTGGGATCATAAAGCAATGCTTATCTCGGTTAAAGACGGCATCTTTGCCATGCCATTATTCGAATGGTCATATTCGTGTTGGTATGTTGAAGATACTGATGGTTTTGAATACACGTGGGAACAATCATGGGTCTTTGAATATCAGATTTATGATATTGATTTTACCCGTGAAACCCCAATTGCGGCCCCGATTAAGATTACGCACCCGGCGGTTGGTGATTTTATTTATCCAGTTAATCGTTCAGTGTTAATTGAAGGGGTTCTCTATATTTTCTCCACATATCACGTTAGTACTTATGACTTAAGCACTAGTGTTAGTGGCCCCCCAATCTACGTTGCCTAATTAAGGATCTATTAAATATAACGTGGAAAATCGTGGAAAAGCGAATTTGACACACAAAAACTATTAAATGTAGCGTGGACAGACCAGGAAGTCAAATTCCTGGTCTTTTCTTATAGGTGATAATAAGCATAACTC
>MWCB01000022.1 GCA_002069815.1 Tenericutes bacterium ADurb.Bin239 | reverse complement strand
TAGTGATTACGAAGTCTTAGGCGGGTTACCAGAAGGAGACGCACGGCGACTTATCACTGAAGAAGTGCAAGACCTTGCCCAAGCTGCAATTGACGGTGCAAATTTAGGAAGAGCACGCTTTGTGTTAATCTTAGGGATGGCGCTTTTACCGCTTATTTGTCAAACACTTGCCTACCTCCTTGTCAGTCGTAAATACCCAATAGATGAAAAGATGTACGATCAGATTGTTAAGGAAATTGACGAACGACGGGAAGCTGCGGAAGCAGAAACCCAAGCAGTCGAAGCTTAAGCACTTAATAAATTAACAGAAAAGACCCATGATATAAGTATCTTGGGTTTTTTATAAGAAATTCAATTATTTGTGATTAATTATGATTAAATACGCTCCTTTGCTTGTGAGCGCTACTTTCGAGTAATAAAATGAAGATGTAGATTAAAGATAGGAGATGATTATGCAAAAAAGGAACAAATTTTTAAGTGTGCTAGCACTTTTAACTTTTCTTCTTGGTGTTAGTACCACTAAAGCACTTGCACCACAAGATGTTAAAAAAGTAGAGGCTGTTAGTTATGATATTACCTGGAAAGCAAGTGAACAAGGTTACACTGATGGCGAGCTTGTTAGTAAAAAAGTCATTGATGACAATTTTGAGATTGCTTTTACATCCGGTAGATATTTACTCGCCCCGCGTTATTTTAGTGAAGGCGGTGGCTATCTAAGTTTACAAGGTATAAGTGATGATTGTGGTAATGGTTTTCTTATTAGCCCACGACCAACAAACGAAGGATTTTGTATAAAAACAATTGTCGTCACCGCTACCGATGCTGCTTACACAAGTACAATGCGCACAAAACATGGTCATAGCATTAACAGTATGCCAAGCCATACTAATCAGACTTTTTCGGGTGTGACATATACATTTACGGAGGCAACCTCATTTCGATATTTTCGACTTGAAAATTATGCGAGTAATGAAATTCGCATTCAACAGATTACCCTAAGTATTACGGATATTTCACCAATTCCCTGGAAAAAGGTAACTAGTCTTACTAATAGTGTGGAGCATTATGATATTAAACGCGGACAACACCTTTTAATTACTAAACCGACTATTGAACCTAGTAATGCGCTATATGATTACTTTTTTACAACTGAAGATCCACGTTTAACCATAAACGGTCCATATATCATTGGTGTTGACGTTTGTGAAAATGTCGTTGTTACGATTAATACTTTCGGTCGAACTGCTGAGGGTGAGCGGCTAACAACAACCTTTACTGTTAGTGTGACTGATGCCCCGCTTACGATTGATGGTGCGTTAGGCATCGGTTATTTAAGTATTGATGAAAAACTTTATAAAATTGAAAACGTAAGGGTACAAGATGCCTCACTTACAACAGATAGTATAGTTTTACACGAAAATGTTGAAGCAACTAATACCATCAGTGTTATTCATCCAAACTTTAACCCGCTTAACACTTATACCTATGTAAAAGGTGGGACGATGAGTCTATTTGCTAAAGTACGGAAAGATAAAGCACTTAATAAAAACTTCCTAGTGGAACCTGAAGTTATTAGCTATACAGATAAAGCTGTTGAATTTGCTAATACAATTATGGCAAGTGACGAAGCTGGTCAATGTGTAACGAAATACGCCACAGTGCGGGCAATCGTTGATGAGATGAGTGCTGAAGAACTCGCAAAATTAAAATGTGCGGGAACAGTAAACGACATTGATTTTTCCGCAGTTAGGGCACGCTATATCGCTTGGGCCATTCATTTAGGTGAAAGTGATCCTTATGGCGATGGCACCCCAATTAGTGGAGCACCGCTAAATTCATCAAGTGATAATGTCTTAAACACGACGATTCTTTCAATTATATTTATTGGCTTTACCCTCGCTATTGGTTTATATTTTGTAAGTGCAAGACGCAAGAAATTATTAGTTAAATAATTAGTGGTCTACATACTACTAAAACATATGTTAAAAAGCCCCAAGAATATTTGAGCTTGGGGCTTTATTTAACTATTCGTCTATTTTAGTCGTT
The DNA here is from genome assembly GCA_002069815.1 of Tenericutes bacterium ADurb.Bin239. Taxonomy (GTDB): domain Bacteria; phylum Bacillota_I; class Bacilli_A; order RFN20; family CAG-826; genus UBA1361. The sequence goes on along the minus strand of MWCB01000022.1, from coordinate 12,880 downwards.
ATTTGCTTTAGGACGAATAAAGACATCTAAGCCTTCATTACGTTTTTCAAAGCCATTTGCTAAGAAAAATTGTAAGGCCTTGCCTTTAAAGCCATAGTTACGGGGGTCAAAGCCAGGATATTTACGGACAAGAGTATTGTTTGTGTTACTCCAGTAAGCCCAACCATTTTCATCGCTTGTTTCACTGATAATGTTTGTTAAAACATCAATTAAGTCATCAAGACTGATAATGCTTTCTTCTTCCTTCTTATCAGTGGCGGGACGACCCCGGCGTTTCGGTTTAACGTTTTTGTCGCGAATGTTTTTAATTTTATCGAGATATATAAATAAGTCGACCGAATTTACAAGCGATAACGGAGTCTTACTTTCACCCATTCCAATAATAAACTTATTGTTTTGGCGTAAACGACTCACGAGTCTTGTAAAGTCACTATCACTACTTACAAGGACAAAGCCATCAACTTGGTCACTATATAAGATATCCATCGCATCAATGACAAGGGTAAAATCACTAGTGCTTTTACCGCTGACGTAAGATACTTGTTGAATTTGTTCTAAGTTATATTCAATACATTTATTACGCCACTTGTTAAGATTTGGACTTGCCCAATCGCCATAAATGCGCTTATAACTTAAATTGCCATATTTATTAGCTTCGTCACGAATAATTGACATGTAGTCAGGGGATATATTCTCGGCATCAATTAAAAGTGCGAGGTTTTTTTCCGCCATGCTTTCCTTCCTCCTTTCTATGAAATTTTGATGTTAAAGGTCTTAATAATACCGCTAACACCAATAGTAATTGTAGCATTTCCGCTCACATTTAGCGAACGGACATACACGTTTAAACTACCAGCGTGTAAACTCTGCACACTTGGACCATAAATTGTAATGGGTCCGCTTGTAATAATTGAAACGGGACTAAAATCATAATGATTACGATAGGGGCTTAAACTTCGAATTGTCACTAATGTAGTGTCAAAAGTGTCTCCATTTCGTAACTCATCTTTAATTAGTTCAATTGCATACTCAGTCGTAGTCGTGTTTTCAATCCGACGGCGAATCATTTCCTCACCATGCTCATCATATCCAATCAAATTATAGCCACTAGCTTTATCACCCCACCCTGTAACATTTAAGAACCACAACTCGAGCAAATCATCCCATTTAAGGCGATACTTAACAATCATATACGCAAATTGAATTTTCATCCATAAGGTTAAGCGACTAAAGTTGTTTAAAGCAGCAAAATTAAGTAATTTACCGACAATTCGCCGGTCTTTTGGCGAAAACTTAATAGCCGACTTAAAGTTTTCACCGATGAATGTATCAATAATAAAGGGTGGATTTGGCAAATGTTTATATAAATCACGGCGCGGATAATATCGTTTAATTAAATCGTCTTCTTTATACAAATCAATATAAGCAGCATTACTTAAAACCATCGTTTTATAGAGTCTACTTTCGGGTAAGTCGCCATTATCACCGCGGAAGAGCGGGAATAAAATGGGTTCAGTGGTGAAGTTAGCTTTGTAGGCGTAGGCCACTGGTTTTGGTTCGCGGTAAATATCTAAAACACCGTGGTAGCAAATCTTATCACCGCTTCCAAATTCATGGTGAGTATAGTAGTCATGCATACACCAGGGGGAGATTCCAATAATCTTAGGATCTTTAAAGAAACTATCAAGGACCGCTAAATGACGTTTAGTATGACTTTCTAAAATAAGGGGATTGTCAAATGGTTTAGTGGGATACATATGGCCATTATTTTCACTAACGATATATGGTTTTCGACTTTTAGTAATTTTTCTTTTGGCCACTAATCCTTTTGTTTTCCCATCATGACTAAAGTCATTGTAGGAGTAGATGTCTTCATTAAGTTCACTATGGGCAAAGTTGCGAGTTCCCGTTGTTGGTCGATATGGATCAAGTTCCTTTGCTAATTTTTGACAGTCCTTATAGAAAGGATGATCGGGTGATTCATTAATGCGAATTGACCATGACATAATACTTGGATGATTGTAATCACGATTAATCATTGTCGCAATGTTCTGCCGATGAATATGACGCCATGCTTCATCCCCAATATGTTGCCAACCAGGAACTTCGTTAACGACTAATAAACCTAAATAGTCACAAGCATTGAGAAAGTGGCGACTAGGTGGGTAATGCGAACAGCGCACATAATTAACGCCAAGTTCTTTAAGTTTTACAACATCATGAAATTGCAAATAAGCGGTTGCGGCCGCCCCAATAAAAGGGTAAGTTTCATGACGATTTAAGCCAACAAGCGGAGTTTCCACGCCATTGAGGAAAAAGCCTTTTTCTTTAAATTCTAAATCGCGGAAACCAAAGGTGAATCCGTGTTGTTGGCTACTGTCTTCACTAGTAATGGTGGCTCGTAAGTAATAGATGTGTGGGTCATGAACAGTCCATAATGTTGGCGCATCCACAATAAAAGTGTCTTGATTGCTTGAAGCTATGAGCGCAGTGTCATCAAACACTTCAAAAAGCAATGTATAATCGACGTTATCAATATTTCTAATATTTGGTTTGATCGTTACTTTACCATTAGCGCGCGCATCTATTTTTAAATCAATGATATCTAGTGCCGCGTAAACAATTAAACTTACTTCACGATAGATGCCGCTAAAAGGGAAGTAGTCAACAGTGTTGCCAAAAGGTGGCGCATTTATTTCTTCACTGCCATTAACTTTTACCACGATTAAATTAGCGCCTTCTGCAACATATTTAGTAATGTCAATATTTTCTTCCATGTAAGGTCTAGTGTAAGTGCCGACCTTGTGTTTGTTTACGTAGAGTGTGAAGCTATTATTAACCCCTTCAAAGCGTAAGACATATTTATCGCTTGGATCAACTTTGCTAAAAATGATTTCCCGAAAATAAGTTCCGATACTATCAAAATCTTTTTCATCAAAATAATTGAAGGGGAAGTCAACCATATTATGGGGAAGGTCAACGATTGTTACTCCCTTAGGAATAGCCTTAATATATTCGTCTTTAAAGTTTGGGATGAATGACCAATTAAAATTGAGGGCATGTTTCATACATATATTTTAGCATTAAATGAGAGTTACACAGTAAATATTAGAATATTGTTCTTATGTGATAAAATTAAGTTATGAAATACGAATATATACACTTAACAACCAAAAACACCTCTTATGTACTTGCTATTAATAAGTATGGCCACTTAGAAAACTTATACTATGGGGGGAAACTCGCCCCGAACGAAGACCTGAGTATTTTAGTGAATAAACAAACTAATATGCAAGGCACGACCACTGTCTATTCTGGCGAAAAAGATGATACTTATTCTTTAGATTTTGTTAATTTGGAATTAGGCACGATTGGAAAGGGGGATTATCGGCGTCCTAGTTTACTTATTGAACATGATTTAGGATTCGCTAGTGATTTTGTGGTAAAGAAACACGGATTTGGCAAGGAAAAAGACGTATTAGTTAATGAATTACCAATTCCCCATGACTATGACGAATATTTCTTTGTCATTCTCGAAGATAAAATTAGTAAAGTTCTCATACAGCTAGATTACTTAATCTTTAAGGAAGCAAATGTTATCGCTCGTCGTCTCGTGGTCTTAAGCGGTCAAGGTAAATTAACCAAAGCTGCGAGTGTTAATCTTGATTTAAATAATGACCATTTTGACGTCTTTTCAACGTATGGGACATGGGCTAACGAAGTCCATAGTAACCGTAATAAACTCGTACCAGGCGCTTTTGAAGTCGCTACCAGTGTTGGACCAAGTAGTAATCGCCATAATCCGTTTATTTTACTTTTAAATGAAAAAACTGATTTACATAATGGGGTAGGGTACGGTGTTAACTTACTTTATAGTGGGCCGTTTAAGGCTTTAGTTCAGTTAACTTTTGATAATAGAGTTCGAGTTCAGCACGGAATTAATGATGAAACTTTTAGTAAAGTGCTAGATAAGGACCCATTTATTACCCCTTTTGCCGCACTTACTTTTAGTAACAAAGGTGAAAATGGTTTAAGTCAAAACTTCCATCATTTCGTGCAAAATCACGTCGTGAGGAAAGAATATAGTCATAAGCCACGCCCTATTTTACTAAATAACTGGGAAGCAACTTATCTGACCTTTGATGAAGCTAAAATTAAAAAGTTAATGCGGGATGCGGCGAAACTTGGGATTGAACTTATGGTTTTAGATGATGGCTGGTTTATAAATCGCGATGATGACTTTGGTGGTTTAGGAAATTATGAAGTAAATAAGAAGAAGTTGCCCCACGGTTTAAAAGGTCTAAGTGACTACGCTAGTAAGTTAGGATTAGCGTTTGGCTTATGGTTTGAACCCGAGATGGTGAGCGCTGATCATCCTATCTTCACGGAACATCCCGATTGGGTTGTTAAGATTCCAGGGGTGAAACCAAGTACTGGTCGCCATCAGTATTCCCTTAATTTAACTGTGAAAGAAGTACAAGATTATATTGTTGAAAATGTTAGTGCGGTGCTTAAAAGTGCTGATATTCGGTATGTAAAATGGGATTATAATCGCAATTTAAGTGACTTTTATACACCAGATCGTAAGTTTGGTACCTTCTTTTATGATTACACTAGAGGGTTATATGCTATTTTAAAACGGGTTACGGATGCATTCCCAACGATTTTATGGGAAGGTTGCGCTAGTGGGGGGAACCGCTTTGATTTAGGCTCCTTATCCTTTTTTGATCAAATTTGGGTAAGTGACTGTAGTGATGCTTATGAAAGAATACGGATGCACACTAATCTAGCAAAAGCTTATCCCCTTAGTGTGATGTCGGGGCACGTTAGTGCTGCTCCTAATCATCAATTATTAAGAGACCTTCCCTTACAAACTAGATTTAATAACGCCTTTATGTCGGGAGGGTTTGGTTATGAATTAGATGTGAATAATTTAGAGCCGAAAGAACGAAAACAAATTAGTGCTTATAATGAAGTAGCAAAAGCTTTCCGCCGCGTGATAATGGACAGAACATATTATGAATTAAGTCTTAGTTCGGCTAAAGATAAAAGAGCGTACGCAATGCTTTGTGGTGAAAATGATAGCGCCCTTGTCTTAATTAGTAGCGGAGTTCATTCACCGCTGCCAGAAGTACTTAAATTTCCCGCCATTCCCGTTAAAAAAGATGCAATGTACGAAATTTTTGCTTTACCGCAACGGACAGATATTTCAACGTTTGGTGCCCTTTTAAATATGGTATTACCAAAGTTTATTAAGCATGATGGTGCCATTGTTAAGTTTCTTGATAAGCGCCGAAGTGCCGAAGAATTAGTTAAAGTTGATGTAACGGAAAAATACATTGTAAGCGGAGAAGCACTCAATAGCGGAGCCTTAACACTCTATCCGGAATGGACTGCAAGTGGGTTCTCAGCTACCACCAGAATTACGCGTGACTTTACAAGTGTCTTATACTTCATTACCAAAAAAGACTAATATTTGCGATAATAGGAAAGATTGAGGTATTGATTATGGTAGAAATTTTAGTGGAAAAACTATTAACTTATGCGGAATTAAAACTGGCACTTAGCACTGAAGATGTAAAATATTATCGCAACGTGTTATTAAATAAATTTGGTCTTAAAAAACCTTATAAAGGGGTGATCAATGTTAGTGAAATTCATAGCATGAATAATCCGCAGATGTTAATTGATGAACTGTGTGAATTAATTAAAACTAAAGGATTACCACCCCATTTAAGTTTTACTGATCCAGAAGCAGTTATCGTTGATATTTTAGGAATGATGACTCCTATTCCTAGTGTTGTTAATTATAGATTCGCTAAATTACTTAAAAAAGATAGTAATAGAGCCATCAAGTATCTCTATGATTTAAGCATCGCTAATAACTATATTCAACAAGCTAAAATTGACGCAAACATTCGCTGGACCGCTCCGCTTGATGTTAATTATTTTGAGATGACTATCAACTTAGCTAAACCCGAAAAAGATAATAAAGAAGTAGCAAAGCTACTTACGGAGAAACCTGAAGATAAATATCCAAGTTGTCCGCTCTGTTTAGAAAACGTCGGCTTTGGTGGAAATGAGACTACTCCACCCCGCCAAAACTTACGGGCGGTTCCCCTAATGCTTGATAAAGAAATATGGTATTTGCAATATTCCCCATTTGTGTACTATAAAGATCATATCATTGTCATTAGTGAAGAACATAATCCCATGACAATTACTCCCCGTATTTTTAGTAAATTAGTCGCTTTTGTCGATTTATTCCCTAATTTATTCATTGGAAGTAATAGTGATATTCCAATCGTTGGTGGTTCAATTCTTAATCATGAACACTTCCAAGGTGGGGCAAAAGTCATGCCCATGTTTAAAGCCAAAGATCGGTATGTTTTAAGACATAAAAATGAACGTAAAATCAAGATTAGTATTCTTGAATGGGATAGTAACGTTATTAAGTTAGAATCCACGAGTAAGCGTCGCTTATTAGAAAAAGCCGCCGAGATTACCGCAAACTGGCTAAATTATACAAACGAAGAATTAGGGATTATTCCGTTTACTGGTGAAACGCGACACGCAGCGGTTACCCCCATTGTCGTTAAGGAAAAACGCAAGTATATTATGTATATAATCTTACGTAATAACCGCACTGATGATAAATATCCCACTGGTATTTTCCACGCTCATCCTGAATACCACAACATTAAGAAAGAAGGGATTGGTCTTATTGAGCAAATGGGAACGTTTATTTTACCCGCGAGACTTAAAAGTGAATTTGGCTTAATGGAAGAACTTTATAAAAAAGGTGTCTCGGGAGCGGAGATGATTAGTGACCATCCAACTATTACTAAACATGCACAATTTATTAAAGAATTAATGCTAAGTAAAATTAAACCAGTTGAGTTTGAAACTTATGCCAAAAACTATATGACGGAAGTGTGTCAAAACATTTTACGGAACACGGCTTGCTTTAAGGCGGACGCAGCGGGACAAGCAGCCTTTATTAAGTTTTTACAACTTTAATAAAGAATTCATAATGATTTAGGCTTAAAAGTGGCATGTGAGCCACTTTTTTGTTACACTTATACTATGGGAGTGAATAGTAAATTTAACCTTGGCATTAACTTAACAGGTGATAACGATCTCGATCGTCGTAATATTTTTAATTACATTATTGAAAACTTTACGAAAGATAAGACGGAAACGGAAATTTTAGTCTTAGCGGCAACCTTTTTAGGAAAGACTAGTCGTGAGATTTACAATGAAATTCGTATTAATCCCGAGGTCCTAGTGCCAATTTGTTTATATTTAATGAAGGAAGAAAAAATCAATCTTCAACGTCGCGCCGAAATCGGGAATGCGCTAGTGCGTTACACTGACGGTCATGCCCGTAAAGTTGATGAAAATGCTAAACGGAAACCATTATTTAACTTCACCAATGAATACGAAGAAGCCCTTTACGCGAAAATGGCGAATGTAAGTGCGAGTGAAATCTTAGTGAAGTATCCGTTTTATCAAATTTACTATACGCGCGGAGAAATTTACGAAGAAATGCGTGATTATACGCGGGCTTTTGGAATGTATTCAAAAGCTCACCAATGGAATCCGTTTAGTCCTAAACCGATTCTTAAATTACTAGAAGCCCTTAAATTTGATAGTCGGGCCGCGGATTTATTACGGCTTTCAATTTGGTACTTACAAGTCACCTATAGTACCCATAACATTAGCGCCGCCCTACGTTATGCTGGATATGCCCTTTATTTAGATGGCAAATTTAAAGAAGCGTATGCTTTTTACTACCAATCAATTGTTTACCATGAAGGTCCCGCTCCCGCGCGCTTTAACGAAGAAATCACTAGTGTTTTAACCGCCCTTAAAAAAGAAGAACCATATGAATTGAGTCGTAGTCAAATTAAGAAACTTTTTGCTTATACCAAAGAAAAACCATTCCCCAGTGAAATTGTGTTTGATACAATTCGTCCATTAATAATTGATCATTATAGTAAGGGGCGATATGTGGATGTGCTTCGCTATGCGACCCATTACGTTATTTTCCGCCCAAATGATGATAAAATTGTCCGTATTTTGAAGGCGAGTAAGCTTAAATTAGACTAATTGCAATAAAAAAATAGCACTCTTAGTTGACAAGTGCTAATTTTCATATATAATAAACTTAGCACTCGATAACTTTAAGTGCTAAGGAGGTGTTTATTATGATGAACTTTAATCCTTTTCCTAATTATGACCAAGATGAAAAGATTTTAGAGAAATTTGGGCGCTTTTTAGATGAAGACGCCAAGTTAAATAAAAGCGATCCTGTTATTGGCCGTGATAGTGAAATTCGCCGGATTATTGAAATCTTAGCGCGAAAACAAAAAAACAATGTTATTTTACTCGGCGAACCAGGAGTGGGTAAAACGGCAATTATCGAAGGACTTGCGCAACGGATTGTCGCGGGGGACGTCCCCACGAATCTCGCGGATAAAAAGATTTATGAATTAGATATGGGGGCGCTGGTCGCTGGGGCGAAGTTCCGCGGTGAATTTGAGGAACGACTCAAAGCGATTTTGAAACGTATTAAAGAGAGTAATCATCAAATTATCTTATTTATTGATGAGATTCATTTAATTGTCGGCGCTGGTAAAGCAGAAGGGGCAATTGATGCTGGCAATATGCTTAAACCGATGCTCGCTCGTGGTGAAATCCATACAATCGGGGCCACTACTTTAGATGAATATCGTAATTATATTGAAAAAGACCGCGCGCTTGAACGTCGCTTCCAGCCTTTAATTGTTCAAGAGCCAACGCTTGAAGATACAATTTCGATTCTTCGTGGTTTAAAATCACGTTATGAAGCCCATCACGGGGTAAAGATTAGTGATAATGCCCTTGTTAGCGTGGCTGTCCTTAGTGATCGTTATATCACTGAACGCTTTTTACCCGATAAGGCGCTTGACCTTGTGGATGAAGCTTGTGCGTTAATTCGCGTTGAAGTTGAAAGTTTACCCGCTGAACTTGATGAAATTAGACGAAAGATGCGCCAATTAGAAATTGAACGGGTCGCTTTAAGTAAGGAAAAAGATGATTTAAGTAAGAAACGCTTAGAGAAAGTAAATGAAGAACTCGAAAATCTGAAAAAAGAAGATGAAGCGTATTCCAAAGAATGGCAAGCTGAATTAAGCGAACTTAATGTTTTAGGTAAAGCTAAGCAAGAACTTGAAACGGCCCGCTTTAACTTAAATGTGGCCTTTAACAGTGGAAATTACGAAGAAGCTTCCAACTTACAATATAAAGTTATTCCAGAGTTAGAGGAAAAAATTGAAGCATTAACTAAGGAAACCAAAGATAACAAAGTGCTTAAGGAAACGGTAACAGAAAACGAAATTGCCGCGGTTGTGGCGCGAGCTACTGGTATTCCTTTAAAACGAATTATGGAAAGCGAAAAAGAAAAGATTTTATCGCTTTATGATGAACTTAAAAAACGAGTTCTCGGTCAAGATGTCGCCTTGCGTCTTGTTAGTGACGCTATCTTGCGGCAACGCGCCGGTTTAAATAACCCGAATCGCCCGATTGGTAGTTTTTTATTCCTCGGACCAACGGGGGTTGGTAAGACTGAAGTCGCGAAGAGTTTAGCGTACGCTCTTTTTGATGATGAGCGGCATATAGTGCGGATTGATATGAGTGAATATATGGAAAAATTCTCGGTGTCACGTCTCATTGGGGCGCCCCCAGGATACGTGGGCTATGATGAAGGCGGTCAACTTACGGAAGCCGTGCGCCGAAGTCCGTATTCGATTATTCTTTTCGATGAAATCGAAAAAGCCCATCCAGAAGTCTTTAATTTACTCTTACAGTTACTTGATGATGGGCGCCTAACTGATTCGCAAGGGCGCGTTGTTAACTTTAAGAATACGGTCATCATTATGACAAGTAACTTAGGTAGTGAATTTTTCCTTAAAAATCAAACATCCAAGATTGATGATTTGGTGAAATTAACCTTTAAACCTGAATTCTTGAATCGGGTTGATGAAATTGTCTATTTCTTACCGCTTAGTAAAGAGACACAACGGGAAATTACGCGGAAGATGCTTGATGAATTAATGGAACACGTAGCGAAAAATAACTTTAAGTTAATTTATGACGAAAAAATTGTTGACTTTGTGTTAGAAAATGCCTACGCTCCTGAATTTGGGGCCCGCCCTTTAAAGCGCTTTATTCAAAAAAGTTTAGAAACATTTATTGCCGAAGAAATTGTAAAAGGAAACATTGATAGTCGCATTACTTATCGTTTAACGGTCACGAATAACGAAGTTAGTATCTCCCCCTTCGCTTAAGCTTTAATTTACAAAAAGAGACCGCTTTGCTATAATTAAATTACGATAGAAAAGAGGTCATTTAATATGAAAATACGTCGATTATTACTTGGACTTGTGGCGGTCACGGTTTTAGTCAGTTGTGAACCACCCGCCCCCTCAAGTGAAGAAGTTTCGGAAAGTGAAACATCGGCCGTTTCAGCAAGTGAAGAACCCAATTCGGAGTCATTAAGTGTTGAGTCATCAAGTGCAGAGTCATCAAGTGAGTGGGTTGCACCTGAACCAGTCCACCGTGTCGCTGAATATTGGAATTTTACGCCGCTTTCGGCTTACACTGGTGATTTTTGGAGTACAATTGATTTCTCACTGCGGGGTGAAGCCTTACGCCAAGCCCTTGAAACATATATGTGGTCTAAAATGAAGAAGGTTTATTATTATGATGCATTCCATGCGGTTAAAATCATGGATGCTGACCCAAATAATCCTGACAATATATTATCGGTTTATGATTTAAAGAGTCAACCCCATGCGGCTTATAACCGGGGAAAATGGAATCGCGAACACGCTTTCCCGCAGTCAAAACTCGCTGATGGTGATCCTAGTTTACGGACTGGTGGTGCTGAACCAAATATTTCAACCGATATTGCTAACATCTTTGCCTGTGATGCTTTGCTTAATGAAAATCGGAGTAACTATTCTTATAGTGAATGGAATTATGATGATGATCCTCAGTTTTATTATCAACATTTACAACGGAATACTGCTGGTGAACTAGTGGACTCCATTCTTTATTTTGGTTATTATTCACCGACACCAATTGTTCGTGGTGAAATTGCGCGTTCGCAACTTTATATGTTAATCATGTATCCTGAGCGGTGTAACATTCAAGAAAACTTCCGTATTGAAGATATGATTAAATGGGACCGCGAATGGGCACCAACAGTGGAACGTGATGGCCAACGACAAATTGGAATTGAGCAGTACCAAAAAATTCGTAATCCATTTATCGATAATCGTAATTTATCATGCTATATTTGGGGCGATCATAATCGCGCTTGCCGTAAACTTTGTGCGGGTATTTACTAAAAAGATGATTAAATTAACGAAAACGGTGAGTGAAACTCGCCGTTTTCTTTATCATTAAAGTAGTTTTGAATAATCAATATTACATTTATTGAAATTAATTGACTTATGTAATATAATTCTTTTCGACGCCCCCTTAGTTAAATGGCATAACAGATCCATGGTAAGGATCAGTCGCTAGTTCGATTCTGGCAGGGGGCACCAGACAACGAATAACCCGCATTTATGTGGGTTTTTTAATTTTAGCGGCAAATAAACGGCAAACAAATTGCATATTCCATGGAACTTCCTAATTGAATATACTATATTAAGCTGAAGTTTGATTGATTCAAATACCAGCGTTAAACGAATAATTATTAATAAATGCTGAATTTTATGGAATTATTCAGTCAAATAAATTATAATATAATTATTAGGTGACTTAATATAAAGGTGGATTTTATGAACTACTTTGAAGATAAGAAAACAGAGTTAAAGAGAGAATTGGATAATGATGTTAAAAAGGAAATTGTAGCATTTTTAAATTCCGATGGTGGCATCATCTATGTTGGAGTGAATGATGATGGAACTATTTATGCACCTTTTTTAAATTTTAATAAAGATGAGATTTTGTTAAAAATATCATCATGGATTCATGAAGCATTTTTCCCCTTACCCTCCGCTTTAGTGTCATTTCATTTTAATGATGATGGAGTTTTAACAATCATAGTTAATGAAGGAGTTAAAAAGCCATATTATTTAAGAGCGAAAGGACCAAAACCTAGCGGTGTTTATAAAAGAAGTGGGACATCTACGAGAAAATGTAATGATGATGAAATTCTTAAAATGATTATGGAATCTAGTCACTATGTCTATGAAGTAGATATTTCCGAAGAACAAGATCTTACTTTTAAATACTTTGAACAAGTTTGTGAAGAAAAACAAATCGAAGTTAATAACAAATTACTTGTTGGCCTAGGCCTTATGAGACCAAAAGGGCAATTTACTAATCTTGGATTAATGATTTCAGATCAATCACCAATAGCGGTTAAAATTGCTGAATATGATGATGAAATGAATTTTAAACTTAAAAAAACAATAAAAGGATCAATGTTAAAAGCCCTCATAGAGACACAAGAACAAGCAGAAAGATTAAATGATATATCCGCGATTATTGATACCAAATCTTGGAAAAGAATTGAAACAACCTCTTATCCTGGAAATTCGCTGCGAGAAATAATTCTCAATGCGTTTTGTCATACAGATTTTTTCATTCGTTCAAATATCAAAATAGAATTTTATAAGGATAAAGTTAAAATCACAAGCCCTGGCGGTCTTTATAAGACAACTTTGGACGATGTTTTAAGAGGTGTACAAACATATCGAAATGAAAGACTTGTCCACCTTTTAGATAAACTTGGTTACATTGAAAATTTTGGAACTGGTATTCCACGGACTATCAAAGCTTATGAAGGTACTGGACATGAACCAACTTTTTACGATAGTGA
>MWCB01000021.1 GCA_002069815.1 Tenericutes bacterium ADurb.Bin239 | reverse complement strand
ACTAAAAAAACCATTTTTTGCAAAAAATGATTCTTTCAGTTTTTTATCTTGTCAATTTAACCTTTTCTTCTATTATTAAAAAGAAACAATTATAAAATAAAACAATTTTTTGTTATAATAACAAAGTATTGATAGATAATAAGGAAAAATCAAATGGCTGAGAAGAACATAAAAAATTCATATACCGCTGATTCGATTCAAGTTTTAGAAGGTTTAGAAGCCGTTCGTAAACGGCCGGGAATGTACATCGGATCGACAAATATCGTTGGCTTCCATCAACTTGTTTGGGAAGTCGTTAACAATAGTACTGACGAGGCAATGAGTGGCTTTGGTGATAAAATCACGGTCACAATTCATAAAAATGGTTCCATAACAATTGCCGATGAAGGGCGCGGAATTCCGACCGGAATTAATAAGCAAACTGGACAGCCTGCCGTCCACCTAGTCTTTTCAACTTTACACGCTGGTGGTAAATTTAGTGAATCAACTTATAAAACTAGTGCTGGGCTCCACGGAGTTGGCGCAAGTGTTACAAACGCCTTAAGTGAATGGCTTGATGTCACTGTCTATCGCGACGGAAAAGTTCATCACCTCCGCTATGAAAATGGTGGTAAGCTTGTTAAACCTTTAGAAATAGTAGGGACCACCAATAAAACTGGAACAGTTGTTAATTTTAAACCTGATCCGAAAATTTTCGGGAACTTAGAGTTTAAATGGGACACGATTACAAGTCACCTACAAGAAAGTGCTTTCTTACTTAATAAAGTTGCTTTTATCGTAAAAGACGAGCGGTCGGGATCAAGTGAACATTTTTATTATGAAAGAGGTTTAATTGAATACGTTGATATTATTAATCGCAATAAAACGCCACTTAGTGGTCCCATCTACTTTGAAGATGTCTACACAAACAATGATAAATTAAAGCAACCGATGGCAATTGAAGTTGCGCTCCAATATTGTAGTGATGATTATGGCGAAACCGTTCTTTCTTATGTTAATAATTTACGAACGCACGATGGCGGGACCCACGAAACTGGTTTTAGAACTGGTTTAACGCGTGCGGTAAATGACTTTGCTACTGAACATAATTTACTCCGTAAAGGTGTGAAATTAGATGGCAATGATATTAGAGAAGGACTTACTGCTATTATCTCTTTACGCATCCCCGAAAGTATTCTTCAATTTGAAGGTCAAACGAAAGGGAAATTAGGAACCAACGAAGCAAACTGGGCAATGAACACCTTTATTTATACAAAGTTTACTTATTATCTCCAAGAGAATCATGAATTCGCCGTAACCTTAATTAAGAAGTGTGTCGATGCCCAAAACGCCAGAATCGCGGCCCGTAAAGCCAAAGAAAATTTGCGCAAGACCAAAAAAGTTACGAATAACGATATGATTTTAAGCGGGAAGCTGACACCTGCTCAAAGTAAAGATTATAAAAAAAATGAACTATTCATCGTTGAAGGTAATAGTGCGGGTGGTACTGCGAAAAGTGGACGCGACCGGATGTATCAGGCTGTATTACCACTTCGTGGTAAACCACTTAATACTGACACTAATACGATGGATAAGATGCTTAAAAATGAAGAGTTTGCAACGCTTATTAGTACGATTGGGGCTGGCTTTGGTCAAAACTTTGATTTAGATGATGCCCATTATGGCAAAATCATTATTATGACTGACGCTGATACCGATGGTGCGCACATTCAAACATTGCTCCTAACCTTTTTCTATCATTATATGAAGCCACTTTTAAAGGCTGGTATGATCTATATTGCCGTTCCCCCCTTATACCGCGTAAGTAAACAGGTTAATAAAAAACTTGTCTTTGAATATGCATGGGATGATCAAACTTTAGAAGCGGCGAAAGCAAAAGTTGGCCCTGGTTACAAAATCACTCGTTATAAAGGGCTTGGGGAAATGAACGCCGACCAATTATGGGAAACAACGCTTAATCCCGAAACAAGAACATTAATTCGGGTTAATATCAATGATCCGTTACTCGTGGAGATGCGAGTTAGTACTCTCATGGGTAAAGATGCAATTGTGCGTCGTAAGTGGATTGAAGAGAACGTTGATTTTAACGCATATGATACATTTATCAATGAGGTGAAATAAGATGTCAAAGAAGCGCAAAAGTAAAAAAGTAGCAGAAGCAGTATCCACCGAAACGATTATTGAATTACCAATGGATGAAATTATGGGGGACCGTTTTGGCATTTACGCTAAGTATGTCATTCAAAATCGCGCCATTCCCGATGCGAGGGATGGTTTAAAACCAGTGCAACGACGGATTATATACGCGATGTTTGATGAAGGTAATGTCATCACAAAACCAATGAAGAAATGTGCTCATACCGTTGGAGCGGTTATGGGTAAATATCACCCTCATGGGGACATGAGTATTTATGAGGCGCTAGCGCGGATGTCGCAAGATTGGAATATGCGCTATCCGTTAATAGATTTTCAAGGAAATAATGGTAGTATTGACGGCGATGATCCAGCGGCATATCGTTATACGGAAGCAAGACTTAACGAATTAGCGGGCGAACTCGTTTTAGATATTAATAAAAAGACAGTTAATATGAATTTAACGTTTGATGATACGAGTTTTGAACCTGAAGTTTTACCTTCGCGTTTTCCTAACCTTTTAGTGAATGGTTCTCAAGGAATTGCGGTGGCGGTCGCTACGGAAATCCCACCTCATAATTTACGAGAAGTAGTCGACGCCATTACTTATCGAATTAATAATAAGCGTGCGACCATCGATGACATTCGGCAGTTTATCTTAGGTCCTGACTTTCCAACGGGCGGCATTATCTACAAAGGTGAAGGTCTTGATAGTATTTATGAAACAGGGCGCGGACGTGTGGAAATGGAAGCAAAAGCCAAAGTTGAAAGTGATCGTAATAGCCAATCAATTATTATTACCGAAATACCATATCAATCAAATAAAAGCACGATTCTACGCGAACTTGGCATGATTGAACAAAATCGTAATGTTGATGGTGTAGTCGAAGTGCGTGATGAAAGTGATCGCGATGGTATTAGGATCGTTATTGAACTTAAGAAAGACGCTAATGCGGATGTTATTTTAGAATATGTCTTAAGTAAGACCGGGTTGCGAGCGGGCTATAACGCCAATATGGTCGCAATCGCTGATAATCGACCGAAGACCTTAAATATCTTAGAACTTATTGATACATATATTGCGCATCAAGTCGATGTTATTACGCGGCGCAGTCAATTTGATTTAGCGACTAACGAAAAGCGCCTTCACATTATTGAAGGATTAATTAAGGCAATCAGTGTCGTTAATGAAATTATTGCAATTATTCGTAAAAGTACCGATAAAGCAAACGCTAAAGCTAATATCATTAAAGCGTATCATTTTAGTGAAGAACAAGCGGAAGCCATCGTTATGCTTCAACTCTATAAACTTAGTAACACTGATATTACTGTCTTAATGGAAGAGAAAGCTACGATTGAATCGACCATTGCTGAACTACAAAATATCTTAAGTAACGAAAAAGCTTTAAATAACGTTATTATTCGTGACTTAAAACGGATTGCGGCGAAGTTTGGTGATGATCGTCGCACTAAAATCCATGAAAAAGGCGAAATTGTTCAAGTTGATAAACGTGATTTAATCGCTGATGAACAAGTAATGGTTGCCTTAACGCGTGATGGCTATATTAAACATAGTAGTTTAAAATCATATCGTAGCAGCGGTGATTTTGCCCTTCCTGGTGTTAAAAGTAGTGACTTACTCGTCGCTAGTGCGGAAGTTAATACCAAAGACTTTCTCGTATGCTTTACTAATTTAGGTAACTTCCTTTATATTCCTGTTTATGAAATTAATGAAGGACGTTGGAAAGATGAAGGGAAACATATCAACTATATTGTTCAACTTAATCCTGATGAAAAAATTATTAAAGTTTTTAACGTGAAAGACTTTCGCGCGGATCTCTACTTTGCGATTGCTACGCGAAACGGCATGATTAAAAGAACAAGTGTCAGTGAGTTTGTCGCGGTCCGTTATTCACGTCCCCTTCAAGCAATGCGCCTTTTAAGTGGAGACACGGTGGTCGATGTGGCTTTAACGACCGGCAATAGTGAATTATTAGTTATTGCCGAAAGTGGCGCTGCGAGTTTTTATAATGAAAATGAAATTACCGTTGTTTCGGTTAAAGCCAGTGGTGTTAAATCGATCAATAAGAAAAAAGCGGACAAAGTGGTAGCAGTCATTAATGTTGATCCGGAAGTGCGAACAAGAACATGTATCATAACCGATGAAGGTCACTTACGCTTACTTGATCATAGTTATTTTGAAGCTACGGCCCGTTTAGGAAGAATTCAGCATGTTATGCGGGTTTTCAAAAGCGATCCCCACATTATTGTCGGTGCCTTCCGTTATAATCGAAGCATTGATGAGTTACGGGTTAATGTCTTAACCGACGCTAATGTCATCTTACCGCTTTTATTAACTGATTTAGCGCCCACTCCCGTTGATAAATACGCTAAGCGTAACATTAATGAACTCGCTGATGGTGAAACTCTAACCGGTGTTTTTGTTGAGGATATTGATACGGTAAGTGAAGATACGAAAGCGCACGCTCCCATTGTAAAAGCCGAGACCGTTAAAGTTGAACCAGTGGAAGACTCCTATGAACAAATTAGTATTTTTGATTTATTAGATGAAGATTAAAGCGAAGCTTCACTTGCGGGCGCTTCAACTGGTAAATAGCGATATTGATAGGCAACATTTACACTAAGGTATATCAGCAAGAGAATAAAGACAATATTTAGCATCATCTTTTCTTCGTCAGTAAAATTAAGTTTGGTGGCATTACTGGTCCAAAATAAAATAAGGCACATAATAATACCAATAAGTGGGTTAAAACACCCAACACCAACAGTTAAGGTTAATAAGAGCATGTTTTTATAATTTTTAAAAAATGTCTTTACGTTCATGAATTTATTTTAACACACTGTTACGAATATTTATAATTAAGAAGAATAACAATCCTTGGCATTTTTTTGCCATATAAGCGAATAATTAATCTTTTTTAAAAGATTTAGTGTTGTATATCGTGAATTTAGGCGTCCATGATAAAATATACAATATACATAGAAAAAGAAAAATGTTATGAAGAAATTTATCCCCACCTATTACGCTAAAAATGTATATGAAGTAAGTCTTGATTTCTACCGCAAACACGGAATTAAAACATTGCTTATCGATTTAGATAATACCTTAGCAAGTTATCGTGACCGGGAACCAAGTGCCGAAACTATCAAGTTTGTCCGTAACTTAGAGACTAATGGTATTCGGGTTCTTTTAGCCTCAAACAATAGTGGCAAAAGAGTAAAAAGGTATGCCGAAACATTAGGTATACCTTATATTGCTGGCGCCCGAAAACCCTTGGCCTATAAAATGCGAAAGTTTCTTAAGAATGAAGGTGTTGATTTTAATTCCTTACTCATGATTGGTGATCAATTATTAACGGATGTCTTTTGCGCGAACACCTTAGGTGTTAAAATAATGTTGACCGATAAATTAGTTAACGAAGATCAGTGGACTACTAGAATCAATCGGCTTATCGATCGTCCGTTACGTAAAAGGTTACAGCGAAAGGGTAAACTAAAGGAGTGGAATCAAAATGACTGAGAATTTAAAGAAAATTAAAAAATGTTATGGATGCGGGGTTGTTTTACAAAGTGAAAGCACCGAAGAAGTTGGCTATGTACCCGCTAATATACTTAGCCGTGATGATGTTTTCCTTTGTCAACGTTGTTTTAAAACCCACCATTATAGTGCCGATAAATTACATTCTCCTAGCGTAACTCACGATTTTATGAACTTAATTAAAGATATTAAAGCTAAGAAAGCTTTAGTAGTGTATGTTGTCGACGTCTTTAACTTTGAATCAAGTTTTAATCCTGAAATTAATGAAGCTCTTTCGGGTCTAGATATTATTTTAGTGGCAAATAAGTTCGACTTATTACCAAAATCAACGAATGAAGAAAAAGTAAAAGAGTATGTGGCCCGCAAAGTAAAAAAAGAAGGACTTAATGTAAAGACAATTATCGTAGCCAGTAGTACGCGAAATTATAATATTGATGAAGTTCTTGATGAAATGGCCAAATATCGGAACAAAGGCGATGTTTATTTTATTGGGGCCGTAAGCAGCGGTAAATCAAGTTTGATTAAAACTTTATTGCGTAACTTTAAAAATGAAACAAGTCGGTTTATTACCACCAGTATTTATCCAAATACCACTTTAGCGGTCCAAGAAATCCCCATTAGCGAAACTAGAACAATTTATGATACGCCTGGTATTTCGATTAATAATAGTCTCTTAGGTTTAGCCGAGAAAGAAGTAGTAAAACTTATCGTTCCCCGCAGAGAAATTAAACCGCGCACTTATCAATTACTCCCTAAGCAAAGTATTTTAATTGGGGGTATCGCTCGTTTTGATTATGTTGATGGTCCCTTCAGTGGCTTTACCTTCTATTTTGCGGAGGGGGTTAAATTAACCCGCACAAACACTAACCGGGCCGATCGTACTTTTAACAATATGATTGCCCATAAAAAGAGTAAACCTATTTCGTTTTTAGTTACGGGGGTGCAAGATTTGGACGCGTTTGAATTTACTACCCACGAAGATTTAAAATATGATGTAAGCTGGAATGGTTTAGGGTTTGTCTCGTTTAAAGGAAACGGTCGGGTGGTTCGAATTTATGCGCCACGCGGGGTGGCCATTAGTTATAACGAAAGTAAGATTTAATTTATGCTATCAAAGAAGGAAATGCGCTATTTACGAGGCTTAAGTAATCAACTTAAAGCTCAATATCAACTTGGTAAAAATGAAATCACCGATACGTTCCTTGACCTATTAGAAAAAGCACTTGTCGCTAAAGAAATTCTTAAAGTTCATGTATTAAAAAGCGTTAATAAAGAAGTTACTAGCCTCGCCCTCAGCGTCGCCGCCAGTTTAAACGCTACAGTTGTTGAAACTAAAGGCCGGACCTTTACTTTATATCGTCAAAATACAAAGGAACCGAAAATAAAGTTTCCCAAATGAAAATAATTGTATATCCTGGTAGTTTTGATCCTATTCACAACGGTCATCTCCTCATTGCGCGCCACGCGAAGCGTGAAATAGGAGCCGATCTCGTGTTATTTTTGCTGTCACCGTCAACAGTGTGGAAGAAGGTACAAACGACTTTTAATCATCGCGCTAATATGATTGAAGCGGTTCTTAATGAAAAAGGATTTGAACTTTCGCGGATTGAAGAAGGTAATGAAGGTAAATTGAATTATACCTATGTTAGTATTGAGGCATTAAAAAACCAGTATCCTGACGCTAAATTATATCTGCTCCTAGGGGAAGACCAAGCGATGTCCTTTAATGAGTGGAAGAAGCCCGAAAAAATTGCCGAACAAGCCCAAATTCTCGTTTATCGTCGCCAAGGGTCCCGCGTATCAAACGAAAACTTTAATCATTTTAAAATGCTTGAAATCACTGGACCATTAAGTGCGACAAGTAGTAGTAAAGTTCGTAATTTTGAAAGTATTGATGTTCCAAGCATTGTTTTAGACTATATTGGCGCTAATAAACTCTACTTTGCGGGCCACATCGCCAAAAGAATGAGTGATGAGCGCTATTATCACTCGCTTTCAGTAGCGAATTTAAGTCGCCTAATTGCTATCGCTAATGATGTTGACCCATTAAAAGCATATAAAGCAGGGTTATTCCATGATATAGGTAAAGAAGTGCCTGACGCAAAGAGTTATGAAATTATGCAAGAGCATTTCCATAAGTATATTAATATGCCCCCTTGGTCTCATCACCAATTTATCGGTGCTTATTTAATGAATAAAGAATATCTAGAAACGGATAAGAAACTTTTAGATGCAGTTAAGTATCACGCCACTGGGAATAAGAAGATGTCAAAACTTGGTAAGGTAATTTATGCAGCCGATAAGATTGAACCATCACGTGGCTTTGATAGTCGCGAATATATTGCCGAGTGTGTTAAGGACATTGAAAAAGGTTTTGTTATTGTCTTAGCTGCTAATAAAAAATATTTGGAGAATCATGGTAAGGATATTGACAACCCACTAACAAAGGCATGCTTTGATCGTTATTTAAAATAGATACATCGACTAAATTGTTGAAGAGCAGGCTTACGGGCCTGTTTTTTAATTTAGTTGTGGTAAAAATCGAAAAATACATTACTTTCAATAAGGTTTATTTTAGTAAACCGCATTGATTTTCTAATTGCTTGGTAGATTGTGCGACCTTGTACGCACGAGCGGAACGCCTTTTTTTAACATTTTTTATATGTCTTTAAGGCGTAGCCTTTGACTATTTAACTCAAGCGAATCATCAGCCATCTTTAGACTCGCCAAGCGTTCAAGCTTGGTGGTTAATCAAGTAATTTTTAACTTGCCATTTATGGTCTTGATTAACTATCTTTAGACTCGCCACGAATAGTGGTAATAAATCAGTATCTTAAGACTTGTTGTAAAGCGTAATATTAGCGGACTAGCGGATTACGCTTTACATTTTTTTTTGATTTGCTACAATGACTGTGTATGAATAATACTGCTCTTTCTAACTTATTGATACTTGGCATGTCCCAAGTTATCCAGCAAGGCGCGATTAGCATTGCCAAGCGACTTGCTGGGGGGAGAGAGTAACACCCCCCTTAGAACCACATTTAATAAGTGGTCTAGCTCCGCAATAAATAGCATTGTATGTGCTATTTTTTAATTTAGAGCGGTTAATCACCCTCCTGTCTTGTTTTTTCGCTAATCTTTCGGTCATATTTTCCCTTTCTATTGACGAATATATTTAATTTGTTATAATGAATTTGTAGATAGGGTTAAAAGCCCAATTACGAGATAATGGTTCACGAGCAGTGAACCGCTTTTTTTATTTTCTTTTTTTGTAAAACCAGAACCAATACTTTTCTTTATTTGTCATAATTTTTATTCACTTTCTCGAGTATATTTTCATTAAACATATTGAAGTATTTATATGCCCTTTCTAAACTGTCAAAGCTTGCTAATAGTTGGCCGTAGCGTTTGCCTTTAGGTCGGTAATAAACTTCATAAGCTTCATTCCAATAAATAATCTCGCAAAGACCGTTTAGTAAACGCTTATAGGCTAGAAGCTCATTATTAGTGTGTGTCTTTTCTTTGTAGGAGTGGAAGTATCTTTTTGGCTTTCTAAAAAAACTCATTACTATTTATCTGCCTTTAAATTAATTTCAATTAAACCGATTTCAAAAAGTCCCTTCACTAAATATTCGACATAATCCATCATGTGAAACTTTATATCACTGATTAAGTCGTCGAGATCCATATCAGTTAATTTTGGAAACCATTCGAGTAATAAGCGTGATGTTTCAACATCTGGCTTACAGTTCATAAAATTATTTAAGTTTTCATTGCTCTTTATAAGCTTGCCAATAGGGCTGTCTATGGTTTGGTTTTGCATAAACATAATAATTTCCCATAATAATTGTGTTTTAATTTGTGTTGTCATTTGTTTTTCTCCTTTGCTTGCCCGTTTTTAAACGCTTTAGGGCTTTTTTCGTTTATAGTTGCCGTTTCTATCGAGTTCATAAGTTTCCGTAAAAATTCCGCTTTCTTTTTCGCTGGGCGTATTGTAATGCCAAAGGGAAGAAGTCCCGCCGCGCATTGACATATTTTGCCAACGTCGTTTTGCGTTCGTACTGAGTAATTTTTCTCTTTTGAGTCTTTGCCGTTCCTGGCGTAATTTTTTGAACATTAATGAATTTTCCTTTCGTGATAGTCGGCTTTAGTAGTAGTGGTCAGATGTCTGACCGGTTTTAATCGTTTCTCTCTATTTTTAGAATTACCCCCTTTCTTTTGGTTTGTCAAGCAACTTTCAATAAGGTATATTATGTTAACTAATTATGGTAATTAGCGCGATTATAAGGTTAAAACCCTTAAATTAATTATTATTTATTAAAATGTCAATTAAACTAAAAAAAGGGAGTTATCCACAATTTAACACATACTAAATAACTACTAATTAAATACTATAACTGATTATTTAACAACTTATTCAGTCCGCTAATAACTAGTTTAAACTGTTCAGGTGTTAATTTTGTTACTGGACCGTATGTCTCTTGGCATGGTCTATTATCAAGTGTATGAATGATTGGTCGCAAATAAATTCTTGCTTTATCGACGGTCCGTATTTGACTTATCTTAGCGTAGCTTATTTCATTAGTCCTAACTTCGGGCAGATAACCTAATTCGATTGCTTCTCCATAACTGTAATGAATTTTGGTCGTTAACGGTACCACTACAATATTTTGGGCTTCGACATCACTATGATGTAATACGACTGCGTAATGTCTTTCATTAAGTTCGCTACCGACATTACGTCCAAAATCAATCTCATAAACTTCACCTTGGTTTATTTTATAACGTAATTTGTTTTGGGAAAGGAACATCTCATATTCTAAATTACGTTTAAACCAATCAAAAAGCGCGAAATATTGCTTTTTAAAGCGATGGTCCATAAATCCACCGCTTGAATCATTAATGCGTAAGAAACGATCGTTTTCGTACATTTAAAAACCTCACTTTCGATATATTGGTGATAAATACAATAGTATCTATCGTTTTATAACGAGCAATGAGGTTAATCGACCTATTCTTCTAATAATTCTTTGATTGGTTTGCCAATTAAGGTTGGGGTCGGTTTTAAATTATAGTTAATAAGTATGGTAGCGCCAATATCCGCGAAGCTAGTCCGATCTTTTAGGACGCGTCCTTTAGTAAATGCCTTACTAATGGCAATTAAAGGAACCATTTCACGGGTATGATCGGTACCATGCCACGTCGGATCATTACCGTGGTCAGCAGTTAATAACACTAAATCATCGGCGGTGACAACTTCCATTAATTCGCCTAAGCGTTTATCAAAACGTTCGA
The DNA here is from genome assembly GCA_002069815.1 of Tenericutes bacterium ADurb.Bin239. Classification (GTDB taxonomy): domain Bacteria; phylum Bacillota_I; class Bacilli_A; order RFN20; family CAG-826; genus UBA1361. Next base: position 6,715 of record MWCB01000021.1, on the reverse strand, counting down.
TCGCATCAGCGTAGCCGACGGCGTTACGGCGATGGCCATATTCACTATCAAATTCCACAAGATTAACGAAGATTAGGCCATTAAATTCATTTTTCTTCGCTTGTTCAATCGTTTTATCCATCCCGTCTTCATTGCTAACAGTCTTTTGGCCACGAGTAATCCCATAATTGTTATATATATCCGAGATTTTTCCAATGGCACTGACAGTTACCCCATTTTCATCTAAGATATTTAAAGCGGTTGGTTCTGGTGGTGAAAGGGCATAATCGTGGCGATTAGCGGTCCGCTTAAAATTACTTGGATTACTACCAACATAGGGACGAGCAATAATCCGGCCTAAAAGATATTCTGGGCGTAAACAAATGTCACGGGCAATTTCACAGCAGCGATAAAGTTCCTGTAAACCAGTAACTTCTTCGTGGGCGGCGATTTGCAGCACACTATCAGCGGAAGTATAGACAATTAGACTATTATCGCGCATTTGTTCCTCCCCTAATTCTTTTATAATTTCAGTGCCACTTGCCGAATAGTTACCAATAATCTTATAACCAGTCTTCTCACTTAGTTCATCGATTAATGCTTGCGGGAACCCCGTATCAGTAAATGTTTTAAAAGGTTTTTCGGTATAAATGCCCATGAATTCCCAGTGACCAGTCATGGTATCTTTACCAGTACTAGCTTCTAACATTCTCATAACATATGAATGGGGATGATTTTTAACTTTTTTAACACCACGGATATCATCTAGATTACCAATACCATATTTTTCTAAATTAGGTACATATAATCCGTTTTCTTTGCTTTCGGCGGTATGTTTTAACGTATTACTTCCCGCATCACCATATAAATGGGCATCAGGCATCGCACCAATGCCAATGCTATCCATAACAATTACAAAGATGCGTTTAAACTTTTTAATTTTCATAGAATTAATTCCTTTCAAATTACGTTTTTATTATAGCAAACAATAGTTCTCACAATGCTTATTTTGCAATCCTTCTATTTCATTATTTTATCGTAAGCACTAATAATCCGTTTGGTGGATACATGAGTGTAAATTTGTGTGGTAGCGATATTAGTGTGTCCGAGCATCGCTTGAACCGCTCGTAAATCCGCGCCATTTTCTAAAAGATGGGTTGCAAAAGCGTGCCGTAAAGTATGGGGTGAAACATTTGCGGCGATCTCGGCCTCTTTAGCGTACTCCTTAATCATCTTAAAGAAATATTGCCGGCTTATCGGTTTTCCTTCCGTATTTAAGAATATTGTGCGTTTATCGGCCTTTTCATAATGAAAACGGACGTCATTAATATAATTGGCGAGATGTTCAAGAGCGAATTCACCAATGGGAATAAGGCGTTCCTTACCACCTTTACCACGAATTTTAATGATGCCACGATTGAAATTAACTTCTTCACGCTTTAAATTTAAAAGTTCACTAACGCGCAACCCACTTGCATATATTACCTCAAGCATTGCCTTATCTCTAATGCCGCGATGAGTGTTTAAGTTTGGCATACTTAAAAGCCGATCGACTTCATCATTTGTTAAATAGGTCGGTAGCGCTTTAGTAACGACAGGGCGGGGTAATCTTTTTAATTCATGCGGATAAACTCCTTCATCCTTTAAAAAGAGTAGATAATTATAAATACTCGATAATCTTCGCACAATCGTTGATGCACTAAGCCCCTTTTGGCTTTCTAGGTTAATAAAATCACTCACGTGCATTGGAGAAATTTCGGCGGTAACGGTAAAGTTAAAGGTTGTATGAAAGAGATTAATGTCATCAAGATAAGCACTTACCGTAGCGTTCGCTAGGTTTTTCTCTAAGAACAAGTAATTAGTGTAGCGTCTTAAGGCTTCATCAATATGCATAAATTAGTCCTTTCGTAAATCACTTAAGCGGATAAAGGGTGGTGAATCATATTCTTCATTTAATAAGTCTCTTATCACCTCAGTTTTAGACTTTTCACTAAAGTCATCAAAAAGTGAAAGTTGTTCCACTAAACTGCCTTCATCACTTAAGTTTTGTAAAGTAACACCAAGCAGGCGAAGCGGTTCATCTTTATAATTGCGATCAAAAAGTTTCATAGCTTCATAGAATATCGTTAAAGCATTATTCGTCGGCTTATTAAGAGTGATACTCCTATTAACATTTTCAAAAGTATAATAACGCATTACGATTTGGATTGTGGAACCAACCTTACCTTCGCGTTTAGCACGCTCACTGACCTGGTTTGAAAGTTCCTTAAATAGCGCACTTATTTCTTCATAGTTATCAGTGTCAAACATAAATGTTGAGGAGTTACCGATGCTTTTGGGATCTTCCTCTTCAACAATTACTTCGTCACTGCCGCGCCCATTTGCCCAATCTTTAAAAGTGTAGTAACTTTTACCTAATAACTGCTTAACGGCGGGGTCTTCTGTTTTAGCAAGGTCGCCAATTGTATTGATATTGAGTTTTAAAAGTCTGGGAGCGGTGGCCTTGCCAATTCCATACATCTCATTAATAGGCAATAACCATAATGTTTTCGCTAATTCGCGTCGACGATAAATGGTGATTCCAAGTGGCTTTCGATAGTTACTGGCCATCTTAGCTAAAAATTTTGTCGGCCCAACGCCAATGGAACAAGCTAACCCAATTTCTTTTAGTAATGTTTGTTGTAAATTTTTGATATATGTAACTGGATCACGGTTTCTACGTAAGACTTCAGTGGCGTCAATATAACATTCATCAATACTTGCGACTTCAAGAATGGGACTAACGTGGTCTTTTAAGTAATTGAAAAAAAGCGAAGAATAATGATGATAAAGTTTAAAATCTGGTTCTTTAATAATTAAATTCGGACATAGTCTAATAGCTTGGTAGGTGGGCATTGCCGAATGAATACCATACTTACGAGCTTCGTAACTTGCCGTGCTGACAATTCCGCGCCGTCCGATACCACCAACAATTAAAGGTTTACCCCTTAGAGTAGGATTACGCAGTACTTCGCAAGCGGCAAAGAAAGCATTTAAATCAACGTGTAAGATAATTTTACTCATAAATATATTATAACTTACATTTTTGGTTTACATAATAATAAAGCGAATATGAATAAATATTAGTTTCTTAATAAAAAATAGGAAGCTATGTCCTATTTTGTAACAACAATTATAAACTAAAATACTACTAACTAATTACTAATAGTTTACTAAAAGGCTTATTAACGCTTATTTTCCTTGTAATTCTTCAATTTTAAGCTTAGCTTCATTTAATTCAGTAGCAAGTTCTTTACTTAAGGCATTACCTTCGGCAAAGAGTTTTAAACTAGCGTCTAAACTAAGCTTTCCACTTTCTAATTCACTTACAATTTCATTCAAGCGTGCGAGTTTTTGTTCAAATGTTAATTCCTTTTTACTCATCTTCTCCTCCTTTAACTTCAGCAGTCACGCTGCCGTCACTAAACTTAATTGTTACTTCATCACCTTTACTCAAAGATTTTGCTGATTTTATTATCTCATTTTTACGACTAATAAAGGCATAGCCGCGATTAAGGATATTGGTGGGATTAAGCGCCGCTAAGTGGGTACGTTTCTCCACAATTACTTCATTATAATCATTATAAAGCCTTGTTATCGCTTTATTGAGACGTTCTTTTAGCGTTTGCAAACTAATTTGCGCTTTCGTGAGCGATTCAGCGCTACGCGCTCCTAATTTAGTGCTTAACGTTAATAATTTAGTAGTTAAATTATCAACTACTGCACCAAAGTTTACTAATACGGGCCTACTTGTTAAGTGCCTAAGCATTGTTTCGCTTTGGAAAAGAGCGGTGTTCATGGCATTCTCTAATCTAATATTGTAATCAGTTAAACTTTGTTTTAATTCATTTTGATCAGGGACCGCTAATTCGGCAGCAGCGGTTGGGGTACTTGCCCGTACATCCGCAAGATAATCGACTAAGGTTGTATCAATCTCGTGGCCAATTGCGCTAATAAGCGGCACTTTCTTTTGGCTAAGCGCCATAATGAGCCCTTCATCATTAAAGGCCCACAAGTCATCACTACTTCCACCGCCGCGCGCAATGATTAATAGATCGATAGGTTCCTTTTGTAAGATGTTAAAAGCATTAATTAATGATTCAGGTGCACTTTCACCTTGGAAAGTAGCGTTAACAAGCTTTAAAGTCACTAACGGATAGCGGCGATTAATATTAGTAATTAAATCACTCTGGGCGGCACTATCTTTGGGGGTAATTATCCCAATGACTTTGGGAAACTTCACTAATGGTCGTTTACGTTCAGGGGCAAAAAGCCCCATGTTATCTAACTTCACCTTTAATTTAGCGAGTTCAATTAATTTAGCGCCTAATCCATAGTAACTAACATCATGGGCGACTAATTGGTAGTTCCCGCTTTTTTCATAAACACTGACGCGACCCGCCGCTATTACTTCATCACCATCTTTTAAAGTTGCAGGGAAGGCTTTAGTGTTAAAAGTGACGACACTTAAGCGCGCCTTATCCCCTTCTTTAAGCGTAAAATAAATCGCGGTATGATAACGTTTTAAGTTAATAATTTCGCCGCGTACTTCAACGTAACTTAAAAACGGATCATTATGAATGACGTTTTTTATATAAGTATTGAGTTCACTAATCGTTAAAAGCTGACGCATTACTTTAATACCCCATCAAGCACCGCATTAATAAATTTATAGTCTTCATCGGGACTATAAAGTTTGGCAAGTTTAATCGCTACGTTAATAATAACAGCCTTGCTCTTGTTTGTATCTTCGGTATAAAAATAAACCGCATAACTATAAATTAAAATGGCTTGGGTAACTAAATTTAAACGTTCGAACTTCCAATTAACTAAATATGGAGTTATGGCGGATACGATCTCACCATAGTGTTTAACCGCGTTAATTAATGTCTCTTTAAGGAAAAGCGGAATATCAGCGTATGCGTGACCCGTTACACCGCTTAGGAGCGCTGGTAAATCAAAAGCAATATCTTCTTTAATAAAGATAAGCATCGCATAAAGCGCTTGCACCCCATATTCATGACTTTTATTCCGCGAAATCATGATCGTAACGATCTCCTCCTGGATTAATTAGTAAATACAATAGTCCAGTCGCCATCACCAGCGCTAAGACAGTCAGATGGATAAAACTCGACCAGATGAAACTAAATTCACTTTCACGATATATCGGAGTGAAGACAAGTAAGTAATCAATAAAATAAATGATAACAGCAATCACCAGCGGTGCTTTCTTTCCTTTGCGGCCATAATGATACAAAACGAAAAGAATGGAACTGCTTGCCATCGTGATTAAACCTAGTAAAAAGATGCGTAAACCAATATTTAAGACACTATTTTCAATGAAACGTGAAAATATAGCGATGGCATTAAGACCCCAATAATAATATGTATAATCACTACTAATACCAACGAAATTGCCAATTAAGTTAAAAAAAATGACGACTAATAAAAAAAAGGTTATTAGTTTAAAAACGATCTTTTTGGCATCTATCGGTAACTTTTGTTTCATCAGGATAATTAAGCGACATCGATGACTTCAACATCGATGTCAAAAGGAATTAGTTCGGTCATTTGCGTTAAACTAAGCGCTACGTTTTCCCGGACTTCGTCGGCGACTTCATTAACATTCGTGTTTGGACTAACTACGACGGAAATACTAACCTTAACCATTCCGTTTCGAATTGTACAGCGTACAGGCTTAAAAAGGGAGTAACGGCGTTTTTTCGAAACAGTTGCGCCACTTACTTCGTTGGTCGCAATCTCCGCAATTTGGTCAAACACAGCATAGCTAATGCCCATAATGCCTTGTTTATTGTAGTTTTGAATGTATACATACTCTGCCATAAATAACCTCGGTTTAATTATAGCGAAAGAGTAGTCAATTTACAATTTTTGTGGCTCTAAATGTAATTATTTACATTTTATAAAAGAAAAAGGCGCACGTTGCCATGCGCCTTCAGGTATCAAAATGTAAGTTAATATGTACTAATAAACTACTACTTAATTACTTATCTTCTTTTTTAGGTTCCGCTTTCTTGACCGGTTCGGCTTTTTCTTTCTTTTCAGCTTTTGGTTTTGGTTCAGCCTTAACTTTAACCGCCGCTTTTTCTTCAACCTTCGCCTCAACGTCTTCAAGTGTTAAAGCTTCTTCACCCGCTGCGGGAGTATCAAGGTCACTTAAGACTGGGGGAATTGGACTAGGTCCTTCGCTTGAATAAAGACTTTCATGCGCCTTTACCGATTTAGGATCTAAGATCCCTTCCACTAAACGCGCCAGTGTTTCGGGGGTATATTTTAAGTATTCTAAAATATCTTTTTGCGGGGCGCTAAAGCCGTAGCGATCTAAACACATGGCGTAATCCGCCCATTCGTGCCAACCGAAACTACTTAAGATTTCAACAGCAATCCGTTTATCTTTACCTAGTGGTAAAACTTCGGCTTTGTAGGCATCATCCTGGCGACGGAACACTTCAACGGATGGCATCGATACGACGCGTACATTATGACCATGAATCAATAAAGTATTTTGGGCGCGTAGGGCCATATTTACTTCACTACCAGTAGCGATAATGATAAAGTCAAGTTTCTTCTTTTTGACTTCTGGGCTAACAATATAAGCCCCACGTCGAATTAGATCTTCTTTATTGCTCCCTGGTAAAAGTGGTAATTTTTGCCGTGATAAGATAATGGCATGCGG
>MWCB01000020.1 GCA_002069815.1 Tenericutes bacterium ADurb.Bin239 | reverse complement strand
TCGGTTCCTTCGCCCGCGGCGGGGTTGCCACAACGACTGGTTTTGGGGCTGGTTTTGGTTCTGGTTTCGGCTCAGGCTTTGGTTCAGGCTTTGGTTCTGGTTTCGGTTCGGGTTTTGGCTCTGGCTTAGCTTCCGCGACTTTAACTGTTTCAACTTCACGAACCACTACTTTTTCTGGTACGGGACGTTTGTCAATTTCTTCATTCGCTAATTTACGAATTAAAGCTTCAAGTTTGTCATCATCGAGATCAAGTTCAACCATAACTGGTTCGTCTTTTACTTCTTTGACAACTTCTTTAACTTCCTTAACTTCTTCAACTTCTTCAACGACTTCTTCCTCTTCAACTAGTTCGTCGTCTAGAACTTCTTCAACTGTCTCGTCGATTACTTCGTATTCGTCATCAAAGTCTTTTTCTAAAAGTGAAGCAACTTTCTTTGTGCCAGCCGTCTTAAGTCCAACAACCACGAGATGAAGCGCTAGGCTAACCATTAAGACACCAACCGCAAAGAAATAAACGGTAGCGATTTGGGCACCCGGTTGCCGGAAAGCAACATCAATCATACCATGGCTTGCGACGAGTAAGACACCAAAAAAGATGGCGATAAGGAAAAGAAGGGGTGATAATAAGTTCCAACCACGCCGGCGATAATATAAAAGTTTAATGGCCCAGACAAGCGCCAAGACGAGGGCGACAACAAGGACAGCCACGGCGGCGACAAAGCCAATTAATTGAGTTATTACGCCAAAATCGGGAACAAATAAATTGGTGAGTACTTCAAGAAATATTCCAAGTAATCCCATGACACCTACGGGCGCGCCATCAACTAAATAAACTGATGAAACAATGTGCGCTAGCCCAACAAAGGTAAACATGAAGATTGCAAGGATGAGAGTGAGTACTGCACTAGTGCGTTTTTTCTGCATAAAATTATTCCTTTCATTAATTGATTATATTCATAATAATAAAAATATCGCTATTTTGCAATCAAAAGTGCGCAAAAATGATATATTTATTGAAAATTAACATTATTTTAATTTGTTTTGCATGTAAGAAAGCCGTTTTTCAATTTCTTTTACACCTAAAATTGTAAGGACTTCATACAAATTAAGGCTCTTTTTGCTGAGCACTATCGTTAAACGGAGTACTTCTGCCACATCAGCAACATTGCCTTTATACAATTCAGGATTAGTGCGATATTGCTTATTGTTAAGAGCAAAACCATGCTTTTCCGCTATCTTTTTCAGGGAGTCGAACCAAACACTATTACCTTCATTATAGATAAGTTCGGTTTTAAAAGATTCCATTAATGCAATAAGCGTATCTTTGCTTAATGCTTCATTAAATTCACCTAAGTCAAAGTCATCATGCATTAAGGTGAATTCATCATTAAAGAAAAATTTAATAGATGGGTAAACCATAGCGTAATGACTATAGTCCTTCCGCGGTTTTTCCCCTTCTCTTTCAATGTTCATAATTTTTAAAAATAACGCGTAATTATCTTTAATACGTTTAATTAGTTTCGCATTTTTATTGTATGTGGCGTATTCTAAATATTCATCCACAACTTCTTTAGCGGTTAATGAGGCAATGTATTCCCGCGCAAAGAAATTAACCTTTTCAATATCAAATAAAGCACCGTCAACGCTCATTTTATTATAACTAAACACAAAATCACTGAGCGGTGCTTCACGATTTTCAGCCCACCATTCTTCAAAATTCGAGTTAGCTATACTCATTAAGTAAGTGAGAATAGCCTTAACTGGGTAACCGGCTTCTAAGAAATAAGTAACCGCTGCTTCGGGATCACGTCGTTTACTTAATTTGCGTTTATTACCATCGTCCAATTTGTTAATGACAGGCAGATGTGCATAACATGGAATATCAAATTTTAAAGCTTCAAACATTTCAAGATGTAAAGGCACACTACTAATCCACTCTTCACCACGTGACACTATGGTCGTACGCATAAAGTGATCATCACAAACATGGGCAAAATGGTAAGTTGGCAACCCATCACTTTTTAAAATAACGATGTGTTGATCATTTTCAGCAATTTCAATTGTTCCTTTAACCTGATCATTAAAAGTTATACGATTATCGTGATTTCCGCTGCTGCGAAAACGAAGAACATAAGGAATACCCGCTTTAATTTTAGCGATTGCTTCTTCTGGTGATAAGGTACTACATGTCGCATAAGGTCCGTAATACCCTGACACTACCTTATTTGCTTCTTGCGTGGCGCGTAAAAGGGTTAAATCATCAGTCGTACAGAAACACGGATAAGCTAAACCATCTTTAATCATTTGCTTAATCACGGTTTTATAAATAGAAGCACGTTCACTTTGTTTATAAGGGCCATATTTCCCTTCTTCTTTAAAACCAAAATAACCTTCATCTGGAAAAACATTAAACAATCGCATTTCATTTAACAACGTTTCACCCGCCCCTTCAATTTCCCGTTTTGTATCAGTATCTTCTAAACGTACAAAGAAAACGCCCCCACTTTGGTGCGCTATGGTTTTGGATACTAGGGCAGCAAATAAACTACCAGTGTGTAAAAACCCTGTAGGCGAGGGCGCAAAGCGTGTCACTTCTGCTCCCTTAGGTAAATGACGATGGGGATATTTTGCCTCTAAATCCGCAATTGTTTCGGTGATTTCAGGGAATATAATATTGGCTAATTTTTCTCTACTCATAAGCACCTCATTCATCAACTATAAATATATCATAATTACACACATTTTTTGGCCAAAAAAGGAAAAACAAAAGGACATTAATTGAAATATATTTTTAGGAGTGGTAATATTAACACTGCACGCAGGTGTAGTTCAATGGTAGAACACTACCTTGCCAAGGTAGATACGCGGGTTCGATTCCCGTCACCTGCTCCATTAAATGTGTAGCTGCTCCCTAGATTGGGAGTTTTTTTACAAAATATAGTGGAAAGAAAACGACAATTAGCAAAATTGATATTTTGTCTATATAATAAAAAGGAGGCGAAATTTATGGATTATGAAACTAGAAATCGAATGAATGATGAGAAGAAATATGTTGTTATTGTTGAGCGCCTAAAAGACCGCGGTGTTACTGAACTTGATATTGCGAAAATTACCCACAAATTACAAACTAAATATATTCCTGATTTAAATATGGATGTATGTTTAGACCATGTTAAACGTGTTATTAAAAAGCGCGAGGTCCAAAACGCCATTTTAACAGGTTTAGAACTTGATATTCTTGCTGAAAAGAAAATGCTGAGCGAACCACTGCAAACGATTATCGCAAGTGATTATGGGCTTTACGGTATTGATGAAATCTTAGCGCTCTCAATTGTTAATGTTTACGGTTCAATTGGGTCAACAAACTTTGGTTATGTTGATAAAGTTAAACCTGGTATTATGGGTGAACTTGACGATAAGACCGATGGAAAAGTCGTCAATACGTTTCTGGACGATATCGTGGGCGCTATTGCGGCCGCGGCAGCGAGTTCAATCGCCCATAAATACGCGGACGCTGACTTTGACACTGAACTTTATAAAAAGAAATAGAAAAGATTAAAATCAAAAGAAAAAACCCGATTGGATCGGGATTTTCTTTATTCAATAATTCTAGATATACGCTAAGATGGCACCGGCTAGAATAAAGATAAATGCGATGACAAGATAAGGCCAATAGTAGCGGTCTTTTTTAAGGCGTTCTTCTCTTTTTTCATCAATGTATTCCCCCGCGGTAGGCATATCTTCAACCGTCTTATGTTTCGTGCCATGCGCAATCCGTTTAAAAGAATAAGTAACTAAATCAAAAGCCCCCGCATTTGCTATTAATTTTAAGAGTAACAGAAATAAAACAACCACACCAGGAATAAAAGTCGCATCACTAAATCCGCGGGTATCATAATTGCCGCGCAAGACAAGAATTAAGACGGAAGCAACAATTGTAACTCCGCTTAACACCAGCCATGAAATCAAGCGATTGCGTACTTTTTTATCCATCGTTATTTATTTGGATTATCGGCTTTGGCTGTTTTGGCCGCTTTCTTATCGAGTTCTTTAATTTCTTCGCGATAGCGATCCATTTCTTCGCTGTTAGCTAAAACGAAGTGACCAGGTAAGATTTCTTGAAGTGTTGGTTTTTCTTCACGATAGTCGTGGGCGGTAAATGGGTTATATAAAACCCGTTCACGTTCCTTTTCACTATATGGGTCAGGTTTGGGGATTGCACTTAAAAGTGCTTTCGTATATGGGTGTAACGGGTGTCTAAATAACTCATCACTCGTCGTTAATTCCACAATTTCCCCATAATACATTACCGCAATTCGATCACAGAAATATTTAACAACACTTAAGTCGTGGGCGATAAAGAGAATGGTTAATCCTAAATCATCACGCAAATCGTTAAGCAAGTTGATAATTTGCGCTCGAATTGAAACGTCAAGAGCACTAACTGGTTCGTCGGCAATAATAAACTCGGGATTCATAATTAAGGCCCGGGCAATACCAATCCGTTGTCGTTGACCACCACTGAATTCGTGCGGATAACGAGAAGCATAATCACTAATTAAACCGACCTTTTCTAAGGCTTCCACAACTTTTACCGAATTTTCTGTCCGATTTTTCATCCCTTGAATTTGGAGACCTTCTTGAATAATATCTTCAACTGTCATCCGCGGATTTAAGCTATCGATTGGGTCTTGGAAAATCATTTGCATCTTATCCATTATGCTCGTATCTAAATTCCGCATATCATATTTAATTTGCGCAATTTTTTCGCGTTGCGTAGACACGATGTCGGCCAGAGTAGCTTTAAGTTCACTGATTGTCTTATTTGTAGCCGCCTCTAGTTCACTCACTTTCTGAGCAAAAACTTCTTGTTCTTTTAGACATAAGACTTGTGTTTCTTCCGCTAATTTTGCTTTTAAGGTCGGATCAAGTGTTTTTTCAAGTTCTTTAATTTCAACTTTTAAGGCTTTAATGCGTGTCTCAGCTTTAGTTTGTGCTTTTGTGTATTGATCTTTTTCTTTATTAAATTTATTCGTGGCGCGTGTGATTTGACCAGCATACTTTTTATTAATGTTAGCAACGATACTATCATTATCTTCTTGACTGTCATCACTTCGTTCTCGTAATTCATCACGATTAGCCCGTTTTAAATCGCTAACTTTTGCTTTAAAGTTATATTCATCTTTGGCAAAAGCCAGTTTGCGTTCCGCGACTGCTACTAAAAGGCTCGCAAGTTCGCGTTTTGCCTCAGCGAGTTTGGGACTAGATTTCGCTAACACATCAAGTTCAGCGTCTTTGATTCGTTTCTTTAGCTCAATCTTTTCGGTCTTAATATCAGCCTTTAACACTTTTTTAAGACGTTTAATTTCACGCCTAGTCCGGATTGTTTTCCATTTAATTTCTTTTTCATTCCATCGTGTCCCCGCATTGATGCGGTAACCTTTAAAATAAATACTACCGCTAGTTACGTCGTATAATTTAATAATTGAGCGACCAGTGGTAGTCTTACCACAGCCTGATTCACCAACTAATCCAAATACTTCACCTTTTTTAATGTCAAAAGAAATATCGTGGACCGCTTTCGTCCGAAGTTTATTAGCGCCGCGGCCAGAGGTAAAGAATTGTTTTAAGTGTCGAACACTAAGAATAATATCTTGATCGACCAGTTCTTGTTTAAAAGTAACTTCACGCCTTTTACCAAGTGTAAGTAACTTTTCTAATGGTTTAAGCATCTTTCTTCCCTCCTTTCCCCGCTCTTTCTAACGAAATTCGAATCCGTTCTGAAACGATCTTTGGCATTTTAACCTTTGGTGCCCGCGGGTCTAAAAGCCAAGTACGGGCAAAATGGGTTTCACTAACTTGGAAATAAGGCGGCTCTTCTATAAAGTCAACCGCCATTGCATATTTGGAACGCGGTGCAAAAGCATCACCCTTTGGTGGATACACCATATTAGGAGGTGTCCCCGGAATTGCTTCTAAACGTTCTTTACTATCAACGTCAGGAATACTTGAGAGCAAAGCCCACGTATATGGGTGCTTAGGATTGTAGAAAATTTCTTCAACTTTTCCATACTCAACAATCCGGCCAGCATACATCACCGCGACCCGATCCGCCATATTAGCGACAACCCCAAGGTCGTGAGTAATAAAGATAACGGATAGTTGCCGTTCTTTTTTAAGTCGTAAAATAAGTTCTAAGATTTGCGCTTGAATAGTAACGTCAAGCGCGGTTGTTGGTTCATCACAAATTAAGATGTCAGGGTTTTGAATTAAAGCAATGGCAATAACAATCCGTTGCCTCATCCCGCCACTAAATTCAAACGGATATTGACGGAAACGACGGGCAGCGTTAGGTATTCCAACTTCTTCCATGACTTTAACCGCCATATCGTGAGCGACTTGCTTAGTTACTCTCGTTTTATCAATATAATCGCGTTTAAGTTGATCTAAACTTCCTTTAATATCCTTACGTCGTTCAACGTTATTGGTCTCTTTATATTCAGCGCGGAGAACATCACGTTCTTTCTTGTATTCAGCCTTAATACCATTATGGTATTTTTTAACTTCCGTTTTTGCTTTCTTTTTGGCAACTTTAAGTTTCGCTTTTAATTCCGCTAAAACGGGTTTGCTTTCAACTTTGACGCGTTTAACAAGTTCATGATGCTTAACTCTTTCCGCTTTTAAATAATCGTTTAGTTTTTGAATTTCCGCAGCTTTTTCTTCGGCCGTTAATTCGGTGTTTTCGCGAATTCGTTTACTATTTAAACGTGTTTCTAATCTTAAGTTACGCAGACCAAAGGCACTTGTATCAACTTCGGAACGATACTTCGTAAGTGCGTTACGATACGCAACGTTTTCTTCATAAATCAAGTCTTCATACATTAGTTTGAGTTTATTACCATTGATAATAATAGCTTCGGTAATTTGTTTACCAATACGCATAATGGGATTTAAACTTGAGAGTGGGTCTTGGAAAATCATGCCGATTTTCTTTCCACGGATACGGTGAAATTCTTCTTCACTAACTTTTGTTAAGTCTTCACCCGCATACATTATACGGCCACCATCAACACGACCATTAACCGCTAAAATACCCATGATTGTTTTCGCCGAGACGCTTTTACCAGAGCCGCTTTCCCCGACAATAGCGAGGACTTCACCGCGATAGAGTTCAAAACTTACCCCACGAACCGCATGTAAGCGCCCATGATCAGTGGAAAAGGAAATCGACAAATCTTCAACTTTGATGACAACTTCTTTATCAGTATGTTTCATTATTCGACTCCTTTCAATGATGGGTTAAAGGCATCACGTAGTCCGTTACCAAAAAGGTTAAAGGAAATCATCAGCAATGCGATAACGAGCGACCCTGATACGATTAAGTATGGACTAGTCGCAATATATTCTTGAACTTCACTAAGAGAGACCCCTAAGCTTGTTAAGCCTTTAAGGCCTAATCCTAAGTACGAAATCGTCGCTTCGCTAAAGATAATGCCGGGAATCATCATAACCGCTCCCGTAACAATAGGACCAATTGAGTTAGGTAAGATGTGCTTAAAGATTAAGCGACTATCTTTAGCTCCTAAGGTTCGACTTGCAAGCACGTATTCTCTTCGCTTATAGCGATAGAATTGACTACGGGTAACCGCGGCCGTCCCTATCCAACCTGTCATAATAAGCGCTAGTAAGAAGACCCCAAAGTTATTACCCAAGTGCAAAATAGTTAAGGTCATAATAATAATCCACGGCACCCCACCGAGAATTTCAGTAAAGCGTTCCATTAAAATATCAATCGTTCCACCGTAGTACCCAGAGATTGCCCCCCATACTAAACCGATGAAAATATTAATAGCGGCGGCCGAGAATCCTAAAAGAAGCGAAGTTCGTAAGCCATTAAAGACAATCTTAAAGAAATCTTGACCACGTTGATTCGTACCAAACAGGAAATAAGGTTCTTTCGTATAACCCATTTCACGATAACGAGATATAACTACTTCATAGTTAAATACCCAAATAGTACGAGTACCCGCCGAAACTTTTTGCGGACCATACGCAAATTTAATTTCGCGATATTGTGATTTTTTATCATCAAGAACTTCAAAGGTATCAACTACAATTTGGTAATTGAAATTTTCACTAGTATGATCACTAGCGGCGGGGTCAAGATCAAAAGCAATTTTACCTTCATCGCGCGCCCGCAGGAGTTCGGAAATACCAATCCGTCTAGCTACTTCACCATACACCGCTTTATAGTAGTCATATTCAAAACTTGCGCGCAGTACTTTAGCTTCATAGAGAATTTGGTTACCGGCAATAACCGTTTGATAGCGATACGCGCGCTTATCGTCATCACTTCTTCTTAATAGTAATTCATTGGCCTCCGTAAAGTTATGGAGTTCAAAAGGATTATTGGCCCCTTCAGTAGTTACTACTAATTTATTAATACAAAGTTGAGCGCGTTCACCAGTTGGACTATTAGTGGCCGCAACATATACTCCAATTTGCACGAAAAATTGATTAGCAACAACCCCTTCCGGCCGGTTATTTATGACTGCGGCGCTTAAATCCGCCGTAAATACGCCATAAGTTGAACCCATTGGTTGCAATATAATTTGACTTGCATCACTATTTAAACCACGGTAGTAAACAAGCATGTAAATTTCAAAGTTATTGTTGCTATTGATGACTGTATCCGTTTCTAACTCTAAGTAATAAACGTTATCAGCAAAATTTGCTCGGACAAAATTAGTTTGAATTCCAGTTGCAAAACTACTGCGATCCGCCATAATGATAAGTTTACCCCCACTGGCGTATTTTGAAGGTAAATTGGTCGTTCCTTCACTAAGGGCGATTTCCCCAACAATCGCTTCTTTATCATATCCAACGGGATGATGATTTTGGGGATCAGGATCAGTGTTATCATACACGATATTTTTAACATAACGGCGACCATTTAAAACACTAGCGTTATCAAAACCTGGCCAGCGTGGTGGCAAGAAGCGAAAATCTACTTGTGATTTTTTAATATCATTTTTATTAAAAATCGGTACAAAAAGCGCTAAAAGAATTAAAATACCAATAATTACACCCGCTACAACACTTGATTTGTTCTTAACAAACCGCCGCATCGCATCTTTAAAATAGGTGGTTGGTTTAGTTTCAAATTTCAAATCATGAATTTTTTGGTCTTGTTGGACAAGCACAAAATCTTTTTCAGTAATTATATGTTTCTTATCACTCATTATTTTCGTGCCCCCATTCTAATTCTTGGATCGACAATACCATAAGATAAGTCGACTAATAGTCCAGCGAATAGACCAATCGTAGTGTAAAGTGCCATATCAACCATGACGACGTTATAGTCTTTATTCGTAATAGCGGTCACAAATAAACCCCCAATTCCGGGGATACCATATAATTTTTCGAGAATCATTGAACCCGATAAAATACCAATAAATTGACCGATAATCATCGGAACAATCGGCACTAAACTATTGCGTAAGGCATGACGGATAACCGTTTGCCGTTTTGTTAATCCTTTGGTTCGCGCTAAAAGTAAAAACTCACTTGACATAATTTCGGTTAATTCAGCCCGTGTGTAACGGGTAAAACCAGCAATCGTACCAAATGAGAGAGCAGCCACTGGAATAATGTATGCGCGCACTCTGATGCTCATATTTACACCTTGCGGTGGCCATTGTGATGGCAGCCAGCCTAAATTATAGGCAAAAAATAACATGAGGAATGTAATAAAGACGAAAGAAGGAATAGAAATAAAAATCATAACTCCTGTTGAAATAACGTGGTCGGGTACTTTATTCTTCTGCAAAGCGGCAATAATACCAAATAAAAATCCAAACGGAACCGAAGTAAAGAGGGCGACGACATTTAAGCGCATCGAAACTGGAAGCCGACGTCCGATAATTTCAATCGCTGGTACATTTCGTTCAATTCGCGAGGAAACACCCCAATCCCATTTTGTAATAACATTGCGTATCCAACTTAAATATTGGCGCAAAACTGGTACCTGTTTGAAGTAATAAAGCCGTCCATCGTCGTTTACAATCGCATCCGCTTTTTCGCCAGGCATTAGTGGTCCTTGTAGTTGGACCATGTAACCAAGCCGTACTTGATGAAAATAATACCGAAGTTGATCGGGTGCTAACCCAATCGGTCTATCCATCGGTAAGAGTTTCATTAAAATAAAGGTTAAGCTTAAAATGATGAACGTTGTGACGAAGACTAAACCGACACGTTTTAATATATATCTTCCCACAATATAACCTCCTCATTCTCAATTTATACATAGAAACATTGCCAGCGGCGAGCTGGCAATGTTATTAATTGCATGCTATTTCAAACTCTTAGTTTGTATTATTTAGTCACTCTTATCTAAAGAGTAATGGGTCTGGTTCAACCGGTTTTGGTTGGAGATAGCCAAGCCAGTAAGATTCAAATAACATAGCGTGATATTCAGAGTGACCTTTGTAAGTACGAATAGTATTGATGTAAATGTCAATATAGTCAGCGTGTGCTTCATCAGGAACAGTAAATCCTTCAACAGACGCCATCCATTCACCATCTTCCCACTTAACACAAGGAACTTCAACTACACCAAGGAATTTGGCTGGTTTACCTGAACCCATGTATTGCGAGAAGACTAAACCGATAAAGTTACCAGTACCAGATGCTAATCCGTCTGGATCAGGTTCCACGGTATATTCACCTTCTGGATCAACATAGTATGTTCCAGCAAAGACAGCATCGTATTTACTTGGGTCATTTTTATTTCGGCCAAAACCAAGACCAGTGAGATCTAGGGCAGAAACAGCTTCACCATCGCGCACGACTGTGAATCCCATCGCACTTTCTAAGAGAGCGTCGAATGCGTAGAGTTCATCGCGGAAGTTAAGAGCGCCTAATTGGCCTTCGGGGACAGCTTTACTAGTATCAATACCCCATGAGAGTGTGAAACCACTACGGTTGTCACTACAAATGGTTTCCATGAAACTAAGTGGATCTAAGGTATTACCACCAATAGTACCGAATGCAAAGTCAAATTCACCAAACATCATGGCATAATAAGCATCCATCCAGTTTTCGGTAGCAAAGAGTTCAATTTCTAATTTGAATCCTTCGACTGCGTCGTTAAAGGCTTCTTCAATCATGCTCTTAAGTGGACCACCCTCATCAACAGTTTGTTGTTGATCTTGGAAGTGAATCCGAAGACTAATGACGGTTGGGTCAGCTTTGGTACCACGGGTATATTTACCAGCGGCGACTAAGTCATTCATTGCTTGGTTAAATAATTGTGCAGAAGCTTCTTTATTGAACCCATAAGTTTCAAGTGAACGATCAGCGATAACGGCTTTCCCTTCTGGGCTTTCACGCCATGAGATACCACTTTCGGGGTCAATCATATAAGCTTCGCTAAAGAACGATAAGGCTGGACGACTACCGGTTGCGTACGCTATTGCTTCACGGTCGAGTGCATAATATATACCGTTTAAGAAGTCCATATTTGACATAACAGGTTTAACATCCCATTCACCCTCTGGCACAATGATACCTTCTGGTCCGAATAGTTCATTCCAACGGTCTTGATCAAGGGCATTGACTTGAAGTTTCCAAGTAACATCACCTTTGGTGACACGACCGCGAGAATCATCACGATATTGCGCTAAATAGCTCGCCGGGATACGGGCGCCATGGAGGTTACCAGCTAAGAATTCTTCGAAAGCAGTGTTACCATCGGCGATTTGGGTATAGACGTAACCAGCGTGGTTATAGCGGTCTGCTTCAATGTAAGTTGGGTTTTTCTTAAAGACAACTTGTTTGCCTTGTTCCCAAATTTCAAGCGTATAAACACCGAGTGAGAGAACCGAATCAATATTAGCTCCACCAAATTTATCAGCACCAATCTTTTCGACAAATTCTAATGGGAATGGTGAGAAGATACTCGATGATAAGTTATACATCGCATAGAATGGAGTCTTAGCACTATTGAATTCGAAATCAAGTGCGACTTTTTCACGGTTTAATTTAATACCAGCTACGCGATCAATACTACGTTCTCCAACTGGTTTGTTTAACTCGGCTGCAACACCAACGAACCCGCTGGAGGCAGAGGCAAGGTCTGTAGCACGGAACCAACCGGCTTCAAGCATAACCTTGAAGGGGGTGAGGTAGTCATCAAGGACAACGGCACGACCTTTAAATTCTGAGTGTGCAGCGGAGAGGGTGTCATATTTTAATGCACCACCAACCTTAACAGGGACTCGCCACTTGGTTGCAGTACCAGTGGTATCGTCAAAGTTCAATGGAATTGGACGTTCGACGTCGTTTGCGAGTAACGGATACCATTCGTATCCCGTTTTATCCGCGTTAAATTTTGTACCCCAATAACTAGATGAAATCATACTATATAGGTCCGCAGTAACTGATTCTTGTGAATCTAAGTAGTTAATGGTACCTGGATCTTGACTTTGCCAAGCATGGTAGTACATGTTCCGTTCTGGGGCAACGTTTGCGCCAGTAAGCGGAGCGGTGATTGTGCCTTCGCCAACACCAAAACCATAACCAGTAACATAGTTATCAGTTGGGATTTCGAGGTTTTCAGAATAAAGCACAATGCCACTGTTATCCCGGTATGGAATTCCGCCGATGAATGTATCGAGCGCGTATGATTCAAGCAATGTTAGAATATCTTTACGAGCTTGAATATTAGCTTTGGTTTCACCAGCAAACGTTCTGATGCCATTCGCAAATACTGCTGGATCAGGTTGCGAAACCGAAACACTTGGTCCGGGATCGGATGGACCGTCAGATGATGCAGGTAAACTTGATGATTTACCTTTACAACCGCTTAACGCGACTAATCCGAGTAGTCCAACAATTAACAGCTTTTTGTTTTTCATAAAACTTTCTCCTTTCTTGTAGTTTTATACGTTAATTATACATAGTATATTTAGTTTGCCAAGAAATACTTTGAAAATATTTTCATGATAACGCTTTCACGTCGTGAAAAAGGGGAAAATGCCCGTTTTTATAGGTAAAACACCCATATTTCATGGGTAAAAGATCATAACAAAAACGACAATTATCGCTAATTGTAGGTCAAATCGAATAAATTAATAGTCTTTATATCAATTTTCTGAATCGATTTCTCGCTTTGGTTCTTTTGTTTCTGCTTCGGCGACTAATTCGGTTTCAACAACCTTATTTTCGGTCTCAATAGCACTGAGGGCAGTATATTCTTGTTCTCTCATTTTTAGAATTTGAGTAATGTAAGCTTTAGTTTGTTCAGGAAGACTTGGATTTTTAATAATCTCGCGAAGTTCAAAAATGGCAAATCGCAATATTTGCACTCGTTTTGATTCCATCAGGCTATGATAGAGATAAAAAGTGAAACGGGTTACAAATGGGAGACAAATACTAAGAGTAATCAAACCAAATAACTCCGATTGTAAGAAAAGTGCACCATTAGGATTAATTAAGCGCAGTAAGAAATACCCTCCCACATTAAATAGAATATAGAGAGCGAATACGATTAAAATGAGACTCAGTTGCACTCGGCGTAATCTATCTTTCGTTTCTTTATCATTAATAAATGTATTGCGCAGCACTAAAAACCTAGTGGTCGGTCGGTGTTCGATAAATATGGAAAGATATATATTGAACACCCCTTTTACAACGATGAAGATTAAACCTAGCATCATGATCAAGTTATAAACAAGAATTTGTGGTATTAAATATGGTTCAAGCAACGTTTCAAATTGAAACACCAGACTATTCATCGCATCAGGAGTTGCTACTCCTTCGAATTGAAGGATTAAGTTATACATTTGTTCATAGAGCTCCTTATCAAAGAAAAAGATAAAAAGCATCATCGCTATAATTGCCACAAACATGGCGCAAAATAAATAAAGTAAAAAGAATAATACAGTGCGCAAGCTAAAGATATGGCGGAGACGACCGCTCCGATACGTGTTCTTGTATAAATCAAAATAAGCCCTGCTATTTCTGGGAGCGGGCGCCCCCGACTCAATGAGAGCAGTGTACTCAGTAAAAACGACAATAATGGGGAAAATAACGAACACTAAAATAACTGCACCGATGAGAGAAAATTCAGTAGTGTTTAGGTAAACAGTCACAAAACTGAAAGCTAAAAAGGCAAGAGTTAATAGGAGATACCCTTTTATGCTCCGACGGCTAGTTCTATACTTTTTAAAGACGCTACAAAATGTTACTGGCTTTTGGTCCATTTGCGTCCTCTTTTTTTTCGTAAATTGAGAGTGTCAAATTCATGGACACGACGCCTTAAATCATCAGGGTTAAGGGGCGCAATATCGCGTCCTTCAATTTTTAAAATTAACTTCGTAAAATCACGAGTATCGATAATAAAATTTTGGTTATCATTTACTTCTAAATCGGTAATTTTAGTATCGTTACTAACTAAAGTAATCCCAATAAAAGTGGCATGATCTAATGAGGTTCTAACACTTAGTTTTTGCAGTAATTGTTTATTCTTTAAAAGGGGGCTGTCAACCATGATTTCTTGACCCTTTTTATTTTTTAAAATCCATTTAGAATCTTGCGGGTTTCCCGTTAAAGTACCGCGATACAAATAATCACTGATGACATAGATATATTTGTCACCAAAGAGCATATGATCAATGAAGAGTGTTTCATTTGTTCCGAGTTGAATTTCAAGTTGATTTATCAAATAAAAATCGTAATACACTGCTGTCTTCCGGATAATCGGATAAAAGTATCTGAGCAACGCAAAGCGTTGTAGAATTTTTTTCCTAAAGAAAAGGAATACACTTGCAATTGCCAAAAGCACTAGTACAATCGCTAGCGCTAACAAAATATACTCTTTAACACCAAAAACAGCAAAAATCATAATTATTCTTCAGCAATTTCTAGGGCAACGCGAATCATTTTTTCTAGACCAGTTTGCCGCTCTTCCACAGTCGCTTTCCGTGAATGATCGATAAAACTATCAGTTACGGTTAAAAGACATAAAGCTTTCTTTTTAAGTTTAGCAGCAGTGGCGTAAAGGGCATAAGACTCCATTTCAACTCCCAATACACCAAGATTAGCCCATTTTTTCCATGAATTTGGATCATGATCATAGAAAATATCAGCACTTAAAATATTCCCAACATGAACATCAATACCGTTGCGATTTGCTTCTTCTTTCGCTTTAACTGCTAAGTTAAAATCACCAATCGCGCTAAAGGTTCCCCCAAGCAGATTAAATTGGCTTGACCAATTGGAGTCGGTACAACTACCGATGGCAACAATAACATCAAATAATTTTATTTGTGGTTGATAAGTACCGCAAGTTCCCACTCGCATTATAGTTTCAACCTCATAATACGTATAAAGTTCATGGCAATAAATACCGATAGATGGTTGTCCCATTCCACTTGCCATAACTGAAACTCTTTTACCTTTGTAATAACCCGTATAACCAAAAATGTTACGGACATCAGTTACCCTTTTTACATCAGTAAGAAACGTGTTCGCAATCCATTCGGCTCGTTTGGGATCGCCAGGCATCAAAACCGTCTTTGCAAAATCGCCTTTTTTCGCATTAATGTGAGGTGTACCCATAGACTTTCTCCTTTGATTTTGTTATTACATTATACCACTTAAGCGTTACACGTGGTAGCAAGCACATAGCTAATCAAAAATAGTTCTATTATTAAGGACGGCATCGATAATTCGATCCATTTCAACTTTAGTAACTTTGTCTGAAAGTTTTGGAAGTCTAAGCGGATCAACCCATCGAACCTGTATGATTTCATGGTCATGTGCCTTAACAAAGCCTAAAAAATCAGCTTTAAACACTAAAGCGTATTCCGGCACAGATAGCGGAGTTTTATAAGGCGTTCGATGTAAAAGGGCCACAATGCCGGTAATTTTGATTTTAGCACCCGCTTCCTCTTCTGCTTCTCTAATAGTTGCTTCCGTCGGGCTATCATAAAGGTCAGCCCACCCTCCAGGAAGTGAAAAACCGCCATCTTTTTTCTCTTGAACCATTAATATTTGACCGTTGTCGTTAAAGATAACTGCGCGCACACTTATGTTTGGCGTTGGATAAATATCTCGCTTAAAATAGTTATTACGTTCCAAATTAACAGATTGCAGCTCTTCTAAAAGAGAAAGAGTCATGCTTTGAATCTCTTCATAATTCTTTTTAGCGTAAGGATCAATTGTATATTTCAAACCAATCTTAGCTATCGATTGTACTTTAATTAAAAAATCGTAAAGGTTTTTACTTTCCATAACAAAGTTAGTATATCATACTACCTACGACAGTTGTGTCACCAAGAGTAATAATTATCCTACCTTTTAATGTATAATAATTTTGGGAGGTTTATTATGTATAGATGGAATGATTTTGAAAAGATTACTGCCGTAACATCAAAACGAACGGGTGGATTTTCAAAAGGTGACTACGCTTCAATGAATTTAGCGTTGCATGTTGGAGATGATAAAGACACTGTCATTAGGAATCGTGCCTACTTCTTTGGTAAACCTGAAGTCAACATGACTCGGGAAAATAGTGTTTTTGTTGCCCAAAATCATAGTACGATTGTTAAAAAAGTGACTTTTAAAGATGCTGGACGAGGATTTGATGATTTCAATGATGGTATAAAAGCGGATGCTCTTTACACTAATGAACCTGGTTTAAATTTAGCAATATATCACGCCGATTGTGTGCCCGTTTTTATTTATGTTCCAAACCATAACATCGTTGGTATTATTCATGCTGGTGAGCAAGGAAGCGTTGGAAACATCACTGGCATTTTAGTTCGCAAATTATTTCAAGAAGGGATTAAACCAGAGGAAATATACGCTCACATTGGACCAAGTGCTAGTTTAGGTCACCGTATTATTACTAAAAAGCGCGCTTTTGAACTGGCGGCACTTGGTGATGATGTTATTAAAGCAATAAAAGCGACTACTCCACAATATTTCCTTGATTTACCACTTCTAAATACATTACAACTACGATCACTTGGTGTTCCCCTAGAGAATATCAGTCTTAGTGAAATATGCACCTATCAAAATAACGACCAGTATTATTCTTATGCCCGCAGCAAAGTAACTGGTCGTAATATTTCGTTTATTCGTTTAAATTAATTATTTTAATGTTTTAAGTCTTTTTAAAACTGGTCCAGGAACAAGACTACTGACGTCAACACCGCCGATGACCATTTCTTTAATGGTGCTACTAGAAATGAACATAAAATCATGTTTTGCCATAAAAAACACCGATTCTATGTTTGCATTAATAAACTGGTTGGCACTATTCATTTGGAATTCATATTCAAAGTCAGTAGCAGCGCGTAGCCCGCGAATTAATGCGTGGGCTCCCACTTTTTCGGCATAATGAACCGTTAAACCCGTTGTGGAATCAACTTCAACTTTGGGATTATCTTCTAATGATTCCCAAATCATTGCTTTTCTTTCTTCAACACTAAAGGTTGGCTTTTTAGCTGGATTATCCGCAACTAAAACAATGATTTTATCAAATAGGCGTAACGCTCTATTTAAGATATCAACGTGACCATTAGTGATGGGATCAAAACTTCCTGGATATATCGCAATTAATTTCATAATTCACCTCGAATAATCGTTATGTGGGTTAGCCCATATTTATACTGTTTTATTGTAGCATTATTTACAACTCCTGCATATGGTTTATCTGATTCCACCACTAAAGTATAAGGCGTTTTTAATATTTTTGACGCCATTATTTCAGTGATTATTTCATTTATATCATAACGATAAGGTGGATCAATTAATACAAGCGAAACAACACCTTTTTCAATCTTTGATAAAACGCTTCGATAATCCGCAAAATAAACATAATGTGGCTCTTCAATAATTGATAAATTGTCTAATAATATTTTGTGCGTTTTATGATCATTTTCACAAAATATGCCTTGAGCAGCACCGCGAGAAAGTGCTTCAATTCCAAGCGCTCCTGTGCCAGCAAATAAATCAAGGATAATCGTGTCTTTTACAGTATCACCAAGCGCTGAAAAAACAGCCTCTTTAACTCGGTCCTTAGTTGTTCTTGTTTTTTCGTCAAAAAGAGCAACAAGTTGGCGATGACGGTACTTACCGGCAATTACTCTTCCTTTGCTTGGCATATTGTCTCCCTCTTTAGTCCTACAACATCTAATAATTCATCTGCTATTTTTCTATACATTTTATTAACAACATTGTATTGCTTTTTGTACTTTACAACTAAAGGTTCATTATCTAATTGATATTTAATTTTAAAAAGACGTCCACATTTTTCTTTTACACGAGGATTTTCAATACTGAAAGATTCCAGCATTGTATTGATTTCTAATTGGAGCGTATCATATTCTTTCATTAACATTACGATATTTTCATCTTTTTGGAGAGCTTCTTCGTGTTCCACTAAAAGTTTAACATCGGGATGTTCTTCTAAACTTTCATGTAAATTTGCGGCTAATTCATATAATTTTATGTCCATAACTCCATTATACAAGAAATATTGCATTCTAATATAGCGTTAACTCGCACCTATTAACACAAACGTGTTAAAATAACCGCGGAGTAAAAAATGCTGAAAATATTTAAAGATAGTGATCCCTTATTACGAAAAAGAGCAGAACCAGTTCCGCTCCCCATTTCAGCATCTGACCGCAATCTCGCCCTTGCAATGCTTGCGCACCTTAAAGAAAGTCAAGACCCAGAATTTGCAGAAAAACACAAATTACGGGCTGGTGTTGGCTTAGCCGCTCCTCAAGTTGGTGAAAGCAAACAAATTATCGTTGTTCATCTCCCCCGCGGTGGAAATGACCGCTTAACGTATGTTTTAGCTAATCCCGTTATCTTATCTTCATCTATTCGCCGTGCCTATTTACGCAGTGGTGAAGGCTGCTTATCAGTGGACGAACCGCATGAAGGTCATGTTTATCGCCACTATAAGATTAAAGTTAAAGCTTATGACATATTAAACGATGAAGAAATCGAAATTAATACCTTTGGTTACCCCGCTATTGTATTGCAGCACGAGATCGATCATCTCCATGGTGTCTTATTTTACGATCGGATTAATGATGAAAACAAAGTTAGATATCCAGATGCTCTTTCGTTGTAAAAGAAACTTTTACATTTACATTCATGTTTAATTTTGGCATAATAGTTAGGACATCAATTTATATATTTGATAATCTAGGAGATATTTATGGCTACTAATTCTAAATTTCAAATGCCCGTTTCAATTTATGCCCTTGGTGGTTTAGGTGAAGTGGGCAAGAACATGTATGTCGTTGAAGACGAAAAAACAATTTTACTTTTTGACGCGGGCGTTTTATTCCCCGAACAAGATTTACCAGGTATTGACTATGTTATTCCTGATTTTACATACTTACGCGATAATGCTCGCAAGATACGAGCGCTTTTTATCACACATGGTCACGAAGACCATATTGGCGCCATTCCTTTTTTAGTACAAGTTGTTCCTATTCCAGTAATTTACGCACCACCTCTCGCTGCTGCACTCATCCGCCATAAATTACAAATGATGCGCATTAAAACACCGATCAATATTGTTGAGTATGACGATGAAACAGTAGTTACTTTAGGGGATATGACCGTGAGGTTTTTTGCTGTTACACATTCAATTCCGGATTGCTACGGATTTGCCGTTGATACTGAACATGGCCGCATTGTCGGTACTGGCGACTTTAAAGTTGACTTAACCCCCATTGGTCGACAAATGGACTTAGGTAAAATTGCCGAGCTTGGGAATGAAGGCGTTGATCTCTTTCTAAGTGATTCCACGAATGCGGAAAACGAAGGTTATACCCCCAGTGAAAGAACGGTTATTAGCGCTATTAATGAAATATTTGCTAATGCGGCTGGTCGTTTAATTATTTCAACGTTCTCTAGTAATATTAGTCGTATTCAACAAATTGTGGAAGCAACTGTAAATTATAGACGTAAAATCATTATTATTGGACGTTCAATGGAACGTGTTGTCGCCGCGTCGCGCGAGTTAGGTTATATTAAAATTCCTGACTCCAGTATTGTCGATGTTAGTAAATCGGCAGGTTTAAAACCAGAAGAGACTGTCGTCCTTTGTACTGGTTCACAAGGAGAACCAATGGCAGCGCTCTCCCGTATTGCGGATGGCACTCACAAAGACATAAGTATTATTCCTGGCGATACCGTTGTCTTTAGTAGTTCACCAATTCCTGGTAATAGTGTCGGTATTGACCGTGTCGTTAACCAATTAACACGCTTAGGCGCCACCGTTTTAACTAATAGTATTCTGCGAAATATTCATAGTTCGGGTCACCCTTCGCAAGAAGAATTAAAACTTATGTTACGGCTTGTTCGGCCCAAATACTTCATGCCTGTTCACGGCGAATATCGAATGCTTAAACTCCACTCTGAACTTGCCGCGAAAGTTGGTGTGCCGCTTGAAAATTCATTCGTTCTTAAAAACGGGGAAACTTTAGAACTCCGTAATGGAAAAGTAACGCGTGGTCGTTCCTTTGCAGTTGCCGATATCTATATAGACGGTAATTCCACTGAAGGAATGAGTAAAGCGGTTTTAACTGACCGTCGCCAATTAAATCAAGATGGAATGGTCGCCGTCCTAATTGCTGTTGATCCCAAAAATAATGAACTTTTAGTGCCGGTCGAAATATATAGTCGCGGCTTTATTAACTGGAGCATTTCTAATCTCTTGCCAGATGCGGAAAAACATATTAATAAAATACTAAATCGCCATTATGCCGAAAAAGTTACCACTTTTGGTGAAGTTAAAAATATCGTTCGGGAAGAACTTGAACCATTTTTCTTTGCGAAAACAGGCCGTAAACCGATGATTATTCCAGTTATTATGAGTAAGGGACTTTAAACATGTTTATTCTTGCCTCTAAATCACCCCGTCGCCAAGAATTACTAAAATTAATTATTAAAGATTTTATTATTATTGTCCCTAACATTGATGAAAATATCCCCATTAGCATCCCCAGTGATACCGCGAAGATTATTTCAAAGTTTAAAGCTTATCACATCCTAGCGCAGTATCCGAATGCAACTGTTTTATCATGCGACACCATTGTTATCATTGATGGTGAGTTACTTGGTAAACCAAAAGACGCGGCGGACGCAAGGCGGATGCTTAGTAAATTAAGTGGTCGTAAGCACCATGTTATAAGCGGCTTTACCCTTGTGGGTCCAGGTTTTGAAGTTAATAAGAATGTTGTTACCGAAGTTTTCTTTAATGAACTTCACCCCGAATTTATTGAAGCTTATATAAAAAGCGGCTCCCCTTTTGATAAAGCCGGTGCTTATGGTATTCAAGACGAAGAATTTAATCTCGTGCGCGAAATTAAAGGTAGTTACTATAACGTTATGGGCTTACCAGTTGAGGAGTTACGGAAGTATATCAAATAAGGCCGCGACTTCTTTATTAACAAGTAAAACTAGTTTAGTTTGCATCACAATCACACGGTCAACCCCGTGTTTTTTTAATTCATCGATATTCGCTAGGCTTTGATCTTTAAGCGTGACTGATAAACGGGAACCACGCAATGCTATTTCTTTGATATTTTCCTCACCACCAAGTAAAGCAATAATTTGTTCTTTTTCGACTGTGGGAACTTCAGTTTCTTTTTCCTTGCGGGGCAATCTTGGAATAACCAAAAAGAAAATTATTAAAAGCACAATAAAAGTAAAGACGACAAGTGCCATATATAAGCCATATTGCTGCAAAAAGTCGCTAAATGTCATGTTTGCCTCCCAAGAAGGATTCATTTAATATTTTAGAATAAGGGCGGTTTTGCCGGTGAACAATCGTTATTTTTTTAGTGCTAAGACTAACTTTAACACTAAAAGGAACATTACTTAATTTTTTGGTGAAAGAATCATATCCAAAGTATGTTGAAGTATTTTTACTATTAAAAACCAACACATCCTTTTCACCAATAATAAGCGGATTGACAAGGGGTCGATAAGCACTATTAGCAATCGGCGCAATTTTCGTGTATTCCAGCAATTCTAAATTACGATTAATAACGGCGCCACCAAGTGATTTATTGTAACCGGTACTTCCTAATTGAGTCGCTACTAACACACCATTACCGCGATATACTTCCAGCAACTCTTCATTTAAATAAACATCAAGCACAAGTGTGTGATGAACATTTTCAATACGCACTTCATTAACCGCATAGAAATTACGCTTTTTACCATTTTGTGTTATTTCCGCTTTCACTAATTTATATGATTTTGTATTTAATTCTTCGCTTTTAATCCTTTTTAATAGTTCTTTAATATCAGCAGGACGAAAATCAGCAAAAAATCCCAGTGATCCAGTATGAATGCCTATAAACTTAATATTTTTAACTTTGCGAAGATACTTATGGACAGCTTTTAAGAAAGTGCCATCACCGCCAACGCTAAAAACGAAGTTGGGGTCACCTTCTTCTAATACTAGGCCTGCCTTGAGTGCTTCCTCACATAACGTTTTACTTACTCTTAGGCTTTGGTCATCTTCACGAACAATTACATTAAATTTAAGCGCCATAACTTTATAAATAATCATTTATATTGTATCATAATGATAGAAAGAGGTAACAACTATGGCCACCAGTATTGAAATTGAAGCAAAAGCACTATTAACAAAGAAAGAATATAATAAGGTCCTTAAATACTTCCGGCTTGACGTCGTCGATGGTTACATTCAAAAGAATTATTATATTGATACCGAAAAGAAAGATTTGCGTAAATTAGGACTAAGTCTACGCGTTCGGCGTTTAAATGGCTATGTTATGTCTTTTAAGCTACCAATGGCCGAAGGTTTACTTGAAAAAACGCAAACATTAACGCGTGAACAATTTGAAGACTTTGAAAGTCATGGGAAATTCCCAGAAGGTGATATTAGTGACTTTGTTGAAAGTTTATATATTAATCCATGTGATTTAAAAATAATTGCTACACTGACAACGTTGCGTATTGAACAAGAATATGAAGATTTAACTTTAGCGATTGATGAAAATCGATATGGGGACACACAAGACTTTGAATTAGAAATGGAAGCCACTTCTATGAAAAAAGCACAAAACCTTCTGAAGAAAGTATGTGATGAAGTCGGCATCACTTATAAAGAAAACCTTATCAGTAAACAAAAAAGAGCAATGGATGCTCTTTCGTCTGTTGAATAATAACTATTTAATTACTTAGCAATTATCCCCGTCGCAAGTTTCTTCGTCGGGGTTATTTTGTGGGCGCGGGGTAATCATTAACTCTGCTTCCATTTGCGCGCGCCGTTCCCGCGGGATGAATGTCATAATTTCTTCGCTGTTATAGCCAACTTGGATCCGATTAGTGTCAACCATAATCGGTCTTTTTAATACCGATGGATTTTCTTTAATAAATTGGACGACTTCACTCATCGTTAAATCATTAATATCAATATTCTTTTCTTTGATAACTTTACTACGGGTGCTAATAATGTCATCCGTGCCATTTTCCGACTTGTATAATATTTCTTTTAGTTCGGCTTCACTGAGTGAAGCAGAGAAGATGTTATGTTCTTCATAGGGGATCTGTTGCTCATCAAACCACTGTTTTACCTTACGACATGACGAACAACTCGGTGATGTATAAATCTTAATCATTTGTTAGTACGTATTATTCAGTTAAGCCTAGTTTGATGACTGAATAACTTCTCTCCTTTCTAGGCTACAATGTAATAGCTGTGC
>MWCB01000019.1 GCA_002069815.1 Tenericutes bacterium ADurb.Bin239 | reverse complement strand
TAAAATAATTCTATGTTTAGAATATTTTTTACTATGCTCTTATCATTTAACTTGATTTATTAATAGTTAAAACCTTCTTTCATTAGATTTGCGATTTTGTGGGCGCTTTTGCGGTTTGTAACAATTAAAACTTTTATTGTTTTTCCGGGATAAAGCGACGTCATGATGTTCGCATCAACATCAGAATGCATGATATTATGGGCTAAAGTGAAGTTTTTCACCTTAGTTTTAACTTGGTCACTTAAGTCAGTACTGGTGAGTACCATGGCAATCTTAGCGCTATTTCTTTCATTTACGAACTCGTGACCAAAGCGGTAATGACCACTTCGTTTTAAGAGATGTAAGAAGTTGAATAACTTTTTATTCACCCACTACCTCCAAGAGTGTTTTATAAATTGCCGGATCAACTTCAATGTTTAAGGCGTGGGCGAGTGCATTTTTCTTTTGCGCGAGAAGAATAGCGTCTTTTCGTTTTACTAGATAAGCACCGCGCCCATTAAGTCGTCCCGTATTATCAATTACCACGCGACCGTCGGGAGTACGGACCACACGAATAAGATCACGTTTTTCGTGACTTTCATGGGTAACAATACAACGGCGAATGATAATTTTCTTCATTAAGTATTCTCCTTACTTATTCGTAATATTCATCAAAATCTTCATAATCGATATCATCGTCTTCGTAGACTTCTTCAAGTTGAGCGTCAAGTTCCGCGAGTTCTTCTTCGGTATAAATTTCCATCTTTGGACCAGAAACGACGGGTTGTTCAACGACTTCTGGTTGTTTTGGTTCTGGTTTAGTGCGGCTCTTCCGCTCTTCACGTTTTGCGTGGGCAATTTCTTTTTCTTCTTTTTCTTTGGCAAGTTCGGCTTCAAGGTCAGCAAGGGAAATCGTCGTTTTAACTTTTTGCACCTTTGGTGCTTTCTTTTCACCCTTAACTTCGGGGGTGACCACTGCTGGTTTTGCTTCGCCTGCTACTTCGGTTGGGAAGGCGTCTTTATATTCTAAATCATCAATATTAAGAGCATTAACCTCTTCTTCAAGTAAACTTTTTTGTTCAGCGGCACGTTGGGCAATCTCTTCGCTACGGGCAAGTTCACGTAAGATCCGTTCGCGCGTTTTTTCTTGTTCGGCCAGACGATCTTCATATTCAATATCGGCTTTCGTTTGGAAGGCAATACCTTGCTCGTTAGCTTCATTAATATCAAGAATGGCTAATTCATAACCAGTTAACTTACTCGCTAAGCGAATATTAGCGCCTTTATGACCAAAGGCTTTCCCTTTTTCTTCTTCACTAAACACAACTTTAGCGCTCTTATTTTCAACATCACACGCTAACCCAATCGGGACCGCGGGACGGAAGGCTTCAATAATAAAGAGGGCGGGGTTTTTGGCCCACGGGATAATGTCAATTTTTTCCTTGCGACCATCAGGTCCAAGTTCCGCGGTAATCTTTTGAATCCGACTCGCATTCGGACCAATACACGCTCCAATTGGATCAACGTTGGGATCAAGGCTTTCGACCGCTACTTTAACTCGCTCTCCTTCTTCACGAACGATTTCATGAATTAAGATTGTCCCATCATAAATTTCATGAATTTCGCGTTCCATGAGTCGTTTAACAAAGTTTGGATGACTCCGAGAGATAATAATGTTAGCGCCTTTTGTCCCACTTACAACATCGACAATATAGAAGTTTAATTCTTGACCGTTTTTAAAGACTTCACCGGGAATTGCATGTTTTCCGCGTTCATCAAAGAAGACATTCGTAATACCTAATAAGTTAATATAAGTAATCCGTTCATTCTTTTCGACCGTTCCTTTGACGAGTTCACCAATTTTATCTTTAAATAAGTTAAAGAGTTGTTCTTTTTCAAGTTCAATCAATTGATGACGGAAGTTATGGGCAACGTTGGTTGATAATCTAGTGCTAAAATTAGCTAAGAACGCACGTTCAACGACGACTGAATCACCCACTTTCGCGTCCGCGTCATATTCTTTCGCCGTTTGTAGACAAATTTCGAGAGCATCATCTTCAATATCATCGTCATGCGCGACAACTTTCTTTAATAAGCGAACTTCAAAGTCTTTCATTTCATCATTGATTAAAACTTCGACGTGAACGTCATCGCCCCCTTTTTGTCGGGCATAAACGTTTTGCACCGCTCGCATAAACACATTAAGCACGACTTCTTCCTTTAAGTTATGCTTTTCGGCGACTTCACTAAATGTTTCTTTCATTTCTATGAAACGTTTTTCTCGTTGTCTTTGTTGAGCTTTTGTTAATTTTGTCATGTTCTTGTTCCTCTTTAATATTTCACTGCGCGATTAATTACTTTAATATCTTTAAGCGCATAAGTTTCCGTTTTTATTCGTCCTTTGACGTTGTGGGTAAGGGTTAGAGCTGCTTCACTCACACTATTAAGAGTGCCTTTAATTGTACTAGGACCCTTGACCCCATCATTCATCGTTATTTTAATATATAAGTCAAGGTAGTCATTAACTTCGTTAACGGGAATTTCTTTTTCGGCCCCCGTTGTCGTTACATCAAGGGTAAAGTTTTCATCTTCTTCATTTTCAATCAGCGGATCAATAAGTTCACTAATTTTGACGATTTCATCAAGACTAATGATGTGTTGATACTTATCCACTACGACTCTTAAGAAGCGCGTACCCTCTTCACTAAGAAAACGTAAACTCACTAAGCGAAATCCACGTTTTTCAAGTAAGCTTTCAACTTTTGGTTGTAATAATTTTAAGTCCATATTCCTCCGGCAAAACAAAGAGTGGGCGTACCCACTCAATTGAGTTTGAAGTTATTTGTAAGTTCTACTTACAGGACTATAATAGTAGATTATTACGGATAATGCAACTAAAAAGTGCTTTTTGTTAAGAAATAATGGTTGTTATTAGCTAAATCAATCTACTAAACGTATTTTATTATCTTCTTCGACAAGTTCATGAATAAACGGTCGCTCTGATAAACTACAACTATTATTGATATGATGAATTAAATATTTTTTGTCTTTAAAAGTAAAAATCATCCCGTGACCCCCATCTTTTTCATAAAGCGGAGTCGGACATTGCTCCCATTTCCCTTTTATACCATCTTTACTATAGGCTACGCCTAAGGCGTAACCTTTTTCGCCAAGTGAAGACCAAATCATTGCGAGAGTGCCGTTTCTCGTCTTATAAATAAAAGGTCCATCGGTAATATAGTTTTCAGTTTTTCCATCGGGCATATATGGCCGCGACCACGGCGCATCACTTGCTTTAAAAAGTGTTTGTATATTTGTTAGATTCGTTAAATCATCGCTTAATTCCCCTACACACATTTCCCCATCTCTAATTTGGGTCCATTCATGGCAAAAAATGGAATATTTAATACCATCTTCTTCGTAATATGTCGCATCTAAACATTCCCATTCTGCTGGTGTAAAAGGTTTAGCTAGTGGTTTATAGCGACCAAACGGTGTATCGCACACTAACGCCTGTGAAGCTCTTCTTTTCCCCTGCGCCCAAAAGGAAGCAAAAATATAATATTTGCCATCAATTTTATGCAACTCGGGTGCCCAATAATTTTCATCAGACCAGAATGTCCCATCATTTTCAAATAAGACATATGGACCTTCAAAACTCTTTAAGTCGCTACTTTTATATCCTAAAAAACCTGTTGCTTTCCCGCTCCAGGGATTCATATCCGTCGACCCAATTAAATAACACACCCCATCTTCGACAAAAATAAAAGGATCGCGCATATAGATATCATTAAGTTTCATAATTTTTTGCCTATATAATCCTTAAAAAGAATTCTAAGCTCATCTAATAAATCATATAATCTTCTTCTTGTTTTTCCTCTTTTATCATCACCAAAAACGGAAGCATTTATATATGTATTGCCCCCTTCAGTTTGTAATTGAACGGATATTTCAAAGCCTTTATTATCTAAAATACAAATATCAAAATAATCACGAGCAATAATGGTATCTAATGGTTCAAGTGATGCAAAATATTTTTCAATCATATCAAAAGTCCGACCCATTGATAGTGGAACTTTAAGTGGGTGCAACCGTGTTTTTTTGGTTCGTTCTGAGGTCTGTGAATATTTTTCAAATATTGCAAACATAATTATGCTTCTACCTTAATGACATTCGTGGTATTTGGATCAAAGAAATGAATGCGTGATAAGTCAAAGAAATATTTACATTCATCTTGAATTTTATCTTCAAATTTAGCGGTTGTTTTTACCACTATTCGTTGGGTACCAATAAATGAATAAATGATTAAATCATGACCAAGTAATTCGCTTATATCACGCTTTAATACAACACCTTCAGTAAGTCCTTCAACTGAACTATCACCTTCAACATAAATATCTTCGGGTCGTACCCCGAGAACGATGTTTTGATTCTTGTAATCTTTTAGACTTTTAACCGTTTTATCAGGTAATTTTAATGTCATTCCTTCACACACAAATGATTTACCGTCAAATACACCATTGATAAAGTTAGTGGGGGAAGCACCAATAAAGCCAGCCACAAACATATTAGTGGGGTGATTATAAACTTCTTTGGGTGTGCCAATTTGTTGAATATAGCCATCTTTCATAATTACAATTCGGGTCGCCATTGTCATCGCTTCAGTTTGGTCATGGGTAACATAAATGGTCGTCGCACCAACCTTTTGATGGATTTTAGCAATTTCGCTCCGCATTTGGACGCGAAGTTTTGCGTCTAGGTTACTAAGCGGTTCATCCATTAAGAAAACTTTAGGATTACGGACAATCGCCCGTCCTAGGGCTACTCTTTGCCGTTGACCACCACTTAATTGGCCTGGTTTCCGGCCAAGATAAGCTTTTAAGCCTAAAATCTCCGCGGTATTATCAATTTTTTCTTGAATTTCACTTGCGCGATAGCGTCTAAAAGTACAGGCTACTAGTGAGGGATTAGCTTTTAAATCGTCAATCTGTGCATCAATTTGGGTAATTCGCTCACTATCAGCGTTATCCTTTAGTAAAAGACGCTTTTGATGTTCAAGACGATTAATCTTCTTTTGATCAACCAGCAGTGTTTGTTTGCCTTCTTCATCTAACACAGGAACGGGAATTCGCCGTAATTTTAAAGCAAAAGCCATATTTTCATAAACTGTCATATGCGGATAGAGCGCGTAGCTTTGGAAGACCATTGCCACATCACGATCTTTGGGCGCAATATCATTAATTACTAAGTCATCAATCAGAATTTCACCCGATGAAATATCTTCAAGTCCAGCAACCATTCGTAATGTTGTCGATTTACCGCATCCTGATGGACCGACAAATACAATAAATTCTTTATCTTTAATTTCGAGATTAAAATCAAAAACAGCTTGAACGTTATTTGGATAAATCTTATTAACGTCGATAAATTTAATTGATGCCATATTTATACCCTTGCTTTTTTTATTTAGTTATCTATATATATTATATATAGTTTCTAACTAGGTTAAAAATATTATCAAAATAATGTCATTATTTCTTAAAATGCTTATACATTGTGGTAATATAAAAATACGATAAAGAGCATTCAAATACCATTTAATTAAAGGAAAATTATGCCCATTAAAAAGATTTGTACGATTAAGACCGAAAACTTTTTACCAGTTTCATACTATATGAAATATTTTGATAATACTTTTAGCATGGCGCGGCATTACCATCCGTATATTGAAATAATGTACTGTAATGAAGGGTCCTTTTTATTTGAGGTATTAGAGAAAAAGAATAACAAAGACACCTTTAAAACATACACTATTGAGAAAAATGAGTTTGTTATAGTCGATGCTTACACTGTTCATAAGTTAATGACGCCATCTGAAGAACCGTGTTTCATTTACAACATCGAATTTTCGGTGCTCGATGAAACAGAATATAACCCCTTTAACGTTAATAGTGTCGTTACTATGAATCTAAACTCATTACTTAAATGTAACAAGGTACTTGACTCCTTCGCTACGAGTAATGGTTATGTTATTTTAAAAGATAACCAAACGGTTGGTCATCAATTACGGACAATTATTTCGGCAATTAATAAGGGTATTAATGATTTAAATGATGCCATCACTTATAAAACACGATTAATCCTGCTAATTAATGAAATTTGTAAATGTGTGCAACATAATAAATTAATTGATAATTTTGCGTATGTGAAAAAAGCCAAAGAATATATTGCCCAAAATTATGCCGAAAACATCACGATTGATGATATCGCAAATCATGTATTTATAAATAAGTACTATCTACAACGTTTCTTTAAGAAAATGACAGGCACAACCATTTTAAAATACATTAATGACTATCGCTTAAATATTTGTAAAGATTTATTAACATCTACAAGTTTATCAATTGAAGAAATTACCGCTAAGGCTGGTTTCCGCAATCGACAACACTTAATTTATGCATTTAAAAATCGTTATGATATCACTCCTTCGGAATATCGAAAAAAATATTTAAATGCAATTATTGATTACTCCGCTCAACTTTATGAATCCGGAGATTACGATTTAGAGCATAGGCAAAAATAACTATTGTTAAATAAAATATTAAGGTTTAAGGACAAAATGAACTAATTATGTTTTGTCTTTTTATTTTTTACGTTTGGCGCCAAAGATAATCGCTAATGAAGTTATTGATGCACCAAGGGCGGTTAATCCAGTAACTAGCGCAGTTAAACCAACGCGACTCATACCGCTATCGCCTACTTGTTCACTACTAGGACTTGAGTCCGTGGTTGAATCATCATCGGGAACGGGAATTGGCGGTGGTCCCGGGGGTTGTGGTTCATAATGTTTTTTAATAGCTACTCCAGCGGATACCGCTAGCGGTAAATTACGTTCATCATAAACATAAACAGGGGTACCAACTTTCGCGTAAGCTTGACTGCCACTATTAATATAACCATTGAAAAAACTATAGCGGACTTGTGTGACTTCTTCAAGTTGCGTTTCTATTTGTATCTTACCATCAACAATAGTGGCCACCACATCATTCCATACCCCGCTAGATAATATTTGGAACCCAGTTATTGCCCCACTTGCATGCCACACATCATCTTCATTTGTCGTTGTTAAAGTAATAGTCTTAACCCCGTCATTTTCCACATACGATGCGGCTTTAATCTCGGAAGATATACCGTATGGTATATTTTGATTAAGCATTTCTTCTTTTGCTATTCCATTTGCAAGCGCTAAAATTCCAGCGACCCGCTCTCCTAATACCCACTTATCAGTGGGGTGAATCCCATCACTTTTACTCATATCACCAGTATCAATACCATTAACTGTATAAACATAATCTAATGTACTCATAAATTCCCATTGCATGATGCGGAAATATGAAGTATCAACCCAGTTATCAAACTGCACTAGTTGCTGAACAATCGCGGGCATAGTTGGGTTTTCAAAAAGGTCGCGATAATGATTAAGCATCAGACGAAAAGCCGTTTGATAGTCGCTGGTCATTAATGGTTGCGAATTAGCTTCACCTTGGTACCATAAGAAAGCATTAACGGTGTAACCTGCTAAGTTATAAATGTAAGCATTATAATAACGACAATCAACTTTACCCATATCGGCCGCATACGAGTGAAATGAATTAATGTTAACGGGATCAACCCACTCTTCAATGCATGAA
The DNA here is from genome assembly GCA_002069815.1 of Tenericutes bacterium ADurb.Bin239. Classification (GTDB taxonomy): domain Bacteria; phylum Bacillota_I; class Bacilli_A; order RFN20; family CAG-826; genus UBA1361. Next base: position 16,935 of record MWCB01000019.1, on the reverse strand, counting down.
CCACCAATTGCCACAATAATTACTCCAATTGGGACTTCCGCTCCAACAACTGACGAATAATTACTAGCGGCAGCCATCGCATAAGCCGAGTGATTTCGAATCGAATCAAAGTCACTACACAATTGCCAAGAACGACCCATCGTATCATCATAAATTGTTGGCACATTCTTTTCTAAATATACGGATGACCCGTTATAGACACGGATATTCGCGTAATTATTTAAACTTAGAAATTCATTTCTAATATTTGCATCTTTATTCAGAATATATTGAACAGTAATTTCCATATTTGATTGACCAGAACAAAGTAAAACATCACCGACGACAACATTAGTTAAAGTTACTACTTGATGTTTATACGTAACTTTAAGATCTTGACCAACTTTATTAGCCCTCATTGGCTCTAAATAAACAGCCCAGCCTGTTTCAGTTATATGTGCGGTTTTAACTTGAGAAGCAAATTGAACTTTTACTTCTTCACCCACATTCCCACCATAACCAAAGATTTTTACGTTTTTGTCTCGTTGTAAAACCATGTTGTCCGTAAAAGTTGTGTTTAGACGAATATTACTATATGTTCCTTTATAGAGATGGACTTTAAGTAATAAATCAGCGGTACAAGCATAACCCACTAAATAAATAACTCCATTAATTGTTGCTTCTTCGGAAGTAATACTAGGTTTACACCACACAACTTTTGCCGTCATATCTTCAATCACTCCGTTTCTATCGACTTTAACATCAGCGGTAATATCTTTAACGGTAGTAAGGATCCCTGACGTTGTTAGATCCGCGCATTCAAGTGAAAAATGATATCCTTCCGCGCTAAGGGGCGTATTAATTGCGGTAATTACATTATTTCGTGTAAGCGGGGAGGCAGCTTTTCGACCCGCATTATAAATCGCTTTAAATTCAGTATCAGTCAAAATCCCATTATAAATGCGAACATCAGCAATTTCGCCGATAAATAAATTCCGGATAGAATTAATATTGGTCACATCGTTACCACCAACTCCGCCAATCGTAAATGTTTGGCCTAAATTTTGAATATTTGCCATATCAACAGAAATATTAAGCGTATATAAATCACCATTTACTCCAAAATAACTTGTACCATTTTGCAGCATCAAGGTAAAACAATTCCAGGCAGTTGATGCTTGATAATTGGGAGCCTTAGGGCCGAAGTGATCAGCTTGGGAAGTAACAAAATTACTTGCGTAATCGTCCGCACCACCAACTGGAACAATATAAGCACTATTTGTCGCATAAAACCCCATCCCTAGCCCAGTCGTGCTAAAAGCAACACCCGTTCCAATCATAAAACGATGGCTACTTTGTACCGCATCTTCTTTTGCCCAAACTGTAATAGTAAACGATTCTAATTCATCAGTAAAATCTTTATTTGCTAAAGGAGCGTAGTATAAAGCCGAACTCCCATCTAAATAAATACCATCAGTAGTTTTCGTGGGGTTTCCAATAATATTTAAATCAAAATTTCCGTTCACATCTTTTCCTAAGTTATCACTATCCGCAAAGTCATATTGAATAAGCGGATCATACTTTTGAGCCGGATTTGCATTTACTTTGACGTAATTAGTGTTAACGATGAATAAAGTTGATAACATTAAAAAAGATATGAAAATAGATTTGAATTTTCGCATAATACTTCTCCTTTACCTTAAAAACATTATCATGCAACCGATAAACAAAGGTCAGTGGATGAGGAGATGCCACTGACCCTTGTGATTATTAAGAAATATTAATTATATGCTCGTCTTTTTTTCGTAATGTGAAGCACTAAGGCTGCACTTGTAAACGAGATAAGGGCTAAGGCAAGCAAGGTGTAAACCGCCACACTTCCACCAGTTGGATTGGTAATTCGTCCTAATCCCGCGGCTTCAAGCGCATAGGTACTAGTATTAATAACATCACCATTGGCGGCAGCCCACGCTAGGAGCCGAGCCTTAGCATCGGTAAACTGAGCTTCCGTATTAAATAATCCGCGTTGATATTCACTTAAGGCATTATACGCCGTTTTTGCCGCCGCATATGTGCCATCACTAATACATTTGCCCGTTCCTTCACCAGTATAATTAGGATCAGTCATATACATATAGTTATCGACAAAGTCTTGAACAGCATTTACGTTATTAAGGACCGTTAATTCTTTAGTAACAACACCAGAAGAGGAGGCAGTTGGCATTGATTTACCAACGACTTTATACACCCCATCAGCGTAATATTTACCACTTTCAAGGCGGACACCAGTCCACGTAACATTAAAGAAATGTTCTTCAGTGCCATAAGTTCCTTTAACAGTTGCCGCATTAACTTTCGTAAGCATTTCCGCGGTAGTCATTGAATCATCTAAGGCCGCACTCGTGACTTCCCCCGCAAAGATGGGAGTTGGATTAATCGTTAAATATTTATCAACAAGGTTACTCTTAATTTGTCCCGTTAAGTTATAAACGGCAACTTGTTGATCAGTCATCGCAAAGTCGTAAATAGCAACGTTCTTTAAGAAACCTCTAAAGTAGTTACGACCTGTTGAGCCCCACGTACCATTTGCTCCAAGAGCAAAGTAAGCATTTGTGTTCTTAACATTGTAGCCCGACGGACAATTATAATCGAATACTTTATTCCCGTCCTTCCAAACTGACATTTTCTCACCAGGATTAATTTTAAAGACGATACGCGAGTAATCAGTTGTACTTAAGTTACCAATTTCTTTACCCCAATACGGATTAGCGTTTCCGTCAATGCCTGAGGCTGTAAATCTTAGCATATTACTACTTTCGCCAACCATGAAGACATTCCACCATGTAGCGGTCCAATTATCCCAACCAAAGCCAATTGGTTCTTGCCAGCCCGTTGGACTTGGGGACAATTTAATATCGTAGACAATGGTAAGGGCTGCTAAATCTTCCGAAATATCAGGATTAGATACTAATCCGCCACTTCCGTCAAATTGAATCGCCCCATCACTAAGGCTTAAGGTTGGCATCCCACCACCATCAGCGGATGGGGTTAAGTGATAATTACCCATTGAGTCTTTACCAGGGTTAGTTGTATCTAAAAATTCATATTTAGCAACAGGTTTTAATTCGACTGAATCACTAACGACTGCAATTAAGGCTTTCGCTTTAACGTCATTAATGTTCACAACCCCACTTAAGGTACCTTCAAGATATTTTTTAGTTCCTTCGGTGAGAACGTTAGTCCATGTTGCGGTTGCATCAGCGGTTGAGTTATCAGTCATAACAACTTGAATTGTTGATTTATTTGGTGCACTAGCAAGGATAACGGGATCACTGTCATCACTATTGACGCGAATTGAACTACTTAAGTCAACATCAGCGCTTTTAACGGTAACGGTCACTTCTTGTTCAATTTTGCCATAAGTATTATATTCAGTAACTTGGTCATCAGTGAAGGCAAAATCATAAATAGCAACATTCGCGAGTGAGCCAGTGAAGAAACAGCGTCCAAGCGCACCCCACGTAGCATTGCCACCAAGCGCAAAGTTTGCCGTTGGATTAGCGACTGAGAAATCACTTGGACAATTAACCGAATATTTGCTTACTCCATTAAAATAAGCCGTAATTTTGGCACCAGGTTCTTCACGAACAATCACACGACTAAATTGATCGTGTTTAAGGTCCCCTAAACTTGTACCGTTGTATTGATTAGGGTTTCCATCCGGTGTAGTTGTAAATTGGAGAGTCCATGACTCGGGATAAATAGCTAAGTTATGCCAAAAAGTAGCGGACCAATCATCCCACCCAAAGCCAATTGGTTCTTGCCAAGCCCCAGGTCCACTTACACTTGGCATCTTGATGTCAAAGACCATGGTAAATGGATTCGTACCTAACTCTTCGGAGAGGTCGGGAGTTGAGATTAAGCCGTTAGCACCATTAAATGTAATAACGCCACCGGCAACAGTTGGAACAGTTCCAACCGTAGTCAAATGATGATTATTCATCGTGTCTTTCCCTGGATTAGCAGCGTCTTTAAACTCATACTTTACCCACGGATCAATTTCCACTAGGGCTGCATTTGCTCTAATGGGACCACTCTTGTGAGTGAGTGAAATGGCTATTGTGCCTAAAAGTAAAGTGCACAAAAAAGCAAATTTTGTTTTTTTCCTCATAGGTTATCTCCTTTCAAACTTTTCATAAGCTCTTACCTAATTATTTTCTATTCCCCGCGCGTTTACAAGGGCGCGCTAAATATATAGTCATTATTTCTTAAACAAGTTTCCATTTTAATTTATGGTTTTTGTAAAATAAATTTACCAGTAGCACCCGCTCCTGCATCGCTAACTAGATAAGTAATCATCACTCGTCCACTCCAATCAGCAGGAGCTTCATTCATTAGATTTATATCCATATGTCCGCTATTATATTGAAGATTATATACTTTATCCGCCGCTACTCTTGTGCCAAAGGGTATCGCAATATTACCCGTTAATGTTCCAGCATTATATAAAACAGATTTAACATAATTGCCTTCTTCGTTTTGATAATCAACTCTGACCCCCAGAGTTGCGTCACTACTATTTGCCAATTCACCCCATGTTTCAAATACTAATTTAATATTTGGGTTAATGATTAAATTGTCAACCGTTAGGGATACGGCACTAGCGCCTTTACTATTGTTTGACATACCGACGTGGGCGGTTAAGGAATTTTCATGAATATCAGCGTAGGGCAAATCATTAGCACGATTAGGATACCAATATTCTTTTTTAACAATATCGCCAATCGTTTTATAATTGTCTAAATCAGTAGCGATATTATGATTATTAACTTCAATGTAATAACAACTATTTGGTAATAATTCCATTTTTACTATTTCACCATTAACTTCAATATCCCCACGATGACGGACTTTAAGCGGGGCATTCGCGGTAGTGTAAGAATAGTGTTCGTCATCAACAAGATAAACATCTAGACTACCTCTTTCAAACGGAATTCCTGCAAATTTGACATTAATTTTTTCGGTCTTTTCGCCCGTGTTATACACGATAAGACCAGCGCGACCACGATCAACACCCGCAAAGTTATGAAGATGATTGTTGCCTAAGTCGATAGTAACTTTATCAACGGGTAAACGGCCATACATCCATAGAGTGTGATAAGCCGGATAGCGTTGATAAGATAAGCTATCAATCAAGTCATAACTTAAGCCGTCGCTTTTTTCCCCAAGGAGTGCGGCCCAGCTAACACGCGTAATATCAGTAGCGTCTAATAATTGTTTAATCGCACTAAACATACCAGGGACAATTTCCACAGTTTGGTAAATATCATCCGCCGATGGTTGATAAATGTTAAATTCGTTAACATGCATTTGCAAAGTTTCTAATTTTTCATATTTGCGACCACCACTAATTTCATCACTTGTGCCAAATTGAAAGCCTTTAATCGCACTTCGGACGGTTTCAAGCGAATGCGCAAAGTTTTCGGTTTCATCAACACGATCTTTCATTTGGCCTTCGCGTCCGTAATAATGCCAACTGACAGCATCTGGCATATATTCTTCATAACATGCATCAATTAATCGTTTCCAGTCTGTGCCATATTCACCTTCTAAAGTATATTTGCGACCGAATGCTTTAAAGGGATAAGCAACCGACATAGCGGCCATTAAGGCATCAGGATTCGCCCTTCGAATACCTTTATAACCGGCAATATATGTATTGAGATAATCAACCCAGTCACCCGAAAAGAAGGCCCCATTAAAATCAGGTTCATTCCAAATCTCATGGGTCGATAAGCGAATATTATTCTTTTTAAAGTAATGAGCGATATTATAACATAGCGTTTCCCATTTAGCGACATCAGGTGGCGTTCGCCAGTTCCCCTCCGTTACAAAATCAGGCGACGCAAAATAGGTAACAGTCGGTAATACATTAAAATCACGTAATTTATTAATAAGTTGCATAACTTGCTGATATTCAGCGTCCGTGGACCCGTTTTTCTCACCCCGCCCAATATTATAACCTATGCCTGTATAACCCATAAATAAGTCAAAGCGTAGTGATTCCGCTCGAATTTCTTCAAGAGCGGGAACACAATTTAAGGACACATTATCAATTGATCCGGGTTGTTGACCAACCCAAGCCCAGGTTGAAGTAAAGTTGTCAAATTTCTTAATATTTTGAATTGACATTCCTTCTTTCGTCGCAAAATCAACAGTGACTGTTTCAATTGTTTGTCTCATACCTGCGCCTTCGCATCCTCCTAACATGATACTTGTTAATAATAATGAGCTAAATGCGTACTTTTTAATTCGTCGTTTCATATTATTTACCATGCCCTTTCTTTAAGATAAAACATGCACCATATTGCCTCACTCCTAATGTCTTAAATAAGAGTGTTTGCTTTTTAATTTGTGGTGTGCTTGAAGTATTGAAAACATGTTCAAGTACATAATCACCATCAAGTTTAATTTCATGATGCCGTTCTAATTCATCAACACTAAAAACATAAATCGCTAATCGGTCTTTATATTTTCGAATTAAGTGATGATAGCCTTTCATATAGTTATATGAAGTAATTTCATTATCGTTAATTTCAGTGGTGCGACCATGTAAAATAATTGGTTTTAAGTATTCGTAAAATTTAATGGAATCACTAATAATGCCCTTAACTTCATCAGTTTTGGTAACAATATTCCCAGATAAACAATAACGACCGAGCATTGCTTTCACGATTGTAAAATTAACGTCTTCGGCATCATAATCATCTTCCATTGTGGCCCAGATTTGCATTTGCCGCGGTAACATAAACCGGTGTAAGTTTGATGAAATAATTGAACCCGACGGACAAGTATGAGCGTCACTAAAGGAAATCATACTGCCTTTTGAAATAAAGAGCGGTTCATGACGCATCCCGCCACTTGAACATACTTCTAAGACTAAATCAGGAATCGCAGTCGTTAGCTTTTCAAAATAAGCTAAGACAAGGGCGATTTGTTCACGAAGTCCTTCACCTAATCCGTCTTTACTATCACAACCAATGCCAAAGTTTTCGTTGTAATCAATTTTGATATACCCAATATTATTATCCTTAAGATTTTTTAAGACTCTTTCATCAAGATACTTTATAACATCAGGATTTCTAAAATCAAGGAAAGCCCGATCATTGTTATGAATTATTTTTCCATTTGCTCTTAATAAATATTCTGGATATTCTTTATACACGTAGGAGCGAGTTGACACTCCTTCAAATTCATACCAAATTCCTAGTCTAATTCCATAAGACTTCGCTAAGTCACTAAGTTCTTTTAAACCATGAGGAAAGGCTTTATCATAAGTTATCCAATCACCAACATCCATCCACCCGATTTTGTCGTCCTTAGCCCAGCCAGCATCAACGACAAAGTAACTGGCGCCAATGTCTTTACACATTTTAAGGAGAGGAATCGCCTTTTCCATAGTTGGTGTCCCCCATGAATAACAATATTCATTATAAATAACGGGAATATTTAACTCGGAAGCGGGACACTTAACTCTTGTTTTAAAATAATCTACAATCGCATTTGTTGCATCTAAAAGTTCGCCTTTAACAACTGTAACGAAAGCTTTATTTGTTTTAAAAGATGTCCCAGGTTCAAGTGTTTTTTGCCAGTGCGCACCTAAAAAGTCACCTCTCCCACCCGACAAATGGATACCATTATTGCGATGCGTAATTTCAATGTGCCATGAATCGGGCGCTTCAATTTGGGCTGCCCACACAATTCCATTGCTTTTATCTTCAAGGGCGACAAAGGGGAGATGATTACGGGCTGGCATTGATCCGACTTGACCAAACCGATGTAATCTAATTCCGAGTCCCGACCATGATGGTTCTAAAAGTAAATCACTAGCGGTCGTCGAAATTAATTTACCTTCCGTTGACCAGTCAGTTCGCATTTCATGGACAATCATTTTATCAGGATCATTATAGTCATCATATGGTGATAAATTATTGACAGTAAACGAAGCAATCATTTGTAATAACTTCCTTTCTTTACTGCCATTAATTACTTCATTATGCATTTCAATAACGTGATAACCATTAACGTAACGCAAATATTGTTTAAATATAAGTCCTTCACTATTTTTAAAGGTTGAAACGAGCATTTTGCCATTCTTTTCTTTAATTTCTTCTTGTTTTACCAAACGAAATGAGTAAGCAGTCGCGGTATTTTTCATTGATTGACCACGACTAAAGTCACGGGAAAAACTATCACCTTCAAACGCTAGTTGGACACAAGGCTCCATTTTTATTATTTTAAAAGGATCTTCCCCGCTTAATTTAAAGTCACTAACCAAATGTTCCGTTCCTTTTGGCACTAAAGTAAAGGAAGTTATGCCTTCATACGTATAAAAAAGAGCACAAATATCACCTAGATAGTATCGTTTATATTGTAATACCATATTAAATTCCTCGCTTTATTGGAATTCAATGACGATGTCATTGCGGACTTGGTCATGTGAATTATCTTTATTCGGGTTAATGACAAAATATAACGTATCATTAGCGCTTAACTTTTTAGTGAATGTATATTCAAAGGCTTCTTCTTGTAACTCACCAACAATGGTACTTGTTAGGTAGTCATCTTCTAATTTTTCATTAATAAGGGCCACAACGTAGAAAAAGACACCATCGCCACTCCATTGGGCTGGACACCTAATGATAGAACCAGTCACACTTACCGTTCCCGCTTTCGGCGCGGTAAAAGCAATAATTGTTTCACTATTATTCCCAGGATGCTGTTCATTAATTTTCATATAGGCATAAAAGTCACGACCCCGCCACACACAAAGTTCAAGGTCATATGTCATTTTCTTAGGCTCTTCAACATCCCCATAGCAATAAGACCACCCACGATATCCATGCATATTTGAAAAGTCGCGAACAAAAGAATATGTATTTAAATCTTCTTCACGAGTACTAGTTTCTGGTTTCCTTTCACATGAACACAAAAGTAATAAAGGTATTAAGAATAAAAGTAATCTCCGCTTTTTCATACACCTAGTCTCCTTTTTTTAATAATGACGGTCGTAACAGCAACCCCTGCTACAAAGAGAATCCCTAAGCCCGTGATTAAACCAATCAGTGGCCCATCTGATTTCTCACTAGTAAGGAAATAATCTTCATCTTCATCTAAATTAGGTTCAACAAGCGTAATACCATATAATTCCGCCTTAGTAACGGGATTTAAGAACGCGATGGGGTCAGTAATTTCACTGCCCTCTCTTTCTTCAATCCAAATAATTTCGGACTTAAAACTAATTAAATCACAGGCATTATTGTTCGCTTCTCCTGAATCAACGTAATAAGTAATGATGTCGCCCCCATTTACTTCAATTTCTTCTAAATCTTCAAGTTTTAACTCTGGATTAGCGTCAGTTAAGTAGACACTGGCAAGTTCTTCATTATTAAGATATATTTTGGCCAGCGCACCATCGCCCCCTTCCATCCCTTTGACAATACTACCGAGAATCGAAACCTTGCCAGATTGCGGGGCCACGTAATTACGCATTGAAGCATAGACATTACCAGGAAGAATATAGCCGCTATCAATACATTGCCAGTCTTCGGCCCCAAGCCAAACATATTCAAAGCTATTTGGGCTACAGCCAAAAGTCATCAATACTTTTTTATCAATAGTGCCATAAGTATAAAACCAGTTATTAACTCCTTGTTCCGTCGCAAAGTAACTTAAATAATCAATATCATGCGCGACCCCTGTCTCTTCGGCATATTCGCCAGGATCAGCGTCGTTTCTAGTATAGATAGCCTTACATAAGACCTTTGTACTATCAAAGGCTGAATTTCCTAATTGATTAACCGAAATAAGAAATAATTCACCAGCGGTAACCGTATATTCCGCGCCACTGAAAAAGAGGGTAAAGGGCGCGGTAAATTCGCGTTCCACGAGGAGCGTAGCGGTACTTTTCGCGCTTTTTCGATGATGGGCTAAAATCTTAACCCCATCGGAGCCACTAAAGTCGGCTTTATGGACCTTACCTTCGAAGCGAACCGTACCATTATATGGGGCTTTCCAAAGTAAAATTGCATCATCACCACCATCGGGATGATAGTCTTGTTGCCAATAAATAGAATTGTATTGACTAACGCCCACCCATTGGTTTTGTCCAGCAATTTCCTCCCCTTTCATGTAATAATAATCACTTGTAGCATCACCATAAATAGCGTAAAAGTTATTTTCGCCTTGTTCATCTTTCGGTGTCGCTAAATATTCATTTTCTGGACCTAAAATATAAAATTGTTCTTCGCTTAAAAACGCCACATCTTCGGGTAAGATAACGGGCTCAATTTCATCGCCTGTCACTTCTTCGCCCGGATCATCAGCTTGGGTAAAAGTAGCCTTAATATTAAAATTCGTTGTATCATATGCGCTATTAATGTTTTGACCAACCGCAAACATATACATTTCACCGCCAACAACATCAATCTCCTTATCAACAATAAAGCCAAAGTTACTGGTCATCGTATGTTCAACAATTATTGTTGTCGGCGTAGCTCGATCTTTTTTATTAGCAACGGAAATAACCACTCCGTCACAACTATCATTAAAGTTCATTTTAGCAATCCGACCCGTGAAACGAACGGTGCCGTTAAAAGGAGCCCGATACAGGGCAATAGCATCATCCCCACCATCTGGCGCAAATTCTTGACGCCACCATACACTGTTGTATTGAGCACTACCTTGCCAGTGATTGCCTTGATTTGTCGTATCTTCATTGAGCATTTTGCCATACGCTCCATCGGTTTTACCATAAACCGCAAACCAGTTATTATCACCTTGAACTGAATTTGGGGTACAAACATAACCATTAGCGAAATTTATCGTTCCGATGTCAAGAGAACCACCATAATCATCTTGATTAATTAAAAACCCTTCTGTTTCAAAATTTGTTGGTTCAATCTCGTCGCCCGTCGCTTCTTCACCAGGATCAGCAGCTTGGGTAAAAGTCGCTTTAATTCTAACTTTCGTTGAATCGTAAGCGCTACTTATATTTTGCCCAACCGCGAACATATACATCTCTCCTAACACAACTTCAACGCTTTTATCGACAACATACGTAAAAGCACTTGTGACTGTTTCCGTTGCAACTACAGTAGCGGCAACATCCCGTGCCTTTTTATTAGTAACCGATAAAACAACGCCATCGGAACCGCTCATATCCGCTTTAGCAAATGTTCCACGGAAAGTAACTGTTCCGTTAAAGGGAGCGCGATAAAGCGCAATAGCATCAAATCCACCATCGGGTCCGAAGTCTTCGCGCCACCAAATATTGTTATATTGTGCATTGCCTTGCCAATAATTTCCCTTATTAGTGCCATCGCCACCAAACTGCATCTTTTGATAGACAGCATTAGCCTTACCCATTACCGCAAACCAATTGTTTTCACCTTGATAATTGTAAGGTACACATGTATAACCATTACCGAAATTTACTTCACCGATATTTAAAGTACCAGTGTAATCACCCTCCGCAATAAGGAAACCTTCACTTGCGGGAGCATAATCAGGTGTTTTAACGCTAGGCCTAACGCCGGTAAATAAGGAGAAGGCTAGCGAGACAAGTAATAATAGTTTCATATTACCTCCTATAAGTATTGTTTAGCAGTTTCATTATATTCAGCGACCATTTCCGCGCCGCCCCACGTATTATTAAATAAGTTTAAGAACGCATCCCATTTTTGGTTGTAGGTTGCGTTATATTTATATAAATCACCCCAGGTGACACCAACTTGTTTGGAACTAGAGTCGTAACACGAACTATCTTTAATAAAGTTGACAAATTGTTCGAGCGAACTATTAGCGATAATCGTATCGCGTTCAACATAAAGCGGCGTTTGCACATACATTACGGGGTCAATTTTTTCATACGCACTAGCATTTTCCATAAACTGATAAATATCTTCATAATTTGATTGATATGGTGAATAGTAACTATATGACCATTTTGATAATGATGACAAAGCGAAAGCCGCATCATATGATTCAATAGTGTAGTTGTAACCAGATTTATCAACTCCCATTAAACTAACTTTTTTATCACCATCTAATTCATAGTGAACACCTTCAATCCCCCATGTAAAGAGTTCATCAGCGGCATCACTATAAAGATATTCCATTAAGCCAAGCGCAAGCTTACGTTTGTGATTTGATAATTGACCATTAATACAAACAGAGCACCAAAAACCAGGGTTACCCCGCATACCAAAGACACCATTTGGTCCCGCGGGAGGTGCAATAACGGTGAAGTCTTGTTTAGCTTGTTCTTTACTAACACTATTAGCGTCCACGAATTTTTGTAAAATAGTGTTATACCAAATATTACCAACCATAATTCCAACTTTCCCTTGAACAAATTTGGTGATTTTTTCATCTGTGGTCGTTGCAATATAGTCAGGATCAAGAATTGATTCAGCATATAATTTATTTAAAAACGCCACCGCTTTTTTATTACCTTCGGTAATCCAACTTGAGGTTAAATTACCAGTCCCATCTTCCACATATCCCCAATAAGTTGAGTCATGAATATCAGCACTACTCATTGCTTCAAAAATCCAGTTATTAAACCACATATTAAATTCTGAACATGTATAACCATAAGTGTCATTACGACCATTACCATCTGGATCATATTTTGAAAACGCGCGAGTAAGACGATAAAATTCGATTAAAGTTGTCGGAATCTTAAATCTCATCGATTCTAATTCATGATCAAACGGAGCACGACCTAATTCTTCTGTTAAAATCATTGTTAACTTTGCTGGTTCGTTTAAATTCCGAATCCAATCGGTGCGGATAAACATCCCGTGTTCTAGTGTTTTTTCAACAGGAAGAGCATAAGTTTTCCCTTTAGCGTAAGATAAGCGTTCTCCAATATATTTATAATTTTGAATACGCTCATAAAGTTTAGGATATTCATTTTTCGTTGATTCGTTAACATAGTCACTAATCGCTAAGACCGCGCCATCTTCAATCCACTTACGGAATGAAGTAGGACGATCCATCGCATAACTAATAAAAATGTCAGGTAAGTCACCAGTATTAAACTTTCGATTTAACACTTCTTCCCATGTACCTGACCCCGAGGTAACGACTCGAATATCAACATCGGTATTTCGCTTAATTTCTTGATAAATTGGCGTTTTTTGTTTACGGGCCGAGTCAACCGCGGCAAAGTCCCAGCGGAAGACCATAAGCGTATTGTCATCATCCTCCGTTGGGCGGCAAGACGCGACGCAGCCTAGTGTTAAAAAGAGGCATGCAGCCAGTAAAAATTTGTTTCCGAGTTTTTTCATATTATCTTCTCCTTTATGTTTTAACTGAACCCATCATCACACCTTTGACAAAATATTTTTGCACAAAGGGATATACTGCTAAAATTGGTATCATGGAAATAACAATGGTCGCCGCGTGCTTGCCTTCATTAAATAAAGTACCAGGATCAACCCCGCCGCCTCCACCAGTGCCCGTTGACTGATTCTCCGCTAAAATATTCCGAAGTTGTAAGGCCATTGGAATTAAATCATAATGATCTAAGAACATCATTGGCCAATACCAGTCATTCCAGCGTTCGACAAAATAAAATAAGGCAATAGTCGCTAACCCAGCTTTGGATAACGGTAAAATAAATCTCGTTAAAATAATAAAATCATTCGCTCCATCAATTTTACAAGACTCAATCATCTCCTGCGGGATTTGCTTGAAAAAGTTTCGTAAGATAATCATGTTAAAAGTGTTAATGCCGAAAGGAATGATAATACTTGCGATGGAGTTTATTAGGCCAAGTTCACGAACAGTTAAATAAAAGGGAATAAGACCGCCACCAAAAAATACCGTAATTAAGATAAAGATAAAGAATGCCCTTTTACCCGGTAAATCTTTAATTGATAAGACATACGCTCCAAGAATTGTTAAAATCATGGAATAGGCGGTCCCAACAGTGGAGACTGAAATTGATACTAAGAATGATTGTCCCATTTTGTCATGGAACAAGATATATTTATACGAATCAACATTAAAGTGACGTGGAATCACAAATAATGTGGAATTATAATAATCAGCTTGTGAGGCAAAAGAAATAAGAATTTGGTTTACAAACGGATACAAACAAAGAATTGCAAACAGACACATAAAAATAGTGATGATGATATCAAGGGGGGTAATCCGCCGTCTTCTGCCCACAGCAATTGGCCGCTTCTTACTCATAAATACCTACTCCATTTATTTTCTTTACCACAAAGTTTGCTGATAGTAATAGGATTAAGTTAATAACTGTTTTAAAGAGTCCTAAAGCGCCCCCTCTTTCAACAAACCCTTGCGAAATACCGACTCGGTACGCAAGCGTGTCAATAATATCGGCAACATCATAAATTGATGCATTGTATAAATTAAAGATTTGGTCAAAACCAGCGTTCATAACATTACCGACCGCAAGTAAAAACATCACAATCACAATCGGGCTAATGCTTGGCAAAGTAACATGCCACATCTTACGGAAACGTCCACACCCATCTAATTCCGCGGCTTCATATAAATCTTGATTAACACCACTGATAGCCGATAAATAAATGATGCTGCCCCAGCCCGCGTTTTTCCACATTTCAGTCAAAAGAACAATCGGCAAGAAATATTTGCTATCGGTTAGAAAATTAATTCTATCAAACCCCATTGTCATTAAAAAATTATTAACAAGTCCACCATTAACATTTAGTAAATCATATGTAATAGTGCCGATGATAACCCAACTAATAAAATAAGGTAAATATATCGATGTTTGGATAGCTTTCTTTAAACGCGGAAATGGTATTTCATTAAGCAACAAGGCCACGATAATGGGAAAAGGAAAACAAAAAAACAGCTTAGCAAAACTAATAATTAAAGTGTTGCGAAAGGCCCGACCAAATTCAGGAGTCGTAAAAACCCATCTAAAATGTTCAAATCCGACCCATTTTGAGCCCATGATTCCTTTAGAGGGCATATAATCTTTAAAAGCAATCACAATCCCATACATCGGACGATAGGCAAAAATGAGAAAAAAGACGATTATTGGAATCATCATGACATATACTTGCCAATAGGATCCAACTTTTCTCATACGCCTTCTAAAACTTGGTTGTTTTAAAGTTGCCGCGGTTCCCATATATCTACTATCATATTAAACATTAGAAAATAGCATGACAAGGTAATTTATAATTAAAGTCATTTTTTCGAACTGTACTTTAATATTAAGAACACGGTATTTACACTTTATGATTCTTCATAAAGAATTGCGTAATTGTATTCTTGGAGACCTGCTATTTATTTACTCAATTAAAGTTGCACTAAACTATGATTAAGCATCATAATTACCAAATAATGTTTCATCAGCGCTAAAGTTAATATTTTCATTTATAAATTGAAAGAAAATAATGTTACCTGCCATCTAATAGTCCTATCCTAATGCCAAACTTGTTAGCAAGGGAAGTAAAAATCATTTATTTTTTTCATGTATTCTTATTTTTTATTACATAGTAATAATTCGTTTATTCTTTGCTCAATCACTTCATCAATTTTAAATAAAGAAACATACTTTTTAAATTGTTGTTCTAACACATTAGGTGTTACTCCATATTCTTTTTCAAGTGCGAAAAAAGCATCATTTTCTTTGTATACAAACAAGTACTTTTCGATTCCATAACTATTAATTAACCACTCAGTGAAGGCACCAACAATAGGATATGTAAGTGAACAGTCTTCCTTAAAAAATGTATCATTATTTAATAATTCAATCACGGAAATATATTTATTATTTTTAAGGTAATAAAGGGTCCAATCAAGATTACTTATACCCCACCACTTTCGGTCAAAATACATCGCCAGTCCTTCCCGCACAGCCGCACTTTTAGGGCGATTAATTGTATAACTTATAATATGCGCATCTTCGTGAAATCCAATACATTTTAAGTTTTCATTATAAACAGCGTAAATCTTATTAGGAGGACGGGTAAAAGCATTACATGGTTCATTATCACCATATATTGTTCCTACTTCTTCGGGAGAATTACATAAAAAATACTCAATTTTAAAATTTAGTGTTACTCCTAGTACTTGACAAATATAGGCATAACAAGCTTCTTGGACACTGGCAATTAGTAAAATATCTTCTTCGGCTTTACTGCCGGCAGTGTAATTAAAAATATAATGCTCAGTTTCGTAATTACACATTTATTTCTTCCTTTACAAAGATAAATTTATTATACAACCTTTCTATGTCTAAACATAATAACTAAAAGAAAAACGCGCTTACCTAGCGCGTCCTTCATTGAATGGTGCCCCCTGCCAGCAATAAAATGACTGTCACTAAGATTTACTGATAACAACCATTATCCACATATAATCTACTAATTTTGCCTTATATAGCAAATCCAATTTTAAACATAATACTGCTATTAGCTGATTTTTGATTGTTTGAAGCTGGTTTTATTTGCCATTTTCCTACATTTTTATTATACCAATTACAGTCTCAACATCTTTTATGGAAGTTTGAAATAATATCCTCCTGTTTTTTTAGACCCACGGCGGTCTATATATTTACTTAGTTCACGCCTTATAGAATTCCTTACGATATCGATTGTTATTTTTTCATTCGTTTGAGCCATTATTTTGAAAATTGTTTGTGCATTTAAACCTGGATTATTGTTTATCAACCTCAATATTTCAAGACCTACATCACTTATTGAATCATTTAATTGGTCATTTAATTGGTCATTTAATTGGTCATTTAATTGGTCAATCATTTTATTTTTATAATTTAAATTAGGCAAATAAACAATAAAAAAGTTATCACTATCGTAAAAAGTTGGTTCATGTCCAGTACCTTCATAAGCTTTGATAGTCCGTGGAATACCAGTTCCAAAA
>MWCB01000018.1 GCA_002069815.1 Tenericutes bacterium ADurb.Bin239 | reverse complement strand
TTCTATGTTTAGAATATTTTTTACTATGCTCTTATCATTTAACTTGATTTATTAATAGTTAAAACCTCCCTTCTAAGTCAATTATGCTACCATTTTTTTCTTACGCCCAAACCACAAGCCTAAGCCAATTCCCGCGCCCGCGACCGCTGCGCTTGGAATACCAATTGCTAGCGCTAGTTTTAGTTTCTTGTTGTCTTGGGGTGGTATTTCTGGTTCAACTTCTCCTTCAATCCATAAGGCATTGATAGTTAAGTCGCCATTAGGCATCGTTTCGGGAATTGGACGATTCCAGCCATTAAAGGTATAGCCTTGTTTCTTAGGATCTTCCGGTACTACTATTTGTTCTCCTACTGCGTAAGTTGTCTGACTAAGGATATGTGTCCCATCTTTAAAAGTTAAGACAAAGGTATTAATGACCACTCCTTCAACGACAATGTAGAGATCTTCTTGGACATTTTCAACGTGATATACTCCGTTAACTGGAGTAACATACGTGCCATTAACTTTAACGAATATATTTGATTTACTGTAGTGACTATGTAAATTAATCTTAAACGCTAAATCTTCGCCAGCGATAATTTCATCAGGTAAATCCACGAATGAATAGTGGTCACTATCTTCTTTATAAACACTAAAGGTTGTAGCTTTACCCATAAAACCTAGTTCGATATAGTCGTAATTTACCCAGCTATCAAGCTCACATGAACCAGTTAAGTAAACCTTGTGTTCGCCAGCGCTAAGATTAATTTCAATAAACTCTGTTTCTTGCATTGATTTCCAGCCCCTAGTATTAAATAGTTCAAGTTTATGCCACCCTTTTTTATCAAAGTTTACATAGGCCGTAGCGCTATCAACTTGCGTAGCGTACCCAACCGTAAAGCGATATTTACCTGCGACTGGAATATCAACAGTAAAGATTAAGATTTTAACATCAGTGCCACCATAAGAAATGTCATTAGGATCCGTTATTTCAACATCAGGACCTAATTCCCCAACATAACCACCTTCACTCCATGGCGTACTTGGATCATCATCCCACTGTTTAATAGCATCTCCTGCAATTCCATAATCTTCGGCTTCATAACGCACTGGCGTCGGTAACATCGGATTTTCCACCCCTAAGAAAGATGCAACTTTCGGACTTAAATCTTTAGCAATTGATTCATGTTGTGAATAGGACGGATGTTCATCCGCGCCGGCGCCATAAAGATGAGTGTACACGAATCCAATATTCGCGTCCGTCATTGCTATTTCTTCAATTACTCTATTAAATTCGGGGTAAAAACGACGATTAACATAATGACCATATTCATAGAGAATATAGGCGTTAGGATGTAAGCCGCGCACCCTATTATGAAAAGCTTTAACTTCAGCGGTAAAATCATCAATCGTTGTCCCAAATGTCTCCATAATCGCAACACCTAAATCGTTATGACCAATACTAAGAACGACGACATCATAATCAACTAAGGAGTGGTCATATAATACGTTATTGTCGCGGAAATGGCTTGTTTTCTCAAATAAATGTTTAAGTTGGTTTTCTTGACTAGCGGCCCACCCTAGTTCACTATTGTAGCCTTGCATTAGTCCGCGACCTGAACAACTTACAACATCAAAATGGGCGTTGTAGGCATCCGCTAAAACACGCGGAAACGCCCCATAAGCATCAATATTTTTATCAATATCAATTTGGTTGCCGCAGCTAGTACTTGATCCTAAAAAGAAGAAATTAAGTTCCTTTGCCGCAGGTTTATTAAGCACGGCCCCTGCTTCAAGATCAAGTGAAATCATTTCACATAAACTACCTGCCGCTTCGCTTGCCTTATATATTCGCACCGAAGTTGTTTCTAACGGATTAATATGATCCGCTAGACGAACTTTAACATTATTACCAGCGGGCACATTAACAAGGGCTGCTCGCTTTTTATTTACACTTGTAGCAATCCGCGCTCCATTCGGAGCATTAAAGACTGCGTCGATAACCCGTGTTCCACTCACATCAACATCAAAGCCCGAGGCACTCCAGTCCATAACGATTGCATTAGCTTTGGCAAATTGCCGGCCACGGAGCAAGACTTTTGTTTTTAATGTTTCAGCAGGAGTTGGATTAGTAATAATTGGTGTGGGTGGCGCTTCATCACATAATTCAAGGGCCGTAACTCCTAATTTCCTTGAATTATTCGTATCGACCGAAACAACTACTTTATTTTTATTTTCAAAATTAAAACCAAGGGCACTAACATCTAATACTGCCTCTAATGCAGTGTTAACTTCACCAGTTGGTAAAGCCACAAATTGGGCCGCATTATCATTAACACTAACCATAATGCCTGTACCCGCTCCTGTTGAAAAATCAGTGGAATAGTAATGAACTTTTAATGACTTTGTTGTTGTTTTGGGAGTAATCTTATATTCAGCATAGCCATTATATTCTGGATCGTCATCATATTCAAATGGCACGGGAATAACTGGTGCATCAAATTCATGAATTGATTTAGCGCTATTGGGATTCACAATTATTTTTGTCGTATTAAGTTTTGCATCAACTGAGTAATAAATGCCGTCACTCTCATCATGCTTAATGATACTTAATTCGTTTGGCAACGTAAATGTAATTAACCCGCCCCAGTTATTAATTTGTAGAATAACAACATTTATACCTTCAGCAAGTGTCACTGGATAATCATCACGCTTAATGTTCCAGTTAGTCGTACCTAAATCACCTTCTATTTGCAACTCCCCGTTAACATACAGGCGCACAGGATAGGCATCGGAAACACGCGTGATACCAATCATATATGTGCCAGCTGCGGGCGCGTCGAAAAGAAAGCGCAAAAATGACGCTTCGTCATTAAAGAGATCAGGCATTGGATTTTGTTGATAATTTGTGCCAACATCTGTGCCGCTTGGGATTGATTGGGCGGTCACATCATAACGCACATGGGATTTTTGACAAATATCGCGGGCACCAAAGTCTGTTTCTCCTTCTGCGCCTTTTACACCGAAAACACCAGCGGGTGCTGACCCTACACTAAGCAAGCAAATTACACCTAATACGGCGAGTAACTTTTTCATTTTACCCCTCCAGTAGCGTATTTATCGAACGTTTTTTAATGAGTGCAACATACGTTTTTTTCCGAATATTAATCGTTAAATCAATATCCTCATCATTTTCATTTTGAATGACAGTAACGATTTTATTGTCTGGATTTAAATAACTACAAGCAAAGAATTTATGTTCAACATCATGAACACAATATAAACGTTTAGCGCCAACCTCAATATATTTAGCAAAATGGGCAATAAAGTAGAAAGAGGGATTAAACGCTACTTCTTTAGCTTTAGTGTCAAACATGATGGGGGCTTCACAGAAATTACCAACATGATTAGGTCCGCCTTTTTCATCAAGCACTAAATTCCAATCAATAAATGCTTCGTTATAATTGTTAAAGTCATTAATGATATTGCGTCCATACGTTTCGCCGTGTTTCCACGAGCCCATTTCGCCTATCGGCACTAAGACTTTATTAGCCATTTCTACACATCCTTCGGTAAAGAAAAGATATTTTTCAGGGAACATATCATGAACAACCGCTAAATGGTGGTGCGCATCACTAACGTACCAGTGATAAGCAATACCATAAACATGCTTACGTACCTTTGGATCACTTAGGGTGATACGAGCGCGACGAACAATTTCATCACGATTATGGTCCCAAATAAAGATTTTAGTATCTAACTTATTATTTTTTAATTCGGGCACTAAGTAATCACGAATAAATAAGGCTTCTTCTTCCGCGGTCCATAAACATGATTCCCATCGTTGTTTAGCTTCGGGTTCATTTTGAATACTTATAAAATCAACTTTAAGACCATAATCTTCCATCCCTTTTAGATAAAGCGCGAAGTATTTAGCCCACGTTGGATAATGTTCAAGTAAAAGTTTTCCCCCTTCATTCATCATTTTATTTGTTTTCATAAAGGCAGGCGGTGACCACGGTGAGGCGAATAGTTTAAGTGGTTTTCCGTGGATTTTATTCGCTTCTTTAATCGCGGGGATGCATCTTGTTTCTTCTTTTTTTAAACTGAAACTTTTAAGCGTTGCATCAGGTCCATCAAGATAATCATAATTCCCATAACCAAAGTCACTAGAATTAATAGTAATTCTCGCTAAGTTATAATTTAAGCCGCTTTTGCCGAAATATGCTTCTAAAACGGTCTGTTTTTGTTCCTTGGTCATCTTGTTTAAAATAGCGGTGGTTGCTTCAGTTAAAGCCCCGCCAAATCCGGCGTGTGTTTGGTAAGTCTTTGCTTCATCAATAAAGAGAATTCGATTACTGACAATCTCTTTCTTACTTTTAAGGGTAGCAACTTCTTTTAATCTTTCACCTGCTTTTGAACTTCTAATTATTTTAATCATGTTATCTGACCCTATGGACTTTGAGCAGTCCTTCCCATTCTTCAAATTTATATACTTCACCACTGAAGGAAATTGCTTGGGTTAAGTCAGCGCTTTCCACAAGTAAGTGATAGCGATTACTGTTACTCTTATATTCAATAAGGATGTCATACCATATACCCTTGCGGCGTAAGACTGTTAAATCAAAGTAATATTCACCAATTCCTAAACTAGCGTCATATTCCGCAAAATGGATATCAACCATATTGTCTTTTACCACCAGCCGGAATTTCTCAAAGTTTTCATCGGCTACTCCGATTAATTTAACAATTAGATAAGGCACATTATTTTTAACTTCAAGTCGTGCCTGCGTCGAACCAATTAAGTGTTCCTGACTAATAAGCGGATAACTAATAATCGTACCCAACCCATTTTTACTCGTTAAGACAATGAAGTAATAAGGTTCATCATCGTTAGGATTATTATCTGTAAACGATTCTTCAATAATATAAATTGGATAGTGATTCCCGCTCGTGTCAACATTTACAAGAGTTGCCGTTTCATCGTAGTATGACTTACCAGTGCGATAAATGTTCTTTCCGTATGGATCACAGTAACTCGACCATGATGTTTCGGGATCAAATTCGAATTTGATGAGAACACTACCGTCTTCTTGCGTTTCCGCTTTGGGATTCATATGCGGGATTGTAAAGTTAAAGACACCCACTAAATCACCTAACACCATATGTAATGAATAGTTACCTGAAGCAATATCATCAAAATCAAAATGATATTTCCCGTCTTCCAAAGTATAAGTGAGTAAGTCTTGCTCTCTATAAGGCTCTTGTTCCCGTGTACGATAAAACTTCATATCGCTATCAGTATGACTAAGTTCTAGTTCAAAATCATAATTATTTGCATTTTGCTGGGTTATAGTGAAGTTTTCAACACTGATTCCTGTGTAAGGAGTCGTGGCTGGATCTTTTTGGGTAACAATCGTCACTGCACTTTCTGCTTGCACGCGAACATTAACCATTTTCTCATCATCATACACCACCGCGACATCTTCATAAGTAGTAGCGTCAATATTGACAATCACGGTGACATGGGCACCATCAGCGCGCCGGTATGTTGCGGTGTTAATCTTCGCTTCATTATCAGCGTAACTATCAACTCGGACTGGATAAACACCGTCAATGGGATAGAGATAACGCGAGTTATGGGCCAGAGCATAAAAAGCAGGGTTACGTAAAATATTCGTGCCGTCATACGTCAAAAGTCCGTAACACTCAGCGGTATTACCTAAGATTGGTTTTCCTTTTTCAGTTAAAACGCCGTTCCAATATAAAGCCGCGCTTGCCCCACTAGAAAGCGGACCAACCGTGACATTTTTCATCCCCCACGCTAAGTTGAGAGCAAAGTCAACCCCCGACGTAGCGGATTCAGTAATTTCAGTGATAAATACCTTTTTATCAGGATTAGTTTCGCGGACATTACTTATAAAGTCACGATGACCGTCTTGCCACCCTTGCGAGTAACAATGGAAACCGTAACTTGAAATATATTTAGAAAGTTCTTCATCTTCGTGGACTTGTTCGGTCCATTGCTCAAAGATAACCTCATCACTTGGATCACCCGCGTTATGATCCCAAGCCATAATCGTCGTATCATACCCCGCCGCTTCAATATGTTGGCCGAGTAATTTAGAAACACGAGCAAATTGCGGGGCATCCATAGCCATACACGGGTAATTAACAAAACCAATGTTAGGTTCATTAACTAAGGAAATATATTTAATTTTAATACCTTCGACCCGGTAAGCTTCAATCGCTTTAAATAAATATCTAGCGTAACTAATTTCTTCGTTACTTGGGGTAGTACCGCTCCCTTCGATAAGTGAACCACCGCGAAGGATGCCAGTTGTTTTCATCCACCCCGGGGCACTCCAGGGCGCGGCAAAGAAAATAAGATCAGGATTAATTAATAAAGCTTCCTTCAATGAAGGAATTAAATACTCTAAATCGCGTTCAATACTAAAACCATTAAGGTCATAATCGCTAATTCCAAGCGTATCGTTAAAAGTATAAAAACTACTTGTATAGGTAAAGTCACTCGTCCCAAGCGGAATCCGCACACAGTTTAGATTAGCGCCGCTTTCAGTAAATAAGTCCTGAAGCGCTTGGGCTTTTAAGGTCGGATCCATTGTTTGTAGTAAATAAGCAGTGGAATGCGTCATTGCAAAACCAAAACCAGTTAACTCTTCTTTATCCACACTAGTGTAAACATGAACTTCGTTATTACCAGTTACTTCGTAATCTTCCCACTCTAAATCATTTTCTCGACTAAGCATCTTAGCTTTCGTTCCTGTTGTTTCGTAAATTTCAGCGTATTTACTTAGGGGTGGTAACGGACCAGTACTACTACTGCTGCTACTACCGCCGTTACGACTACAACTACAACCACTACAGCTTTGGAGAAATAACAGGCTCATTACCATTACTAATAAACGTTTATGATGTTGTTTAATCATACGTCCCTCTCTTCCTATCCTTTAACCGCCCCACTGCTGAGGCCCCCGACAATGTATTTTTGTAAAGCAAAGAAAATAATAACTAGCGGCAATGAAACTAAAACTGATCCCGCTAGCATAATTGGATACATGGATGGGTTAGAACCCCCAGCACTAACAAGGTCCCCCAAAGAACGTGCTAGCGTGAAGTTCTCGGGGGACTGGATCGCAACTAAAGTCCAAAGAAAGTTGTTATAGTTCCACATAAAGGTCGTAATTCCTAACACAACCATCATTGGGGTGACAAGTGGCAAACTGATTTTAAAAAATATTTTAAAGGGTCCAGCGCCATCTAATATCGCCGCTTCTTCTAATTCATCAGGCAAGTTATAAAATTGTTGCCGCATTAAGAAGACATTGTAAACACTCATGATAAAAGGCAAAATTAAAACTAAGAGCGTGTCATCAATTTTTAATAACCGACAAATAAGTAAGTTCGGGATTGTCATAATTGTACCAGGAATCATAATTGATAAAATCATCACGCGGAAAGTAAAGTCGCGCCCTTTAAACTTGAGACGGGCAAATGCATAACCCGCAAGGGCGTTTAAAAATAAGTTCACAGCGGTATTAACTCCACACACAATTAGTGTATTTAAAAACACCTGTCCTAAATTAAGGTGTTCAATCGCATTTTTATAGTTACTAAATACAAGTTTAAATTTCCCATTTACATCACGAGGAATAAGGGAGAACTGCTCCGCACTAAAGATTGCCGCTGGTTCTTTAAATGAATTAGAAATAAGCCATAAATAAGGGAAAATAAAAGCAAAAGCAAGAAGAGTAAGTATTACATACTTAAAGATAACACCCACTTTGTGTAATATAATTTTGCGTTTATTCTCCCGTTTTCGTTTTTCAAGCAGCTCTTGCAGACGTTCCGCGGATGATTCTTCACTTTTAATAACGAGCAGAGTGGGCACAAAATCATCCTTTCGTCCAATTTTACTAACTTCTTCATTAACTTCTTTAACTGGTCGGTCCCCACCACGTTGAAGTTCCGTTTGATAACCTTGTGGCACAATTTTAGATTGAATAATGGTAATCGCAATAATGATAAAGAATAAGAAATAACTCATCGCTGACGCAACTCCGGCTTCTTCATATTCAAACATTGTTTTATAAACCGTAAGCATAAAGGTGGTCGTGCTACCTTCTGGCCCACCTCCTGTCATTAAATACATTTGATCAAAAGCTTGAAGTGAGCCAATGACACTCGTAATAATCATAAAGTAAAGCGTGGGCATAATTCCGGGGATTGTCACATGGAAAAATTGACGGAAGAAACCGCCTCCATCAACTTCACATGCTTCATATAATTGGGGATTGATATTTTTCATTGCGCTTAAAATAATAAGGACGTTATACCCTAATCCACCCCACACTGCCATAATCCCAAGGGTAAAAAGCGCCGTGTTTGTTTTACCAAGAAGATTAATATGTAACCCAAATGTTTTGTTTATAAAACCAACGGCACCAATGGTGGGGTCAAGTAAAAATAACCAAATCGCCGATATAGCGGTACCTGCTGTGACTGCGGGAATGTAAAAGGCTGTTTTAAAAAAACGTTCGCCTTTAATCTTACTATTTAAGATTGCGGCCACGAAAGTCGCTAATACAATCGAAAGGGGTACGGTAATTAACATATACTTAAAGGTAGTACCGAGTGACTTCCAAAAATTAGGATATAAAATGCGGTTAGTAAATATCGCAATATAATTTTTGAAACCAATAAAATCAAAGGTTAGGGAACGCCCGTTCCAACTAGTAAACGAAATAAAAAAGGAAATAAGAATGGGCGCTAATTGGAAAATAAGAAAATACACTAAAAGCGGTAAAATGAAAAGAAAGCCAACTTGACCTCTTCTTCGATGAACTTGCTTTAGTGTAGCGGCCATATATTAGCTCCCAAATAGTTTCATATTTGCAGCTTGAGCTGCTTCATTAAGCGCCGCTTGAATATCACGTCGCGCCGGATCTTCACTTAAAACTTTATCACTAATGGCAACCCCGAGATATTGATCATTTACTTCAATCCATTTCGGAACAACAGGACGCGGTACTGAATTTTGAAGTTGTTCTAAAATAACAGCTTTGCGGGCCCTTGATTCTTCTTTAATAACGGGAATTGATTCAATCGTCGCATATTCTTCAATTGCGGGGAAATTTCCAGTAAAGCTTGCAATTTTATTAATATTTTCTTCGCGTAGCAAGAATTCAATTAGTTTGATACAGTTTGCTTTCCGCGGTGAATGATTAAAGATAACAAGGTTTTCGCCCCCCATATTTGAATAAGATGTATCACCTTTTACTTTTGGTGGAATAAGACTAACACCATAATTTAAGTTTGGATAGTTAGTGTCAAGCGCATCAATATCACTTGATGAGCCTAGTTTATACGCTATTTGGCCGCGACCAAAAGCATTATTCGCTGACCGGTTAATAGAGCCTTGCGGATTATCAAAAGTATAAAGATCTTGAATCATCTGGGCGGCTTCCACCCCTTTAGCGTCATTAAAGGCAACCGCATTACCTGCATCATTTAATAATTTACCACCATTATTTGCGAGAAATACTTGGTAATACCAGCCGGCATATCCCCCAGTACCAATTCCATCAAACAATGATTGTTCGGACCCAGATACTGGTGTATTAAGCCATTCTTCCCAACTCGTTGGCGGGGTGCTAACGATGTCTTTGTTATAGAAAAGAACTGAAGTTGTCATATTAAGCGGGACACCATATTGCCCACCTTTATACATGGTTGTGGCTAACCCTGAAGCGAAAAACTTACTATTATCAATATTAGGATTACCAGCAATCTCATCATCTAACTTCATGATCGTACCATCATGAGCGTAATCACTAATTCGCGGTTGATCAAGATAAGCAATATCGGGTTTACTACGGGAGGTAAGCGCTCCGTTAAGTGACTTATTATAACTATCTTTCACGACCATGAGTAACTTAACCTTAATCCCTGTTTCGGCAGTAAATTCACTAATTAAATTCTTATACGCTGTTTGGTCGGTTTGCTTTGAAGGTTGATAGGCCCAAAAATTAATGGTGCCGCCTTCTTCTTCACCACTATCACCACTGCCACCACCGCCCCCATTATTACAACCAGTAACGACACTGGCCGTTAAAGAGAGAAAAAGAGTAAATAAGATTGTATTCAATTTTCGCGGTTTCATTTTGCTCACCTCTATAAAATGTTATCGTTACCATTTTAAAATATTTTCAACTTGTTTGCAAGTATAAATACAACTCTATGTAATAGCTAGAGCGATTCTCTATGCAAAATGTCCGTTTTTATGAATGTATGTTTAACTGGTAAATTATTTTTATTTTCAATGAGTAAAATAATCCGATTAGCAAGCGCCTTCCCTGCTTCATAAATTGGTTGATGGATAGTAGTTAGCCGTGGATGGGCTACTTCTTGGGTCCCTAAACCATCAAAGCCCGTTACCGCAATGTCGCGCGGAACTTCCATTCCTTTTTCTTTAATAGCGCGAATGGCCCCAATTGCCATATCATCAGTAGCGCAGACGATAACTTCAGGAATAATCCCTAATTCTAAACTATTGCCTACGACTTTATAAGCCGATTTTTCATTATTTTTAGCGTATAAATAATTAACTGTTAGTTTATCCTTTTTACTTAAAATTGCTTCATTAAAGCCTTTTTCTCGCTGTCTTATAAAACGCCGTGACTCATCAATCCCTAAATAAGTAATCTTCTTATATCCTTTACTTAAAACGTGATTAGTCATAAGCAAAAGACCTTGGTAATTATCAACATCAACACTGGTGACACCTTCAACGTAACCAAAAACACAGACTGGTTTAACTTTCGATAACTCATAAACTTTCGCCTCATCAGCGCCACTTAGTCCCATAAAAATACAGCCATCACAATCTTCGTTATTGTACCAAGTGCGTTTCAGCAATAAAGAAAATCCTTTTTCACCAAGTACTTCGCCAATTCCCGACACAACGTGTAAAAAGAACGGATTGATGGCTTCAATATCGGGTGGAATGTATACAAAAATAATATTCGTCCGATTTTGAACAAGCGCCCTTGCTAAAATGTTCGGACGAAAGTTTTGGCGTTCAATCTCCGCTTCAATAATTTTGCGCGTTGATTCTTTTACTTTTTCGGGCGTATTAATAACTCGCGAAACAGTAATGACTGAGTAACCAGTTGCTTTTGCTATACTTTTTAATGTGGCCATATGTTTAAGTTTACCATTATTTGATTTATCGCAAAATAATACTTTGAAGTGACATCTTTTACGCTTTGCGTATTTTAATAGTTACTCCTTCCGCATTCATAAGTCCTATTTCAACACTGTAGCCAATAACGCTTCCATCATTAAAAGTCGCTCTTTTCATTAAATAACGACCCCAATCATTACTTCCAATAGTGGCGCCTTGTAAGAATAAGGCGGTATTATTCGCTAACCACAAATTATTAGCCCAATTTTGGCTCCGTCCTTGACCATCTAAAAGTTGAAGTCGCCGTAAGCTACTATGTGCATTATTCATACTTGGCGTGTTGGAAGTTGCGTAATCCATATAATAGGCACTAAGATTAGGCGCTAATACTTTATCACTCCAATATTTTGTTGTTTGATTGTTGCTAATTCGTAATAGTCGGGCATCAACATGCCAAATCCGCACTCCCGATATATTGTATCCTTTAACACCGTTATAACCAGTGGGTGACGTACTATCATGCTCATTTAAGCCCGTTGGCGTGTAGTATTCAATTAAAATATATTCGTCATAAGCCGTTCCATTCCAATTATCATTAATGATGATAAAGTCACCAGTTGTCGCCGCTGGTCTTAATAAAATATCACTATCGCCAACTGGAACATAGGGCATTTTCCAGTTCGCGGTAAATTTAGAAAACATATTATGATCGATGATATTGTGGTCCATCATATCAATCCCGCCTGCTGGTGAAATAGTGCCATCATAATCGTAATAATCATCAAAGCCAAAGAGATGACCACTTTCATGAATATATGTATGCGCCGCTGGTTTGCTGTAAGAATATCCAGGAGCGTCAACCATAAATTCATAACTGGCCCATGCATAAACATTAAATGTTGGTTTTTCCATATTTTCATAACGATTCCAGAAAAATTGGAAGGCCCAGAATAAAATATCTTCGCTTTCATCATCAACAGGCGCTAAATAAACAAAGAAAACAGCATCAACATAGCCATCAACGTCTTGATCGTAACTTTTTAGAGTTGCGGCCGAGTAAGCATTATACACACTTTCGACAACATAATGGCTCTTATCCCAATATTGATAACCGTCTACTTCTTTCGCTAATAATTGCGCTGTGGAGTATCCATAATTAAAGACAGGCATAACTTCCCCTGTAAGATTAAGTTTATTGTAACTTGATTTGTTATAAAAAGACGCTACTGATTCCCACCCTGTTTCATCACTTTCGCCAAAGAAAGCACGATTAAGCGCCGCTACAATGGTATCGTCACTACCATAACTTAAGGGGGTATCCGTAAATTTCACTGGTACAACCATCATTTTTTGATTACCCGTTGATTCAAAGTGTGCCAAACCCTTAGTGCGTGATATTGCATTATTTTTATAAGGGGTGTTTTCCACTAAATAATAATTATCGGTTGTCCCAGGATTATTCGTTTTCGGATGAACGTAATCATTATTATTTAAATTGCCATTTAATGGATACGGATTTTCACCAGGGCTAACAACTTCAGAAGAACTACTTGTAACACTAGTGGTGGACGTTTCACTTATGAGTAATCCGCCCGATCCTAAGATATCACCAAGCGTAACACAACTTGTCAGTACAAAAATAGGAATTAGAATCGTCAATACTCGACGAATAACTTTTGTTTTCTTCATACTAGTATACCTCTACTTCTATTGTCGCATAAGCATTTGTCAATTGTACTATTTTAAACCGAAAATTAATCTCGGTATCGTCATTAAAACGAAAATCAGTAAAGTATTTATAACCAAATTCATCCCCTTTTTGGAATAAAGAGTCCTTGTTTGCGTGGTTAAAGGCTTCACTGATGTTTGTGCTTTCTTTTGGTTCAAGTAATTTATAAAGTTTGTTTGTTTTAATCGGCGCGTTATTATATCTACCAGTACTATTACTATGCGCTAGTGTTTCAGTGCCATTAAATGCGCCTTCATAATCATTAGCGTATGGATACCTAACAACACCGCTTTCTTTTATTTCATAAACTGTTCTAGCATCAACGTGATAAACCTTTATTCCGTTTGTTTTTGGTAATTTAAAGGAAGCATTAAGCGTTGAATCAAGTTCATTTAAAACTGTCGGCGTGTAATATTCTAAGAGAATATATTCATCGACTGCCGAACCATTCCAATCATTTTTAAGCACGAGCAAATCGCCACTTTCGCTAAAGGGGCGAAGTTTAATTGTGGTGCTTTTTTTCACTAGATAAGGACGGGTCCAATCAAGAAACATCTTTGATAATCCCGTATGATCACCGAGTGTATAATCCATCATATCAAAGCCACCCAGCGGTGAATAAGGGTCTTCATAATTTGTATTGTAGTAATCGGGTAATCCTAAGAGATGGCCGACTTCATGAATATAAGTGTGTGGATCGGGCTTTTTGTTGCGTGTGACATTTAAATAATGGTAACTGCTCCAACTATAAGCGTTAGCCTGGTGACTAAGAAGCGGTTCTTTTTTATTCATATTCGCGGCAAAGGCCCAAAAAATATTTTGGACATCCTTAGATTCATAAGGATAACTATAAATCACATAAACACTATCAACGATACCGTTTCCATCTAAATCAAAAGCGCTTAAATCATTTGTTTTTGCATATTCAAGCAGCGCTAAGTTTAATATTTCCGCTGTCTCGTTTAGCTTCTCACTATTACTACTTACGCGATCCTTAATGGCCCTTACACTATATGAAGCGGGAAGCGTATACCACGGAGCCACTTCTCCACTTATCTTAAGTTTCCCATAACTTGATACTTCATAAAAGCCCGCTACCGAATAAAACCGCGTCGTTCTATTTTCACCAAAGAAAGCGTTTTGGAGATGAATATGCGCTGTTTCACCATTATTTCCGTCTAACTCATTTAAATCATAATCAGGAAAATTTACCGGCAAAACAAGGATCTTTTGCTCACCCGCGCTTTTAAGTGGCACAACTCGCGAACTACTATTTAAATTACTGCGTAACACATCTTGGTAACTCTTTACAAATGAACCCGGTTTATAATAATCATCAGTCTCAATTGTTTCATAAGTGTCGCTATCAATAACACTATTCGTGTAAGGTAAAAAAGCCACCTCCAAACTGCAACTGCTAAGAAGCAGGAGCGTTAAGAATAAGGTGGCTTTGGATGTTATTTTTTTCATGGCGCGCTTCATCCTTCTATTTTATGAGAAAAGCGCCTTTATTTCAATGAATTGAACCTAGACTTAACCTACAACTGGTGCTTTGCGAATAATGATGTTGACACCATTATCATCCATTTCACCAATTTCGATGCTATAGCCAATTGGTGAACCATCATTAAATGTTTCACTTGTTTGAATATATTTTTTCCAACCAGTTGCCGCGATGCATTTACCCGTTTGGAATAAGGCGGCATTTCCAGCAGTGGTCGGGGTTCTTAACCAGTTACCAACCCGTGAAGTAACACCTTGAGCGTCAATTAAATGTAGTAACTTATTAGTTGTTTCGCCCCCTTCTGGGACACGACTGCGGGTTGTGGTATTGCTTGGACCAATGACCGTATAACTAAACTCATTACCAAGCACAATTTCATCACTCCATTCCGCACTGGCTATTTTGTAGGGCGGAGTCGTTTCGTGGGTATAGGTAATAAGCCGTGAGTCAACGTGCCAAATACGAACACCATTGATATTAAAGCCGCGGAGTTGATTGTTGCTACTACTTCCGTAACCATTACCTTGACTATCTTTAAAGTTTAGTCCGGTCGGAGTGTAGTACTCAATCAAGATATATTCATCATATACGTGACCGTTCCATCCATCTTTAATAATAATGAAGTCACCAGTAGATTCGGCTGGTCGTAAGTGAATATCAGCGTGTCCGGTAACGACAAATGGTTTTGACCAATTAAGGCGATATTTGGAATACATATTGTGATCTTGAATATTATGATCCATCATGTCCTTAGCTCCTGCTGGAGCGGTGGCACCGTCGTAATCATAATAGTCAGGTAACCCGAAAAGATGTCCAGTTTCGTGAATATAAGTATGGGCATCAGGAATATTGAAATTATAACCAATACCGCTTTTAGCGAAGTTATAACTCGCCCATGCGTAAACGTTGGGGGTTGGTTTAGCGGGATCGGCAAAGCGATTCCAATAAAATTTATAAGCCCAGAACGGATCACCATCTTCGCCACCAAGGTGGTGAATATTTGCAATATAAATCATCCAGAATGCATCAACATGGCCATCGCCATCTTGATCGTATTCTAAGAATTTTTCCGCGGGAAGCGTGTTATAAATTTCTTCAATTAAATGGTGCGTTTGATCCCAGTAATTGCCTTCTCCGTATCCTTGTTCTTCGGACACTTCTAAAGCCCCAAATTCAAATGTTGACCACATTGAATAGAAATATGGAAGGACTTCACCAGTTAAAGTTAATTTACCAAAACTTGATTTATGGTAATAAGACGCTACTGATTCCCATCCCGTTTCTTCGCTTTCGCCAAAGAAAACTTTATCAATCATCGTGAGAACTTCATCCGTTGCATGATGAGCGGTGTCCGTAAAAACAACGGGCACAACGAGCATCTTTTGCGTGCCAAGGGAATTAAGTGCCGTCATATCAATAGAATGATCTAATGTCCGGTTTGAATAGTTTTCGGTCGTCGCTAATTCATAACTCGTCGTTTCAATACTTTCGCTACTTTCTTCGCTACTTGATAATTCTTCACTGCTTGGTACTTCACTACTTGGTGTTTCACTACTTGGTCCTTCGGTAGTAACTGGTTCACTTGATGGTGCAAGTGAAGCGCTACTAGAAACATTATTACAGCCTATGAGTGCCATCGCTAATAATGGTAATATTAATATTTTTTTGCGTATTTTTTTCATAAACATACCATCCTTTCTCTAAATATAATGGCTAGGGTATTATACCATGCTTATACCACTATTATGAAATCATATACTTCATACGGAACGTATGAAACCGGTTACTAAAAGAGAGCAACGTAGTGATTTATTGCTCTCTCATTAGTAATTTGTTTGATTAGCCGTTACTACTATTGTCGTAACTTGCTTTAATTTTATCTAAAGTATCCGCTACACAGAAGTCTTCAAGGAGCGCTGCTTGCTCTTCAGGGGTTAAGATGCCGCGTCCCGCTGGGATTAAGCGTCCTGTAATGACGTTTTCTTTTAGACCGTGAAGCGGATCAAGTTTACCCTTAACCGTCGCATCGGTTAAGATTCTTGTTGTTTCTTGGAAACTAGCCGCACTTAAGAAGGAATCACTGGCCAGCGCCGCTGCCTTAATACCAAGAATTAACGGAGTGGCCACGGCGGGACGAAGTCCGTTAATCAACGCCTCTTTATTAGCGGTCGTAAATTGATGAGTTGTTACCCGTTGACCTGGTAAGAGCGTTGTATCCCCACCATCAACAATATAAACACGATTAAGCATTTGATTAATAATAATTTCTAAGTGTTTATCACTAATGCGGACAGAGGCACTAATACGATAAACCTTTTGAACTTCGTTTAATAAGTAATTTTGCACCGCAGTAATGGTACTAACCGCTAGAA
The DNA here is from genome assembly GCA_002069815.1 of Tenericutes bacterium ADurb.Bin239. Taxonomy (GTDB): domain Bacteria; phylum Bacillota_I; class Bacilli_A; order RFN20; family CAG-826; genus UBA1361. The sequence continues at coordinate 8,633 of MWCB01000018.1, read as the reverse complement.
GTTCGCGCGGGTGAACAGCTCCTTCAGTAATACGATCACCTTGTTTAACAAGGTCGCCGACTTCAACCCGTAATTGTTGGCCGTATTCAGTTAAATAACTCTTTTCTTCTAAATCATTTTTAATCGTAACGGTATAACGGCGATCTTCTTCTTGTTCAATACTAATGACTTCGCCACCGATTTCGGTAATTTTTGCTTTACCTTTAGGATTACGCGCCTCAAATAACTCTTGGACCCGTGGTAACCCTTGAGTCACGTCTTCAACTTGCGCCACCCCACCGCTGTGGAATGTTCTCATTGTTAATTGCGTTCCTGGTTCTCCAATGGATTGCGCGGCCATAATCCCAACTGCTTCCCCAACTTGGACTCTTTCACCAGTCGCTAAATTTGTACCATAACAGTGGGCACAAATACCGTGCGGTGCTTCGCAGCCAAAGAGTGAGCGAATTTCCACTTCTTTAACACCCGCTTTTTCAATATAAAGCGCGGCGTCTTTATTAATTAAAGTGTTAGCCTCCATGATAACTTCACCCGTTTGGGGATTAATAATGTCATGGACTGTGTAACGACCACTGATACGGTCACTAAGCGGGACAGCGGGAGTATCTTTTTCTCTAATTCTAATTTCAGTAACAACAAAACCGTGATCACTGCCACAATCTTCTTCGGTGACAATGACATTTTGGGCAACGTCAACTAACCGACGAGTTAAGTACCCTGAGTCAGCGGTCTTAATCGCGGTGTCCGCCCCACCTTTACGTGAACCGTGGGAGGCAATAAAGAATTCACTAACACTAATACCTTCGCGGAAGTTCGATTTGATTGGAATTTCAATTTCGCCACCACGCGGCGAGGCCATTAAGCCCCGTAACCCTTTAAGTTGTAAGAAGTTCGTGGTTTTACCTCGTGCTCCACTATCAAACATAATGTAAAGTGGATTCCGTTTATCTCGCGGGAATTGTTCTTTAAGTTTAGCTTCAACATCGTCTTTGACGCCTTTCCAAACGTTAATGACGGCATTGTATCGTTCTTTTTCACTATATAATCCCCGTGCCGCTGCCCGATTAATTTTACGAACTTCAACTTCGCCAGCTTCCACAAGATCTTCTTTACCATCAATGGGAGTGATGTCGTGAAGCGAAACAGTTAGACCCGCTTTCGTAGAATAATGGAACCCTTGGTCTTTAATTTTGTCAAGAATTGCACTAGTTTTAACCGTGCCATAACGGGTAAAGACTTCGTTAATAATTAAACCTAAGAACTCTTGGTTAATCGGATTACGAAGCGGGAGCTTTGCAATGTGTTCACGAATATTTGTACCAGTGGGCACAAAGTATTCAATTTTATTCATTTGCAACGAAGCTTTATTTGGTTCGTTTAAATATGGAAAATCATGGGGGAAAATAGTATTGAAAATTACTTTCCCAACACTTGTAATAAGGTAAGACTTCTGCATTTCGGGGGTAAATAATGATTTATTGAAAGCATAGCCTGGTAAAGCAATCCGGTTGTGTAAGTGAACACTATTAGTTTGATAAGCAATCATAAGCTCATCAATTGAGCCAAATACTTTACCTTCACTTTCGGCAAATTGCATAAATTTTTGAAACCCTGCTTCATCACCTAAAGCCTGCGCTTCTGTGGCGCGACGGATAAAGTCATCCCGTGACTCTTCAACAGTTAGGAAGTAGTTGCCAATAACCATGTCTTGCGACGGAGCGGCAATTGGTTTACCATCTTTTGGTCCCAAAATGTTTTTACTCGCAAGCATTAAGTTAAGCGCTTCTTCTTGCGCCGCTTTACTAAGCGGAACGTGGACCGCCATTTGGTCACCATCAAAGTCAGCGTTAAATCCCGCACAGACAAGGGGGTGTAAACGAATCGCCCGCCCACTTACTAACACTGGTTGGAATGCTTGAATCCCTAGGCGGTGGAGTGTTGGGGCGCGGTTAAGTAAGACTGGGTGATCAGCGATAATTTCTTCAATAATATCAAAGACAACTTCATCTTGCCGATCAATAATGCGATCTGCTTGGGTGTGGTTACTGACGCTTGAATCACGTTCAATAAGTTCGGCGGCAATAAATGGACGGAATAATTGAATTGCCATTTCGCGGGGAATACCGCATTCATACATCTTAAGTTCGGGACCAACGGCAATAACACTACGACCACTATAGTCAACCCGTTTCCCAAGTAAATTTTGACGGAAACGACCTTGTTTACCTTTGAGACTTGAACTAAGCGATTTAAGAGGACGTTTATTCGCGCCAGTATATGGTTTACCGCGTCGTCCGTTATCAATGAGACTATCAACTGCTTCTTGAAGCATCCGTTGACCGTTCATAAGAATGACTTTGGGCGCGTTCATTTGCACAAGTGCTTTATAGCGGTTATTTCGACTAATGACACGGCGATATAAATCGTTAATGTCACTCGTCGCATAACGCCCGCCATCAAGTTGTAACATTGGACGTAAATCAGGGGGAATTACGGGAATAACATCAAGAATCATCCATTCCGGACGGTTGCCTGATTTAAGGAAAGCATTAATTACTTCTAAGCGCCGTAATAATTTCTTTTCTTTTGTTTTGCTTTCGGTTTTAAGCGCTTCATTAACTTCATCAAATTCTTTTTGTAAGTCAACTTCCTTGAGAAGTTGTTTAATGACTTCCGCTCCTTCACCAAATTTAGCGCCTGTATGTTTGCTAATATAACGGGAAGTAGCAAAGAAATCGAACGTTTGGGTCACTTCCAGGCGCTCCAAAAGTTCACTACCTTTCGCGTGTTCAAAACTTCCTTCTTCAATACTTTCTTGAATTTCTTTAATCGCTTCAGCAAAAACTTCCCGCCCCGTTGTTTCGTCAATAAATTGTTTGTAATAGAGAACACTACTTGTGCCAGGATCAGTAACGATATGGCTAATAAAGTAGACAATTTCTTCAAGTTGTTTCGCGGGGATATCAAGAAGCGTTGCAATTCTAGCGGGTGTTCCTTTTAAGTACCAAATATGAGTACAGGGACTCGCAAGTTCAATATGTCCCATCCGTTCACGGCGAACGTACTTTGAAATAACTTCAACCCCACACTTTTCACAAACAGTGCCCCGATGCCGAATTTTACGATATTTACCACAATGACATTCATAATCCTTGCTCGGTCCAAAAATTCGTTCACAGAAAAGACCATCAAGTTCGGGTTTTTGGCTACGATAGTTAACCGTTTCGGGTTTCGTAATTTCGCCATTAGACCATTCCCGAATCATATCGGGGGAAGCAAGACCAATTTGGACACTTGCTAAATCATTAATGTTAAATGGTTGTTTTCTTGCCATAATTATTCATCCCCTCCTCTTTCTTCTGTTCGATAGATAACACCTGTTTCTTCTGGATCGAACACTTCTTGTTCGTCTCTAACCACTGTGCTTCTTCGTGAGCGACGAATGTCCGCGTCTTGCTCTTTCGCGAGTTTATCTAAATCAAGAATTTCGCCATCTTTCATTCGTAATTCAACGTTGATAGCTAACCCTTGAAGTTCACGCACTAAGACCTTAAAGGCTTCTGGGATACCAGGAGTGGGTAAGTCATAACCTTTAACAATCGCTTCATAAGTACGTTTGCGACCGACACGGTCATCACTTTTAATCGTGAGAATTTCTTGGAGAATGTTCGCGGCACCATAAGCTTCAAGGGCCCATACTTCCATTTCTCCAAAGCGTTGTCCACCGTTTTGAGCTTTACCACCAAGTGGTTGTTGGGTGACAAGGCTATAAGGTCCAGTCGCACGTGCGTGCAACTTATCATCAACCATGTGGACAAGTTTAATTAAGTACATAACACCAACACTAATGCGTTCATCAAAGCGATCACCAGTGCGACCATCATATAAGATTTCTTTCCCATCTTTATGCATTTTGGCTTCGTCCATAAGTTCAAAGATTTCGTCATTTGTCATCCCATCAAAAACTGGGGTGGCAACTTTAACGCCGAGTTTCTTACACGCCATCCCTAAGTGGATTTCAAGCACTTGGCCAATATTCATCCGACTTGGAACACCAAGGGGGTTAAGCATAATATCAATCGGGGTTCCATCTTCCATAAATGGCATATCTGCTTCGGGCAAAATTCGAGAAATAACACCTTTGTTACCATGGCGTCCACTCATTTTGTCGCCCTCGCTAATTTTTCGTTTTTGTCCGATAAAGACACTAACCGAGATTTCTACGTTTGGTCCAAGTTCATCACCGGCTTCTCGAGTAAAGACTTTAACATCAATTACCGTTCCGCCCCCACCGTGAGGGACACGAAGGGAAGTATCTTTAACTTCGCGAACTTTTTCATTAAAGATTGTTTGAAGTAAGCGATCTTCAGGGCTTTGTTCGCGTTGTCCTTTCGGGGTAACACGACCGACTAAAATATCGCCCTCTTTAACTTCAGCGCCAGGAATAATAATGCCATCCATATCAAGGAAAGCTTTGGCCGTTTCACTGACGTTTGGAATGTCGCGCGTAATTCTTTCGGACACCGACTTAATCTTCCGCGCTTCAATTTTGTATTCTTCAATGTGAATGCTTGTATAAACATCTTCTTTCACGAGACGATCACTCATAATGACCGCATCTTCAAAGTTATAACCGTCCCACGTCATAAAGGCAATCGTTACGTTACGACCAAGTGATAATTCACCATTAACCATTGAAGGACCATCAGCGAGAACTTGACCTTTCGTTACTTTGTCACCTACTTTTACAATTGGAACTTGGTTAAAACAAGTACCTTGGTTACTACGGGCAAATTTTTGTAATTTGTAAGTATGGGTTGTTTCATCAGCGTGCTTAACACTAACGTTAGCGCCATCAACATACGCTATAACTCCTTCACGAAGCGCAACAATCGCCGAACCTGAGTCATGAGCAATTTTTGTTTCAAGTCCCGTACCCACAAACGGTGATTCTGGCACCATAAGTGGTAAGGCTTGCCGCTGCATGTTCGCGCCCATGAGCGCCCGCATCGCGTCATCGTTTTCCAAAAACGGAATTGACGCAGCGGCGATACTAACGATTTGTTTAGGCGAAACATCGATATAGTCAACTTGTTCCGGACTAACTAAGACGTTTTCACCTTGATAACGGGCGATAATTTCATGAGTTTGAATTACTCCGTTTTTATCAACTTCAACGTTTGCTTCAGCAATAACGTATTCTTTTTCTTCATCAGCATCTAAATAGACAGTGTCATTTGTAATTTGACCATACGGTTTTAAAACTTTACGATATGGCGTTTCAATAAAGCCATATTGATTAACTTTAGCGTAACATGCAAGGTTATTAATTAACCCAATGTTTTGTCCTTCTGGTGTTTCAACTGGACAAATCCGGCCATAGTGCGAATAGTGCACGTCACGAACGTCAAAGCTCGCGCGGTCACGGGTTAGCCCGCCTGGACCTAAGGCGCTAATCCGCCGTTTATTCGTTAGTTCCGCAAGGGGGTTAACTTGGTCCATGAATTGCGAAAGTTGGCTCGTAGCGAAGAAATCACGAATTGCGCTTGCCACTGCTCTAGTATTCACAAGTCTTTGAACAGTAATTGTTTCAGTGTCAGCAATTGAAGATGAATCCTTCATGGCCTTAACCATTTTAGAAAGACCCACGCGGAATTGATTTTGAATTAATTCACCAACAGGACGAACCCGTCGATTGCTTAAGTGGTCAATATCATCAATCCGACCAATACCGTGCATGATGTTTAGGAAATATGAAAAAACCGCAACCATATCTGGAATCGTGACACGTTTTTCTTCAATATTTAAATCCGTACCCACAATATTGATGGCTTGTGTTTTTTCGTCGTTAACATAAACTTTAACAATATTGACAGTGTTGTATTGATCTAAATCAGCATTATAGGGAATGGTATATGTATGAGCTCCTTTTTCAAAGAATTTAAGAGCGCGTAATTTATCAACATCTTCTTTCTTTAACTGGTGGCCGCGATCAAAAAGAATTTCGCCATCAACACTCACTAATTGTTCCGCAATGACAACACCTTCTAATCGTTCGTAAATACCGAGTTTTTTTGCAAATTTAAAACGACCAGCTTTACCTAAGTCATAACGTTTAGGATCAAAGAATTTTTGGATAAGATGATTTTTAACTCCTTCATCACTCATCGGTTCGCCTGGTTTTAAGCGGCGGAAAATTTCATAAAGCGCTTCGTTTGATGTCGTGAAACTTTCATCTTTACGTAACGTTAGTTCAAGCGGAGTCATTTCATCTTCAGTTTTCCGTTTGTTTTTTATTTTATTTTTGTCGACATCATAAACATCAAAAAGTTCAATGGTTTCATGATAATCGGTAATGCCAAGCGCTTTTAAAAGGAGTGTGGCGTTCATCTTCCGTTGTTTATCAATCCGAACGGAAAGTAATCCTTTAGCGTCATTTTCAAAGTTTAGCCAAGTCCCACGCGTGGGGTTTAAGTCAGCGTTATAAATCATCTTGCCTGATTTAGTATCTAACTCTTTGGATAAATAGGCACCAGGCGAACGAACAATTTGCGAGACAATTACTCGTTCAGCGCCATTAATAACAAAAGTGCCAGTTTCGGTCATTAAGGGAATATCACCCATAAAGATTTCACTTTTAACAACTTCACCAGTCTTTTTGATGCCAAGCGATAAAGTAACGCGTAGTGGTGCGCTATAAGTAAAGCCACGATCTTTACATTCTAAATACGTGTATTTAGGGATATCAAAACGAAATCCTTCAAACCCAATTTCAATATCTTTACTATAAGATTCGACGGGGAAGATTTCATTAAAAACTTCGGCGATACCTTCATTTTTGAACCATGCGAATGAATCAAGTTGAATTTCAACAAGATTCGGAACTTCAAAGTTTCCGCTGATCTTGCTAAAGTCTACTCGGTCATTATGGAGTCTTTTTGTTTTATCGTTAATTGTTTTCATAAATGGCCTCGCTTTACTTGTAATTTTGTTACCTCGTTGCGTGATAAATGTAGAATCCCGCATCTTTTTGTACTTGGGTGACATTTGTGTAATATTCACTTACATACTTAGCGGCACTTTTAGCGCCGTGCGCTTTCCTTATCACGAACATAAGTACTCCGCCATCAGTGAGATAGTCACGCGCCTCACTAAGTAAGGGGTAATATACTTTCTTACCCGCATGAATTGGAGGGTTAATAACTATCAAATTGAATGTTTGTTTAGGTAGAGCCTGATAGTCACTATCTACATAAACATGGGCATTAGTGAGATGGTTGTTTTTAATGTTCTCACGTGTTAGACTAACGGCCCGTTCATTAATATCGAAGAGTGTCACTTTCGTGGTGGGATATCTTTTGGCTAAGTATAAGCCAAGCGTTCCATATCCACATCCGACATCAAGAATGTTGCCTTTAACGTCTATGGTTTTAATGATGCTTTTTAAGAGCACAATTGAGCCTTCATCAATTTCTTTATTACTGAAGACTCCGCGATCAGTAATTAAGGTTAAATTCGTTCCTTGTAACGATAATTCTAACGTGCGAATATCGTGTTCTAGCGTCTGATTATTTACAAAATAATGACTCAAACTCAACCTTCCTTAAACGCACGAAAACCCACAACACAAATTGTGGGTCTTCGGCTCATACGTTTTTAAGTTATTTAATTTCAACGTCACCACCAGCTTCGACGAGAGCTTTTTTGTGTTCTTCGGCTTCAACGGGTGAGATTTTTTCTTTAATATTGACGGGAGCACCATCAACTAATTTTTTAGCATCCATTAAGCCTAGGCCAGTGATAGCTTGCACTGCTTTAATGACTGCAACTTTACTTTGACCCCAGTGTTTGAGAACTAAGGTAACTTCAGCTGGTCCTTTATCAACTGGACCTTCTTCTTCATGGTGAACTGGTCCGGCAGCGGCGACAGCTGCGGTAACGCCGAATTCTTCTTCGACTGCTTTAACTAAATCATTTAATTCGAGTACGGTCATTTCTTTTAAGGCCGCGATAATTTCTGTAACGGTTAATTTTGCCATTTTATTTTCCTCCTTGGGCAATTTTATTGTTTTTCTGCGACCGCTTTAACTGTAGCGGCAAACTTTTGAATTGGTGCATTTAACACCGATAAGAACATTGAGATCATTCCGTTGCGATCAGGCAAACGTGAGATATTACGGACTCCTTCAGCGTCGACGACACGGCTTCCTTCGAATAATCCACCTTTAACTTCAACGACATCATTGAAGCGAGCGAAGCGGGTCAATACTTTAGCGCCTGAACTTACATCTTTACTGAATAAGAATGCATTTGGTCCCGTTAAGTATTCATGTAAGCCATCATGGCCTAATTCTTTAACCGCCCGTTCAACTAATGAGTTTTTGTAAACTCCCATCATATTACCATCAGCGCGCAATAAGCGACGTAATTCGGTAATTTGGGCAACGCTTAAGCCGTGATAAGTGAAAACGATAAGCGCTTCGTGATCTTTAGTTAAATCGATTATTTCTTTAACGATTGCTTCTTTGGCAACGATACTTTTTTGATTCATATGTTCTACCTCCTTCCCTTTAATTTGTGATTGAGGCTTCAATAATCCCACAAGGACATTTTTTAATTTATATTCGTGACCT
>MWCB01000017.1 GCA_002069815.1 Tenericutes bacterium ADurb.Bin239 | reverse complement strand
CGCGCCCGACACGACTCGAACGTGTGACCCCAACCTTCGGAGGGTTGTACTCTATCCACCTGAGCTACGAGCGCAAAAAATGTTTACCCTAATACTATATCTAAAATCATCATTAAAACAAAGCCAAGCATCACCGCGAATGTTCCTTGGTGCTCAGTCCCACTTAAATTCGCTTCGGGAATTAAGTCTTCAACAACAACAAACATCATCGCACCAGCGGCAAAACTTAAAAACCATGGTAATAGTGCTTGGAAAACAGTAGCAAAGAGAAAGGCTAAGATGGCACCAATTGGTTCGACAATCGCACTAGCTACACCAAAGCCAAAAGCTTTACCTTTACTCTCCAAGCGGCGTGCCATCGGTAAACTAACCGCGGCCCCTTCCGGAATATTTTGAATTGCCATCCCAATGGAAAGGGCGAGCGCACTAAAAAGGGAAATACTAACACTATCAGGATTAGTAATACCAGCGTAAGCAACAGCAAAAGCAAAACCAACCGCAATTCCTTCGGGGAAATTATGAATCGTCATCGCTAAAAATAGTTTGACATCATTGCTCATCTTTTTCGCAGGTAAACCTTCTTCATCTTTGCTGCGATGGTGCATATGTGGAACAAGATGGTCAATAAGCCATAAAAATAAAACGCCTAAAACAAAACCAACCGCAACGGGAATGATAGCAAGTTTGCCCCAACCACTAGCGGTGGCGAATTCTAAACTAGGAATAATTAGGGACCACACTGAAGCCGCAATCATTACTCCCGCCGCAAAGCCAAGTAAAATACTATTAACTTTGTCACTAATTTGACCGCGGAATAAGAAAACAGCGGCTGCGCCTAATGCAGTAGCAAGAAACGGAACGGTCATTCCGATAATAATAATCCATAGTTCAAGGGTTGTTAACATGTTACTTAATAATTACCTCACTATTAAACACAATTGTATCACCTTTATGACCCGCAATTATAATTTTAGAACTTTCAATCTCGCGACTAATGGTTATAACTTCACCTTCGAAAGCTTCATTTGCGTAGTTAATAGTAATACTTTTAATCTTTTGCTCTTTCTTTAAATCAAGATAATCAAAGATTATATTCCCGTATTTTGAATTATTCAAATGGCCATTTTCATCAATGTCGCTAGGACGAACAATGTACTCTCCTACTTTATTTTCACTAACGCTAGGGCGGGGAAAGGGGTGATCAAAAGGCTCTTCTTCGTGATAAAAAGTAAGCGGATAATCATAACGATCAGCGCCCACTATTTTCCGTGATTCAACATCAATTAACACCCATCTACTTCTCGATATAGCTATAACTTCATTTGTAACGGGATTAACTATTTTATAATAACGATCAAAGTAAAAGCGGGTCGCGGGACGAGGCCATGTCATAACTTCTACTTCTAATGGCGTTTCCGGGTACGTTACATATTCTATTTCGGTGCGGGCAATAACCCACGCGAGGTTTAGTTTTTCAAGATGCGTTTTCCCGGCCCCTAAAAGAAAAGCATGACGCGCCGCGATATTTTGAAATAAATCAAGGGTGCCTTGAACACCAATATTATTGTTTGGATCATAATAATTAGTTGTCAATACATATTTTTGTGTATATTTGTTTTCCACCTTCATCTATGTATTTCCTCCTATTATTGAGTGCTTTAATCTAGCGATTAAGGCGATACTATTATCTTACACTATTTATGGAGAATCGCACATCTTTTGCCTCTTTAGCATTTCTTGCTATCATATGAAAATTGAGGCCATAAGTTGTACAACTAACTTATTAAGCAGGACCGCAAAGTAATTTCAAGTCATAATCATTTTTTTATTATTGTTTATGGCATTAAACAATTGTTATTATTGACAATGATATGATACAATTAATTCTCAATCAAATGTTGAGCGAAGAAAGGAGAAACTATGGACTATAATACATTGCTAGCCATAATCTTTTTTCTCTGTGGTTCCTTTTATATGTTTTTTGGGATCTACACTATTATATTCAACACAAAAAGTCGCACTAATCAACATTTTCTATTATTAACACTTTCAATGGCAGCGTGGGCCTTTGCCTATTCCTTTTCAATCTCAGTTCCTACTACCGAAGCAAGTATTTTTTGGAACGCTTTCTCTGTTATAGGGTGGGGTCCATTTTACAGTTTTTTTCTCCACTTTGTAATAGTTTTAACTGGTTACAATAAAAAAACAAATAGGTTTGTGAAACATTTTTTGCTTTATTCACCCGCCATTATAAGCATCATTTTATTTGCACCTTACGGATATTTGTCGGAAGTACAATATGAACTATTAATAATTGACGTCGATTTGCGAAATTTTCTTACCGCGAATATTGGACCAATTTGGATTGCTTTATATGCTTCTGTTTATTCACTCACCGCTGTTATATTACTTATTCGATGGTGGAAAAAATTGGAATCTACTTCTCCCATCAAACGATATGTAACATATTTCATAATATCCGTAGTGATATGCTTTCTTCTAGGTATAACTACTGACGTTTTTCCGCGCGTATGGGGATTTATGGAAATGCCAAAAATAGCCATCGTATTATTAGTCTCGCCCGCAATCTTATTATTTTTAACACTTAGAAAATTTGGCGTACTAATTGAAAAAACAATAAGAAAGGATTTTTCTCCTTCCGAATCCCATTCAACCCAAGAAGATGAAAACCGATTACGTTTATTTCAAACAGCAGCAGCGATATTTACCATCGGGGCCGCTGGATCTTTTTTTACTGGACACTTTATTGCAAAAGGCAACTTCCTAAATGAACTTTTGCTCTCTTTAATTGTGTGGCTTTTTGGGGTATTTTTACTATTTATACCTCGTTTTAAAAAACACAGCGTTCAAAATCTTCTTTTTCTCATAACAAGCGTAGTCGGTATGAGTTTTTTCATAATAAAAGATGTCAATATTGGAGCATCGACCGTATGGGCAATATATATCGTATTTCTCCTTTATTCCATTATTCTTGACAGTAAACGCCATACTTTATTCTTTTTGTTAGTTACTGTTGCAACTCAAATTATTCTTTGGATTATTTATCCCGAAGTATCCACTGTTATCAATAGCGCCCAATATATGAAAAGACTTTTTATCATCGTGCTTTCTTATTTTGCGGTGCAATATATTACGAAAGAATATGCTTCAAAATTACGCGGATATCAACGCTTTTCAAAAGAACAAGAAATTCTTGAAAAAGTTTCAACAAACTTCATTTCCGTTGATCGGGATAATGTTAGAACAAAAGTTGATGAAATGTTCGTAATGACTGCTGAAATTCTCAATTTTGACAGCGCCTACTTATTTGAGTTAGACGAAAATTATGAAAATGCAAAGATTCTTAACGTATATATGGCGGATGAAAGAGAATCATCTCCTTTTGAACGCGGAACAACATTTAAAACAGCCAATTTCCCTGAAGTAAAACCGCTAGTTTCACAAAACACCCCTATCTTGTGCGAAGATGTTACCACCCTTTCTGTTGTTGAAACTGGTTATCAAAGAAATTTTTTCATCGAAAGAGGAATTAACTCCTTCTTTGCACTACCAATAGTAATTGATAAAAAATCAAAAGGTTTCTTTGTTATTGAATACAAAAATCCAAGTGATAAAAGATTTACGGAAAGTCGATTGCATTTTTTGAAAATACTTGCCAATATCTTGGGCGATACAATTAAAAAAATCTTGTATGAAGAAAGGCTATACGAATTCGCCTATTTTGACAAATCCACCAAATTACCGAACCGAAATATGCTTAGAAAAAACTTAGAGCAACTTTTGGATAATAGAAAAGAGTCGGATAAGTTAGTTATTTTTAATATTGAACTTGAAAATCTAAGGATGATAAACGATAGTTTTGGGCAAAATATTGGCGAACAAGTCGTAATAAAATCAGCATTAATTCTTAAAAAACTAATGAAAGAAGGTTGTACTCTCGCGCGAGTCGCGGAGGACAAATTTATTATTGTTATGCCGATTGCCGAAACCACGGAACAAATTGAGATGTGCGCCAATAAAATCGTCGATGTTTTTGCTAATCCCATTCTACCTAAAGAAGGAATTGAATCATTATTTGTTACTACCGCGATTGGGGTAGCGAGTTATCCTGACGACGGAAAAGATGCGGATACTCTTTTACAAAATGCTGACTTAGCGGGATATGCCGCGAAAACATCTGACACAAAACTTGTGTTTTGTTCGGAGCAACTAAAAAGCCATATTGAGGAAAATACTTTTCTCACGAATAAACTTTTTAAATCAATGCAAAATAAAGAGTTTGATTTGCATTTTCAACCGCAAATTAGCTGTTGCGCCGAAAAAGTAGTGGGAGTTGAAGCACTCCTTCGCTGGACGACAGATGAAGGTAGGAGAGTGCCGCCTGATGTCTTTATCCCAATGCTGGAACAAACTGGCTTAATCCATGATGTCGGGTTATGGGTCCTAGAACAGGCGCTTAAAGAACATAACCGCCTTGTCGCAAAAGGTTTTCCGCCACTTCGCTTTTCTATCAATTTATCAATTGCCCAATTTCGTAAGGAAAATTTCGTTAATAATATTTTAAAACTAATAAAGAAACACAAGGTAGACCCAAAATATGTTGAACTTGAAGTTACTGAAAGCTTATTATCCCAAAATTTCGCGGATACAATTGCAAAATTAGCCGAATTAAAAAAAGCTGGCATAAATATTGCTATTGATGATTTCGGTAAAGGATATTCATCATTTCACCATTTACAACTCGTACCCTTTAATCGCATAAAAATAGATAAAAGCGTTGTTGATGATATTACTTTCGAAGAAAAGAAGAGTGTCATTGTGAAAACGATTATTTCATTAGCGCGAGCGCTTAAAGCTGCGATTACCGCTGAAGGGGTCGAAACAAAGGAACAAGCAGCTTTAATAAGAGAGATTGGTTGTGATGAAATCCAAGGGTATTATTATTCAAGACCGCTACCAAGAGAAGCACTTGAAGAATTTCTTAAAAATAAATAGTTTTTCTTACCACTTCTACGTTAGGTGTTATCTTCATCAATTTTGCTAATATTTAGACACATTTACATTCGTTCCTATTTGTATAAATTACGTTTCTAAAATTTTGTATCGTTGCTTTTTCAATAGTGTTATGTTATTTTGAATGTAGGAAATTCATATTCGAGGAGACGTTGATGATATGGGATTAAAACCATCAGGCGAAATGTATTTAAAGACTATATATATTCTTACAAAAAAGATTCATCCAGTCCGTTCTATAGACATTGCTGAATACATGAATTTTTCAAAACCAAGTGTCAGCCGCGCGGTTGGTAATTTACGCAAGGACAACTATATTAGTATTAATGATGAAGGTCATATTTTTTTAACACCAAAAGGCTTAGATGCCGCGAAGAGTCTTTATGACCGTCATGATGTGTTGACTAAAGCTCTTATCACCCTTGGCGTTAGTGAAGAAACGGCCGCTAATGACGCTTGTGAAATTGAACATATCATAAGTGAAGAATCGTTTGAAGCCCTTAAAAGGCATATAAAAGATAAATAAATTTATTAATTAAATTATGCAAAAAAGGGACATGTGTCCCTTTTTAATTATATTTCCTCAGTACTAACCTTATTTATAATGTTTACGATAATACGCTACTATATCAATTTGCTTAGTGGGGCAATGCCCACAATTAACACTGCATCCTACCTTACCGCTTTTTCGCTGTTTAATAAGATAAGCACTAACGCTAATTAAAACGATGACGATAAAGATAATAGTAAATATTTCGGTCCAATGTAACATATTTAAAATCCTTCGCTATTAGTTCTCAATCGCTAACTCTTGTCTTCTTTTATAACGATCATAAATAATAAGTAACACTATCAAAGCAACCGTAACTGGAACGCTGATAGCTAGTGTCCACACATAGCGGAAACTAACATATGTAATAGCCCCTAAAACGTAACTTAATAAGAACCAATAAACAATGGTCCAAATATACGTCTTACGATTACCTAACTCTGTTTTCGCTGTTGCAATCGCGGCAAAGCACGGAATCGTTAATAAGTTAAAGACACTAAACGCTAACACCGCAGCAGCACTAAGCCCTGTGGCTTGGACAATACCAGTAAACCCATCCACTCCAACAACACTAGCAAGCGTTTCCGCAGTAGCGGTCACGTTTTCTTTTGCTACGATTCCTTGAATTGATGCAACGGTTAATGTCCACCCATGTTCGCCAGCCTGCATACCAAAGCCAAGTGGTGTAAATAGTGGTTGAATAAAGGCACCTAAGTTTTGTAAAATTGAACCCGTTCCATTTTCATCCACCATTTGCCAATTCCAGTTAAAATTCGACAATAACCAAATCACCACTGTTGAGGCTAAAATAATGGTGAAAGCTTTTATGACGAAATGTTTTGCTTTATTATGAACATGGAGAGCTAGCGATTTTAATTGCGGAGTATGATAAGGCGGTAATTCCATGATAAAAGGGGGTACTTGTTCACGCTGCGTTGTCTTATTCATGACAATAACCGATATAATAGCCACAATAATCCCTAAAATATACATCGAAAATGTGAATAAACCAGCATCAACTCCGATTGCTACGGATAGAGCCGCGGCAATAATTGCGATAAATTCAGCTTTTGCCCCACAGGTAAAGAAAGGAATAACCCGAATTGTTTTTGTTCGTTCTTTTTCCGTTGCTAATGTCCGCGCATTAATCATTGCCGGAATAGCGCACCCAAAGCCCATAATCATGGGGATAAAAGCGCGACCTGACACACCAAATCGACGAAAAATACGGTCAAGCATAAAGGCAATCCGCGCCATATAGCCACTATCTTCCATAATTGAAAAGAAAGTATAGAGAATCATAACTTGCGGGACAAAACCTAAGACGGCGCTCACTCCGTTTAAAACCCCATCATAGAAAAAGCCGACAACCCAATCGGGGCTATTCCATTTAAGTAATAGTGACTTAACACCTAATGAAATTAAACCTAAAACACCCGTTTCATTATCGCCGGCGATAATGTGGAAAAATTCGCCAATTGAGTTTATCCCGCCATCGGTATAAAATAAACCAGCAAATGGTCTAAATTCTTCACCATCTACAACAATTTTAATTAAACCTTCGTAGCCTTCGCCAAAATTAACACCAAAGGCTCCTAAGAAAAATAAATCCCCACTAAAAGTAAAGTTAAATACAAAGAAGAGGGTAACAAGCATTATGACTATTCCCCATATCTTATGGGTTAAAACATTGTCAATTCGGTCGGACTTGGTCCACTTTTCTTTTTGACTACGATGTGGTTTGGTACTTATTTTAGCGCATAACGGTGTTAAATACTGATAACGGAGATCGGCAATTACTGCTTCATAGTCTTTTTTATCAGTAGCGAGTAAAGTTTGAACATCAGCATAAGCTTCTTTATTTTCGGTTTCTTCAATTTCATCTTTTTCTAAAGCTTTTATCGCGTGAAATAACGGATTAGCAACTCGATATTTCTTATAAATCGTTACGACTTTATCAATTATTTCATCATCAATAACCGTATAAGCTGCGCGCTTATTACTTGCTTCTTTTTTAGTGACCAACATTAAGTCATGTAATCCCTTTTCCCGTAAAGCAGAGATTGGAACAACAGGTACTTTCAATAATTCTTGTAATTTAGTGTAATCAACTGTCTTACCGCTTTCTTTAAGCGCATCAACCATATTAAGCGCTAAAACGACAGGAACATCCATCTCTAAAAGTTGGGTTGTCATATAAAGATTGCGTTCTAAGTTTGTGGCATCAATCACGTTAATAACAACATCTGGTTTTTCTTTTAAGATATAGTTACGCGAGATTACTTCTTCAAGAGTATAGGGTGATAGAGAATATATACCTGGTAAATCAATAATTTCAATACCTTCTTTATTTTTTCCCCTGCCTTTAAAATAATAGGTTCCACTTCTTTTTTCGGCGGTGACACCGGGCCAATTCCCAACATAGGCAGTTGCACCTGTTAAACTATTAAAAAGGGTCGTTTTCCCTGAATTTGGATTACCTAAAAGGGCGACTCTTATTCTTTTTTGCATTTTATTTTTCCCCTTTCTTATCAAGATCAGTAATAGCAATGATAATTAATTCCGCTTCATTTTTTCGTATTGAAAGTTCATAACCACGTAAGGTTAATTCAAGCGGATCTCCTAGTGGCGCCTTTTTTCTTAAAAAAACTTCGGTCCCAGGTGTAAGTCCCATATCAAGAAGACGACGACGTAAGCGTCCTTCACCATACACTTCCTGAATAATTCCACTTGTGCCAATTGGAACAAGACTTAGTTTAGCTAAATTCCCAATTTCAATATTAAGTTGTTCTTCAGTCATATTTTGTCCTTCCTTAAGCAATGATAATTAACTTAGCAATATCGTAGTTGAGCGCGAGGCGCGTTTCATTTACTAAAATAATAGTGCCGCCTTTTCCTTGTGACATGATCCTTAAAGGTCTGCCCTTAATAATTCCAAGCGACGCTAAATAGTGCCGAAGCTTATCGGCTCCAATTACTTCTAAAATGACATAATCGCGTTCTGGACTTGCTATTGGTAGTATCATTGTCTGCTCCAGTTAGCCGTTGCTAACAAGTCTATGTTAGCCGTCGCTAACTCTTAATTCAAGCGATATTGTAATATTTAAAGATTTTCCAATAATTAGATCAATTTTCTAAGTATATTAATATAATTAAACCTTAATTTAAAAATGTGATTAGTTGCCTAACCACACATTAATAATTATTGGATGTTCCCATAAGACTGGTGCAGCCAGAGGGACTTGAACCCCCACATCTTTCAATACAAGCGTCTGAAACTTGCGCGTCTACCAATTCCGCCATGGCTGCCTGTCATTTATTTTAACACTGCGTTAATATTATTCTTCAATAATGATAATTGGTTCGCTAATTTTTAGTGCCCCGTTTTTAACAATAACTTCTTTATTATCAATGATGTTAATATATTCACCATCACTTAATTTAGTTTTAACGACTTTAGCTTTTTTCCCTAAATTAAAGAAACCATAAGCTTTTTCTACTAGTGATTTAATATTAGAAATAATAACATCATCTTCACCATCACCAATAATGTTAAAGGATGAAATTTCGGCAAAAACGGGATGTTTCTTCATTTCCACTAGTAAGGTGATGAAATCATAGTAATCTTGATCTTTAATCGTTAGATCAACTTTATCAATATCAAATAAGGTGGGACGATGCTTGGCTTTAACTTCTTGACCTGCATAAATAAAGCCCACTCCATTTTGGAAGAAAGACCATGCCGTAACATTACGCAAAATTTGTTCATTCTTACAAAGTGCGGCAATTCGGGAAGTGTCATGATTTTCAATGGTCCTAATTTTTAAATAACCATTAGGATAATTCTTTTCTTGATAACGGACACCATCTAAATAATCTTTAAGTGCCTTTTTGCCTTCTAAGTAAGCTTTAAGCGAAGGATAAACATCATAGTCATATAAAATATCAAACGCACTATAAAGTTCAACGTCATC
This sequence comes from Tenericutes bacterium ADurb.Bin239, assembly GCA_002069815.1. Taxonomy (GTDB): domain Bacteria; phylum Bacillota_I; class Bacilli_A; order RFN20; family CAG-826; genus UBA1361. The sequence goes on along the minus strand of MWCB01000017.1, from coordinate 22,909 downwards.
GTGCGCAATATGATTTGCGGCGCGTAAGTTAGTAATAAAATGTGGTTCCACTGATTCGCTTAACCAAATTAAATCAGGATTGATAACATCGAGTTTAGCTCTAACATATTCCCAAAAAGCAAGGGGGACAAGCGGGGCCACATCAGCGCGAAATCCATCTACTCCAAGATCAGCCCAGTACATGAGCATCTCCGCCATATAGTCCCAAAGTTCACGATTATGGTAATCAAGATCAATAATATCACTCCATTCTCCTACCTTATTGCCAAGTTTGCCATTTTTATAAAAGTAAAATTCAGGATATTCTTTTAATAACTCGGCGTCGGGACTAGTGTGATGGAGCACAATATCAATCATAATTTTAAAGCCATAAGAATGGGCGATATTAAGGAAGACTTGGAAATCTTCAAGGGTACCTAGTTCAGGATTAATTAAATAGTAATCACTAATAGCGTAAGGACTCCCTAATTTCCCTTTCCGGGCTACTTTTCCAATGGGATGAATCGGAAGTAAATAGAGAATGTCAACACCAAGCTCCTTGATTCTTGGTAAGTCTTTAATCAAAGCGACAAAAGTCCCTTCCGCCGTATGATTACGAACGTAGATTTGATAGATTGTTTGGTTGCGTAAATATGTTTTTCTTTTCATATTTATAGTTTATCAAATTAGTGTCACTAATACTTTATTAAAAAAACTCGACATTTAGCGAAGAATCCAAATATCGAGTAACTAGCAATAATGGTGGAGCCGACGAGGATCGAACTCGCTACCTCCTCCATGCCATGGAGGCGCTCTCCCAGGTGAGCTACGGCCCCTAATTGCTTGTTTATAATAATACTATTTAAGAATGTTGTCAAACATTTTCACTATTGAGAACCTTTATCCGAATCGCTAGGACACCAAACTTCATAATTTGGCGCGCTGAATAGTATTTTTCCATATCTTGGGGGGAAATGGTTTCTGCTTCTAAATAACCTAAATCAAGGGGTGTAAAAGCCGCGTAAAGTTCATTAAAATCTTTAAACCGGGTGAGCGCTAAAACTTCAACATTTAGTTCTTCGTTCGTTTCGGTATTTGTGAAACAAATAACATCACCCACTTTTAAATTTTGTCGTTTATCATCAAAAAGACGCATTCCAATTTTTTTGCGTCCTTCTTTTATACGGTTAAATGGCTGTGGTCGTAATGTATAATAATGCTTTTTCATAAAAAGAGTGGCGCACTGGGGAGGATTCAAACCTCCGACCTACCGCTTAGGAGGCGATTGCTCTATCCACTGAGCTACCAGCGCGCATACTTAATAATAACAAATTTCGTTATTAAGTAGTATGATATATCCATGCATAAAGAGAAAATTGTTAATACTTTTAAGAAATATCTGGGCACAAATAATATTACCTTAGAATATCAAGAACGCTTCTTAGGTGGAATGAGCAATTACACTTACCACGTTATTATTAATGGGCAAGATTACGTTATCCGAATCGCCAATTTAGAAGGGAAGGTTTTCGTGGATTATCCCACTGAAAAATTACATCTCTTTCTGCTTGAACCTTTTAATATCACTAGTAAGACCTTATTTTATGACACTGATACGGGTATTAAAATCGCAGAATACATCCCTGGTCATAATTTAACAAATGACTTAACAAGTGAAGACTATGTTGGGGTTGCGCACGAATTACATAAACTGCATAAACTACCAATTGAAGGGGTTGACTATGGTCAAATACAACGTTTAGAAAAGTATGAAACATTAGTAAAAGGGTGCTTAACTCCAGAATATTTTGAAATTAAGGCCTTTTGGTTAAAGGAAAACGCCACGACTTATAAAGATTTAGATTTAGTGTTCACTCATGGAGATGCCCAACGCACAAACATAGTGAAAAATGACACTGATTATACTTTACTTGACTTTGAATTTGCGGGGATGAATGACATCTATTTTGATATTGCTAGTTTTGGTAATATTGATTTTAATGATAGTCTCACTTTACTTGATTATTATTTAGGTCGAAAAGCTTTTCCGCACGAAATTAGACGCGTCAAGTTCCATCGTCTTTTCCAAGTTTTACAGTGGCATGTTGTTGCCTTACAAAAACATTTAAACGGACAAAGCGCGAAACTCCATATTGACTTTAAAAAATATAGTGAAGATTATCTTACATTTGCGCGCTATCTTATGAATAAAATAAAAGCACTACCAGTCGCCTAGTAGTGCATATTTAAAAAATATTATTATTATTATTATTCTAATTCACTAAAATCTTCAAGAGCCATCCGCTGACGACGCCGGGCTCTTTTTTCTTCTTCTAACTCGGCGCGATTGCCGTTAATCGCTAAGGTGATTGCACTTAAAACGCCCGCACAGACGACGAGCAATGAACCAAAGACGAGAAAACTCATTTTCATCTTTTCGGCAAACTTTTCGTCAGCGATACGGAGTGGATTTTCAATGTTCGTAATATTCATGCCCACCATATGTAAGACTGCTAAGGTTAAACCCGCAAGGGCAATAACTGCATAAACAATGTAAAGGGTTAACTCTCCACCATTATTTTTTCTTTTCGCCATATTTTCCTCCTAATTGTAGCTTACAACCGCAACTGAATAGCCATCAATACCAAGGTGGGTTGTAAAGACCGGACATATTTTCTTAGTAAAGTTAATCTTAATTTGCGGCCATCGTTCTTTGATTATACCATAAATTGCTTTAAATATATTATCATCAGTCGCGTATGTAAATAAACCAACATACACATTTTTAAATTTTTGGACAAAGCCATCAATCTTACCTAAAATTGTATCCATCGTTTTGCGTCGACTTCGGTTTTGCCCAATAACTTTTAATTCACCATTCTCAAACTCAATAAGCGGTTTAATTTTTAAAGCCATGCCAATAAAATATTTAAGAGGATTGAGCCGCCCACCACGGTATAAGTGCCGCAAGTTATCAATTTCAAATAATACGCGACTTTGGGGAGCACGAACTTCAAGGGCCTTAATAAGTTCCGCGGCACTTGGATCTTTATCTAAGAGTTCAAGAAGTGAATACATCAGTGGTTCAATCCCAACTGAGGCATTATTAGAATCATGTAAAAATGTTTTAGCTTTGCGTTCGGGACTTAAATTTTCAATGGCACAAGCCGCAACCGCATGGGTTGAACTTAGCCCGCTCGACAAAGTGATAACGACAACTTCTTTATATCCCTTATCAAATTTATCGTTGATAGCACTAATAAATTCAAAAACAGATGGTGAGCCACTTTTAACGCTTTTATAAGTATAAAATTTATTTTTAAATTCTTCTTCATTAATATCCAAAGCCCGGAAATTTACGCCTTCAATTGCAACATTTAACGAAACGAAACTAATATCATATTTTTTGATATGTTCTTCAGCAATAATAGCAGTGGAATCAAATATAAGTGCTGTTTTTCTCATCTTTACGATAAATCTTCGGGATTTTTCCTTTCTCTTTTATTAATTTCATCTTGATATTCTTTGGCAATTGGAATAAATAGGGCGCGCCAGTTGTTTTCAGCATCTTGGAGTGTCTTAAGCGCAAAATCATTTAATTCCGTGAATAATTCTGGGAATCCTTTACCTTCTGGCAATTCACGTTGTCCGCCCATATGTTCGACAAAAGCATTAATTAAGTCCGTCATTTTTTTGAAGGTTAAATTTGTCACTTTATTATGCTTATTCATGAACGCAATGAGTTGAACCATTTTATTGATATCTTCATTAATAAACTTAGCGACTGGGTTTGGTTCGCCTTTATGTTGATGCATCACATCACTAAATTCCTTGAAAAGTTTAAAGACATCATTGATGATGGCGAAATACGCTAAACTTCGAAAGTAATATTCATCGGCACTAATTAATTCATCAATGCGATGTTCTAATTGTTTATTGTCTTTAGCATATTTTAAGTAGCCAATTAAGACATCAAGTAGTGTTTGGTAGATACCTACACTCATTTCATAGACGCGATAATGCATCTTATGATCAACTTCTACTTCATCACCCACAACTTTAAAGATACGTGATTCAGGTGAATACATTTCTTTTTTAAATTCTTCAATGTTTTGCACTAACTTTTCCGCTTTTTCTTGATTGATGGAAATAAAATGAGCAAACGGTGAGCCTTCCGCGGTTAAAAGTTCAAAACTACGAGCGCGGTGTTCATAAATTTCCTTACTAAACTTTTGATCTTTGCGGGGGGCAACATAAGTCACCGTATCACGGATAATCATGTTAAGTTGATAGATACCAAGGATATATTGTGTAACTGTATTCATAATTACCTCTTTCTATAAATATTTTTCTAAGTGATGAAAGCGACGAATAATCGTTTTAGCGTACTTTTTCACCTTTTTATGTGAATGCTTCATACAAAAAGAACGTTCATAAAATGCGTTAAACATTGAAATATCATTTCCAGAATCACCCACAACATAAACGTTTTCCGCAGAAATATTTTTGGCTTCCGCATACGCTTTAATCCCATTGGCTTTTGAAACTCCCGCTGGGGTTATTTCAATAAATCCGCCGGTCCAACTTGCTTCAAATTGGTCGGGGTAATGTTTGCGTAAATAGCGGTTAGCTTCTGCTGCTTTTCTTTCGCCACGGCGCGATATTCCAAAAAATAACATTATCTTGTAAACATGTTTGGATTTAATTTCTTTTAAAAATTCTTCATTGGAGAAATGATAATCTTCAGCGTAACGCCCCATCAACTTATAATAGATATGATAGAAAATTTCAATAAACTTACCCACTGGAGGCGTTGATATTAAAAGCGGATACTTCTGCGATATAAGCATTGATCCTAAGATTGGGAACATCGTGTTAAGGTCATAGAGCATTTCTTCAACGTGGAAATCAAGGAAATGTTCGTCTTTAATTTGACCATCAATAATCGTATAGGCCCCATTCATCCCAATCACATCAACTTCGCGTCCTAAAACTTCAAAGACACGCTTAGTAAAATCAGGACTCCGTCCTGTAACTAGGACGACTTTATTACCCTCATCTATAAATTTATTTAAAAATCTCTTATTCTTTTTCGAAATGAGGGAAACGGGGCGCTTCGGGTAGAAAAGCGTTCCGTCTAAGTCAGTTGCGAGTAATTTATAATTTTCTCCCATAGCGTAATAATTATACAATAAATAATTTATTACGATGAAAATAAAGAAAGGCTAGGACCTGCCTAGCCTCTTAACTTTGGGTAATTTTCGCTCTTAACGATTATTTAATTTTGTTTTCAGCCTGAATAATGCCGTAACCACCATCATTGCGAATATAGAGGAGTGAAATTAAATTATCTTCCGCATCAAGGTAGAGGAAGAATTTATGAGACAAAGCTTCCATTCGCATAATCGCATCTTCAAGTGACATTGGTTCTAAGTAAATTGATTTAAGACGGACAACTTTGTGTTCAGATTCATCGACCGCTTCACCTTCAATATTATCAAAGGCAATAGCTTGAGCAATTGCTTCTCCCAAACCAACGCGGTTGCGTCGACTAAGCCTCGTTTTAAGTTTACGCATTTGCCCTTCTAATGAATCAATCGCCTTATCAAAGGCTGAATAGAGATCTGGATCAGTTTCCTCGGCCCGGAAGATCATATGTTTGGTGAAGATTGTCACTTCAACTTTTGCGGTCGAACGGATTTTGGATACCACTGCGCGACAGTCGATATCATCACCGATAACGAAGTATTTGTCCATGCGGGAAAGTTTCTTTTCTAACGCATTTCTTATTGCGTCGGTAACGACGATGTTTTTGCCAACAATTTGATATTTCATTTATCGTTTCCTTTCTATCAAGAGATGGCTTATGTACCTTTATTTTACCATGCCTAATCTAATTTATAAACTAGAAAGACTTGATTTACACTAAATGTTTTTTAAAGTAACTTTGAAGCACTTTAACTTTATCTAAACGCTCCCATGGAATATTAATATCGGGGCGTCCAAAATGACCATGAGCGGCTAAGTCACGATATTTAAAAGCTGGTTTTCGCAAGCTAAATTCTTGTGTAATCATCCCGGGGCGACAGTCAAAATACTTGGAAATTGCCGCTAAAATGACGTCATTTGGAACTTTTCCTGTTCCAAAAGTGTCAACCGCAATACTTAATGGCTCTGGCACACCAATAGCATAACTTAGTTGAATTTCGACTTCTTCACACACCCCTGACCCTACTAAGTTTTTAGCAATATAGCGGGCATAATACGCTGCACTTCTATCAACCTTGCTTGGGTCTTTCCCACTGAAAGCACCGCCACCATGTTTGGCATATCCACCATACGTATCAACAATTATTTTGCGACCAGTTAAACCCGTATCACCCGCCGGTCCCCCAATAACAAAACGACCAGTGGGATTAACTAAATATTTGAAATCTGTATTCATTCCAAAACTCCTAGCAATTGGCACCATAATATTTTGATGGATAAACTTTTTAAAGTCTTTAAAATTAACATCTTCATCATGCTGGACACTCATTAATATGGTGTCAATTTCAGAGTGCCCATCTTCATAATAACGCATGGTCACTTGCGACTTCATATCGGGGCGTGCACCAGGGAATTCGCCATCTTTGCGCATTTTGGTAGCCACTCGCATTAATTTATGAGCAATAACAATCGCCAGCGGCATTAAACCCTCACTTTCATTAGTTGCGTACCCAAACATAATTCCTTGATCACCAGCGCCTTGATCTTCGGGTCGCGGTTGATTTACCCCTTGGGCAATATCACTACTTTGATTATTCATTTTAATAACTACTTCAACTTCATCCGCGCTGAAATGTAAAGCGGGATCCGTATAGCCAATATCGCTAATGACTTCACGAGCAATCGCCGCGTAATCAGGCGCATCTTTTTCCGCTAAGGAAGTTTCACCACTTATCAGTACAAAGTTTTTAGTGGCAAATACTTCACACGCTACTTTCGCCTTATGATCAATAGCTAAAACCGCATCTAAAATCGCATCACTAATTTGATCGCATACTTTATCAGGATGTCCTTCACTTACTGATTCGCTGGTAAATAATCGATATTTAGCCATAATTGTTCCTCCGTTAATTAAAATTACTTTCGCAAGGAAAGTAATTTAACACTTTCCTTATCGTTACAAGATTTGCCTTTGGCCAGCACTTACTTATGTTCATAAGAGTTGCTACTACAAGAATGCCACAATGTAGTTCTTGATAAGGTCATTGTTAGTATAGCAAAATAAGTCGGTTTATTAAAGCAATAATATTAATATTATAAAACAATAAAAACAGGGATGCTGCATTCATCCCTGTCGTCTTGCAGTGTGTTATTTATTTATTTTTCAAGTTCAACAATTTCAATTTTATCCGCGAGCGAACGTTGTTCTTTTAACCGCTTATCATAAGCACGCCACGCAAACACTAACGGAACGATTGTCAGTAAAACCATTAATCCCGCAAAGAGAAATAAGTTTTCTTGGGGAACATCAATCGGATTTCCATATAAGTCTAGCTGTTCGCTATGACTTGTATTTTTAATAATAAAATTACCCGCTAATGTACCAATAAACATGGGGAGAAGGGTAAAGAATAATGAACGAATCCCTTCAAATTGTCCGCGATTTTCTTTTGGAAAAAGGCCACGGACCCACACCATACATGTTTGGGTAATTAAAACATAACCCGCTCCCACTAAGAAGACCGCAACGAACAAGGGAACGTTTTTAAGATTGAAGGCACTACTATTATCAACATTGCTTGGATCTTTAATGAAGGTGAAAAGCATTATTAAGCCAATTGCGTTTACTAAGATAGCAACAAGGGCCACAAGTGGAATTCGATTTCGATTAATTAGTTTAGCAAACGGAATGGTAATTAGCACGGAAAATATGAGAGCAATTCCTTCAATTAGACCCATATCTCCAGCGGTAAATCCAATATCATAAATTAACCAGTTCCCCATATGCACAAAGTAAAAGTTAAATGGTATGAAAAAGAAACAAGCCACAAGACACGCTAAGAACATTTCTTTATTTTCTTTGTGACCTTTTAATTTTTTAAAATTAAAGACTTGGGCAAATTGCTTAAAATATGAACCTTCTTTATGTGGTTTAATGTCTGGTGCATCTTTCATCAAGAAGATGGAAGCAATTCCAATGAGAATAACAAAAATGCCCATGCCCCAAAATAATAATTGATAATTATCGAGACTTGGATTATAACTTTCCGTTCCAACAGTGGGATTACCAATATTAACCAAAATACCACCAATGACGGTACCAATAATTGTACCCAAAACAGGAAGCGCCGCAAAAGCGCCCCCAATTTGCCCTTGGTTTGTTTCATCCGTGTAATCATTAACCCATGTCGTATAGCCTGCATCAAAAGCAAGCGACCCTAAGAAGGACATCACAGCATCAGTAAAGACAACTAAAAAACCTGTAAGTGAAATTAAGAAACCAATTCCTGAACTGCGAGCAAACTCTGTTAAACCAAACAAAATCGTCGCAACACCCCATAAAATATAACCAATTGATACAAAGCGTTTCCGTTTACCCATTCGGTCACTTAGGGTTCCAAAAATAAAGGTAGACAAAGTCGTAACTGTGGCACTGACAATAACCATCCATGTCACAATCGAAACATCGCCACCAATTTTAGCGTACACAAATGTATTAAACCATTGGTTTTCAATGTTCCAACACAAGTGTCCAGCTAGACCCATAACGGTCACGATAATCCAGAAGCGAACAGGATGAAGACCGTTTACTGTCTTTTTCGGTTTAGTATTATTATTGTTTCGTAGCATTATTATTCCTCTGCATCTTTAACATTATCAGCCATGGAACCGGCTTTTTTCCATAGACAATCAGCTCTTTTCTTCCAGTTTAAGTAACCTTCTGGTGTTGTTGGATATTTTTTATAGTGTTTAGTTAATTTATTACCAGTACCGCTTGCGCGCATCAAACTACGAAGAGCGGCTAAAGTAAATTTACCTTTTAACACTCCTTTAATTAAGTTGCCCGCGACACTACCTTTTACTTCTTCGTCATCACTCTTAAAGATAATACCGTTCGCATATAAGTAATCATTATCGGCTTTAGTCATATTAACGGCCCCAACAAGAAGCGCACGTTGCCCAGCAAATTCAGCACCTTCACCTGTTTGATACATAACATTGATTGGCCAAAGGGCTTCTTTAGTTGGATACTTACGATCTTTGAGAGCTTCGGCAACAATGTCCGCCGCGGGAGTTGATTGCACCCACGCCGAGGTGATACCTTCACCATTCATTGGTTGTGTTAAGCAGGCGGCATCTCCTAAAACAAGGAATCCGTCTGTCACAAAACTATAAGGCGGACGACGATAGGGTGTGGCTCCCCATTCTTCATATTGTAAAGTGTATTCAGGAAGTTTAATACTATCTTCAAACTTTTTCATGCATTTCCGCGCATAATCAACCGATATATTAGCGCCGACCCCAACAATGGCTCCATCTTTATTTTGTTGCGGAGCAATCCAACCCTTATAATAGGGCCAACTTAGGGACATATCAATTTTAACTTTCGGATCTTTTAACTTCACATATTTTAAGAACACATAAAACTTGTCACGGGGTCCGATAGGGAAGTTTTCCATATACGGATCTTTGACTACTGTTCGAACAACACTTGGAATACCTGAAGCATCAACGACAAGACGTGCGCGTATTTTTTCTTCAGCTTTTGTTTCGATGCCATTGATTCTTTGCTTATCATCGTAAAGTAAACCTTTAAATTCCGTGGAAAATCTAAATTCCACTCCTTCCTTCAACGCTTTGTTTCGCAACCTTTGAATAAATAAAGGTAAGTGCATAACATGAACTTCCAGGAAATTTTTCTTCTCGTAATTATCAAGCGCCGAGCGTGAATAAATGTACGAAAATTTGGAAACAAATTCGGGGTCACCCGCTTTTGATTCTGGCAAATTAAAGCGGGCAAATGATTGGGTGGTGAAATGGAAAATATCTAGTCGTTTCGCTAGATTTTTTTCCGAGTCTTTATCGATAACGAGAACTTTAAGACCTCGTTTTCCAAGCAAATAGGAAAAATAAGTGCCTGCGGTTCCCGCACCGACAATAATTACGTCATAATTATACATATAATATTCCTCCACTTTTATTGTGGCATATTTAGGCTTAAAAGTAATTACCAATAAGCAAAATATGTTATTAAAAAGAGAATTAGAAACAAAAAACATCTCAATAGAGATGTTTAAAGTTTATTAATATTAAGCGTTAAGGATTACCCTAATTTAATTAATTCGCCGTAAACTTCGCCTTTTATGCCCGCTGCATTAGCTTCATCAGTATCAATATGCATCGCTAAAGCAAAGTCATCACGAACCCGAATAACAACGTCTTCAAAAACTAGGCTGCGTTCTGGCGTTTTAACTCGAACACCGACTACTTCACCATTAGTAACATTAAATTTTTTAGCGTCCGCTGGCGTCATATGGATATGGCGCTTAGCAATAATTATCCCCTTATCAAGAGTGACTTCGCCCGCTGGACCAATAAGGGTAACGCCAGGCGTTCCTTTAATATCACCGCTTTCACGAATGGGAACATCAATGCCTAATGTGAATGCATCTGTTTGTGAAATTTCAACTTGGGTTTCTTTGCGCGTTGGACCTAAAACAGTAACACGTTCAATATTTCGCTTCTGGCCAACGATAGTTAAACGTGTCGGCGTCGAAAATTGGCCCGGTTGGCTAAGTGGTCCACGGACTTCTAATTTGGCCCCTTTCCCACATAATGTTTCTAAATCTGCTTCACTGAGATGAATGTGGCGCGCTGATGTTTCAATTAATATTTTTCGCATATAATAATCTCCTTTATTTACCGCCATAATTATATCAATTCTGTGACTATTTTGCTATTATGTCACTATTTATAGTGAAAATGACCGCTATATTAGTCAAAAAATGATAATATAATATTTACCGATGAAAGGATTCAAGAAACTATGCTCAAAGCGTTTTTAAAAGACAAGAAAAATCAAGCAGAAATACTTCGTTTTATTATTGTTGGAGTTATTTGTACTTTAGTTGATCTAGGGGTTAGTTCCCTTATCCAATACATTATTTATCCTATCGCGGAAGCCGTTAAGATTGGACCAATTACTATTACTCCCAATATCTTTCTTGCGGCCCTTTTTGGATTTATTTTTGGGGTTATCACTAATTATATTCTTTCCGTTATTGTCGTTTTTAAAAATGTTGCCAACAAGAAGACATCAAGATCAGCGAAAGGTTTTATTATTTTTGTGTTATTATCCGCGGGTGGTTTTTTAATTAACTATGTCATCAAGGAAGTTGGCAATTTAATTATTCCAATGGAAGACAATTATATTTGGTTTTTATTTATCTTCGGTGTCGCTACTTTTGTTGTTTTAATTTATAACTACGTAACGCGGAAACTTATTTTATTTAGACCAAAGAAACAAGAAACAATTGAAAGAGAAGCAAAAGACACTACTTCTACTCTTGAATAGACTAATTAGACTAACTTTTGTATTATTGTCTTTGAAACATTTCCAAAAGTTGTTATAATTTAAGACGACGCAGCCATGGCGGAACTGGTAGACGCGTACGTTTGAGGGGCGTATGGTATTCCCGTGTGAGTTCAAGTCTCACTGGCTGCACCAACACAATAAAATTAAGTCCTAAGCATTGGGACTTTTTTTGTTTTTTAAATGGCGAATATCACAACTTTAATGTATAATAAAAAAGTAAGGTGGTTCATAACATTATCACTAATGCCCCTCATTATAAACCGCTACGGAAAGGGGCTTTTATTTATGATTAAGAAAGACATTAAAATGATAACGGAAAAATCAGTATTTGATCTTTTAACCTTGAAAATTGATGTAATGCTCGTATCAAGAGGCTTAAAAAGAACTAAACAGGTGTATAATAAAGCTGGTAAGGTGGAAGTCTCTTTTGTCCCACCGCGGCGAAAGTAATTTAGAGCGAAATCGCATTTATTTTAAACTATGATAAACTTTACTTAAGTAAGAGATTTTATAATGAAGACATTTAAAACTAAATGGCAAAACGTAAATACAAAAATAGAGTCATTCTTTAATATGCTTTATGAAGGATTTATGAAGTTCTTCCGTAAGCATTATTTGTGGCTTGTTTTTGCTGTTGTTTTAATTGCATCAGTCATTGTCCGTATCGCATTTTTTTACTACATAAGTGGTGATATGCGTTATGCTCTTTTAACATGGTTTAACTACTTAAAAGCAAATGGGGGCTTTAAAGCACTCGGTACTTACCCGTGGAAAGAGACTGGTATTACTAAGCCTGGCGACTATCCCGTTGCCTATATTAATTTATTAGCGTTTCTTTCTTACTTTCCAATTGAAGGTCATATATCAATTAAAATAACAAACATTATTTGTGATTATTTACTTGCTTTTGGGGTGATACTTCTAATTCGTGAATTTAATAAAAGCTGGTTCTTCTCGCTTATTTCTTTTACGGTCTTAGTTTTCTTTCCTACAAGTATTCTTAATTCAGCCGTGTGGGGACAATGTGATCAACTCTATGTTGCGCTTATTGTGTGGACACTATGGTTATTACTTAAAAATAAACATTTCCTTGCGATGATAGTCTTAGGTCTAGCGACGGCCACTAAGTTGCAAACAACATTCTTTTTACCCGTCTTAATCTTTATGTGGCTTAATAAAAAGTTTAAGCTCCGTTATTTCTTGGTAATGTTTTTGGCGATGTTTTTAACCTTTATTCCTAGTTATATAGCTGGGGCTCCTTTTGGCATGCCCTTTGAAATGTACAAACTCCAAATCAGCGGACTTTATAAAAACGCTAACTATGGCGCGGGATCTATTTATGCCTTCTTTGAATTTAATAAGTTTTATGAGGGTATTAATGCAGGAGCAGGCCTTTTTGTGGCTTTTATTGCTGTTGGCATTACCCTTCTTTTCTTATATCACTATAAAGTGCCCGCTACACCAAAGAATATTATCTTTGTCTCCGTGTTATTCTCGCTCGTATCCCCCTTCTTCTTACCACATATGCACGAACGCTATTTCTATATGGCGGACGTCTTTTTAATACTTTATGTATTAATTTATAAACGAAAATACCTATATGCGGTCCTGATGTCGTTTTCAAGTGTATTAACATATACACATTTCTTAACCGGACAATATATCTTTAAGTTCTTAGACAAAGATTGTGTCAGATTAGCCGCTCTTATTAATTTAGGATTAATGATTGCTTTAATGGTCGATGCAAAAAACGTCTTGGAGAAAGACGCTGAACCTGCGCAATTAGAAACTAATAGTGAAGAAACTAAGATTTAATCTTCTTGTTCTTTTTTCTTTTTATTTTTTGCTAAAACGGTAACTACAATCGTGCCAACTGCACTTAATATACCAATTGGAAGTCCTATTTGATACGTCAATTCGACGTATTTTATTTTGATTTTATGGTGTCCTTCACTAGGAATAGTAAAACCCGTAAAAATATTAAAGCGTGTCGTGGTTTCAACTCTTTTGCCATCCACAAAGACGCGCAAGTTTCTATTGTAAGGTAATGTTAAAAGCATATATTGATCATCTTTGTTAGTAATAACATCGGCCGTATAGTGCGACGTTTTTTCTTGTTTGATGTTAACGTCCGCAATATCTTTAATCGCCGCAATATATTCACCTAAGATTGTTAGGTCCTCATAATATATTGCTTCTTTTAGCATGATGTTTTCTTGCGGTGCTTTAATGTTCACATTTAATTTAGCGGTTGGGGTTGTTCTTCTTAAACCATTAAGTTGATAACCATGATACGAGAAATAACGAACAAAAGAGCCCCGTTCATAAAGCCTTAAATCTTGACTCACGGGTCCTTTAATATAATAGTAATAGTTAGTGTCTTGATCTAGGGTTATATCATAATATATGTCGCCAGCGCTACCCACCTTATAGTGATATGGTTCTGCTAGCGCAGTTACATTACTTAAAGTTGTAGTGTATGTTGCCTTTTTAAAGATGTCTTTAGGATTACCAAATTCATCGACAACACTACGCGTAATCGTTTTAAATAAATGATTTTGATATTCAAACATATCAAACCAATACACTGAATCATCACTTTGTCGAATCCCATCGCCAACGTATGATATATTCGTCTTTTCAATGGGCATTAAAAAGGAGAGCACATATATATTTTCATAGGTATTAATCCCATCCGCTAATCCATCATCAAGCATTGGTAACTCGCGCACAAAATCGAAATTACGATTATCCCCTTTATCTAATAAATACTTAATACCTAAATAAGAGTTGATAGCTAAAGTTGAACCATTTGCGTAATTAAAATTAAAGCCATTGTAATGGAAGCCAATCTTACGCATGTACTCCATTACTTGTCGTTTTTCGCTTGATGAATAATGAGAAATACCGTTATATCCAAAATACATCGCATCATTATTAGCGTTATTATAAGATTCACTTCTGATGAATGATTTCTCTAACCGATATAAGCTTTTATCCCATTCTTTAACAAAGTCAACCGCTGCTCCAATTTTTTCATTATTGCGGTAAGCATCCATTGATTCATGTTGTAAAGTATTGTTAAACATCAGCAAAATGCGGTTCGAATTACCGTATACGTTAATAGCGCTGACGATTATTAAAGCTAACGAAACCACCGCAGTAACGTATTTTTGATAAGGCTTAACTATACTTTCTTCATTCTCGCTTTCTTTAAATACAAATCTATTTAACAAGAAAAGACCGACTAGTAGAAAAAGCACTAATCCAAAGTATAAGAAAGTTAATTTGTTAAATTCAATTTTTTTAGCACTGAGTGAAATAATTAATGCTATATAAATAACAACAGGAGCAATAAAAGCATACACCTTTGTATGTTTATATTCACGCATACTTAATGACGCTAAATAAATAACAATAAAACTAAAAATAAATCCATATCTCCCTGGAAACCAGTTTGGAGCAGGACCGCCGTGGAAAAGATGGTCAATCCCTTCGTTAAAGAAGGCAAAAAGATAGATTAAAACTAAAACCGCTGCTCCCACTCTTTTTTGAATATTAAAACGCGGATTAGCAAAAAACATAAGCATTAAGAAAAGGGGAAGCGCACCCGCATAAATGACTGTCGTAGGATGCATAATGTCAGACATCCCTGCATAATTACCAAATAAGAAGCCCCGTTCAATATCAACAACGTTATAAAATTCCTTTATCGTTTTGGGTAAGTTGGTAAAACTTGTTGACCCTTTCGTACCTAACAAATTAACGAACGCTGTTCCCCAAAACCCAAAAGAGAAGAGACCCGCTAAAAGGGAACTAAGAACAAAGGTTAAAAGTAACTTCTTGCGCAAATGCATCTTTGTTTCTAAACTAAAAAACTTGAACAAGAAAAAGAAGACGGAAAACATTGCGACCATAATACCGATATACCATGATGTCGCAATTGTATACGCTAGGGAAAAGACGTATAAAAGTAAACTTTTCTTATTAACGAGATAATGAATTCCTAAGGCGACAAGTGGTAATGCTAAAACTCCATCCAACCACATAATATTTGAGTAATAGACGATATTATAGGCCATTAATGCATACGCAACACTAAATAAGAGATTGATATACCCATTTTTATTGATGGCTTGCAGGGCAATGTATGCCGTTAGACCAGCGGTACTTATTTTCAAAACAACAATCCATATTAAAACTTTTGGTAATTCACTAGCGGGATAAAACTTTATGAGTAAATTAAAAGGAGATGCTAAGTAATACGTAAAAATTGAAAGGAAATCACCGCCTGTTACTTTTCCCAATGTATATATGATATCTACTTCGCCATCAAGTAACGTCTTATAATAGCGGAAAAAAGCCATATACTGGCCACTCATATCAATCATTGCTAACGAATGACCATCACCTTTAAAGGGGTAATATCCGTTTTTCGTAAAAAGAATAATAGCTAAAATAAAAGGAATAAAAAACGCCATAATAAAAGGTAAAGTTAAAAGTAATACTCGCTTAATATCAGCGCCTTTTATATTTTTAATTTTATTTATAAGCCCATTACTCATATGTTTAATTATATTATGAATATATTAAAAATTTACTTATTAACCTTAAAATGATATGATTTTATTAACTAAGGGAGCTATTTATGCAGAAAAAAATAAGTCTCATTATTCCTTGTTATAACGAGGAAGCGATGATTGATATTCTCTATGATGAGATTAATAAAGTTTTACCAAAATTACCTAACTATGATTTTGTATTTTTATTTGTAGATGACGGGTCAAAGGATAATACGCTTGCTTTAATTAAGGAAAAGGCCAAAAAAGACACAAGAGTTAAATATATTTCGTTTTCTCGTAACTTTGGCAAAGAATCCTCCATGTTAGCGGGTCTTGAAGCATCACTCAAAATGGATGTTGATGCCTGTTTATTTATGGACGCTGACTTACAAGATCCACCTTCCCTAATGATTGATTTTTTTAGATATTACGAAGAAGGCTATAAATACATCTTCGCGCGAAATAAAGACCGCAAAGGACAAGCTTTCTTTAAGAAGGTTTTTTCAAACCTCTTCTACAAAGTGTACGCGCGGTTGACGGGTGACAAAAATAGTGTCCCTAGTGCTCGCGACTTTGCCCTTCTTGACCGCGATGTGATTAAAGCTTTTCTCGCATATAAAGATAATCGTCGTTATTCAAAAGGCATTTCTTCGCAGATTGGTTTTAAACGAAAATGTGTGGAATATGATTATCATGAACGTGAAGCTGGTACTACTAAATGGTCATTTAAAAAACTTTTCAAATACGGGATGACTGGAATAGAACAATTCTCGCGCATCTACGAACTAGTGCCAAATTTAATTGGTTTATTCCTTGGAATCGGTATAATTTTGCAAATTGTTTTTGCTCATATTTATAAGTATGAACTGCGGTGGGTTTATATTGCAATCACAGTCGGGGTATTTCTAATTAATCTTGTTCTTAAATACATTCTTAAGGTTCAATATGATATTCGTGATCAACTTTTAGCAAGACCGCACTACTTAACTGAAGAATCAAACATTGAATAAATTACCGAATAAATAGAGACTATCTCGTAATTATTCGTGTCTCTATTTTTCTTTTGCCCTTTTTTTATATATAATAAAGAATGTGGTAGGGAAATATTTCCACAATAAGAAAGGGGTCTTTTTTTATGAGTAAAAATAAACAAATATCCAAAAATCTTGTCTATCGAGTCCCCATATACTTAACCGTGTCCCGGCGCCTTCTTGAAGATGGGGCACGCTATATCACTGCCCCCCAAATTAGTGCTATCACTGGTATTAATGTTGAAACTGTTAAAAAAAGATTTATCGCAAATTTGTAAAACACCAGGTAATCCTAAACTTGGTCGAGAAGCAGATGTCTTAGTGGCGGAAATTCTTGAATTTGGTGTCTACACTAAATTAACAAACGCGGTTATAATTGGCGTTGGTCATCTTGGCCGCGCTCTTTTAAATTATGGTGGTTTTGTTGAATGGGGCCTGCAAATTACGGCTGGAATTGATAATAATCCCGCATTAGTGGGTACGAAGGTTAATAACAAACCTATTTATGCCGTTAATGATTTAGCAAAAGTCGTAGAAGAAACAAACGCTCAAATTGCGATTATTACTGTGCCAAAGGAGCATGCCCAAGAACTTGTCGATTACGCTGTCTCAGTTGGGATTAAAGCTATCTGGAACTTCGCGCCCATTCATATTCGGGTCCCTAAAGATGTCGTCTTACAAAATGAAAATATGGCAAGTAGTCTTAGTCTTTTAAACTATAACTTAAACTTAAAAACATCAAAAGAAAAAAGAAAGAAACCAAAAAAATAAACTAGAAAAGGGCAGCCAAGGTTAGCTGCCCTTTTTAATAACTTTAGTAATTATTTATTTTTACTATCTAACACTTGTGCTAATTCTTTTAATTTACGTTTAAGGGGCGTAATAACTCGTCGGACATTACCATCTATGAACGGATTGCGAAGCTTAGCTTTTTCTAGTAGTTCAACAAATGGATAACGACCACCAAGTTTACAAAGTTTAACATACTTCTTCCAAGCCCGATCAGGGTTTTTCCACATTTCAGTGGCAAATTGGAAAGCAACAACTTGGGCTAGAGTGTAGTCAATATAATAAAAAGGACTACTGAAGATATGACTTTGACGTAACCAGAAACCACCTTCTTCTAAGTAAGGTGCCCCCTTATAATTACGAATTGGTAAATATTTCTTTTCGATTTCACGCCACATCGCTTTTCTTTGGTCGTGTGTCATTTCTGGATTAGCGTAAACTCCTTCTTGGAATTCATCAACCGCGACCCCATAAGGCAAGAATTTAATCGTTCCTTCTAAATGGGATAAGCGATACTTATCAGCGTCATCAAAGAAAGATTCCATCCATGGCCAAGCAAAGAATTCCATGCTCATGCTGTGGATTTCGCAGGCTTCAAGCGTCGGTTGACGATATTCCCCAACTTTAATGTGCCGACTTTCATATCCTTGGTAGGCATGCCCAACTTCATGGGTTAACGTATCAACATCACCAGCAGTACCATTAAAGTTTGCAAAGATAAATGGAGCTTGATAGCGGGGGAAGTAAGTCATATAACCGCCACCTCGTTTACCGGGACGTGCATCTAAATCTAATAGTTCTTTTTCAACCATAAAACGGAAAAATTCCCCCGTTTCTGGACTTAATTCATCATACATTTTAGTGGCGGCTTTCACTAAGTATTCACTATTGCCAAGTGGAACAGGATTACCATCACTAAAGTCTTGGTTCAAATCATAGTAACGCGGAGTTTTAATTCCAGCACGACGTAAACTTGTTCGATAAAGTTTATGCGCTAACGGGACAACTTCACGATAAATTTGCGCACGATAATCCGCAACTTCTTTAGCGGTGTAATCAAGACGACCTAATTTTAAATAACCGAGTTCAATATAGTTTTTATAACCGAGTTTAAGCGCCATTGCATGCCGCACTTGCACTAATTCATGATAAATTCGACCAAGTTCAGCATCATTTTTCGCAAAAAACTTAACGACTGCGGCACTGGCACGTTTTCTAATGTCGCGATCTTTATGTTGGGTGAATTTGCCCATTTGTGGAATGTTATAAACTTCACCATCAAACTTAATTTGGGCGCCCGCAATAAGTTTTGAATATTCATTTGTGAGCAATGATTCTTTTTGTAATAATTCAATAATTGAAGGATCAAAAATTTTAAGTTGATTTTCAATCATTGCAAATAAATAACTTCCCCATTTCTTTTCTAATTCAGCGCGGAAAGGAGTAGCCACCAGTAGTTTATTGTACTCATTTAAAAGTGCGCTTAAATATGGAAAATGGTGATCAACATATTCTTGCGCCTTCACATATTCTTCATTACGTGAATCTTGTGAGAATTTAACACTGATGATAACAGCGTCGGTAACAAAGTCATCAATGTAGTTAGCAATTTTACGCATAACCCGTGACGCGGCGTTTGCATCTTTAGCGTTTTTAAAGTCGCCAATATACTTTGTTAATTGTTTTTGAATTTTTTCAATGTCGGGAATGACAAATGGATAATCACTAAATTTCATAATTAATTCCTTTCTATTGTTTTATTATTAGACTTGGTTCACTCATTTCCACTGGTGGAGTTTCCCCAAGTAATTCAATAATAGTGGGAGCGATGTTACTAAGTTTACCGCCCTCTTCCATTAATTTAATTCCTTTACGGTTAATAGCAAAGCGAACCGGATTAGTTGTGTGCGCGGTAAATGGCTTACCATCTTCATCAAGTAACTTTTCACTATTACCATGGTCAGCGGTAATCATAATCGTCGCATCATGTTTATGAACCCATTTCAAAATACGACCAACACATTCATCCACTGCTTCAAGAGCTTTGATAACGGCGCTTTCAATTGCCGTGTGACCAACCATATCAGGGTTAGCAAAATTTAAAATAACAACATCAAGATCGCCTTTATCTAGTTCTTTAAGTAAGGCCGCAGTAACTCCCGGCGCTGACATTTCTGGTTGTAAGTCATAAGTTGCCACTTTGGGCGAAGGAACAAGAATGCGGCGGCAACCTTTAAGTTCTGGTTTTTCAACGCCATCATAATTTACCGTTCCATCAAAGAAAAAGGTCACATGAGCATACTTTTCCGTTTCGGCGATACGAAGTTGAGTGTAACCTTTGTCCGCTAAAAAGACACCCAAACCGTTATCAAGTTTTGGCAAAGATAAAGCGATGGGACCACGGACTGAATCAGCATATTTCATCGTACATACATAATAAATATTCTTTAGGATAGGATTGGGGACGAATGCTTTATATTCTGGTTTACCATCTTTTAAAGGTGGATTTTGATAGAAATATGGATTAGTTACAATCGTGCCAAATTGAATAGCGCGATCAGGGCGGAAATTAAAGAAGATAAGAGCATCGTTATCACCTAATTGACCATATACTTTTTCATTAATCGCGGGCACTAAAAATTCATCACTGGCATCAAAACCATTTTTCGGTAGAGTTTCATATTGTTCTTTGAAATATTTTCTAAAATCACTAAAGAATAAACCTTTACGATTAACAATCGCATCATAATGAACATTAGTGCGGTTTAAGTTTTTATCACGATCCATTCCATAATAACGTCCACCAATAGTGGCGAGCTTTCCAAACTTAATTTTCTCCATATGATCAACTAAATATTGAATATATTCAGGACCAGCTTGCGGCGAAACATCACGTCCGTCCATAAGTGCATGAAGATAAACTTCTTTGGCTCCATGCATTTTTGCTAGATCTAAAAAAGCAGTAATATGCGTGATATGGGAGTGAACACCACCATCACTGACGAGGCCCATTAGATGTAATTTAGAATTGTATTTGAGAGTGTGTTTAACGGCATTAATGAATATCTCATTTTCAAAAAAACGACCATCTTTAATAAGTTGATTAATGTAGGTTAATGATTGATAGACAATGCGGCCCGCGCCAATATTTTGGTGACCAACCTCACTATTGCCCATTTGGCCTTCTGGAAGACCAACGGCTTCACCTGATGCTTCAATTAAAACGGTCGGATACTTTTTATAGAATCCAGAAATGTTAGGAGTATTTGCCGCTCTAACCGCGTTCCCTTTTATTTTTTTACTATAACCATAGCCATCTAAGATTGTTAAGATAATAGGACGTTTCTTCATAATTAAAAACCTCTTTCCGATAGTAATTATATTACTATAATGCCCTTTTGTGTGTAGAAATGCTTAATTATCTATATTTTAGTAAGGCGCTTAAGCCTTAAAATAACTACAAATAACGAAAAAACGACGGAATCAACATTCACATTGATGTTATCCACTAATTTGTTATGGCGATATATTTCGTTGCGGATAAGAATGACATTTTCACTAAGGCCTTGGAGTAATTGATTAACTTGCTCGTTACCGTTCTTCTTCTTAGCGGCTAATTCTTGGTATGCTCTTTCTTTTTCGGCAACAATTTTATTTAATTTCGTGAAGTCGCGTTCTTCTAAAAGTTCATGCATTATTTCTTCATCACTATTTGGTTGCCTTAATTCTTTACCAATAATACTAAAAAGGGCAATTTGCCCCGCAAAAAGACTATAGATTGTTTCTTTACTCTTCTTTAATTGACGAGTGTAATCTAAAGAAATATGCATAAAAACAAATGCTAAGAGCAAGAATATAACAACGAGAATTAAAATAATAATACGCACAATTTGCATGGTTTAATTATAGCATACATCTATAATTGTAAATTACTCTTTTTGCAAGAATGCATTTATGAAAGCGGTAATATTTGCGCTTTAATATTATTTATTTGTCTATCTTTCATGGCAAAAGCATATGTTGAGAGTTAATCTTTAAAAAACGTTAAAATAATAACGTAAAAATATAAGGAGGAATTAGATATATGGATACACTTAAAATGCCAGCTCTTGGCGATCGCTTCCCCGAATTAGATGTTATGACTACATTTGGGAAAAAGAAATTACCGAATGACTATGAAGGAAAATGGTTTATTCTCTTCTCACACCCTGGTGATTTCACTCCAGTCTGCACGACTGAATTTATTGCTTTTAACGAAGAACTCGAAGAATTCAAAAAAATGAACACCGAACTTCTCGGCTTATCAATTGACCAATTACAATCGCACATGAAATGGACTGAAGCTATTGCTAAAATTACGGGAAAAGAAATTGGATTTCCAATTATTGCCGACGAATTAGGTCGTGTTGCTAGTGCGCTTGGCATGGTTCACCCTGGCAAAGGCACAAATACCGTCCGTGCGGTCTACATTGTTGACCCCAAAGGTAATTTACGCTTAATGATGTACTACCCACAAGAAATTGGTCGTGCCGTTTACGAAGTAAAACGTGCCCTAAATGCCCTTCAAGTGGCGGACGCTAATAAAGTTGCCGCTCCTGAAAACTATCCCAATAACGCTTTCTTAGGTAAAGATATGGTTATCTTACCACCGCCAGGAACTGAACAACAAAAAGCTGATCGGCTCGCGTTAGTTGCGCGTGGTGAAGCAAAGAGTTATGACTGGTGGTTCTCCTATAAAAAATTAAAATAGGATAATACCAAGGCGATAAACAAGGCACCAGTGCGGTGCCTTGTTTTTATTTAACAGACTCTTTTAGCGATTTAATCGCTATTTATATGTCTATATGCATTTTGACATTAACTACTAAGAGTGATACTATTATATAAACGGAGGTTTTAACTATTAATAAATCAAGTTAAATGATAAGAGCATAGTAAAAAATATTCTAAACATAGAATTATTT
>MWCB01000016.1 GCA_002069815.1 Tenericutes bacterium ADurb.Bin239 | reverse complement strand
CTTTGTGAACAAATATAACGCATTAATTCAAGATAAACTGATTATTGATATTTTTAGATACCTTTATGAAGATACCTGTGAGACTACTTATACACAAAGCGATGTGATTTTACTAAAACAACCAGAAGGCACAGATCATTATGTTTTTAAGGCCGATAAAGACTTAGTTGCTTCAGAAGAAGATGACTTATACAAGAAACTGAAGGAATTATCATTCCATACAGATAATTATTGTTTTGACTCTAAACCAGAGAAAGTTTTCTTTGATGATTATTTGCTTGGCCACAAAGAAAAGAAGATTAAGAAAATTTACTTTACTGGAATGTTTACAAGCACATCATCTGGATTCTCTATTCAATACGTTGATCCTGAAACGAACGCCATTAGAAACTACTATCCTGATTTCATCGTGGTATACGAAGATGGAACTAGAGAATTCATCGAGGTAAAAGGCGACAATAAAATTGATGATAAGGTCGTTAAAGCAAAAGAAGAGGCAGCGAAAGAAGTTGCAAAGGCCCTGAAAACGAAGTACAGAATGATAAAATCCTCTGTGATTATGAAGGGTAAAGACTATTAGTTTGATCTATTCAACTAAATAACTAATACACATGGTTCCACAATAGCCTCTTCGGTTACGCGTATATGCGCACACATGAGCACCTGCGGGTGTCAAGGCACGTTGAAACAATTGTTAGTTTGAATTTTGCTAAAACTCACTAGCGTTAAAAAACTGATTAAAAACGAAGGTTTATTTGCTTTACTGCATATAAAATGATAAAATATATGCAGAAAAGGAAAGAGAGTTATGCGTAAATTTACCTATACCTTTTTAAAAGATAAAACAATAACCGCTAGTCTTTTTTCTTTATCAAACATTATTACAGATCTAAAAGGAAAAGTTGCTACAAAGAAGAAATTAAATAAAAATTTATTTAACAAATTAAATTCAATTGCCATCAAAGAATCGGTTGTGGGTAGCAACGCTATTGAAGGTATTTTCACGACCCAGAAAAGAATAAAAGAAATAATAGAAGATAATAGTAAACCACTAACGCACAGCGAAGAAGAAATTGCTGGATACCATGACGCAATCCGTTTTGTGACCGAGAATTATGAATATTTAGACTTTAATGAAGAAACCATTAAGCGAATCCATGCTTTGCTTGTTGGCAGACACGTTGGATTTGACAAAGGCGGGAAGTACAAGACGAGTGACAATGTGATTGCTAGAACTACTGAGGGTGGAACAATTATAGATGTGATATTTGTTCCTATTAAAGCAAAAGATGTTGAGAAGGCAATGAAAGATTTTTGTTTGGCTTACCAAGTTGCGAGAGATGACTATGATATTCCAAGTTTGTTATTAATTCCGTGTGTGATTATGGATTTTCTTTCGATTCACCCGTTTAGTGATGGAAACGGCCGTGTGTCACGCTTACTTACTTTGTTGCTTCTTTATAAAGAAGGATACGATATTGGAAAATATATTTCTTTAGAAAATCAAATCAATCAATATAGAGATAACTATTATCACGCACTCCAAAGAAGTCAAAAAGATTGGTACGATTCGAAAAACACATATTATCCATTTATTGAGTTTACATTCCAAATTCTTTATCAATGTTATAAAGAGATGAATAAAAGAATTATGACAATTAAGACTGGCAAAGAAAAAAAGAGTGAACGCATAGCCGCTGTTGTTTTAGATAGTATTGTTCCTCTTTCCAAAAGGGATATTAAAGAGTTACTTCCAGATGTTTCAGTAACAACAATTGAAGTGGTCTTAGCAAAACTTTTAAAGGCGAACAAAATATATAAGATTGGAACATACAAGAACGCTAAGTATTTTAAAAAATAAAGTGGCTACTATTAATTAACGCATTCTAAACAAATTTATATTTGTTTCATTTTATATGGTTTTACCACCCAAAAGATTAGCAATAATAATATTATTTTCTATCCAATTTGTATTTTTTCTCTTTTAATTATTATTGACATTAGCGGTTCATTTTGTTAATATGTAATTGAACCGGTTCACTTTATTGAATAATAAAATAAATAGAGAGACATATATTTTATGAAAAAAGAACACAATCCCACTCCAACGATCAGAGATATCGTTAAAATGACAGGTCTTTCTATTGGTACTGTTTCTAATTATTTAAATGGAAAAGCGGTGAAAGCCGCGAATAAAGTTAAGATTGAAGAAGCAATATCTAAACTAGGATATGTCGTAAATGAGTATGCGCGCGGTCTAGCAACTGGCACAACCAAAACAATTGGCGTCATTATTCCTTCATTTTCGAATACATTTTATGGCGACTTAGCGTCGGAAATTAATCAAAAGTTAGAATTAAATGATTACAGCGTTATATTAAATGAACACAATTTTGATGTCGAAAAAGAAAAGAAAATCATTAACAACATGATTGTAAGAAGAGTGGATGGAATTATTGTTGTTCCTGCCAGCAGAGACAGCACTAATTACAAGTCACTAAACAATAACAAAGTCGTTTTCGTTGATAAATATGTTGATGGGCTTGATGGTTTTGATTTTGTTTTGTTAAACAACAGAAAAGCCGCTGGATTAGCGTGTAACGAATTTTTAAAACATGGTCACAAAAAAGTGGCGATTATTTACAATAACTGGAACTCTTTCACTGGCCGCGAACGTTATAAAGGTTTTGTGGAATTTGCTGAAAAACATAACATTGAGGTTGATGCCTTTACTTATGATGAAAGAGTTGAATATGCTTATCAACAAGTACAAGAAATTTTAAGCAAAAAGAAATATACTGGTATCTTTGCATCTAACTATATTTCGACGCTTGGCACTATTTTTTATATGAATGAAAAAGACATCAAAGTTCCCGATGATGTCTCCTTAATTGGGTTTGACGACATTATGCTGACGGGACTATTTAAACCAAAACTAACCATCGTTAACCAACCCTTAAATTTAATTGCAGAAGCAGTTGTTAATTCGTTGTTAGACAGGATGAAAGCACCAAAAGATAAAGGAAAAATCACAACAATTGATGCCCAACTTATAATTGGGGAATCAGTAAAAACAATATAGTGGAGGAACGACAATGAAAAAACGCTTATTATCACTAATTATATTAGGAACAACCATCTGTTCAATTACAGGTTGCAGTGGCGGTAAAAGTCAAACCAACATTGAAGAAGGCGCAACCAAAATAACTATTTATGCTCGCGAATTTGAAAAATGGGCCAAAGATCATTTAATGGAACTAGTGAATGATTTTAATGCTGATTTAACTGATGGAATCCAAGTTTCAGTAAACTTTTTCACTCAAGCAAATTATGCGACTGCGCTTACCACTTCTCGCGAAAATGGGCGCGCTCCCGACTTATACATGGCAACGTATGCGGAATTATACAACTCACATATTCAAGGCAATCACGCCGCTCCGCTTGAAAGTTATTTAACGGAGAAAGCAATAAATGACATTGTTCCCGCTTTTAAAGAAATGTGTACATATAGTGACCACCTCTATGCTTATCCTTGGAACGTAGAACCAGGAAGTTTATTCTTTTATCGCAAGGATTTGTTAGCGCAAGCGGGTGTTACTAGTGTACCTACAACGTTTGATGAATTATATGACGCATGTTCCAAATTAGTTAGTTCAGGAACAATTAAAAAAGGACAGTATCCATGTGGACTTCCACTAGGAGCGTATGAAGCAACGTGGGTTACATACGGATTACAACAAAATACAACGGGGGGTCTAGTGGTTGAAGATGATTGGCGAACGATAAGACTTAATCAAGAACCAGCCGCCACCGGGTTTAAGAATATTGGTCAATTCTTCTACAATATGTTTTCAAATAACTATTGTCCAACCGCTGCATTAACGAGTGAAGGATACACATATATCGTTGATGCTTTATGCGACGGTACTTTAGCGATGACATATTCAGGTAGTTGGGGATTTGCTGAAGTCTACGATTACTTAGGCGAAGATACCGCTATTGCTAATAATATTGGTGTTGCCCCGATTCCTACTCTTACTGGTGATCAAGAAAGCTGCACTTCAAGTAATGGTGGATGGTGCTATGTTATGTCAGAAGAAAGTAAAAATAAAGACTTAGCGGCCAAGTTCTTAAACTGGATGTTTACTGAAAGCGCCGAAAGAACTGGGCAATATTTTATTAAAGCTTACTTTTCAAAAGCCGCAACATCAGTCTCCGTTCAAGAATATTTAGAAACGGTTGAATTAAATGTTCCGCAAGATTGGTTTGATACTTGTAATAAAGTCGCGGCCGTTGGGATTCCCGAAGCGACCTTCCCATGGGATGTCGCCCAAGAATTTGGCAAAATGATTGAAGTAATGGAACTTAACTGTAAAAAAGGTGCGTTTGATGGATTATATGCGCAAGCACTAAATAGCGCAATTAATAATATTAATACAATTATGTCGCGGGCATCTTATCCCGAAAACCCGAAATACGATTACGATAAATAAGGAATGGTAATGATAGAAGAATATAATGCAATAAAATTGAAAGAAGAGAAAAAAAGGAGTGATAGATATAAATATCGTGACGCTCCCAGTGGTTGGATCTTAGTGGCCCCCGCTATTTTGCTTCTAACTACGTTTGCTTATATTCCTTTAATAATGGCGCTTGTTAGATCACTTCAAGATTACAATACAGGCGCATTTAACAATTTAGCGAATTTTGATTATATCTTTAAAACGCCTGATTTTCTAAAATCATTTAGTAACGTAGCGTTCTTTACCCTGATTAGTGTAACAGTGATGATGCTTGCCTCATTCTTCTTTGCCTCACTCTTAAGAAAATTAAATGTCAAATTAGCGGATGCAATTAAAGTTTTAATCTATATCCCGTGTTTAATATCAGGTATTATCGCTTCGATTATCTTTTTATTTCTAATTAATTTTAGAGGCGGTTTAATTAACTCATTAATTCATCTAGCTGGCGGTGCTCCAATTGCATTTACCACTCAAGGTTATTGGCCAATCGTAGCAATCTTAGTACCTACTTTTTGGTTAGGCTTTGGCTATAACACAATTGTTATGTATGCGGCATTATTAAATGTTCCTCGAACATATTACGAAGCCGCCGAAATTGATGGAGCGGGCTTTTGGACTAAAACATTTAGAATAACAATTCCGTCAATTCGCAATATTATTATTTTGATGCTCGTTAATCTCATTACTGGTTCATTACAAATGATGGATGTTCCTTATATGATTACTCAAGGTGGTCCAATGAATATGACCCTAACACCGTCGCTATACTTATTTAATTCGTTCAGGGATTCAGCGCGACCACAAAACGCTACTATTGCTGGATCACTGATCGTGATGTCAATTATTGTCACCATTAATTTAGTCGCCTTTCGTCTAATTCGGAGCAAAAAGAGCGAGGAATTGTAATATGAGCACCAAAACAATGAACTTACAACCGAAGAAAAAGATCTCTAGCGACAAGAAAAAAGCGATTGTCAAGAAAGTTATTTGGAGTGCTATCGCTATTATAATTTGTTTTACGATTATCTTCCCCATTATTTGGATGTTGCCCGCTGCCTTTAAAGAAAAACGCGAACTATTTGTTTTAGATGATATTTCCTTTTTCCCGCGCAAGTGGACTTTCGAAAATTTCACTAAAGTGTTTGATGTTGATGTTAATGGATCAAAATTTATGGGCGCAGTATTTATGACACTTCTTGTAGCGCTTTTAGCCACTGTGGGTAGCCTATTTGTCAATATGTTAGCGGCTTATGCTCTAGCGAGAATTGATTTTAAAGGCAAAAAGTTTGTGTGGCCCTTTTTACTGTTCCCGATGTTTGTTCCAGGGATTACCATCATGCTTACTTCTATTAGGGTCGTTAATATTCTAAATATGGTTGATACCATTTTTGTCTTATTCGTTCCTGGATTAGCAAATGGTTATCAAATATTCTTTTTTCGACAATTTTACTTAAATATTCCCAACAACATTGAAGAAGCAGCACAAATTGATGGCAGTAGTCGGATTGGTATCTTCTTTAAAATATTTCTACCGATGTCGGTTACACCAATGATTATTATTGGAGTCGGCACATTTATGGGCACATGGAACTCCTTTGTATGGCCAACTTTAACGGTTGTCGATAATCCTGCGCTAGTGCAAGTAATGCAAATTATTCAAACTCTAAACGATTCATATTCAAGCGATTATGGGGTCGTTATTGCTGCGACCTTAATGTCGCTTGTTATCCCAGTGATTGTTCTTTCAATATTCCAAAAAAAGATTATTGAAGGAATTGCGCTTACAGGAACAAAATAGAAAGGAATTAAAGAAGAAGATGAAAGAATTATTCAAAAAAACAGGCATTGTAACACGCATGATATCAGCCGAAAATCCAACAGGCGAAAAAGGAAAAGGAGCGATGGCTAAAATAAATCCGCAAGATCCTGAATTATTTTTCTCTAAAAATTGTGTAGAAGAAGGGTATAAAGTTTGTCCGTTTGTAAGAATTGAGGCTAATAGTACTCGAGTTCTCGCTAACTATGAAGGAAGCGGAATTATTAAACATATCTTCCTCACTAGCGATAGACGTAAATACTCAGAATTAGTATTAAGAATCTATTGGGACGATGAAAAAGAACCGTCAGTTGAATGTCCACTAGGTATGTTCTTTTGTATGGGCCATGATGCGCATCCGCATCTTGTTAATTCTTTACCAATTGCGGTGGCCCCGCATCGGGGACTTAATTCTTATTTTGAAATGCCTTTTCGAAAAGGATTTAGAATTGAACTTGAAAATCAAGGTGATGATATGACGTGGATCGTCGCCTATAAGATTACCTTTACTGAAGAAAAAGTTGATGACGATGTCGGTTATTTTCATGCGCAATATCGTCACACTTTAACGACCCCTGAATATCCAGTTCATACTATTTTAGATGGGGTGAAGGGTGAAGGTGTGTATGTTGGCACTTATTTAGCGTGGAGCGAACTCCACGATAGATGGTGGGGTGAAGGAGAAGTTAAATTCTACCTTGATGGTGATAAAAAATATCCAACAATCTGTGATAACGGAACGGAAGATTATTTTGGTGGTGCTTGGAATTTTGGAGCTTATGGTATTATTCCTGGATCTGATGAAATCTTATATCAAACACCTTACTTAGGATTATCACTCGCTGAAGTTAAAACGAAACCAAAACGATTCTCTATGCATCGTTTCCATATTGTTGACGCAATTGGATTTAAAAAAGATATTAGAGTTACGGTTGATGCAATTGGATGGAGAGAAGATTTTAAAAAATATCAACATCGTGACGCAGATATAAAATCAGTAGCGTTTTATTATCAAAAAGAACCACATATTAAATTTCCTAAATTAGAGGAAAAGGAAAAAAGATACGATTATGTACCGGAGGAAAAATAAATGAAAACAATTATTGGAATTAGGATGGTTAATGACGGACGAGATAGCGTTCGTTATAAAATTGAAGAAAAATGTCGGCAAATGGCGGCCCAAGCTAAAAAAATCATTCAAGAAAATGTTTTTGATTTAGCAGGTAAGCCAATTGAAGTTGTTATTTCTAAAACAACAATTACAAACGCGGCTGAAGCAAGTGCGGTTGATGAAGAATTTGCAAGATTAGGAGTGACAGGTTCATTATCAGTGACCCCAATATTTTGTTTTGGGACCGAAACAATGGATTTGAATCCACATACAATTAAAGCAGTGTGGGGCACAAACTGTACCGAAAGACCAGGCGCAGTCTATTTAGCGTGTATTATGTCGGCTTACGCTGAAAGAGGACTACCAGCGTTTTCAATCTACGGTAAAGAAGTACAAGACATGGATGATGATACAGTTACGGACGATGTCAAAGAAAAGTTAATATGTTACGCAAAAGTAGTTAATGCGGTCGCGCAAATGCGAAATAAATCATATGTCGCCATCGGTAATGTTTCAATGGGTATTCCTGGTTCACTTTTAGATCCAATGCTTTTACAAGAGTATTTAGGAATGCGAGCGGAATGGGTTGATATGACTGAAGTTTTACGAAGAATTAAAAAGAACATCTTTGATGAAAAAGAATACGAAATTGCCGCGAAATGGGTGAAAAAGAACATTAAGCAAGGCGAAGATTTTTATAATCCAAAAGAACTTAGACATACTGCAGAAGAATATAAAAAGGATTGGGAATATTCAATAAAGATGGCCATTATTATTAAAGATATAATGTATGGCAACAAAAAACTTGCTGACAAAGGATATTACGAAGAAAGTTTAGGTAAAAATGCTTTAGTCGGCGGTTTCCAAGGTCAAAGACAATGGACTGATTGGCTACCAAATTGTGACTTTGCTGAATCAATCATTAATACTTCTTTTGATTGGAGCGGCATTAAACAACCGACTCCATTTGCAACGGAGAACGATACACTGAATGGATTAACAATGATGTTTGGGACACTTCTTACTAATAAAGCAACCATTTTTGCCGATGTAAGAACATATTGGTCAAATGAATCAGTAAAAAGAGTCACTGGCAAAGAATTGATGGGCAAAGCTAAAAACGGAATTATTCACCTAAATAATTCGGGTGCTGCTGCTCTTGATGGGGCGGGAGAGATGAAAGAAAAAGGAAAACCTGCTATTAAGGAGTGGTGGAAAGTTACGGATCAAGATATAAAAAACACATTAAAAGCTGTAACTTATCACCCCGCAAACCTTGAATATTTTAAAGGTGGGGGAATGTCTTCACACTATGTAACAAGAGCGGAACTTCCAGTTACCATGATGCGTTTAAATAAAGTGAAAGGAATTGGACCGGTTTTACAAATTGTGGAAGGGCACACTGTTGATCTTCCAAGAGATATCACTGATCCAATTGAAAAACGTACGGATCGCGCCTGGCCTTCAACCTTCTTTGCGCCACGAGTAAGTGGGGACGGAAATGTTAAGGATGTTTATTCAATTATGGCTAATTGGGGTGCAAACCACTGTGCATTAGTGTCAGGTCACATTGGAACAGAAGCCTTAGCGCTAGCAAGCGCTTTAAGAATTCCAGTTTCATTGCATAACATCGAAAAAGAAAGGATATTTAGACCGCACGTATGGGCGTATTACGGAGAAAGTGATAATGTCGCCAGCGATATTTTAGCTTGTCGTGATTTAGGTCCCTTATACAAATAGTTATGAAAAGCAACATTTCACCTTCTATGATGTGTGCTTCAATTTATGATATTGAAGAAATGTTACAAGCGTTTGTGCGTAACGGTATTGAATATCTCCATATTGATGTTATGGATGGTGTTTTTGTGCCTAATTTTATGCTTAGCAATAGTATTAGTAAGCAGTATCGCGAAAAATGTAATATTCCACTGGATTATCATCTTATGGTCGTAAATCCTTTAGAAAAAATAAACTGGTTTGATTTAAGAAAAGGCGATTTAATGTCTATTCATCTTGAATCAACTGACAAGATTAAAGAATGTCTAGATCTAATTCATAGCAAAGGTGCGAAAGCAGGACTAGCAATTAAACCGCAAACGCCCGCTAGTAAAATTATTCCATACATTAAAAAGATTGATTTTGTTCTTGTAATGACAGTAAACCCTGGCTTTGCTGGTCAAAAACTAGTTATAGAAACATTAAATAAAATAGCGGACATGAGAAAACTATTAGATGAAAATAATCGTAAAGATGTAATGATTGAAGTTGATGGGAATGTTGGTTTTGAAAATGCAAAAATTATGAGAGAAAAGGGAGCTAATATTTTTGTGGCAGGAACCTCAAGTGTATTTAGGAAAGACCTTTCAATTGAAGAGGGTATTCATAAACTTAGGGAGGCGATTAAATAATGAAGAAAGTATTTGTTTTAGGATCTATCAATTATGACTTAGTTATTTATACAGACAGGATGCCTTTGCTTGGTGAATCAAAATGTGGGCACGGAATGATTTCTAATTTAGGCGGTAAAGGCGCTAATCAAGCTATTGCTGCTAAAAAGATTGGTGTTGAAGATGTGTATTTAATGGGTGCTGTTGGTAAAGATGATAGCGGAAGAATAATGTTAAAAAGCATCAAAGAATATGGCCTTGATACTAGTGGTATCGAAAAGATAGAAGGGGCAACATCGGGAACATGTTTTATTATCTTCGATGAAAGTCAAAAAGATAATGCGGTTTTAGTGGACAAAGGTGCTAATTTACTTAATAATGCCGACAAAATAGCGCCGTTTTTAAAAAAACACGCACAAAAAGGAGACATATTCATCACGCAATTAGAAACTAATTTAAATGCTTTGTATAACGCAATTGATACCGCTCATAAATTAGGCATGTATATTATTATGAATCCTTCGCCGGTATGTGAATTTGATATGAATATATTAGCCGAAGTTGATTTATTAGTGATGAATGAAACCGAAGCATTACTATTAAGTAAAATACAATTTAAAAACGAAAAAGATTTAATTAAAATACATCGCAAATTAAAAGCAAAAGCTACAATTGTAACCTTAGGTGGAGACGGAGCATACTTAATTGAAAACAATGAAGTAACATATCAAGCAGCGATTCCTACTAATGTCGTTGATACAACGTGTGCTGGCGACACATTCACTGGCGCACTCGCATATCGCCAAGCTAATGGATACGAAATTAAAGAGTCTTTGAAATTCGCAGCAACGGCTTCTAGTATTGCTGTATCTAGAAAAGGCGCGGCGCAATCAATACCAAATCTTCATGAAGTTTTAGATATATATAAGGAGGAAAAATAATGCGAAAAATAAAAAGAACAATATTATTATTTGCTGCTCTTTTATCTTTTCCGGCCTCTTTAAGAGTTTTAGAGACTAAAGCAGAACGTAGTTATCCGCCGTTAGGGGAAGAATGTTTACATAACACTGACTTTTCGCAAGAGTTAATCCCATTTACCACTGTGGAAACTTTTTCCGATACAAATTTCACTAATTTAATGGTTGAAAGAACGACAGTAAATGATGAATGTAGAAGCTTAGGGGGAGCAGTTAAACTCCAATATGATTCAGAAGATGGGCACCTTAATGTTAATGATTATCCTGCTATTTAGCAGGATGTATACGTTAAATCGCATACTTATTATTTATGGTCCGCATATGTAAAACGAAGCGGTCCAGCTGAAAACGGATACCTATGCCTTGGTTATCGCAACCCATTAGCAAGCGATAAATGGATAGCGGTATCACAAAATATATATAATGACACTACGACCACATATGAACAAATATCGATTCTTATTTATACCAATGAATTAACCGCAATTAGAGCTGCCATCCATTGTCAATGTCGGAGCACTGGTAAAGATGGTTTTTATTTGATAGATGATGTTTCTTTAAAAGAAATAAATATTGATGATTTTATTGATACCTCTAGCACTGCGCCAACCGATTGTAAAATAGGAGATAAAAGTGTTCAATTTGTGAATGATCCCGGATTTGAAAATTTAGGGACATCCCCTGTTGATTCGACATTTGAAAGAATGAAAGTATGGAAATCATTCTCGTGGGCAGGAACTGACCGTAATGGGTGGGGTAACAATGGTTCAACCGCGAACGCGTTTTTAACATTTAGTAATAATGGTTTGCATGCGGGCGAAAGACCAGCGATTGGTCAAGATTTAACACTAAAGAAAAATACATATTATGTAGTAAGTTTTTTTGCTAAGTTATGGAATCCGATCGCTAATCCTTCTCCAATAACCGTTACTTTCCAAGATTCAAATGGCGTTAATTCGGGCACCGATAACAACACCGCGATGTTTAAGAAAAACCTTGATCGCGTTTCATTTACGGATGTTGGTACAAGTTGGGTCGAAAAACAAGCAGTCTTATTTACTGACAATTATGTTGAAAATAGACTCGTTATATTTACAACCGCGATTGAACACGAAGGCCAAATTAATGGCTACCACGTTGACGACGTGCGCGTTTGGGAAGTTTTAGAACCAGAAGAAGCTAAACTCGCGATAAATGCGGGTTATAAGACTGGCAAAAATATGAATCCAAATATTACTGTCAAATTTAAAGATAATGATGAATTTGTTTCTATTCCAATGGAAAATCATGTTGCTACGCATTATGAATTTGGTACCGCTGGAATATTTATTGCCGATTTAAACAACAATTTAGTGCCGCTTGCCGAAGGAAACTCCACTGTTAAATGTAACGTAGAAGTTTTTGGCAAAACGCTAACAACTAATCAACTATCTTTAGTAGTTAATGATGCAAACATTAACGCTAATAAACATATTCAAAGAGTAGATGTAAGTACCGCACAAGCTATTTCAACCACAACATACACAACCGTTAATGTTGATGTGTTTGATGAAAATGATAATTATATATTTGAAAATGAAACGACCAAAACAGTTGTTTCAGAAAATAAAAAAGTAGTGTTTGTGCGCGAATTAACAACCGGCTACCATGTGCTAGGTATATCTAGCGGCACTAGCCGCATTTACGCTACTGTACAATATAACGATTCAATAGGAATTGGTTATGTGGATTTGGTTGTTGATACTGACAATTTACTAATTGACGGTTCCTTTGAAGCTCAAAATGAACATAGTTTCTGGTCATTTAGCGGAACTGGCGGCGGTAGTGGCGATGATGGTCAAACTAATACTTATCGTCGGAGTGGGTACGCTAACTTATGGTATATGGCACCAATTTTCTGGGATGCTCACGTTCCAAAAACAGCGTATGCTGATATCGGACAATATGTTAACTTAACCCCTGGAAAATATGCATTATCCGTATATATAAATAGATATGCAGCGGAAGGTGTTGAAGGTCGGTTATCTGCAAACGGGGGACTTTGTACATTAAGTGCCACACCCGTTGATGCTGACGGTCAAATAGTTGGTGATGTAATTTCGCGCGAATTTGATTGTTCATATGGTAGTTTTGCCTACGGCAAATTATCAATTGTCTTTGATTGTGTAACTGCGAGTCGATATTTAGTTAACCTTCATATTCAGGGTGATGCTGAATTTGGTTATGGAATGCAAGTTGATGACTTTGAACTTAAACAAGCGGTTTATCCTGTTCAATTATTTGCCACCCTTGATGAAACAGTTACAACACTTGACATTGAATCAATTTATTCTGTTTATGTTTACGCCATATATGAAGGTGATAGGCGTGAAGAGCTTAATACTGATTTAAGATTTTTCTTTGATGATTTCTCTATTTGTGTGTATTCAAATGGTTATCTATTTCCTAAAAAAGAAGGTGAGACGGATCTTACCATTAGAGCAACGATCTTAGACCAAACATATGAGACAACACTGCATCTTGTGGTAGGCGGGTCAGGCATTTCCCAAAATGATACAAATAACACCAAATTAATGATTGGTCTTTCTATCGGTGGAGTTGCCTTAGCGTCAATTGGAACATCAACCACTATCATTGTATTTAGAAGAAAGAAGCGGGGTGTATAATTATGACGATTAAAAAACCACTATTCATTTGTTTGATGACAGCCGCGATTGCTTTTTCCATCTGTAGTTGTAACGAAAACGGAGGCAAGAGAGATATGAAAGAATTTATTAATATGAGTTCGTATTTTAATGACAACTCACGAATAAGAACCTCATCACTTCCTATTGATGGGAAAAATGAACTTTCACTAGAAGAGGGTGCTTTAATAACGATTGAAAATGAAAGAGTAAGATTAGTCCTTAATCCCAATGGTTCGATTAATGAATTTGCCAACAAAGAATCAAAATTATATTTAGTTAAAGGGGCAACGGAAGCACCTCCGATTAGATTAAGTTTAGTGGACAGAAATTCACAAGGGTTGCTTTCGGATAATTATGTAATGACAATCCTTGAAAATACTGCCGAAAAGAAAGCAATTCAATTTGTGTACACTTTTAATTCAAGAGCAGATGCGACCTGTACTATTTCGCTAGCGAAGAATTCCGATGAAGTTAAGTTTAGAGTAAGACTTAGCAATATGACTTACAATGGCGACCTTTCGGTTATGGACGTCGAATATCCAATCGTTGAAGGAATTAAAACATTAGGAGATAAAGAAAAAGATGTTTATGCCGCACCATTTGCGACGGGGTTTAAGTTCTTAAATCCAACCCAAAACTTTAATGATGTCTATGGATTAGGAATTGGAAAATCATCCCCCTTGGGTTATCCCGTTAGTATGTCAACTTATCCATCTGGTTGGGGTATGACAATGCAATTTGGAAGTTATTACAGTGAAAACTTAGGCGGTTTTTACTGGATGACTCAAGACCAAGAAGACTATATTAAAAACTTTACATTTACTGGAATTGGTGAAGAAGAGCTGCGGATGAGTATTTATCATCATGTCGATGATCTCGGCAAAACCGCTGTTAATTTTGATTATGATATCATTTTAGCTAATCTAGTTATGGGTAAATGGGAAGAAGCCGCTAGCAGGTATAAGACTTGGGCACTGGAGCAAAAATGGGTTACATTGATTGGTCGGGCCGAAGACCGTCAAGACATTAATAGAAAACTTTTTGAAAAAACCGGATTAACAATTTTTGGTTTTAGACCTGACGTTTCTTCGTGGGTTGATATGATTCCGACTTATGACGCGATTGCATCACGGATTGAAGATGATATTTTAAATATTGCTATTTATCAAAACAAAAACTATTTTGATCTTGTTAGAGAATACAATCACGCCTACAGCGTATTTGAATTTAATACTATTTCCCCTTTAGAAATGTTTTACGATAATTCAATTAGAAATGCGCGACAAGATAGACTAGCGTTTTATATTCATGGCACCCCATTTTATTATCAATGTCCTAAAAGTGAAGATTGGCTAGATAATCGTAATAAAACCGAACAAGGTTATTTTGATACTTACAACGTTGACGCGCTGTATTTTGACGTTTTTGCTACCGCTGTTCACCCGATTGAGTGTTTTGATTTGGCCCATTCTCATGGCAAGAAAGTCAATATTCTAGATGGTTTTTATAAACAACTCCAAAACGCATCTGATTTAGCGGACCTGAACGGGTTTTATTCGGTTGGTATCGAAATGATTACGGAAAAAACGCTTGCATATGTCGATTTCTATCAAGCAAGAGCTAATGGTGGGCCATTAGGCTGGATGGAGACCGATGAAATAAGAGGGATGGTCGATAATAACATTGCCATTAAGATTCCAATGTTTGAGCGCGTCTATCACGAATTTGGTGCGATTAGAACAGATGGATACTTAGTGCCACTTGATGAACTAGGCGATGCTTATTATTACATCGCTGGTTATACTGCACTTAATGGGGGAATCAATGAATTTAATTATGAATATTTTCCCACTAATAAATTACCAGGTGCGGCTCAAATCAATTTTGAAATGGTTGACTATGTTAATCGTTTGTCGAAAGCGCGCACCACATACGGTAAAGATTACATGATTTATGGGGAAATGCTAAATGCTCCCGATGTAAATACGGATTACTCAACGTATGAATATTCAAATCCAAACTACAGCGCTACTTCAATAGCGACAACTGGCAGGGCATCCTTAGAAGGTGAGTGGACTGTCGAAGACATTGTAACCGCTGCTTACAAAAACAAAGACGGAAATGTTGCTATCTTCTTAACTAATGTTAAGAATGCCGTAGTTTCCAAAGGTTTTATCTTAAAAGCACTTCGCGATTACGGCATTGAAACAGCGGATGTTTATCTAACCTCTTCCCAAAACACAGAAAGAAGGATAGTGACAACAGTCAAAAACGGTGAAGCTAAAATCGGTTTAAGAATGCAACCACATCAAGTGTATATGTTAGAAATAATTGCTAAGTAAAGGAGAACAACCATGAAAAAGAAATTGTTATTTCTATTATTAAGTTCATCACTAATCCTTTTTGGTTGCGAAAAGAAGAGTGAATCCGAAACTAGTGTATCTTCATCAACACCTGTTTCTGTTTGTGACCACGAATTAAGTAGTTCGTACTTATTTAATGAAACTGAACACTGGAAAGAGTGCACTAAATGCCACGAAAAATTTGAAGTAGAAAAGCATATTGCTAAAGAAAGAGTAGTTGTGGAAGCAACGTGTACAACAGGCGGCAAAATTGAACACTATTGTGAAAAATGTGCATATAGTTATGAAGAATTAACTGATGCTTTAGGTCACTCTTTTGGTGATCCTATCATTGTGGAGCCAACTGTAGAAACGGAAGGTAGTTACACTATCACATGTAGTAGATGCTCGGAAACTATCCAAAAGAAAATTCTTCGCTTGCCTGCCTTTGTTTCTTTGGTTGGTAATATTATTTCTTGGGCTGACGTTACAAACGCCGAAGGATATATCATCAATCTTAATAACCAAGAAATAGATGTTGGGGGATTAACAACGTACCAAGTAACTACTTTAGATGACTTAAGTGGTGACTTCAAAGTATATGCCTACACAAGTAGCGATGAATACTTTACATATAATGGTAAGTCCACGACCGAAGCCTTTAGAAGAGCGAAAGATAATATTCAATCAGCGTATAATTCTAACTTTGAAAATGATAGTAGGATTAGACTTAATCGAATTGGTGGTTGGAACAACTACCCTTACGGTAACTGGTCGGATATGAATGATGGACTAGGTGGTCATTATTATATCCATCAAGAGAGTGACGGAAATATGGCAGCTTTAATTCCGGCGGTTGTGTGGTGGCCAGGGAACACTACTTTAAAAAGAGATTTAGGTAGTGGATGTTGGGCGGTTGGAACTTACGAAATTAGTTTTGATATTAAAGCAAGCGAGTCTTCATTAACGTATACCGCTAACGGAAACTACGGTAAAATCACTGGTTACCTTTGGAATACTCATAATGCAAGTGACCCCATTACTATTGCTGGCACAGGTGTTTCGTTTAACGAAGTTGGATTAGTTATTAAAGATATTCCAAATATTTCGACAAGCGCATACACGAATGTGAGACTTAGATACACATTAAATTCTAATGTTCCATATAATCAATTCAATTTAATTTATTGGCCTGAACAAAATATTGGTGAAGACAATTACATCATTATTGATAATATCGAAGTCTTTAAAGTTATAGATGGTGTTGTCCAAACGGATAATGTTGATAATAACATTGGCGGCGACTTTGAGTGTTGGAATATTTACACCATGGGAAACAATTTATGGTACGCGGATAACACTATTTTGCCAGAAAATAATGCGCTAGCATCAGCGGTCATCAAAGAAGATCAAAATCAAGCACTAAAAATTGCTTCGGTTACTGATACAAAAGCGCAAATAAATCTAGCGGGCAATCCTGCTAAACTTGGTCAAGGCGGTGTCTTTGAAATGGACATTAAAGTGAAAAAGAGTGCGGAATTAATAAATCCTGAATTCTCATTTAAAATGTGGGGATTTAAAGCGGGTAGTCCGATTGCTCTAACTGAAGAAGTATTTATTGATGTTACTTCCGCTAGTGCCGATACTTATACGCAATACACCGTTAGATTTTTAACAAACGAAGTCGCGGCGCTTGATGTAATTAATATTTTCTTCACGGCCACATTTACAAATCCTGTTGGCAGTGATTCTAATTATCTCATTATCGACGATGTTGAAATATATGCCCTAGTTTTAGGAGGTGATTCCACTATGAATATGTTAATGATTGGTAACTCGGCGACCGATGATACGGTTGAATATATTTATAATATTCTCGAAAATCTTGGTGAAGACGTATCTAAAATCAATATTTATGTGTTGTTCTTTGGGGGCTGTACCATTAATCAACACTATGATTTCTACAATAACGATTACGCAAACTATGATTTAAGAGCCTACAATAAAACGAGTAAAGCATGGTACAATCTCATTCCACTTTGCTCATTAAGAACAGCGCTAAAACTTCACTCGCATTGGGACTTTATTTCCTTCCAACAAGCAGGAGCGGTTTATAAAGACAACACATCATTTAATAATTTGTCCGCTTTTGCTGAGAGTGTACGTGACATTGTTGGTCCCAATACATCATTTGTGTTTAATGCCGGTCCTTTATATCTAGATGCTGCGGCGCAAGCAAGTGGTTTTTCTGGGCGGGAAGAAATGTATGAACATGTCACTACGATCGACCAAAAAGTAATGGAAGGATTCTATTCGGTCCAATTTGATAAATATATTCCTAAAACGACCGCAATTAAAAATGCTGAACAGCCATTTAACGTGGACCTTTTACATCGTGATGATATCCATCTCTCGTTTGGTCTAGGTCGATATATGGCTAGTTTAACAATGGTGGCAGCTATCTTTGACAAAGATATTAATGATATTACGTATGTCCCTGATGGTGTTGGACAAAGCGACTTAAACAATATCATTAGATGTGTCAATGCTGCTTTAGTTAAACCATATGAGGTTACTACACTTTAAATTGGTTTTATGCCCTGACGCGGGCTTAAAAATATACAAATTCTTTAGAAAGGAGAGTTTAAAAAATGAAGAAGAAAAAAATACTTCTAACTATTGTTGCTTCTCTAGCTTTAGGCATAAGCATAGTAGTTCCTGCGGCACATAATGGTATTGGTTCGCGCGCCGGTGGGGGTGGTGTTGCCGAGTGTGAAAGTGGTCACCATCACGGTAATCATTATCTTGGAAATGCCCCAACGTGTGTTGAAGCTGGAAACGCAGAGTTCTGGGCTTGTTGCACTTGCCTACGTCAATATCTGACGAATCCAGGGGGCACATTTGTTGATCAAGGCGCGTATGCTGGTGATGCTTTAGCGAGTACACACATTGCATATCTCGCTCCAACAGGCGTCCATTCTTACACAAATTATGTTGTGACAAATCCTACCACCGATACAGAAGGTAGCGCGACAGCAGAGTGTGATCACGGATGTGGAGCTAGCGTAACATATAGCATTTTAAGACGACCCGCTAATGTGAAAATTACGGAAAACGTTTTATCTTGGAATGCTGTTACTGGCGCAGAATCATATAAGGCTTTTCTTGGTTCCACAGAAATTTATGCTAGCACAGCCTTATATTACACATTAAGCGAAGCACAATTAAAAGCATTTGCCTTTGATGGTACTAACATCACAGTACGCGGCGTGACATCAAACGCGGGTTATTATGAAGATCCATCGGGGACAGTGTTAACTAAATCTGGTCCAACCCCTGGTGCAAACACGGGCGCTGATTTCAATTATGACTTTGAAAGAACAAGTATCAAACTTGAGGCTAACAATACATTCTCGCGTTTTCCTTATGGTAACTATTCTGACAAGAATGGCGGTGTTGGAGGCTGGTATTACATTGCGCAAGATGGTGCAAATAATACCGCTTTAAAGATTCCAGCAGTTGTGTGGTGGCCCGGGAATACCACTATGAAAAAGGCCGTTACTGGTGGGGCTGGCGAAATTGGCGAATATGAAATCAGTTTTGATATCAAAGCATCAGAAGCATCACTAACATTAAATAATGGAGGTGGTGGATACGGCACAATCAAAGGGTATATGTGGGACACAGGATTTCATGGTTTAACTGTAGCTGGCACCGGCATTAACTTCAGTGATGCTGGGTTAGTAGTCAAAGATATTTCAGGAATTTCTACTACTGCGTACACTAATGTAAGACTTAGATATACTTTGACTGCAGAATCTGTTGATAAATTCAATACATTTAACCTTACATATTGGCCTGAAGGTGGTATCGGCGAAGACAATTATATTTGGGTTGACAATATTCAAGTATTTAAAGTTGTTGATGGTATTGTAGGAACGACCAACGTAGATAGTGCAGGCCAGGGTGATTTAGAAGGCGAAGACTTCGGCTTCACAGATAATCTTGCAAATAATAGATGGTACAATGGAAGAACAATTCTTATTGAAGAATCATCGACAGGTAGTGAGATTATTACAGAAGCAAATAATAGATTCCTTAAGGTTTATTGCAAAAATAACAATGTTGCCTTTGATTTATTTGGTAATGTTCCCGAAATGAAAAAAGCGGGAATTTATAAATTCTCATTTAAAATCAAGGCTGGTACTACATATCAAAAAGGTGGTATTGATGTAATAGGATTTAAGAATGGTGGAACATTGTTCAATTGGTTTGGTATGTCGTTTGATGAAGTTAATACCGAAACATGGACTACCGCTACTGGATACTTCTATAATCCTGGTTCATCTGATATGACATATTTGAATGTATTTATTAATATCAATAACAATGATGGCAGAGCCTCATCGGATCCCAATAACTACCTGCTCTTTGATGATTTTTCACTTCAAAGATTAACTTATGGTGGTTAAATAGTAATCATAAAAAGCAAATTACAGATTTATATGTTTTAGATTACAATGCCTAAGACATTTAGATTTAGACACTAACATTAGATACCAAGGTGGTGTATTTTAAACATACACCGCCTTTTTTAAAGTTTTTAATTCAAAACGAAAAGAGTGATAATTAAAAATTTAATTAATGACATTGTTAAAGTGTCCATCTATTTGGTAGTACAATAAAATGAGAAGATTAAAAATGAATGAAAAAAAAGTAAACGGAAAATCTTATAAAATCTTAAAGCTTCTTGGCAAAGGCAAGGGAGGGTATTCTTATTTAGCGTGCTCCAATAATAAATGTGTCGTGGTGAAACAAATTCATCATGAACCATGTGGTTATTATACCTTTGGTAATAAAATAGAAGCAGAACTTTATGATTATAAAAGATTATTAAATGCTGGTATAAGAATGCCAGTCTTAATTGATGTCAATAAAGAACAGGAAATTATTGTTAAAGAATATATTGAGGGTGACACTATTTTTGAATTAGTAAAAAGAGGTGAAAGTGTTGATGAATATATTAAACAAGTTCGTCAAATGGCCGCTTTAGCGAAGAAAGCAGGACTAAATATTGATTATTATCCCACAAACTTTGTAGTGCAAAACAATTTAATATATTATATTGATTATGAATGTAATGAATATAGTGAGAAGTGGAACTTTGACAATTGGGGTATTAAATATTGGTCAAGGACCAAAGAATTTGAAGAAGCATTACAAAAGGAGAATCACTAATGGAACCTAGATATTATTTAGCCTACGGTAGTAATCTTAACCTTATTCAAATGAAAGACAGATGTAAAGATTCTAAAAGAGTCGGCACGGCGGTTATTAAAGATTATCGTTTAATGTTTAAAGGGAGAGGCTTAAATAACTATTTGACCATTGAAAAAGCGAGGGGATATTTTGTTCCAGTTGGTGTTTTCATTATTGTGGAAGACGATGAGCGGCGTTTAGATATTTTCGAAGGACATCCCGACTTCTACTATAAAAAAGACTTTGTAGTGGAATTAAGAGACGATAAAGGTAATGTAACTTCAATTAATGCTTTTGCGTATATTATGCGTGAAGATAGAAGACTTGGTCTTCCCACTGAAAAGTATGAACAAACGGTTCGTGAAGGATATAAAGATTT
This sequence comes from Tenericutes bacterium ADurb.Bin239, assembly GCA_002069815.1. Classification (GTDB taxonomy): domain Bacteria; phylum Bacillota_I; class Bacilli_A; order RFN20; family CAG-826; genus UBA1361. The sequence goes on along the minus strand of MWCB01000016.1, from coordinate 12,064 downwards.
TGGCTTTGATGAAAAAATATTAGATGAAGCCATCAAATATAGCGATAGATAAGAGAGTATAATTAAAATAGGTTGAAGGAAACTGTAAAACGGCAACAAACAAAACAACCTATCTAATATTAAAAGCGACAACTAGCGTTTTAGCGACGCTAGTATTTCTTTTTATAGCGGAGAAGGAGTAATACTTCCGTTTACTAATCTAACGCTTTCACTATATGGCAACATACAGTTCACAATTTTCTCGCTTATGTTTATTGAATTAATACTTGGTTGGATACGGCCTAAAAAAGAAGCTTTACAACATCTATTCTTATATCTTTTTGTTTTATATTCACATTAGTTACGCAAAGCAGTGGGCATTCCATATATTTTAAATGGCTTTCTAAAACCAAAAGCACATAAAAACAAATTAATATAAAAAATGCAATAAGTTTATCGACGACAAAAAAAGCAAATAATTTAACAATAATTTACTAAAAATTCTTAATTATTAAGCGCATAAAACCAAAGTTTTTTATATTTTTAAATACAAATGTAAAGAATATGTGAATAAAATGGTATAATCAAATGTGGGCGCACTTACTATGAAATCACCTGAAATTCTTGTCGTTAGTAATAATGCCGATACTATAAGCACTGTTAAAGCGGTGCTTGAGAAAGATTTCCGCCTAGCTTTTACAACCCCCGCACTAGTAATGGAAGATATTAAAAAATTCCATAATCTGAGCGGGGTTCTTTTTGAATTAAAAGGCGAAAAAATTGAAGTGGTAGAACAATTTACCCGATTATTCTTAACTTATCCTCGGTTAAAGTTTTTAGTGTTATCGAGCAAAGAATTTTATAATTCAATAGATAAAGAAAAAAGATTTGGTTTCTGGTGCCTAGAGTGCAACACACTTGAAGCATTTCGGGAAGAAGTAAAGCAAATTGAAAAGTATCCTGTTTCCACAATTGAGAAAATATATCTTGTCGACGCCGCATTTGCGCGCTCTCCGTTTGCCATTGCTATTATTCCTAACGACGACTTAAATGTTGCGCTTATCAACCGAAAGCACGATGAAATCATTGGATATAACAAACAAGAATACGCAGCCTTAGGGTTAAATAAAAACACCCACCCTGATGATGTTAAACGTGAAATTGAAGCCGAACAATTAATGAAAAATCTTGGTGAAAATAGTTTCAGTATTGAAAAAAGAATTATCAAAAAAGATCGAACAATTGCGTGGGTGGAACAATTCACCGCCATTCAAAAAAATGAAAATAATGGTGGTTTTGCGCGGATTGTCATTACATGGGATATTACTAACCGCAAAAAAATTGAAGAGAAACTCCAGGAAAGTGATCGCATTAAGACGAGTTTATTACAAAACTTACAAGGGATGGTTTTTCGCTGTAAAGGTGATCCAAAATGGACGATGGAATTCATGTCAGAGGGCGTTATTGAATTAACTGGATATGCTCCGACAGATCTCATTAATAACCATATTATTGCTTACGGTGACATAATTGTGCGGAAATATCGCCCGCAATTGCGACGAGAATTTAAGGAAGCGATTAAACATAAAAAACAAATTCGTACAGAATATGAAATTATAATGAAAGATGGTACAACTAAGTGGGTATTTGAAAACGCCCAAGCGATTTACGATGAACAAGGTAACTTCTTAGCGATAGAGGGACTTGTTATCGATATTGATCATATAAAGAAAATTGAAAAACAACTAATCTATTTCCAAAACTTTGACCAAAAGTTACATATTCCCAACCGCGAATTCTTAACTAGTAAAATTCAAGAAAAACTTGATCGCAATAACTTTCAAGGGACACTTATTTTAGTTAACTTAAAGGAAAGTCAAAAATTATATCGTTCTCACGGATACCAATATGTTGAACTACTAACAACCTCACTAGTGAGTAAATTAAAACAATTAGAGACCGATAAGATTACATTGCACTATGCTGAAGAAGACTTATATGTTTATTACGCTAAATATAAGATGACCAAAGAAGAAATTAGAACATTTTATGCTGGACTGCGGAGAGCAATTGCACGTACTATTATTCGTGAACAAATCCGTTGTGGTGTTGGGGTTATCCATTTACATCGTAAAATTAATATCGCTGAAGTTTATTTACAAAAAGCCCGAGTCGCTAGTGAATTTATTGTTCATGAAAATAGAATAATGGCGATATATTTATATGATGACGATATGGATAAAGTTGTTCAACGGGAAGACTATTTACGAAAAGAACTGCTTGATGTCTCATTTGAACCAGGTCACGAAGATAAATTACGTCTTGTTTTTCAACCAATTTTCAATTTACAAACCGGCGCAGTCAGTGGTTTTGAAGCACTCGCGCGTTTCACTAGTGATAAATATGGTCCTATTTCGCCACTTGAATTTATTCCGATTGTTGAAAACAATCGTATCATCATGCCTTTTGGCAAGAAAATAATTGATTTAGCAATTCAATTTATCAAAGATCTTTCAGCGCTGGGAATTGATAATTGTCCAGTTTCAATTAATATTTCAGTATCACAACTTTTAGATACAAACTTCGCAGGTGATTTTTTCTTACGAATTGAAAGCGCTGGTATTTCGCCCTCACTCATCAACGTTGAAGTTACTGAAACAATTTTCTCGACAAACCATGAACAATTAAATGAGGCATTGACCGAATTAAATGAATATGGTATCGAAACGGCCATTGATGACTTTGGCACCGGCTTCTCGTCGTTAGAAAGACTTGAAAAGTTACACTTTACGACAGTTAAGATGGATCGTATTTTTGTTGAAACAATTGATAACAAAGAAAAAAAGGCTTGTATCGTTCCTGAAATTATTAATATTTGTAAAAAGTTCAATATTAAATCTCTTGCCGAAGGTATTGAGACCGAAGAACAATATAACACTTTAAAATTCTTAGGTTGTGATTTTGGTCAAGGTTATTACATGAGTAGGCCGCTTGAAGTTAAAGATGCAAAAGCGTTTATTATTAAGAGCCGAAAAGCAAAATAATATTTATTTCATATTTCATAAATATTAGCCGCGAAAAGCGGCTTTTTTATAAATTATTTATTACTTTCTTATCCGCGCAACTTCGTATCGTGTTACATTTGCAATGTAAACATGTTAAAATACTACACGAGGAAAAGAAACTCTACCTATTTATGCTAATAAATCGGTAGCGGTTAATCCGTCTCGAAAGGAGTCCTATGAGTGTATTAGAGAAAATTGTGCAAGCAGAATTAGATGCGAAAGAACTTCTCGCGAAAACGAGAGAAGATAACGCGAAGCTTTTAAGTGATACGCACGAAGAATTAGCGACTCTCCGTAGCGAATCAGCCCTTAAGCTTGCTAAAGAAATAAATGCTATTGATAAAACCGCTAATCACGAGATTGAAACATTAGCGATAACTTTTGCCGCTAAGAAGGAAAAAATTACTAGCGAGATTGAAAAAAGCGCGAACGCTAATCGGTCAAAACTAGTGAATGAAATCTTTAAGGACATTGTTAAAGTATGATTGTTCCCGTAAAGAAAATTCGCTTGTTGACTCCTATCAGTGAACAAGAAACACTAATTAAAGCGCTCCAACATGAAAGCAAATTCATGCCCTTTGAACATGATAGTGCATTAGGGTTACCAGGCGATATCAACAATGACTTGCGAGCGATTGAACGCGGGATTGAAGTATTGAGTAAACACCAAAAGAAAAAAATTTTTGCTTTTCATGAAGTTAAACGAAGTGAATTTGAAGATATTGAAACAGAAGGCAAAGCGCTGCTTGCTAAAGTAAACGCGGCGCTAGAACGAATTGAAAATGCAGAAAGCGAAAATAAACGTTTAAATGATGAAATTAAAATATTGACTCCATATTTGAATTTAAGCGTGGCTACCAAAACATTAAGCGAACTTGTGAAAACGCGAATAATGATAGGATATGTTCCTTTCGAATTATTTGAAGAATTTCAAAAAGAAACAAGCGCTAAAGGTCATGTTTTTGAAGAATCATCACGTGATAAAGAGTTTGTGTATGGTGCTTTTGGTTATGAATTAGTGTATGAAAGTCAAGCTCTTATTTTACTTAACGCTTATCGTTTTAATGAAGTAACCTTACCGCTCTTTGACACTAAACTTAGTGCGCTTTTGCCTGAATTAAAGAATAGTTTAACTGTGAATGAAGATATTATTAAAGCGGCTAATGCTGATTTAAAAGTATTAAGCAAAGAGTCAACTAAACTCCGCATTTACTATGATTATTATTATAACTATGCACTTCGTCAGTTAGTGAATACAAAAACAACAGAACGGGTGGCTTATATTGAAGGTTGGGTCCGTGAAGATGAATTTGAATCCTTAACCACCAGCCTAGCAAATAAAGTTGATCTTGATGTTGAAGAATTAGATGTGAATGACGAAGAAATGGTGCCAACGGCAACCAAAAACAACAAGTTTGTCGAAAAGTTTGAAGCAATTACGAACATGTTCAGTGTTCCCCATCCCAAAGAAGTTGATCCTAACCCAGTAATGTCTATTTGGTATTGGGTTATTTTTGGGATTATGATGGGAGATGTTGGTTATGGTCTTTTAATGTTAATTGTTTTTGGACTTTTCTTAAAATTGAAGCGACCAAAAGGTGGACTTAAAGACTTAGCTACCATTTTTGTTTTATCGAGTATACCATCTATTATTTTTGGAATATTAACTGGGGGCTTTTTTGGTGTTAATTTTGACTTATTAAATATTATCGGTCGTTGGTTTGGTAATCCTAATTTAACATCAGTTGTTTTACAGCCAGTTGATGATCCTTTACCAATGTTAATCTTTTCGCTTGGATTAGGAATTTTACATATCATCAGCGGACTTATTTTAAAAATTGTAAACGATGTCCGTAAACGAGATATTTTAAGTATGCTTGCGGATGCTGTCAGTTGGATTTTAATTTTAGTGGGCTTAGTTGTTACCGTTGCTATTAAAAATAAAGTCGTAATGGGTATTGGTGTAGGTATGATTGGGCTAGGCGCCTTATTAATCGTATTGTTTAACGGTCGTAACGCTAAAGGCTTTTTTGGTAAAGTGCTAGGTGGATTAAGTGGATTATACAATTCGACAAGTTACTTAGGTGATGTCTTAAGTTATTCAAGACTCTTAGCGCTTAGCTTGAGTACCGCTGTTATTGCTTTTACTATGAACCTACTTGCGGGTATGGTAATGGGAATTCCCATTATAGGAATTTTATTTGGTCTTATTATTTATTTAGTGGGCCATACCTTTAACTTTGCGATGGGCTTACTTAGTGCTTATGTCCATGATGGACGACTACAATACCTAGAATTTTTTGGGAAGTTCTACGAAGGAGGAGGATATGAATTTACACCTTTTTCGTACAAATATAAATATCTTGATGCAATAAAGGAGAATGAATAAATGACAACAGGATTAGTGTATGCGCTCATTGGAGCAGCGCTTGCCGCTGGACTTGCGGGTGGTGGTTCAGCGATGGGAGTGGCGATTGCCGGGAAAGCGGCAGCCGGAGTAATCTCGGAAAAACCAAACTTATTTGGTAGAGTTTTGATCTTACAAGCTTTACCAGGAACCCAAGGAATCTACGGATTTCTCGTTGCAATCTTAATTATGGTAAAAATAGGGATGCTTGGTGGGGCCCCTATTGCCCTTACTAACGCGCAAGGATTAGGTTTACTTGCTTCTGGTCTGCCAATTGGCATTACGGGCTTAATTTCAGGATGGTATCAAGGAAAAATTGCCGCTGCATCAATTAGCATGACCGCCAAAAAACCAGAGATGTCAGCGCGCGGGATGACGATGACTGCCATGGTTGAAACCTACGCTATTTTAGGCTTACTTGTTAGTGTCTTAATGTATATCGCGGTTGCGGTTTAAGGAGTGCTTATGAAAAAGCCAATCTTTGAACGAATAAAAGAAGAAGCTAAAAAAGAAGCAGCGCTTTTAGTTACCGAAACAAAAGCGGAAGCAAAACGTATTTTAAAAGCGGGTAAAGATGATCTTGATGCTAAAAATGCCGCCGAATTAGCTAGTGCTACCGCTAAAAGTAAAGAACGGGTTGCAAACTTTAAAGATCGCAACGAAAAAGGGTTAGAAAATTATAAAGAACAAGTTCGGCAAGAAATTGTTTCTGATATTTTTGATGAAGTGGCCGTTAAACTAGCGGGAATTGAAGGCCAAGAATTATTAAAATTTGTCACTAATTTAATAAATAAAGAAAAAGTTAAAGGTGATGAAATAATGCATGTCTCCCGTCGTAACTTTAAAAAGTTTGTGGCCGCACTATCTTCAAGTAAAGACCCAACCAAACTTGATTTATTAAATAAAGCGAATGCTAAATATAACTTTACATTAAGTAAAGAACCCACTCATGTTGTGGAAGGCTTCCTTTTAAGCGCTAAACAATATGATCTAATTTTTGATTTTAATGAAATTGTGAGTATTTATCAACGAGCTCACGAACAAAGGATTTATAAAAAGTTATTTAAAGATGAGTAGTGGTACGTATTTAAAGGGAGTTCTCGACGCCAAAATTTCAAAACTCTTAAATGAGAGCGACTTTTCAACCTTTGCCGCGCTTAAAGAGCAGGAGCAATTAAACTTCTTTGTGAATAATGAACTGGTATCAACTAGCATTGTCACAAATTTTGAAGCACTCTGTAAGCACGCCCTTGCCGATTTAAGAGATGAAATAAACGCTTATACTGAAGGAAATCCCATATACGTTAATTACTTTTTCGCTCGTGACCTTGTTAAAAAAGAAAAAGGGTTCCTTAAAGATCTTTATAACAAAACGTATCAAAAGGCTGTTAAAAGTGGAGACTTAACTTTTGTTAATTATTTAGACTACGCGCACGGACTCTTAAATATCTTAATGATTATTCGCGGTAAAAATAGAGGCGACACTAGTGAAGCGCTACTTTCAAACTATTTAGAACAATCACTTGTTGGTAAAGAACAGTTTGTTACTTTGGTAAATAGTGATATATCGTCAATTTATAATTTCATAAAAGCAACTTTTAATATTGATGTCGTTGAAAAAGATACACCAAGTAATCTAGAAACTAAGATTGATAAGTTCTTATTCCATAAGTTAGAAGAGTTAGCAACCGAAAGTGATTATATCCCCACATTAATTTATTATGTACGGATGAAACAACTCCAAATTGAACGATTACGTAATATTAGATATACCAAAAGGAATATTAGCCCATGGATGAACTAGTGTTATTTAGCAATAAAAGCGAAGCCACTCTTTTTAAAGCAATTGGTTTTTTAGTCCATGTGGTAAATGATGAAGAAGAGCTTGCTGAAATTTTAAGTGAATTATCAAAAGATGTAAAAGTAATTGCTTATGACACAACTTTTAAACCTTTCTTTGATAATTACAGTAAAAACCAAAAACAACTATATCCCCTTTATCTTCCGCTCCCATTTAATGCGGAAGATGAAGGTTTAGCTCTTAGCGAAATGAAAGAAAGTATTAGAAAATCAATTGGGATTGATCTTCTATAAGAGGAATGGAACAATGGCAAATGTAACTGGTAGAATCGTTAAAGTCTCAGGTCCGCTAGTTGTGGCAAGCGGGATGAAAACCGCCCAAGTTTATGACGTGGTCCTTGTTGGTGATAAACAAATTATTGGTGAAATCATTGAATTACGTGATGACCTTGCTAGTATTCAAGTTTATGAAGAAACAGCGGGAGTTGGACCTGGTGAAAAAGTTACTTTAACCGAAGAACCATTGTCAGTTGAACTTGGTCCAGGGTTAATGGAATCAATATATGATGGTATTCAACGTCCGCTTAATGCAATTTATGAGGAACATGGTACCTATATTCCAGTTGGTGTCCAAGTTCCAAAACTAGATCGCACCCGGAAGTGGGATTTTATTGCGACCGCTAAAGAGGGTGATGAATTAGAGGCTGGTGATGAATTAGGGTATGTTAATGAAACACCAGCGGTGAAACATTTAATCTTAGTGCCGCCTAGTGTTAAAGGTAACCTTACGAAAATTAAAAAAGGTTCATTTACTGTTGACGAAGTTATCGCCATTATTGAAACACGAGATGGTGTTAAAGAGTTAACAATGTTACAAAAATGGCCGGTGCGAAAGAAAAGACCATATGTTACTAAAAAACCGCCGAAACAAGCAATGGTTACGGGCCAAAGAGTAATTGATACCCTTTTCCCTATCGCTAGCGGGGGTATTGCTGCCATTCCTGGACCATTTGGTAGTGGAAAGACAGTCGTTCAACATCAACTCGCCAAATGGGCCGATGCGGATTTAATTGTTTATATTGGATGTGGGGAACGAGGTAACGAGATGACGGATGTATTAATGGAATTCCCACGTCTAATTGACCCGAAATCAGGGTTATCGCTAATGAATCGAACAGTCTTAATTGCTAATACGTCAAACATGCCAGTTGCCGCCCGTGAAGCAAGTATGTATACCGGTATTACCATCGCTGAATATTTCCGTGATATGGGATATCGTGTGGCCATTATGGCAGATTCCACCTCCCGTTGGGCTGAAGCGCTCCGCGAAATGAGTTCTCGTCTCGAAGAGATGCCAGGCGAAGAAGGATATCCAGCGTATCTTGCGAGTCGTTTAAGCGATTTCTATGAAAGAGCGGGTGTCGTTGTTACTCTAGGGAAAAAGAAACGGCTAGGTTCAATTACCGCGATTGGCGCAGTCTCGCCACCAGGTGGTGACACTAGTGAACCAGTTTCACAAGCGACTTTACGGATTGTTAAAGTTTTCTGGGGACTTAGTGCCGCACTAGCGTATAAACGTCATTTCCCCGCGATTGACTGGTTAAGAAGTTATTCATTGTATGATGATGACATTGTTCGTTTCCACAGTCTTAGCTTCCCACATTGGAAAGAATATGTGGCGCTTTTAAAAGATTTATTACAAGATGAAGCGGCACTACTTGAAATTGTGCGCCTTGTTGGGATCGATTCTTTAAGCCAAAGAGACCGTGTTAAATTACACGCGGCACAAATGATACGTGAAGACTATTTACATCAAAATGCATTCCATGCAGTGGATACATATACATCAATTGAAAAACAATACGGGATGCTTGATTTAATTGTGACTTGGATTAGAAACGCTAATGAAGCACTTGATGTTGGTGTTGAATATAAAGCGATGGAAAATCTAGCGGTCAATGAACGGATTAGTCACATTAAATATGTCGCTGAAAAAGATTTTGATAAAGAAGCAAAAGCACTAAAGCGCGACATTATTGCTGCATTTAACAGCTTAAAGGAGGAATAGGTATATGGCAATTAAAGCATTTAAAACAATTAAAGAAGTTGTCGGCCCCCTGATGGTTGTTGAAAACGTCAGCGGTGTAAAATATGACGAACTGGTCCGTATTATCCAAAGCAGTGGCGAAGAACGACTGGGTAAAGTTTTAGAAATTGACAATGATCAAGCGATTGTCCAACTTTTTGAAAGTAGCCAAGGTTTAAAGATTGATGATGCAAAAGCTATTTTTACTGGCGAAGGGGTTAAATTTGGTGTTTCTCCCCACATCTTAGGGCGAAAATTTGACGGACTTGGTCGGCCGCTTGATGGCAAAGGTCATATTATTCCCTTTAAACGTATTGACATTAATGGCGTTCCGCTTAACCCGGTTGCGCGCGATTACCCTAACGAATTTATTCAAACCGGGATTAGCGCTATTGATGGCTTAAATACGCTTGTACGGGGCCAAAAACTACCCATTTTCTCAAGTTCTGGTTTAACCCATAATCGACTAGCCGCCCAAATTGCAAAGCAAGCAACGGTTTTAGGACGCGATGAAAAATTCGCGGTTGTCTTTGCTGCAATTGGCATTACCTTTGAAGAAGCTAACTTCTTTAGCGAGGCCTTTGAAGAAAGTGATGCTCTTGACCGAACCGTTATGTTTATTAACTTAGCTAATGACCCGGCGATTGAACGGATTGCCACCCCACGGATGGCAATTACCGCTGCCGAATACTTAGCGTATGAACTCGGTATGCACGTCTTAGTGATCTTAACTGATATTACTAACTACGCTGAAGCTCTGCGTGAAATCAGTGCCGCCCGTAAAGAAGTACCAGGCCGAAGAGGATATCCTGGCTACATGTATACCGACTTAGCATCACTCTACGAGCGCGCGGGTCGCGTGAAGGGACTAACTGGTTCAATTACCCAAATTCCCATCTTAACGATGCCTGAAGATGATAAGACACACCCAATCCCCGACTTAACAGGATACATTACCGAGGGACAGATTATTCTTTCCCGTCCATTATCAATGAAAGGTTTAACCCCACCTATTGATGTTTTACCTTCCCTTTCCCGTCTTAAAGATAAAGGAATTGGCAAGGGCAAAACCCGTGAAGATCACGCTGACACGATGAACCAACTCTTTAGCGCCTACGCACGCGGGAAAGACGCAAAGGAATTATCGCTTATTTTAGGTGATAGTGCCTTATCGGAAATTGACCAAAAATACGCCGCTTTTGCCGATGCTTTTGAAGCAAAATACGTTTCACAAGGCTTTGAAACAAATCGAAGTATTAACGAAACATTAGATCTTGGATGGAGACTTTTAGGATTACTTCCCCGTCACGAATTACGACGAATTGATCCAAAACTTGTCGATAAATATTACAAGGAAAGTAAATAGTTAATGAGTACTTCCCAAATTAATCCAACCCGGATGGAGTTACAAAAGTTGCGGGATAAACTTGCGACCACTACGCGCGGTCATAAGCTTTTAAAAGATAAACAAGATGAATTAATTCATGAGTTTATTCCTTTGCTTCCCACCTATCGTGCTCTAAGAGAAAAAGTTGAAAAAGCGCTCCGTGTGACGTTAACCCGCTATCAGTTTGCATGTGTCAAAATGAGTAAAGAAGCGATTAATGACCACATTAATGATAGTGTGACCACGCATGAATTAAGCGCTAGTTTTGACCGGGTTATGGGTGTAATTATTCCTAAGTTAGAGACAAAACCAGACCAAAGCGAACTTAATTACGATCTTATTGCGACAACCAGTGCCTTTGATGAATTAATTAAAGCTATTCAAGATTTATTTGCGCTTCTTATCGAACTTGCTAATTTAGAAAGTACAATTAAAATCTTAGTAGCGGAAATTGAGAAATCAAAACGGCGTGTTAACGCTATTGAAAATATCATAATTAAAGAGATTGAAGAACAAATCCGAGTTATTCGCATGAAACTTACCGATTTAGAACGCAGTAATACGATTCGAATGATGAAGAGTAAAGAAATCATTATTGAAAAGAAGTTAAAAGAAAATAAATAAAAAAGTGTGGATTTCCACACTCTTAGTCCGTGCACGCGCGCTGCCCGCGTGTATTTTATTATTAAATAAGTCCGTTTCCGCGCTTGCGTTTATCTTTAAACATCCGTTCATCAATGATACTAATAAGTTCACTAACGGATAAGTTAAGATCTTTAGTGTGAATAAAGTACCCAGCGCTGAATCCAATTTGGAAATCACCAACTTTATTGCCTTCATAAAGTTTAAAGCTTTCACGGATAATGGCGACTTTTTGTGTTAGTTGTTCAGGTGACATACTATCAAGAACTAAAATGAATTCATCGCCACCAAAGCGGGCAACAAAGTCTACATCCTTACAATTGTTACGTAAGAAACGTCCAAACTGACGGAGAGCATCATCTCCAACATTATGACCCATAGTGTCATTAATCATTTTAAAGTTATCAAGGTCAAACATAATAATCGAAAAACTACTTTGTTTATCACTGCCCGTCATCCGATTATGGAGATGGTTACTTAAACTGCGTCTATTAGCAAGCCCTGTTAAGAAGTCAGTAGAGGCATTAATATATTGAATGTTCATCGCGAGAATCATATAACAAAAAACATTATTCATTAATAAGAAGGGGATGTGTTCATTTGTTAAATGACCAACTAATCCAATCAGTGGAGCAATGAAGATAATTAGAAAAATATATTGTTCACTGCGTCCAAATGTTTTAAAGTAACGAACGTAA
>MWCB01000015.1 GCA_002069815.1 Tenericutes bacterium ADurb.Bin239 | reverse complement strand
GAACTAATTAAAAATGGCTATCCACCTGTGATTATTAAAAATGAAGATCGCGCTGATTATTATGACGCTCTTGAAGTGGCTAGTACCACTAGAGATTACACTCTTTTCATTAATTTTGTGCTTAATTTAGTTAATGAAGCCGCTGATAGTTATTTGTTATTGCTCGGTAAATAATAATCAGTACATCACCATACTAATGAGTTCAGAAATATTGCACTCTGCAAGTAAATATAAAGTGGCAGTGTAATAAGAAATTTGATAGTGGTAAAAAAGGAAGAGATGTAATTAGAATAATAATTTCGTGGAAAACGGTGGTTGAAATTGTGAGTTTCCCGCACCATTTTTCTTCTATTTTATATGAATCCTATTGTCTAAACAATTAGAAGCGTGCGGGTTGCACGATTTTTAAATCGTAAAAAAAGTAAATTTGTTATAATAAAAACAGGAATTTATGATGAAATATTTAATTATTATTTCAACATTATTTGTCTCAGGTTCATTAGTGGGTTGGGTGATTGAGTTATTCTTTCGCCGTTTTGTTTCGCAAAAGAAGTGGACAAATCCAGGTTTTCTTGTTGGTCCTTACCTTCCGATTTATGGCTTTGGGGTTGTCTTCCTTTTCGCAATTAGTAATTTGCCTTTAGGAATAAATATACTTTGGCTTGATATTCTCGTTCATATAATAATGATTGGTGTTGGTATAACTCTTATTGAATTTATTGCTGGTCTAATCTTCATTAAAAGATTTAAGATCAAATTATGGGATTATTCTAACCAAAAAGGAAATATTATGGGCATTATTTGTCCTCTTTTCTCGCTTATTTGGTTAGTGGTAGGTTCTTTATATTATTTCTTGGTAAATCCTTTCTTTGTTGACGGAATTACTTGGATTAGTGAAAATCTTATTTATACGTATTTCGTGGGTGCGGTTATGGGGGCGATGGCGGTCGACTTTGCTTATTCAATTAATTTAGCCACTAAATTAAAGCAATATAAAGAATTACAAGATCTAAGATTTGAAGAATTTAAAAAGTTTTTAAAGACTAAAATCAAAAATCTCAGAACAAAACATGATAAAAATTCGAAATAATGATTGTCGTTTAAGAAAATAAGTTTCTTCATATAATATTTCGTTAAAAAGATGATACAAAAGGACTCATGACGTTAGGTCCTTTTTAAAGAAAACGAATGTTTTAAGGGCTTTACACCAGCGGTTTTATATCAAGGGAATAGATATCTGAATTGTATCGTGTCATAAAAATTAAAAGTAGTTAACACTTATTTATCAAGTGTTTTATTCGCATATAATCAATATATTTTGACGGAAACAATAGTGAACACCCTATAATAATATTCATTATTGCAAGTTAATAAGTAGACTAAAAAAATATATCTCGTATATAATTAAAAGGCTATTATTTTTAATAGCGGTAAAAGGAGATATTTATGAAAAAATTTAGTATTGTTGTTAATTCCAGTGTGGACTTAACGGAAGCGTTACGCCAAGAGTTCGATTTAGTGCTTGCCCCGCTCAAGTTTATTATGAATGGCAAAGAATATATCAACTATTTAGATTATCGTACGTTAGGAGTCAAAGAGTTTTATCAAAAACTAAGAGAAGGAGTCGTCGCGACAACTTTACAAGTAAACATTGTCGAATATGTCGAAATTATTGAAAGCGAATTTAAAAAAGGAAATGATGTTTTAATTCTTTCCTTATCAAGCGCTCTTTCTAGTAATTACAATAGTGCCCGTATTGCGGCGGATATGTTTAAAGATCATGCTACTAATAAAGTTTATCTTATTGACACGCTTTCGGCTTCACTCGGTGAAGGATTAATTGCTTACGCAGCGGCGATGAAACGTAAGGAAGGTGCCACCATTGAAGAGACCTATAGATATGTGGAACAAATTAAATACAATGTAGCAGCGTGGTTTACCGTTGATGATTTAATGTTCTTACGGCGCGGCGGTCGGTTAGGGGGTGTATCAGCCGTTTTTGGAACTCTTTTGGCCATTAAACCAATCTTACACGTTGACTTAGAAGGACGGCTTGTTCCGATGGAAAAGACGCGCGGCCGGAAAAAGGCCCTGCGTATCATTGCTGATAAGGTGAAAGAAACATATGATCCCAAACTTCCCAATATTGTGTATATCGCCCATGGTGATGATGAAGACTCGGCGAATTTACTAAAGGAAATGATTGAAGAATTAGATATCGGCTTACAAGTAACATTAATTAACTATGTCGGTCCCGTTATCGGCGCGCATGCTGGGCCAGGCACGGTCGGTGTTTTCTTCTTTGCTAAACATCGTTAATAAAACTTGTAGATAGTTAAAGGCCTGCTCATGCAAGCCTTTTTTGTTGTCATTATCTCGCACACGACTAAACTGATAACATTAATGTTTAGAAAAACAGGATTTTAAAAAGCTTATTTAACGGCGATACAATCAATTTCTACGACAACATCTTTAGGTAGTTTTGATACTTCGAAAGCAGCGCGCGCTGGTTTATGGTCGCCAAAGAAGTGGCTATAAGCTTTATTCATTGTGGCAAAATCACCTAAATCTTTTAAATATACAGTACATTTGCAAATATTTTCTTTGACCATACCGGCGGCTTTAACTATTTCTAGAATGTACGCTAGTGATTTTAAGGTTGCCGCATAAACATCATCAATTTTTACACCAGTTTCAAGTTCAACAGGAAGTTGTCCCGAAACATATAAGGTATCCTTAACTAAAATACCTTGACTATAAGGTCCGATGGCTTTGGGCGCTTTTAATGTCTTAATTATTGTCATGTTCTCTCTCTTTCTGCTTTTTATTTTATCATAATAATAAAGCCGAAAAAGTTAAGAGCAAGGTGATATAATAATTAAGTGGTATTTATTGTGAATAGATTTAATAAAAAAGTATCAAGAAAAAATACTAACTGCGTTAAATGGGATTTACTTGAAGATGAGATATTACCTTTTTCCATTGCCGATAGTGATTATGCGACCGCGGCCGCTATAGTTAAATGTTTAACGGAGCGGGCAAGACATCCCGTTTTTGGCTATACTTATCCTGATGATGAATATTTTGATAGTATCATTCGTTGGACTAAACGAAGATATGGTTATGATATTGTAAAAGATAATATAATACCGGCAAATGGAGTGGTAGGGTCGCTCTATTATGCCATCAAATTTTTAAAAGACAATGTGGATGGGGTAATTATTCAAACACCCGTGTATAATCCGTTTTATTCAGTAATATTAAATAATAATGTCAAAATTATCGAAAATCCTTTAATTAATAACGATAATTATTACACCATCAATTTTGCATTGTTAGCCCAACAAATTGACCATAAAAAGATTATCTTATTATGTAATCCCCATAATCCAACGGGACGTGTGTTTCGTTATGATGAATTAAAAAAGATTGTCGAACTTGCGAAAAAACATGATGTCTTTATTTTATCGGATGAAATACACTGTGATATTATGCTAAATAATAATAAATTTACGTCCCTAAACACTTTTAGTGATATGTATAATAAAATCATGGTTTTTAATTCGGTATCGAAATCCTTTAATCTCGCTGGGCTCAAAACGTCGAATATCATTATCAAAGATGTTGATATCGCTAATGATTTCCAACTATTTTTAAAAAGTAATTTTTTTAGTTATGGTAATTTGTTTGGGTTAACAGCCTTAAAAGCCGCGTATAATTATGCGGAAGAATGGCTTGACTTGCAAAATAAACATTTGTCAAATAATTATGAACTATTAAAAAAATACTTTAATACGAATTATCCGAAAGTAGGAGTAACCAAACAAGAAGCAACTTACCTAGCGTGGTTAGATTTAAGTTTTCTTGGTATCCCCTGCCATAAGATGCAAGAAGAACTATTGCAGTTAGGGATTATGGTTAATGATGGTAAAAGATATTCGCAACATTGTAACGGGTTTATTCGTTTTAATTTTGCTTGTTCGAAGGAGCAATTACAAAAAGGTTTAAATATAATGGGAACCTTTATTGATAGTTACACAAAATAAATATTAATTATACCTTTAAAAATATAATGGATTGCGTCTTTTTAACGCGGGCAATAAAAAACAATATTAGATGCTAAATTTCCTTTTTTAAAAATTGATAGAGCAATCAATTATAAGACTATTCCGCTAGGTCGAAGAAGGAATCATCGCCGTAATTAGCCCCTTTTGGCACCATTATTTCTTCATATGTGTATTCGTAAATAAATCCACCAATTTCTAGCTTGACTCCCGTTTCTGCGTCATTTATATGAAAATCATCACAATCAAATCCTGGGGTTCGTTAATTTTAAAAGAGATTAACAGATATATTAATGCATAAAAATAACAATATTTCCAAGAGTGCTTAGGTGATTATATTATGGATTATTCAAATGGTCATTTATTCGATAACGGACCAATCTTCAAGTAAATAGCCGTTAATATTCAAATAAACGCGATCGCTATGCACGAACAGATTAGTTGAACTGTCAAGATGCGAATTTTCCGTAAAGTTAAAGTTCATATTTTGTTGAATGGTATTTAATTGCTGGACATTAATCGGCGCGGTGTAACCACTGCCATTAACATTAGCGGTAATATGAATATAGAGGAAACACTTTTCATCAGTGCTCGGATCATAGAGCCGGGCAATGTTATAAACGAAATCAAACCCAATTACCGCGGTTACAAGGAAAAAATCGTGTAAAGTAGGATTGTTTTTATCATAGTCCGGATTGCTTCTAATTCCAAAATAAGGCACGGTAAGCGAAGGAATATAATCAGTGCCGCCGACTGTGGCAATAAAGTTTGTTTGTGTTTTAAAAACATAGTCAATATTGGCTAACGAGGGGAAAACAATATCATTTTCGTGAAGCGGGTTATTGTCATTAGCCGCGACCCGATCACTTGATAAATAGACGAAACATGCTGTCCCGCGTGAAGCTTCAAGGAAATAAGTAATTGGTACAGTTTCAATATTAACTTCAAAAGAGTAGGCCACTAATAAGCGATTAAAGTTAGGATAGACGGGATAAGTTGGACCAGCCGCCTCGGTTTTTAAATAAATTTGTTTAGTGCCAATAATCGTGGATCCTGGCGGCGGCGGCAGGACAAATCCGCTTATTAACTGTCTATCCCCCACAAGCGTTGTCCCAGTGCCAAAGCGGCTAACCGTAATTAATTGTTCAACCCCTTGGCTAGGGTCAGTTGCGACAATGACATTAATAGTCGCGGTCGTTTCCGTCGAACCAGGCTCTTTAGCACTGACCGTAAAGCCAATACTCCCTTCTGGCACGTTAATATCAGGTCCATCAATTGGTGATGGTATGCCGGTGTTCACACCGAAATAACGCTCAACGCCGGAGGAGTTTCTAATATAGTAATAGGAAGTAGGATCACCCATAATAAGTGCCGTATCGCCTTTTGTAATTGCTTTATTGCTATTATCAACCCAACCGAGCGAACTAATTTCTTTAAGTTCATAGCTATAACGGGTTGTGTTGACGCTTGAATTATATTGACCGGTATAGTAAAGCACATTTTCTTCGGTATTAATGGTTGATGTAGTACCATTTGGAATATATTCTTCAAGAATGTTGCGGGTAGCAACAGGACTTTCGCTGGGGTTACTGGCATTGTCAGTATAGCGAACGGCGTAAAGCGAAAAGGCTGTGGTGTTAGCATTTGGTCGTGAAGCTTGGACCGCACTAAAACCATTGGCTGCTGAGTAAGTCATAAACCATTGCGAGAAATTATTACCGCTGCTATTAGACCCAGTTCGTAAAATATAAAACTTATTAAAATTAGGATCAGTATTTGAGATAGGACTAATCCGCAGACCTTCAA
The DNA here is from genome assembly GCA_002069815.1 of Tenericutes bacterium ADurb.Bin239. Classification (GTDB taxonomy): domain Bacteria; phylum Bacillota_I; class Bacilli_A; order RFN20; family CAG-826; genus UBA1361. The sequence goes on along the minus strand of MWCB01000015.1, from coordinate 28,751 downwards.
CATACGGAGTACTACCAGTTGAAGCAGTCGCCATGAAACTTGCCGTTGGAGTGGCGCCGCTTTGCGCATTAATTCGCAGTGGTCGCGGTGCTTCAATTATTTTCGTTTCTCCGTTTATTTCGCCATAGATAATATCACCATAAACAGCATATTGTAAAACACCACTACTTGCATTGTATTGACGGAAATCCATAGTAATCGGTCCTTCAAAACGATAGGAGAAGCCAGATTCATACGGTGGATAGGTGATATCAGCAGTACGCGTGTTTAAGTTTTCAAAGGTAAAATATTTAAGCTCGCCATCAGGAATGACTAAGTTAGTGGGATCAATTTGTATACCAATAGCGGTTGAACCATAGCGCACAAGGGCATAGTGTTTTGCAGGAGTGTAGCTTGTATCTTCATAGACAAGCATATAACGATAATTAGCGTTATTATTATAAGGACTAAGCAGACTACCACTATAAGTTGGCCACCAACCACCAGAAGAAGTCCAGTTTATTTGTGAGCGGGTAATCCTAGTAGCGGTATAACGGGTTGCTGGACCAGCATCACGCGTTGTTTGGGTATAAGGGTTAGAATTTTCCGTCGAAATGGTCCACGCATTTGGATTTTGGGCCGTCCAAATTTTGGCAATCCGATCTTTTCCGCGCGCTTGCCGGCTATGAGCAAAGGTAAAAACGCCGACATGGAAATAAGAATTATTGCCGCTATCATAAAGTTCGTCCCCAAAAGTATCTTGCAAATCATAAGATGTATTTGGGGCGGGTTTACCGACACTAGTGTTATCTTCCATAAAAGTCCAGATATCTTGTGCATACACAATGCCTTTACCAAGACCCGCCGCGCTGCTACCAACGCCTTGGTCGGTACCATCACTTGTAATCGGATTATCAATTTCCCCATCAACTATGACTTCTTTGTAGTAGCCAATAATACCGCCTGAAGTAGTATATTTCGCGGTATCACCAGCACTGACATTAAAAGCATCAACATGGGCCACCCCATTTGTTTCTGAATAATAGACGCTGATGCGATCTAAATTAGCAAATTGAACGTGGCCCGCTAAAATTCCAATGTGGTTTGTTTCTTTGGTGCTAATTTTAGCATAGCCATTATGACCAGCGGGTGCTACCCCCACGACATTCGTGCTAATTTGAACATTATATAAAAGTATATTAGAAATTTCGCCTTGGTAATCACTTTCTGGAATTTCATCACCCTCAACATCAGGCCCGACATTCCCAAATAAACCAATATCGACTTGGCCCGGATAGGGGTTTATTCGAATATTCCCAATAACACTCGTATCCGTGACTTCGCCTGTTGGTATATTTTGAATATATTTATTAGGATCCGTCGTAGTGATGCCTCTAAATTTTGATATGAATGGAAAGTCTTCAGTACCGATTGATTGCATATCAAATAATTGATTAGCGCTCGTTCCCCCAACGTAAATTGGATCACCGTTTTCATCAGAAACTTGGAACACACTATTTTCATTAATGTAGTTGCTATAAGCACCATTTTGTAAGACTGAAAGGTTTGATAAATGCTCCGTTGTCATGATTAAGTAAGGATTGTACTCTGTTCCCCATTCGCCACTGACAAGATCTTCCCGTAAGCGACCAAAAAGCACTTCAATTTCGAGAGTTGGTTCAACTTGTCGTTCGGTATTAGCGCGGAAAAAAGCATATGTTGGATAGGCAATCGTTAATACAAAAGAGCAAAAAACGGTGATTAAAATCCACAACTTACTCATTTTAGTTTTAAATTTATGCGATTTCATCGAGCGTTTTAACCTCCCCTCTCAGCGATATTTCAAAAGTTATATGATAAGGCGATAATGTAACAGGGACTAAGCGAATAATATTTTGAATTTTTTCAAGATTTGGTTTTAGGAAGATGTAAGTCCAATCATCTAACGAAATATTATCACTAAGTAAAGCTTTTGGTAATGTTGTTACTTTGAACGATGTCATTGATTGATAATTGGCAAAGACGGTCAACGGACTAAGATTATCCGTTGTTGAAGTATAGACGTAAAAATCAAAGACATTTTGCGCTTGATCAGCAGCAAAGTAATTAACCGCTTCAACGGTATGAACCCCATCGGTATTTGATATAGTAATGACGATATTATCAACGAAAACATTGTAATTTGTTTGGGCATCACTAGTTTCATTAACTCTAAATTTTAAATAACAATCGCTATTATCAGGTAATTCGGCAATGTTAGTCATCTTCCCAAGATCAATTTCTAATGGATTCGTAGCGCTACTACTTTGCCAACCGCTGCTATCATAGTCATAATAAGCAAGTGACATCGTTGGATCAAGTTCACCAGGGATATTATCGATATTCCCAAAATTATAAAATGAAGTATGCCAAGCATAGGTAACAGAAACGCTGGTCACAAGCGAGAGAATAGTAAGCCACAGCATTCTAATGACATCGCGGTTCCTTTTTTTCATATTACACTCCTTGGTGCAAGAAGGCATAGAGTAATCGTTGGGAGACACCTTCTTGAGGCCAATCTACAAAATACATACTTTGATCGGTACCATTATCTACAAAAGTAAATTCTAAAGTACCGTTGAGAGTTTTATTAGACGGAATAGATACATTTTTGATGATGTTAAGACGCGGGATTGAAGTAACAGCACTTGCGACCCCATTTACTTGACCTTTAGTCACCCCCGCACTACTTGTTTGCACTAAATATTGACCGTCTCCACTTGTATAACTTGGAGTAACACCATCAATCAAAAGCGAAATTGAAGTCAAAGAAATTTGACTACCTAAATAGTAGTAGTAGTTTTCTGCACCCCATTTACCAGTCGTATCAACATAAGGTATTTCTTCAAGTGTGCTTGGTTGTTCAAAGAATAAATCAGCCGAAAAAGCATCATCACTTAAATTAGTGAGAGTAAAAGTTAATGTTTTACGATGGACGTGACCAGGATAAAAAGGTGTAAATTCAACAACATCACCGACAACAGCCACACCATCAAGCGCACAGGAAAAAGAATGAGCGTACGTATCAACAACTTGAACGGTGTCATTTTCAATACCCGCTTTGCGAATCGTTGCAAACCAGGAAAATGTTACAATCGTAAGCGCAATTGTTGATGCTAGTGTTCCAAATAACGTCAAAAAAATCTTAATTTTTCGATTGGGTATCTTGACTTTTCTTAGTTCGCTTCTATTTTCCATTTTTACTCACTTTTTGATAGCCAATTTTATAAAAAAGCTACCGTGCTAAATGCTTGGTAGCTGGCTATCTCATAGTCAAGATCCTATAGCTTTGCGTCGCTAGATTACTCTAGGTTTGCCTTTATCAATGACATTCTATCAAAATATATTTTGGGATACAAGATATTTAATGAAAAAAGTGAAAAAAGTATCCTTTTGGCTATTAAAGTAATGAACAGGCTTAATATTAGGGGTAAAAGGTTATTGACATAATTTGTAAATAATTTATATTATAAGGTTAAGGAGATTCATTATGAAACGTAAAAAAGAACTTGGCTTGCTTTTGATTAGTTTTTTAGCGTTAGGCGTTATTGGATTATTCCATTCGCTTCGCGACAAAGATCTTTCGGGTGGGGTTGGCGCTAATCCCCTTGCGCCAGCATATAGCCGAATTTTGACCGCTAGTGATGGTCCAGGAGAAGGAGCGCCACAACGCGGAATGATTGCGGCTAATGACGATAGTTATTACTATTCAACTGCAAGTTTGCAAAGCAATGAAAAATTTATCATTTTATCGGCGAGTGATTCTAAAACGCCAGGGGTTTTAATGAACACCACCGTAATTAACGGAATTGCGAAAGTAAAAGCAACTTTTTCGGGAAGTGGAAACCTCTACGCAATCGTGACCGAAACGTTATTTAAACGTTTTACCCCCGTTGCCAGCGATCTTTTGACAAGTGGAGTCGCTAAAGAATACGCAACGGTTGGCGGCTATTTAATGATTTTAACCGATTCTCTAACGCCGATAGCGATTGATAGTCTCGAAATACATTTCTTCTGTAATCACGATAATGATGGTGCTTTCTTTTTTGAACCAGGAGTTAATGTTTGTGCGGGGGCGCGTTCACTAGGCGCTAATGTGGTAGTTGTTCATTCGGGCGTATCGTTTATTACTAATCCGACCGATACGACTAATAATTATTCAGGCGAGACCGCTATTCCGCCCGCAATTTATCCTAATGCTTGGTATCGGTGGAATGGTGTCACTATGCGTAATTATGGTGGAAGTTTAGAAACTCCTGATTATTCCACGACTAGATTTGGCAACTTCTGGAGTTCATCCTTTGAAGTTAGCGTTACCGCTTTTGTTGATCCAAGTGTCTTCTACGACACTAGTGAGAGGTTCTGTGTAGCGCCGTGGATGAGTTTATCTAATTCAGGTAGCCCGCGAACTAGTCGAACGTACTTACAAACTTACATTGGTAATGATAATTATGACCCTCTCGGCAACGTGAATACGCTCCATGAACCATATTGGGCGGGACGTTTCTTTACCAATTACACCTATGATGCTCTTGATGAATATCCTGATCAATATATTTTCCAAGATCCAGATACTGTAATGGTAATTGATGATCCTACTACCACGCTAAGAGAAGCTTATGAAGCGATTAATTTACCATTCTTTAATGTCGTCTTCCAAATCAGTGGCAATACGTATAAAATCTTTATCAATGGGTTCTGGGTGTACACTGATACTATCCTTGCAACCTATACAGATGAAACGTTTTCGCTTGAAACCTTCGAATTACAAGCTGTTAACTATGGGTACGCTGATGGATCGCCGAAAGCAGGTTATGCAGTCACATATTCAAATCCAGTAGTGAAGACTATCTAAAAATTTGAAGACTAATAATACTAAAAAGCAGGCTAGGTATATCCGAGCCTGTTTTTTTACATAAAATTACTTTAAATGACTTATAACCTATCTTTTTGTTGAAATTAAAGAGTGAAAGTAGTTAACTAATATTTGAAGAAAAAAATTATGATATATTTAACGGATTTCTTTGGTATCGGTGGCTATCGTCGTACACCAGAAGGGGCTTGGAGTTGGCAACATATTTTATTTACTTCGATTATGATTGCCATTATGATTTTTCTAGGGATTTTCTTAGGACGTAAATATCGAAATAATGAAAGACTAAAAAATCGAACGATTATGATAGCGGCCATTGCAATTGATGCATTTGAAGTTTTAAAAATCATAATCCTTTGTGTTAGAAGCGGAGATGTTATTGATACAATCTTACATACTTTACCACTCTTTTTATGTTCAATTATGTTGATTGCTTTACCGCTTGCCGCTTTTTCAAAAGGGAGATTAAAGGCAGCAGCGTTAGATTTTATCTTAATTTTCGGATTTATTGCTGGAATAATGGGAACGGTTGGTGCGGCCCAAAATTATAATACTTATCCGGTTTTATCGTTTGATAATGTAGTTAGTGCTATTACACACTGTATTTCAGCTTTTGCCTCACTTTTTATTGGAATCACACGAATGGCTTCATTAAAAAGTAAAAACATGGGGATTACATGCGCTATTTTATTAGGGGTCGTTCTTTTAGCGCAAATTGCCAATTTAACGATTCCATACAATTATATGTTTCTTGAAAGAGATGATGGCACCCCCTATTCTATTATTAGTAATATGGTTAACGGAAATCGCCTTCTTTATAAGATTATGGTTGTGGGATTATTAGTGTTGTTAATTGTATTATTTTACGCTTTTCGAATATTAGCCGATAAAAGAAAGAAGAAGCGTTCCCTCGTTGTTAGTTATTAGAATGCTTGGTATATAATATCATCATAAATGTCCTTTTATGGACATTTTTATTATGGTTTTTAGTTATAATATTAAGCATAGGGACCTTCTTTTTATGCTTGGAAATGTTGAAGAAGGGGTGCGCTTACCGGCAATGTATGCAAGCGTTATTGGGAGTAATTTAGGGGTTTTATTAACCGCTGCAGGTGCTCTAGCGGGATTAATGTGGATGAGTATATTAAAAAATGCCGATATAAAACTTAATTTTTTTACATATATTAAAGATATCTTTATCGTTGGTTTAGTAACATTATTTGTGTCCCTTCTTTTACTTCAGATTATGATTTAGCGAGTGAAACTAATTATTTACATATTTTAAAATAATCTGGACAAGGAAGAATTTTATAATAAAAAACGTAATCAAGCGCATTTTAAGGCACTTTTTCTTTTTAGTGGATTCATAGTTCTTTTCACTGCTATAATGAATATCGTGGCAATAGTATTCATTTTTGTAATATATTGCCCTTTTATTACGACCATTATTAAATGTTCATCACTAATTACGAGGAAATATTTATGGCCAAAAAGATAAAAAAGAAGAGATTCAAACAAGACCGTCGTCTCTGGTTCCGGATGATGAAAGGGTTGATTAGATTAAAATATCGCAAGCCCCAGTTTGTGTATTTAGGGGAAAAACCCACGGATGGAAGTGTTATTCTTGTCAATCACATCGGGGCGCGGGTGCCCCTGACGATGGAGTGTTATTTAGATTTTCCAATTAGGATGTGGGGTACACATGAAATGAACACTAGTTTTCGTAAACTGTGGCGCCACATGACCGTTGATTATTACCATGAAATTTTACGATGGAACATTCATTTAGCAAGACTATTTTGCTTAATTGCCGCTCCTTTAACTTATATCTTTTATAAAGGATTACGGCTTGTGTCAACCTATAAAGATTCACGTTTTAAAGCGTCAATTAATGAAAGTATTAAACTTGTTAATGAAGGTAATAATATCGTTATTTTTCCGGAGAATCCCGAAGATGGATATCTTGATCAATTAAAGGAATTTTATCCTGGTTTTGTCCTTTTTTGTGAAATAGCTTTAAGGCGCGGAATTGATTTACCAATTTACGCTGCTTATTTACGCGAAAAAACAAATGTTTTTATGTTTGATAAGCCAATAATGTATTCGGAACTTAAGAAGATGCATAGTAATCGTAACGACATGGCCGACTATCTTCTTAAACGAACGAATGCCTTACTATATACTGAGTTACCAGTCGCGCCTAGTGTATAATTAAAGCATGCAAAATGCGGTGAATATTGAAGAAGTTAGTAAAAAGAATAACTCAAGGAGTCTCTTTGTTGCTTTATTTATTATTTCCTTGGCGGTATGCCTAGGCTTAACTGTATCCTTTCTTTATTTATGTTATTCAATTATTTGGGAAGGATATTTTTTATTGCTCATTTTCTATATTCCAGCGAATATACTTTTACTTGGATTTGTGGCGGCTGTAACTGTATCTTTAAATATTTATTTAATGAAAAATAAACCAACGAAGGCGAAGAACTTTATTCCAAGTTTTGTTGTTTTAGGTTTAGCTCTTATTAGTATTCTTTTTGTGGTTGGCAATAAGGTTGCTTTTGAAATTCATTATAGTTTTACAATTGAAAAGTGGGCTAATGCTCTTCCTAAAGAACGCTATCTTTATATGAAGTCATTTTTGAAGAAGTACGACTTAAAGACATTTGATGATGAAAAGATTGTGGAGCATCTTGGGGAACCAGATTTTAAAAAAACAATTGAATTAGCCACCGAACCACCCGCATTTGGCGGCTATCATTATTCGTATTATTTGGGATTTCCCGGATTTCATATCGATCCAGTCTATTTTGATATTAAAACAAATGAACATAGTCAAGTTACCTATTTTGGCTATTACTACTCATAGCGTAATTATTAGAGCTAGAAAAACGATAATAACAAATAATTGAAATTAGAGAAACAGCAAATAATATTAAAATAACATTGAATATATGAGACTTTTTATTAATTAAGTATTATAAATTTGAAAATTTATAAAAAGGAACACTTATTTAATGACTATATTTTGAAAAAGAGCGGTGTTAAAATAATTTTAGTATGGAACATACGTATAAGATTACTAATATTTACACGTTGGAGGCACTTTTATAATGACTGATGAACACCGCAATGACAATCAAAACGTTGAACAAAAGCAGGAGCCAAAAAAGAACATCTTTGGTGTAGAGATGGCTCCCGATTATGAAGTAAATTTATCGGAAAAGAAAAAGAAAGCCATTAAAATTTGGTTAGTTATCGGGGCTATTCTAACTCCGATGTTACCTTTTACAGGCCAAGCCATTATTAACTTTAGACCATCAATATTTCTCTTTTTGTTACTCTTTTTAGTTACAATCCCCGTGTGTTATGTCACTATTAACACGGTTAATACGAGTAAAAGTAAACAAAAACTTCAAATATGGGCGACCCTTAGTGCCCTATTATGTTCCTTGCCAGCCGGTTTGATTATTCTTTTTGAGATCGTTAAAGTCGATAAAGACATTAAAGCGGGTACCGCAAAAGTATTAAAACCCACTTCTGCTCAAACGCCAAAGCGCGAAGTTGTACCTGAAGAGAAGAAAGTCGCTGTTGAAAAGAAAGTGGCGGTTGAAGAAAAGAAGATTGTCAAAGAAGAACCAAAAGCCGTTTGTGAAGAAGTTAAAGCTGATCAAGTTGTTGTTTCACCAAAAGTTGAGCCTAAGAGCGAAGAAAAACCGAAAGATACACTCCTTTCTCGCTATGATGAGCTTATCAGTCTTGTTGAAATATATGAAATTAATAGCAACCTTAGTGATTTAAAAAAGGTTGTTAATTTATCGCGCTATTTAGGCTCTAAAAATTATAAAGATGCAAAAGAAATTAATGAAAAATACACTGTTATTCTTGCGCGAATTGAAGAAGAAAAAGCTGTTGCCCGTAAGAAAAGGCGGAAAAAGATTGGTATATTTGCAATCGTTGCTGCGGTTGCTATCGCGGTAATTGTTCCAGTGTCACTTTTTGTTCCTAAAGCAATGGAAAATAAGCGCTATGAAAAGATTTATGAGGAAGTTAGAAATTTATTAAGGAATTATGATGATGCTAACTATAACGAGATTGCGGACTTAATTAATGACTTAGAAGGGAGCGGATATGATACCCAAGCCCTTCGCAAAGAACTTAATAATAATCATTATTACGAGCTTCTTGTCGACACAATCGGCGAATATGAAAAAATAAGAACATATTCAGATAGCACTATTGAAACTTATCTTGATAAAATTACGAGTAATTCTTTTAAAAAGGTCAGTCAAATTAGGGAAGACTTTACACAACTTAAATACTATAAAGCTTTTATCTACACTGATCAAAGTACAAATGGGGATGCGACTGTCACTGATAGTGAAGGAAATCAAAACCGAAATGCGATAAAAAATATTTATAATAATGCGAATACTTCAGGACTCTGGAATTTTGATTATTATGTAGCGGATTTAGCGATTCCTTATCTTGTTTGCAATGCTGAATTTAAAGTTAATGATTATAGTTTTAAATGGTATAAAGCTGGGACTGACGGTCAAATTTCTACGTATTTGCCGCTTCCGATTACTTACACGGAAAGTGATGTTGTTTATTTTGAAACATCCTTTACGGGCGCGGGCTATAAATCTGATTACGGTAACGATAAATATACAAACGATTTACAATTTTCCCTTGTAAAAAATGGAGTGCGCTATTCTTGGTTTAAAATTGAAGAAGTTTCTTTCAATAAATCCATTAGTAAATTTACTTGTCAAGTATACTTAAATGTTGATAATTCAAAGCATACCTTTACTCAAGTTTAATCATTGTTAGCACCCTTACTTTTTAAAATAACTGAACGAAAAAGGCGACAACTATCGTTCAGTTTTTTCTTATAAAAAGACCGTTCATTGGGGAATAAAGACCATTCATCACCATTTTATTGACATTAAATGGGGATTATATAGAATAAAGTTGTGATCACAGAAAGGAGCTTGGGGAATTGAAGGTAGAAGTAAAAATAGATAAAAATATTACGGAAACAACCATCATTATATTAGCGAAAGAACTTGATGATGAAGTTTATGAATTACAACAAAATATCGCTAATATTAAGCCAAACGCGATTATTGGCTTTAGCGGGTATCGTCTTGAGTTTATTAATCAAGATGACATCGTAAGAGTATACGCTAGTCTAGGTAATGTCTATATCGTAACAAGCGAAAAAGAATATCGAGCTAAGTCAACACTAGGAGAATTAGAGGAATTATTAAATAAGCATAATTTTCTAAGGATTTCACGCTCTGACATTATTAATTTAAACAATGTTAAGAGTTTTGATCTCTCATTTGTTGGAACAATCAGTGTTGAATTAATTAATGGGGACACCGTCTATGTCTCTAGACGAAAATTAAAAGATGTTAAAAATTACTTAGGGATTTAAGGAGGAGCAGATCATGAGTAAAACAAAAAGATTATTAATGTTAGGTTCATTTGGCTTTTTTAGTGGGATTGGGATTGGACATTTATTCTCGATCCTAGCGGCTGTCCTATTCATTGATGGCACAAATTACGGACCAGTTGTGCCAAGCTTTACTACAATGTTTGGTGGAAATGAGCTTTTAGCCACATTTATAGCGGCGCTAGTTTACGGCATTATTGGAATGAGTTTTGCCCTTGCTAGTGAAGTATGGAATAAAGAAGAGTGGAGTTTATTAAAAAGAAGTGCTATCTATTACTTTGTCACGATTATACCAATGTTTTTAGCGGGTGTATTTCTCCGTTGGTTTCCCCTTAAAATAGGCGCGGTCTTACTCTTTATTTTAATGTTTACCGTTATATACGCTGTTGTTTGGGTTTTAAATTACTTCGTTATCCGGCAACAAATTAAAGCGATAAATGCTAAATTAAGTGAAAAAAAGTAGTAGATCTTAGGAAATATTAATTATTAAAGATGTAGATTAACCTTGAAACCTTAATTTGCATCTTTTTTATTTAGAACGTTTAACACTAATATTGATTAAGAGTAAAGGAGTCATAATTTTATCTAATAATAGCAAGAATGAACGGATATTAATGACCCCACTTGGTAGTAAACTCCTTAAAGAGTTAATGAATAATTAAATTGCAAATATTTATATTTACAATATCTTTACAATCTTTTACGTGACTATGATATATTCGTAAATTCTTTTCCTATATATTGGATATGTATGGAAAAGGAGAAAAATTGATGAAAAAAAGTTTAAAGAAAATTAGTCTACTTGCCTTAGCGTTAGTAGGCGCAGTCGGATTAGCGTCATGTAAAGATAAAGATACATTTGACGTTAGCAAAAAAATTACAAGGTATACCCGCGACAATACTTCCGGAACAAGAGATGGTTTCTTTACCGCGATTGGTTTTAAAGCGGCAGTTACTGATGATACCGTAATTCCTGGAACAATCCAAGCAAATGGTAACTCTAACATGATTACCCTTGTGAATAACGACGTGTATGGTATCGGTTATATCTCATATGCTTCCCTTGAAACTTCAGGACTTAAAGCCCTTAAGTATGAAGGTGTCGCCGCTAGTGAAGAAGGGATTGTTGATGGAACGTATGCTTTGTCCCGTAACTTTAATTATATTACACGTTTAGAAGCTGATTGTAGCGCTGATGAATGGGTCTTATTAAACGGATTTAGACAATTTATGAGTTCAAAAGAAGGACTTGGTATTATTAAGGCCAAAGACGGCATTCTTGTTAGTCCAATTGCCAGTGCCGAATCATGGGAAACAATTTTAAATAAGGCTGAAAATGCTGCCTTAAAGGCAATTTGTGAAGACGAAGGTCACGCGCAAATTGAAATGAAACTTGGGGGCTCGACCTCTGTTGAAAAAATAGCTTTAGGATTAAGTTCCGCCTTTGCGGAAAAGTGTCCTGCCTTCAAACCAGTTCATAATCACGTTGGTAGTGGCGCGGCTTATAAAGGAACATAAGGCAGTGAAAAAGGCGGAGTTAATTCAATGCACATTGGTTTCCTTAGTCGGGAGATTAAATTGACAGGCGATGAACCAGCGAAGGTCGGAAGTTATGGACTAGTTAGTAAAGATGGTATCGTCGCGGTTGTAAACGTTAAAAATACAGCGGTTAGCGATTTAACGGCCGCTCAATTAAAGACAATTTACGAAACAGAAAATATTACATGGTCAGAACTAGTGGCATAGATAGGCAATTAACTAGTGTATGATCGCTTCTAAAAAGAAATTAGTAGTTGATAATATCATACATACAATCTTCTTAATTCTAACGATTATATGTTCATTATCAATTGTCCTAATTGTAACTATTACCTTCCTCAAGGGAACAAGGCCATTCCTTGTTCCCTATAACGACGGGGTTAAAGCTAGCCTCGTCTCTTTCCTTTTTTCCCTTCATTATGTTAAGGGAGTCTATGGGGCTTTAGGCGTTGCTATTAACACCATTGTGATTGTGTTTTTCGCGGCCCTTATTGCCTTACCGCTAAGTGTATTAACGGCCCTTTTTATTGTGCGGATTGCGCCGAAACTATTAGGGCAAATTATTCAAATTGTCGTTGAATTACTCGCTGCTGTTCCCAGCATTATTTTTGGGTTATTTGGGATGGGAGTGATTAACCCGATTGTTCGCGATTTAGCTTTTGTTTTTGGGTTACAAACAGCGGGCGGGGTTTCAACGTTATCGGTTATTTTGGTATTAGTCATTATGATTACTCCAACGATAACAACCCTTTCAATCAGCGCTATGCAAGCCGTTGCGCCTGATCAAATTAATGCGAGCTTAGCGCTAGGCGCAACGATGACCCAAACTAATTTTAAAGTCGTGATAGTAGGGGCTAAATCAGGGATCTTTGCGGCTTTAATTTTAGGGGTGGGTCGTGCGCTTGGCGAGGCTACCGCTGTCTCGATGGTATGTGGGGGCGCTACAAGTGTGTCGCTTGGTATTTTTTCCCCAACCTCGACCTTAACGAGCACGATGATGCAAGGGATTCATGAGTCCGCTGGTTTAAATTATGATATTCGTTTTTCGCTTGGTATCGTTTTAATTGTTATTATCTTAGTGTCAAATGCATTATTAAATGCGGTCAAGAAGAGGATAAGTCGCCATGAAATATAAAAAGCGGAAGGCAATTGATTTTATTGCTAATCTTACCACTTATGTTAGTGCCTTTTTTTCAATCTTGCTTTTAAGTGGCATTATTATTTATATTTTAAGTAATGGAGTTCGTAATTTATCGTGGAACTTTATTACGAGCGATTATAAAGAAACATTAAATATTGTCAATGTTGAGTCGGCGAGTAAAGATTATGATAACCCCCACATCAAAGATACTTATTTTAGTGAGCGATACGGGGTTGGGCTTAAAGATGATAAAACAGTGGATGGCAATCCATGCGTCCGTATTAGTTACATTGCGGTTAATTCGCCGTTTTTAACACTAAATAGTCGTAATGGCACATATACAGCCCAAGTAGGGGAGAATTTAGATGTTTTAATGGGAGTAAGTGCTGAAAACACTGACGTTTTTGCCTCCCAAAAAGATGGTGCGAAGAAGTTTGCCCTTGCGCTTGATAGAGCCGTGGAAGTATCATATTTACATCTTATTCATAGTGGTGGCGGAATTCGCGGATCATTATTTACTACTTTATACGTAATTGGCTTAACGTTAATTTTTTCTATTCCTCTTGGCATTGGCGCCGCTATTTATTTAACACTTTATGCCAAAGAGGGAAAATTTAAAACCATTGTTACGAATATGATCGATGCCACTAGCGGGGTCCCAAGTATTATTTTTGGTTTAGTCGGCATGATCGTTTTTATTCCGTTTGTCGCTACTTTTTCGGGATGGAATGGGTATTCAATTTTAGCGGGAGCTTTGACGATGACAATCGTGTTATTACCAATCGTCGTTAAAACAGCTTCCGAAGCAATTAAAGTTGTGCCCAATGATTATTTAGCAGCGTCACTTGCCCTCGGGGCTTCAAAGACTCAAACAATCTTTAAAGTCGTGTTACCAAACGCCTTACCAGGGCTATTGACCGCGGTCCTTTTATCAATTGGACGGATTATTGGTGAATCAGCCGCGCTTATGTTTGTGCTGGGAACATCAATTGAGGATTATCCCCGTATATTCAATGGTTCAACTACTTTGTCACTCCATATTTGGTCGCTAACACAAGCGGAAGTGCCAAACTTTGGGGCGGCATGCAGCATTTCAATTATTATTTTATTAGTCGTGTTCTTGATGTCAATTTCCGTGAAGATTACATGGCATTTTTACACTAAAAAGAGAGGAGTCTCTTAAATTATGGAAGCTATCTTTAAAATTGAAAATCTTAATTTATTTTATGGGGAAACGCATGCCTTAAAAAATGTAAAACTTGATATTTACAAAAACAAAGTTACGGCCTTTATTGGTCCATCAGGATGTGGTAAATCAACCTTACTTCGTTGTTTAAATCGCATGAATGATTTAATCCCTAGTTGTAAAATTGAAGGCGATATTACTTTTGAAGGCAAAGATATTAAAACTTTAAACACAGTTGACTTACGGACCCGCGTCGGGATGGTCTTTCAAAAGCCAAATCCTTTCCCAATGTCAATCTATGATAATGTTGCCTATGGTCCCCGTTGTGCGGGTATTAAAGGTAAAGAAAAATTAAATAAAATTGTTTTTGATTCGCTTAAAAAAGCTGGTCTTTATGAAGAAGTCAAAGGACGGTTAAAAGATTCAGCGCTCGGTCTTTCGGGCGGTCAACAACAACGACTTTGTATCGCTCGTTGTATTGCGATGGAACCAGAAGTTATTTTAACGGATGAACCAACTTCCGCTCTTGATCCAATTGCGACGCAAACGATTGAAAAACTATTACAAGAATTAAAGAAAGACTATACAATAATAATTGTAACCCATAATATGCAACAAGCGGCGCGTATTAGTGACTTTACTGCCTTTTTCTTGCTTGGTGAAGTCATTGAAATGAATAAAACGAAAGAATTATTTACTAATCCAAAAGATAAACGCACAGAAGATTACATTACAGGGAGGTTTGGATAGTTATGAATATTGAAACAGAAATGGAAACGTTAAGCACATTATTATTACGGATGTGTGATGCTGTCATTGTTAATATTAATGAGGCGATAGACTTTTATTTAGGTAAAGGCCAAGTTGAAAGTATTAATGATGATTTAATTGATCAATATGAGCGCATGATTGAAGAGATGTGTCTCAACATTCTCTTAAAAGAACGCCTATTTGCCCGTGATTTAAAGGAAACAACAGGTATTTTAAAATTAGTCAGTGACCTTGAACGTATTGGTGACCACGCCGAAGATATTCTCCGGTTTGCGCAAAAATTAGTGCCCTATAAAGATAATAAAAATGCCGAAGTTGAATCGTTACTTCTTTTTGTGGTTGATATGATTAAACGTTCCATTAAGTCTTACACTGATAAGGATGTTGATTTAGCGAATGAAGTAATCGCGGATGATGATTATGTTGACGCCAAATATCTTGAAATTATTGAATCACTTGCCGCTAAGAAAGATGGGGATGTTCATTACCTGCAGTTTGCCATTTATACAACTTTAGTTGTAAAATATTTAGAGAGGATCGCTGATCACTCAGTCAATATTGCCGAATGGGTCGTTTATATTAAGTCAGGCTATTACAAAGATAAGATGATTATGTAGGAGAAGAATGATGCCAAAATTAATTTATTCAGTTGAAGACGATCAAGATATTGCCTTAATTATCAATAAGACTTTGACCAAGCAAGGCTACACCGTTAAAACTTTTAGTGATGGTAAATCTTTCTTTGAAGCCTTTGCTAAGGAAAAACCACAATTAATCTTATTAGACTTAATGTTACCAGACATGTCGGGCACGGAAATTTTAAAAAAAGTGCGCGAAGATTATATAAATGATAATATCCAAATTATTATCATATCCGCGAAACATTTAATAACCGATAAGGTGGAAAACCTTGATTTAGGGGCTGATGATTATATTGAAAAGCCATTTGATTTATTAGAACTTATGGCGCGGGTCGATGCGAAGATGCGACGTGTTGATCAAAGTGACATTATTAAAATTGATGATGTTGAGCTTAACGCTAAAGAACGAACCGTTACTAAAAAAGGGAAAAAGATTGAATTAACAAATCGTGAATTTACTATTTTAGAAACACTGATGAAAAATTCACCAAATGTGATATCGCGCGAACAACTCTTTGGTATTATTTGGAAAGTGGAACAAGCTTTTGAAAGTCGGACGCTTGATATGCATATTAAAGCATTACGTAATAAACTAAACGATAAAGGCGTGTTTATTAAAACAGTCTATGGAGTAGGGTATAAGATCTAAATGAAGAAGAAGTTAATCTTTACTAATGTGATCGTTATTTTACTTGCCGTAGTAAGTGTAATTTTAACTTCGTCAATTGTACTTTATAAGCATGAATACGCTATATATTCGGAACGAGCGAATAATTTCTTATCATTAACTTCTTCCTACTTTACAGGTGCTAACTTTGATGAAACGAAAAATATTATTCGAAACACAAATAGTGATGTTCGTTTAACAATTGTGTCACTAACGGGCGAAGTAGTGGCTGACACTCATCCCACTATAACAAACACGAATAATCAATTAGAACGACCTGAATTACAAAGTGAAAACCTCGGTAAAATCATTACTCGCCGTGCCACCGATAATAAACAAATGATGATGTATGTGGCGGGGTTAGATAATGGGTACTATTTGATAATTTCATTGCCCTTTAACGTGGGGACTAAAATTAATATGATTATTTTATGGGGAGTGGGAGCTTTTCTTTTAATCAGCGGAGTGTCAAGCCTGTTAATATATTTACTTAATAAAAAATCAACCACCGCGATCAGCACCGCAATGCATAAGGTTTATGATTTAATTGATAGTGATGTTCAAGAGGTGAGTGACACTGATGAAATTCCGGAAATTATGGATTTAATTTCACAGAAATTAAGCCGTAAAATCGATGAAATAAGCGCTAAAAATGAAGAAATTATCACGGTACTTGATACTTTAAAACAAGGAATTGCCCTTATTAGTAAAACGGGGCGCTTAATTTTAATTAATGAGCAATTAAAGCGAATTTTTGATATTGAATCAAATGTAATTAATCGTCATTACGTTAATATTATTCGTGATGTCAAACTACAAAATTTAATTGATGATGGCTTAAAAAAGAGAGTTAATAGTAAGTATTTATATTACGATGATGGTAAAGCAATTAAATGTCTATTAACACCTGTTGATATGTCATGGCTCAGCGGGGGTCTAATTGTTACTTTTGAAGATATTACGATTGAACATAATGTGGACAAAACAAAGAAAGACTTTTTCCAAAATGCTTCGCATGAATTAAAGTCACCACTGACGAGTATTATTGGTTATCAGCAGATGATTACCGAAGGTATCGCTACTGATCTCCCCGTAATTAGAGATTATGCATATAAGACCCTAAGCGAAGCGAGCCGAATGCGGAATATCTTATTAGATATGCTTGATTTAGCGATGCTGGAACAAGATTATAAGAAAAACGAAGAAAAAGTCCGCCTTGATTTAGTGGTACGGGATATTGTTGAATCAATGGAAGACCGGATGAACGAAAAAGATGTCGCCCTGCGGCTAGATTTAGAGAAGACGGAGATTAATAGCGAGTATAAACTTATTGATGAACTAGTTCGTAATTTAATTGATAACGCAATTAAATATAATAAAGAAAAAGGTAGTATTAAAGTTAGCTTAAAGAAGAAAATACTCGCTATCAGTGATACAGGAATTGGGATTGCCGAAGATGATAAGAGACGGGTCTTTGAACGTTTCTACCGTGTGGACAAAGGGCGAAGTAAAGCTCGGGGCGGTACGGGATTAGGGCTTGCCATCGTTAAGCATATTTGTGAACTTTATAGTTATAAAATAAATCTTAGTTCGCACATTGGGAAAGGCACAACGATTACTATTGACTTTAATGAGACAAAATAATGATAAAATAGGGTGATTTAAGAGATAAATAAGCATGAATACACGTAATAAAACCGAAAATATATTATTAGAAGGGGAAAAAGTGCTCTATACCTTTAAACCTTATATTGCTCCCCAAATTATTACGACTATTTTAATGTGGTTAGTGTTTAGTTCTTTTATTTGGGTTTTTATTTTAGGAGTGCCTAACGATGAATTTTTTAAACCTTTTATGATTATGCCCTATGGGATGGTAGCAGTAGTTACTCTCTTTTTTCTTATCCTTCTTATAGGGCAGATTCTTGGTCATCGTAATCGTTTCTACACTGTCACTAATAAACGCTTTATTATTCAAAAGGGATTCTTAGGTATTGATTATGCGAGTGTAGCCCTTGCCGATGTTGACTTTATGGCCGTTAATGTTACTGTTTTTGATAAAATGCTACGCAAAGGTACGGGCAGTATTACTTTTGGCACGAAAAGTGCACCAGTAACCCCCAAACAAAGCGGCAGTTTTATGTTTACTTGTATCCCTAATGTATATGAAAATTATAAACTCTTTAAAAAGCTAAGTGATGAAAGTAAAGAAACTGTAAAGCGTTCATAAAATAATAAGTATTCCTACTTCACCATGGTAAAATTAAGATGAGGAAGAAGGAGGAAAAGAACATGAATCGAAACCAAACTAGCAAGATCTTGATGAAAGATGAAAAGGTCTTATATACTTATAAACCATATTTACTTAAAACGATTATCACGAGTGTTTTAGTTTATTTGTTTATTGCTGTTTTCTTATCAATTCTTTATTTTGTGCCCGGTGAAACTCTTGAAGAAACTGCGCGCATGCCCCTTATTGCCACCCTTATTTTAAGTGGATGGACACTACTTTACTTAATCATATTAGTTTGTCAAATCCTCGCGCATCGCAATAAATTTTTTACCGTTACTAACAAACGCTTCATCATTCAAAAAGGTTTATTAGGAATTGACTTTGAAAGCATTCCCGTCGACGCTGTTCAATATATTTCTGTGAATGTTTCCGTGATTGATAAGCTTCTTAAAAAAGGAACAGGGACGGTTATTTTTGGCACAATCAGTACCCCCGTGACTGCGAATCAAGCCGCTAAATTTATGTTTTCCAATATTTTTGATGTTTACGCAAACTATAAAGTATTCAAAGAATTAAGTGATAGTGCCAAAGAAGAAGTAAGCAATTAATCATTTAAAATAGTCCGATTATACCTAATGAAAACATTAAAAAGCAGAGCGCCAAATTCTCTGCTTTTTATTAAATATCAAACTACGATTATTCTTTGTCTTTATTAACAATGTAAGTATGAAAGATAGTGATGGTATGTTCCACAGCTTTTTTAGATACTTTATCAATAGTATCATGCGGAGTGTGATAAACATTACTGCGGGTATCATTGGTCCACGGCATTCCCATCAAAGTCGTGGCTTCAACGTTTATTTTACCAAACTCGCCAGCATCCGTCCCACCAGTGAGAACGGTAATTTTTTGTTTATGGGTTTGAATCCCTAATTCCTTAGCGATATTAACAAGTTCAAGCGCTAAATTGTCGCTTAACTTCACACTATCGTTGATATCACTAGTTAAGAAGAAAAGTTCATTTTCATCATACAGACATTCAATATTTAATAAATATGTTTTCGTTTCAAGTAGTTTAGCTTTATGTTTTTTAACAAAAGCGCGCGCACCGCGTAAACCTTCCTCTTCGGCGTCAAAAGACGCAAAGATAATCCGCGTGTGTTTTAATTCTTTATCCGTTCCTCGTGCGTTATAGAAGTATTTTCCTAGTTGGAACGCGATTTGGGTGGAAGCAAGGTTATCGCCAGCGCCTGGGGTCGCTTTTTTACTGCGAAAGAACCACATTTGGCCAACAAGGAGAACGCCGAAAGCAATAATGCCTAAAGAGATATAATGAAGTATTTCATTAGGGAAAATCAAGTTGGCAATGGCGAGCAGTAAACTTAAAATAACAAAGACAATTGAACCTGTCACCCGCAAGTTATAAAGTTTTGGTTGATGGATGAAGAAGTTAAAGACATTGGCGCTATCGTGGTGTCCACTTATGATAATTTGACGTTTTACTTCACCTTTTGGTTCAATTACGCCATAAACATTCCGCGCTTGGCGTTTAGGAAATAAAAAATCAATAATTGGTAAATAGCGAATAAATTGTAAATAAAGAATTAAAACACTAAGTGCAAGAAGCACTAACGTTACGACTGGATAATGAAGCATAAAGAAGATTAATCCTAAAAGATAAAAGATGACTAAAAGATTGATCCATCCTAGGAACGCTCCTTGATTGATATAAAAGTCTTGGGTATGCGTTTCGTCACTATAATTCTTAGCATCGGCATATAAATAATCAGCGGCAGCAAGTGCTGCTTTCGTTCCCGCTAGACGGGGGCCAAACTTATCGATAATAGTGGCCGTTTCATTAATGACATCATTGGTTAGCTTTTGTGGATTCATAGTAAATTTCTCCTAATAACTAAATGCTATCATGTTTTAAAAATATAAGAATGAACAAAACCCAAATCTTTTTATTTTTCCAATAATTTTGTTGTAAGAATTTAAATAGTTCTGTCTTTTTAATTATACTGATGTTATTTACACTTACCACAAAAGCTGTTAAAAGATGTTCTTAGCAGAATGTTATTTATAATACCCAAAGAACACTAAATTTGATAAGATAGTTATGGGAAATATTACAAGAGAGAAAAGGGGTATCATTATGTTCCAAAATTTTGATGGTGGCTATATTGAAGTCGTATGTGGCCCAATGTTTGCCGGTAAAACCGAAGAATTAATAAGAAGAATCAAACGTTTAGAATATGCGAAGAAAGCATATATTATTTTTAAACCTAAAATTGATGGACGTTATGGTGATAATGTCATTCAATCACATAATAATAATCGTCGTGAAGCCATTAATATTGAAAAGGCACGGGAAATTTATGCTTATCTAAAAGATAGAGAAGTTGATGTTGTGATTATTGATGAAGCCCAATTCTTTGATGAAGAATTACCGGAAGTTGTTGATGATCTCGCCGATAAAGGGTATCGCGTTATCGTTGGTGGTTTAGATCGTAATTTCCGCGGGGAACCCTTTGGAACAATGCCCCAAATTCTTGCACTAGCGGAAGTCGTCACAAAACTGACAGCAATTTGTCCAATAAGTGGTCATCCCGCCACAAGAACTCAGCGGATAATTGATGGGAAACCAGCCCATTATGATGACCCGTTAGTGTTAATTGACGCTGAAGAATCTTATGAACCCCGCAGTCGGGCTAAACACATAGTTCCTGGTAAAAAGAAAAAGTAGCATTTGCTACTTTTTTTAAAAACATAGTATTATCAATTAACTAAAGAATAAACCTAGAAGATAATCTTGTATTTTTTCAGGGAGAATGTTTAATAATTTCATTTTGAAAGACTGGCCGACGTTGTATGTGGTCCGTGGTCTTTTCTTATAGATGGCTTTTCGAAAGGTTTTAACAATTTTGCGTGGATCTTTCGCCCTTTTTAGTTCAGCGAGCATCATTTGCTGCATTTTAGTCAATGGACTCTGGAAGTCTTTTGTGGCAGCAAGAATTTTATCAAACTTTTTCGTAACGTTTGCTTGCATTGCGGTTTTAAACGCTCCTGGTCGCACTTTAATTACTTTAATCCCCCAACTCTTTAATTCCCGACGTAAACTATCATTATAAACTTCAACGCTGCGTTTAGAAATAGTGTAGAAGGAGTGGAAGGGGAGCGCTAAAAGGGCACCATATTCACTACTTAGATGGATGATACGCCCTTTTGCTTTCTTTAAAAACGGGAAAAACTTTTGGTTGACTGTGTATATAGCGAAGAAATTAATGCGCATTAATTTTTCGAAAGCTTCAAGGGGAACTTCCATCAGCGGACCAATTTCCAAAATCCCCGCGAAGTGAATAATCAAATCAAGTTTTTTTGTAATATTTTTAATTTGATCAAATAAACGTGAAAGTGTTTCTTTTTTCGTTAAGTCACCAACGATGACAAGCTTATTAGGAATATCAGTATATGCTCCGTTTAGTGCTTCACTAACATCGGTTAATATTAAAAAATAGTCATCTTTAATACTTGCAATGACGGGGTGCGCTAGACCTGAATTAGCGCCAGTAATAAGTGCATATTTCATGATAATATTCTACCACTCTTCTAACTCAAAAGATGTCTAATTAATAAATATAGTTAGAGGTAATTCATTTTTGGTGAAATGATGATTTAGCCTTTTATTTGGTAGATGGGGGTGTTTATTTTATTAAAAGATGTTAAGATAAGTTGAGGAGATATATAGTTATGAACGTATTTGTGTACATCTTTTTTGGACTTTTTGTGTTAGTGACAATTGCTGAACTCGTCATGGCTTTTAATGAGTGGGAAAAACCACGGATGATTTTGAAACCTTTTTCCATGTTTTTCTTAGCGATTGCCGCCATCATTGCCCTTCCCAATCACCCCCTTATTTATATTGGAGCGTTTTTAGGGATGATTGGGGATATATTTCTCCTGTGGCCCAAAAACAAAAAGTTATTTTTAGCTGGTGCAACATCTTTTTTAGTCGGTCATATGTTCTACATAAGTGAAATCATTCATATCATGTTTGCTGGACAGCCACTCGCGTGGTGGTTTTATGTTGTCGTAGTTTTTGGGGTTTTGCTCTTTGTCTTAGCTTTTTATCCAATGTCAAAGAAACTCAGTGGCGACCGTTATTTAACACTTGTTGGTAATACTTATATTGCCGTTTTAATCTTAGTTTCGGTTGTTTCATTAATTGCTTGTTTGAAAGGATTTACCAACTATATGGTTTTAGGTATTATTGGCGGTATTTCTTTCCTCGCTAGTGACTTGATCTTAGTCCAAGCTACCTTTATTAAAGATTTTAAATGCCGTGATTATTACATCATGCTTTTTTATTTATTAGGCCAAGCTTTTATTGTTAGTGGTCTCGTGTTGACGTATGCTTTAGCAGCTTAAGAAACAACAAACACTAATCTTAGTATTTAACACTTTTCATTTGTCTATCATTTACCAAAAAGGTCAAATCTGTTATTTTCGGGGCTTTTATACGGACTTTTTGCCCTATTTGTTTACTTCTAAGTATTATTTTTATATAATACTATTGTAGTTTTTTAATGGAAAAGGAGAATTTATGAAGAAATGTGTTTTTTATACCGCCCTTAGTTGTCTAACCTTAACTATCCTTGCGCTAGTTGTTGCGTATTTTGGTTATCAGTTAGATTTATTCTTAGCGGCCATTCCTAACTTATTAGGATTATTTGAAAATGGATTATGGTATGCAATCATACCACCAGCAGTAGCGCTTTTAGTATTGCTCATTAGCTTAATTGTTAAAGGAAAAACGAAAAAAGGAAGTAAACTTGTTCCGTTTGCGCTTTTTATTTCCATTCTTGCCTACTTGCTGGTAGTACCACGCGCCCTGCCCGAACTTCTTGATACCACGGCCGCGCCCCAAAGTTTAGTATTTACTACTGGTGCTGCTGGTGTGGTCTTGCTCTTCTTAGTGCTCTTTGTGTTAGCGTTTGTCGATATGATTTTCCCGACTAAGAAACAACGCGCGGCGCAAAAAGAACTTGAATCCGAAGTTTATGAAGTAGTCGTTGAAGAACCAACCCGTGGTCCTCATCCCGCTCCGGTTGAATATAGCGACCAAGAAGTGGAAGATGAAGATAATATTGAAGAAGTGAGCGCCGCTGAACGAAAAGCAGCCGAAAAACCAAAAGCAGCGCCCAAAGCCAAACCTAAACCGAAAGCGACTGTTTCGAAAAAAGAAGAAAAGAAAGAAGTAAAAGAAGAAGTGAAAAAAGAAAAAGAATACGATCGAATTTATCATATTATGAAGCGAGCGAAAGATGATCGCTGGATTGTTAAAATTGCGCAAAGTCGTAAAGCTATTAAAATTTTTGATACCCAAAAAGAAGCGATTGAATACGCTGAAATTTTAGCGAGCAACAACAATGGAGTTGTCCGTGTCTTCGCCTCAAAAGGCGCCAATAAAGGGCGCATTATTCAATAACTAATTAGGAAGGCATCTTAAATTGAAGGTGCCTTTTTATATAGTGCATAGTAGAAAGGAAACGATAAAGCATGGCCAAAATCATTATTATTTCAGGTGACCTCGCCTCTGGTAAAAGTGTGTTAGCAAAGAAGCTTTCCCGTCACTACCAAATCCCCTATTTTTCGAAAGCGAAATTTAAAGAAATATTAGGCGAAAAAATTGAGTTTGAAGGAATTGATCAAAACAAAAGTATTTCGCGATCATCCTATGACTTACTAACTCACGTTGCCTGGCGTTTTGCCCAAGTTAAGGGCAGTGTTATTTTAGAAGCTAATTTTCATGAAGCCCAATTAGAACAAATAAAAAAAGATTGTGAATTTATGGATCACAAAGTTGACCTTATTTATTTGACGGGTGACTTAGATGTCTTATTTGAACGGTTTTTATATCGTGAACATTATGAAAATCGTCATCCAGTACATTTAACACATCCCCTTCGTTCCTTAGAAGAATTTGAAAATTATATTTTAAAATTACGCAATGAGCGCGAAATTTTGCCACGCAAAATGCTTGATACTACTAATTGTGATCAAGAGATGATTTTTGAAAAAGCCCTTAAACTCATTGGTAGTTTAGATTAAAAAAAGGAGAAATTATGAGTTATACCACAGATAAAATTAGAAACATTATATTCCTTGGCCACCAAGGCGCGGGAAAAACCTCGCTTGTTGAACAAATTGCGAGTAATATTTTAAAACAACCAGCGGGTACTGTTGATCGCAAAAACACTATTAGCGATTTTACCCCCGAGGAAAAAAGCCGTTTAAGTTCATGTTCAATGTCCGTGATAAGCCTTGACTATAACGGTTATCGTTTAAATTTACTTGATGCCCCAGGAAATGACGACTTTATCGCTGATGTTATCGGGGTGCTTGATTTTGTTAAAGCCGCCGTCTTAGTCATTGACGCGACGCGTCGAATTGAAGTGGGGACCGTCAAACACTTTAACCTTTTAAAGAAATATGGGGTTCCTACCTTTATTTTCGTTAATAAAATGGATAAAGAATTAATTAACTTTGATGCTTTACTTGAACAAATTACCAGTGACCTTGGAAAAAAAGGTGTTAGCTTTGTTTATCCGCTTAACGACGGGAAAACCTTTAACGGTTTTGTTGATGTTATTAGCTTAAAAGCAGTTAAAGCTGATGGTCATAAACGGGTAGAAGCCGAACTTGATGACTTAACGAAAGCTAAGGTTGCGGATATGAATAATGCCCTTATTGAACAAGTTGCCCTTACTGATGATGCCCTACTAGAAAAATTCTTTAGCGGTGAAGAGTTAAGCGCTGATGAAATTAGTAAAGGTCTTAAAAAAGCGGTTTTAAGTGGAGAAATTGCTCCGGTCTTAGTTGGAAGTAGTACCGAAAACATCGGGGTTAATACCCTTGTTGATAAGATGATTGAATTTTTACCAAGCCCAGCTTTCATTAAGGAAATGAAAGGTAAAGACCGCAGTGGCGCGGAAGTCATTCGTAAGATTAGTGTTAATGAACCTTTTAGTGCTTATGTTTTTAAAACTGTCTTTGATCAATATAAAGGCACTACCAATTATGCCTTTATTGTCAGTGGTTCGTTTGAATTAGGAAGCGATGTTTATAATGCCGAACTAAATAGCACGATGCGCGCTTCGCAAATGTTTAGTCTTTTAGGCGCTAAACAAAATAACGTACCTAAAGCTATCGCTGGTGATATTGTCGCTTTTGCCAAATTAGATGGTATTACCACTGGGCATACATTAAGTGATAAAAACGATGTAGTTACCTATCCGCGGGCTAAATATCCAACGATTGTTTATCGGCGCGCTATTGGTGCTAAAAATAGTCGCGATGATGAAAAACTTATCCAGTCGCTCTATCGCGTGGCCGCGGAAGATCCAACAATTGAAATTACCCGTGTTCCCGAAACAAAACAACTCTTACTCGGGGGCTTAAGTGACAGTCACTTAAACTTTGTGTTAGATAAAGTTAAAAATACGTTTGGATTTGAAGCGGTGACTGAGGCTCCCCAAGTTATTTACCGTGAGACGGTAAAACGAGAAGCAAGTGCTGTTGGTCGTTACGTTAAACAATCAGGCGGGAGCGGATTTTATGGTGTCGTTGAAATGCGTTTTGGTCCAAGTGGTAGTGATGAAAACGTCTTTACAGAAGAAATCTTCGGCGGAACTGTTCCCAAAAACTATCACCCCGCGGTTGAGAAGGGATTCTTTGAAAGTGTCCAAGAAGGACAACTTGCGGGTTTCCCTGTTATTGGCATGAAAGCAGTCTTATTTGATGGTAAGTATCACAGTGTTGATAGTAATGAACAAGCTTTCCGCATGGCGGCTATCTTAGCGTATCGTGATGCTTATATGAATTGTGCTCCGACCCTTTTAGAGCCAATTATGAAAATCACTATCAGTGTTACTAATGAATTTACGGGTAACGTGATGAACGACCTTAATCAACGTCGGGCCCGCGTCTTAAGTATGGATGAAAGTGGATATGGCACTCAAGAAATTACAGCCCTTGTCCCCGAAGCTGAACTATTAGACTACGCTATTAAGTTACGCGTCTTAAGCCAAGGGAGTGGTTCCTTCAATAGTGAATTTGATAGTTACCAAGAAGTACCCTCCAACTTACTCCAAGGTGTCATTGCCGCTAATTCTCGGCTTGAAAAAGATAAATAATATTTAGGTATTATGAAAAAGAAACCATCGGCTTGCCGATGGTTTTTTTATTGAGATTAATTGTTTACTATTCTTTACCTTCAAGTTGGCTTTTACATGGATATATTTTATGATAATCAAGTTTAAGCGTTAAGAAGAGTTTAATTTCTTCCAAGATTGCAAATAATAGCGCGCGATGTTCAAATTCTAATCTTGTTTTGGGAAGATCAAGCCCGCGATAGAATGTTACAAGTTCATCATGTTTCACGAGCAAGTCACTGGCATAATCTTCTAAACCAATGCGGTCTTTAAATTGTAAAAGATAAGTAGTGATTTCTTTTTTATAGGGAGAATCTTCTAAAACATTTAAGTCATTTACAATTCGTCTTAATACATTTATTTGATCAGTGCGCATATTAATATAGTGGAAGTTTTGCATAATATTTTTAACTTCATAATTATCAAGCGCGATTTGCAAACTTGCACGGGTGTCTTTTAAGACTTTATCAACGATTGTGAAATCATATGGTTCATCTTTTGCAAAATATGTAAAGATATGGGCAATCTCAATATCAAGTTTTTGTTGATTAACAAGTAAGATTTTTGATTTACGGAAAGTGAATAAGTTTAATAATAAAGCGGGAACGACCCCAATTACCAGCGTTAAAAGGGCATTTAAAGGGGCCGCGGGCGTTTGTTGGGCCCACTGCTGGCCAATGAGCACAAGCGCCGGAGTTGCCCCGTATTCAAGTTTAAAAATATAAAGAAGGGCTAAAACGATAAAAGCCATCAAGAAAAGATTATAAATTTTATAACCAAGTAACCAAAAAAGAAGTGCGCTTGTCGCTAAACCAATTAAACTTGATATTATCCTAATCAGGGCTGTTTTAACGACGTTATCGCGGCTATACCATAAATTTAAGACCGCAATTACGCCGGCGGTGTAACTTGTGGGCATTTTCAGTAAATAAGCAATTGTAAAACTTGTCATGAAGCCAATGAGCATTTTAAGATAAAGCGCAAAACGTAATCTTTTCTCCATACATTTATAATAATAGCAAAATCATCTATTTGTGAACATAATTTGCCTATCTTTATTAAATTGAAAGTATAAAAGCAAAATTATGTTGTATCATTTACATATATACATATAAATAAGAAAGGATTTAAGTATGCTGAACTTATTTAAAACTTATAAGGGCGATGATGTTCCCAAGCTAACGAAGTATGTCTATTCTTTTACTGGGATTGGACGGGATGCAGCCTATACGTTGATTAACTTATTTTTAATGATTTACTTGCAATTAACCTTGCCTGAAAGTAATCCGCAGCAGTATAAATTAATGATTATGGTCATTATGATTACGATGCTACTCATTCACTTATGGGACGCTATAAACGACCCAATTATCGGCATGATCATTGAGAATTCGCGGTTTAAACTTGGTAAATATAAACCGTGGATTTTACTTGGTGGGATTATAAATGGATTACTATTGATGGTTCTTTTTAGTTTCCGTCCTTTTGGTGGGTGGGGGTATGTCGTCTTCTTTATTGTCACTTACCTTTTATGGGAGATTTCGTTTACCTTTAATGATATTGGATACTGGGGTATGGTCCCTAGTTTAACTCGTGATCCGAAACAACGTAACCAAATAACGATGTTAATGGCGATTGCTATTAATATTGGCGCCTTTACTGTTGGCGGGCTAGTTCCTAGTTTATATCCAGGGCGCGCCATTCAAGTGTTCCGCACTTTAAGCATTATTATTGGTAGTATTTTAATTTTTTCGCAATTATTACTCGTGTTCTTATGTAAAGAAAGAGATCGAAGTGAAGTTGATAGTGAAGAGATTATTAAAGTAAGAGATATCTTTAAAGTCGTCTTTAAAAATAAACCGCTCTTAGTGATGCTTGGAGCGATTGTCCTTCATTACTTAGGTGGTTCAATGTTCAATAACCTTGGCCAAAACTATATGCACTTTACTTTTGGCTACGCTGAAGGGGGCCAAGCTTTCTTTTATTTCCTAGTGGGGTATGCTGTTGGGTC
>MWCB01000014.1 GCA_002069815.1 Tenericutes bacterium ADurb.Bin239 | reverse complement strand
ACTAAAAAAACCATTTTTTGCAAAAAATGATTCTTTCAGTTTTTTATCTTGTCAATTTAACCTTTTCTTCTATTACTAAAAAAACATTATGGAAATGAAAATATTACAATAGCTAGCACCTATAATTGGAAAAAACGACCTTTCCGATTTTTTTTCCAAACAATAAACCTTTATTTTAAATCTAAAAATATTTTTATTCTTCCAGCAAATAATGGATTAAAAGTTATTTCAAAATTGTATAATTTCTTAAGTTTTTTTGCGAAAAGAAAAATTGTTTATATAGTTGTGGGAGGCTCCTTGCCAATTTTCCTTAGTAAAAACAAAAAATATGTCCGCTATCTTAATAAATATGAAGTATTGTTGGTACAATCTCATAAACAGGTTGAAGAATTACAGGACATTGGTTTAAAAAAAGTTAAGTACTTCCCTAATTTTAAGAATATAGCGCCAATAGAAAAATTAACAAGTTTGGATGGAATAAATCTCAAAAGTCTCTGTTTTTTTTCTAGAGTTGCATATGATAAAGGTATTGAGTATGCGATAGAAGCTGTTAAAAAATTACAAGAAAAAAGTGATTTTATATTGGATGTTTATGGTAAAATTGCTCCAGAATATGAAGAAAGATTTAACGAGCTCTTAGAAAAACATAAGGGCTATGTTTTTTATAAAGGTATTGCTGATTTTGATAAAACCACAAGTTTGTTAAAAACATATTTGTGCATGCTTTTTCCAACATTTTATGTGGGGGAAGCGCATCCTGGTGTCATTATTGATTCATATTTATCAGCCTTGCCAATAATTGGAACTAATTGGCGTTTTAATAGTGAGTTTATACTTGATGGTTTCAATGGCTTTTTAGTACCCATTAAAAATGTTGATGATATCGTTTCAAAAGTGATGCTTTTATACTCAAATCCAGAAAAAATGCTGCAAATGCGAAACAATGCTTTGTCATTATCTAAAGAATATAATCCAGATGAATTATTTAAAAAATTGTCAAAATATATATCCTAGATAAATTTGTAACCCAACGTTATAGAACATTCTTTGAATTACCATTATTAAAATCATTTTACTTTTTTGAAATAAAACCGAAATTTTCTTTTTTCTATTTTAAAACATCGTGTGTTTTATTTTTACAATATACTATTTATTAACTTGTCTTTTGAATACTATATAGCAAATACCTAACAGCCCTACTAGAAGAATTATAATCACAATCGTACTACTTTTTGACATTTTAATATTGCGATCCTCATAAGGATTTACATCGCCGACCGCCGAAGACCAATTTTCATATCTTTCTCTCGCTTCAATTAATAAATAATGATTATCATTTCTAAAATAATCTAATTGTTGTGCACTAAGTTGCTTGAGCATTTCTTTTGCTATTGGTTGTTTATATTGTGCTTGGCCAGGAGTATCTTCTTCCATAATATACATTGCAACTGTCAGTGCACTATTTATTGGTGTTGGACTAGCAAGTGAAAAGTCATTTTTATAATCATTGGTGTTAATATATTCCCCATACTCATCTATTCTACTTATAGATATGTTATTGCCTTCGTTAATAACAAATCCTTCTTCACTATCTCCAATAGTGGTTAATAGAATTGAATCAAAAATAAAATCCTCTCCATCTAGTTCAATAACTAATTCTAATAAAATCGACTCATTGAAAGTAACGCTGCCAATGAATAAATCAGGAAGCACATCATAATCTTCAACACAACTCACAAGAATAAATCCTTTATTAAATAATGGTTGGTTAGATAAAGATTTTTTGGACTCTACCTCACCATCAGTAAATACGCTGATAAATGTCTTCTCAACGTCATCGCTACTGACAAGATTATATAACTCCACATAGTTAAGAACGAATTCTTCAGAAGAATAGGAATAATTTATTTCTGTAATTATGGGAGTTTCATTCTCGGAACCAACTAAATAATCACAGACATTTTTGTTAATATTAAATGTAGAAAATAAAAATAGGACCATCCAAACAAAATAATTCATACCATAATTATAGCAATATTTTAACTTCTTTTTTTACTATCTTCCTAATCTAAGAAAATATTAATGACAATATATTTTCGAGAAAAATAATCAAGTGTAGATTATTTTAAGATTAGGGGTTCCCTAGTATTTGGCAAACCCATTACTATTTGCTTTTTTTTAGATGGACAATACATAAATGGCTTAACATCATGGTAATATCTGATGTTATAACATCCTATAAGTGCGGGTCTACACATTCTACATGGTTTTTTCTGTATTCTAAATTCATATGATGTCAGTATATTCACTACTTTTTGTTTATTTTTTAACTTCGAATAATCTTTATTAACAAAATTCATATAATTTAATATTTTCTTTTCACAGCAAGAATAATTCCTACTTAAAATAGTAAAAGGATCAAATGGAGTTCCATATCTCTTTGTATAACGTTCGTAATCTTTTATGAATTTCATTGGTCTTACGAGGACGTTTCCTCTTAAATCACGTTTTTTTAAATCAATTTGACTGCTAATATATGTATATCTTCTTGTTTCATCAGTCAGGTGACACTCAGTAAATCTGAAGGAAAAAATATATTCCAATAAATCATTTATCCTTGTATAACTTTCTTCTATCCATTCGTTAATTTTAATAGATAGTTTTGATCCTTTATAGTCCTTTTTTGAACCACTCAATGACAAGTAGCAATTATCTTTATCCATTAATGTTCTCCATAACGGGATAGCAATTGCCACACAAGAGCCCTTGTCTTCTTTAAAATTATCAATTATTTTTTTGTTTTTGCTTTCCTTGTACCAATTTTCAATTTTTTTTGAGAAATATTCAACGAAGTCAGAAAAATTAAAGGATTCTAAGTTTTCTAAATATATACCTTTTGATGTTTTTTTACTGTCCCTTATAATATTTCTTAACTTGTTTGAATATATTCTAATTGGACTATTTATATTCTCAACATTGTTTCCATCACATAAAAACCAAAGATTATTAATTAAATCAATAAATTCATCTAATGGTTGAATATTAAAATTTGAATAGGGCACAATACATAATTTTAAGGCATTATAGTAGTAAGCTGTTAAAGGTACTATAACTTCATTACTATTTTCGTATTTATCATAATACTCACTATTATAAACTGGTAATCTAATATATTCTTCATCTTTTGATAAATCTGCTATTTCAATGTATAAATTGTTTTCTAAGAAATTATCATTTTTCATTTTTTGCCCCATCTTCTTAACTAATTATTTTTACTTTTCCCCATTCTATCATTTGCTAATTTAATTTGCTCACCTTTTGTTATTAATTATTTAGAAAATAAGTCTAACTACCAAATTTTAAGAGCAAATGTATTTAGAATCTATTATTATAGATTCTAAATGATTAGAAAAATCAATTTGATTACTTTTATCGCCAATAAATTTTAAATCATCCTCAAGATTTTCCTTAAATATATAATAATGTCGAAATTTACACAATTCAGTATTCGTGTAACTGTGAATCATATGAGAAACATCATCCTCATCAAAATAAAGATGTACTTCTATATCCAAACTTTCAAATAATTCAGCAAATAACATCATACGATGTTTTCCATATGATGGAAGGATTTTGTAGTCCTCATAGTATAAATTGTTGTCTCTTAACATTTTGTTTATAAATAAAATGTCATTTATACCTTCTACTAAATACACTCTTTTCGAAAATAATGCTTCAATAAAATCTCTATAATGAAATTTTTTAATATTGTCTCGTAATGTTGTTTCATTAAAATATGTTAATTCTTTTTTCTTCAATCCCGCCTTTTTAGCATAACTACTATATTTATTACATACTTTGACAAAATCTATGACTTTTGGAGTATAAGAATTATCATTGAAAATAAAAATTCTCGAAATATCTAAATCAATCATAGATAGTAACTTAGGTGAGTGAGTAGCCATATAAACTGTTTTCGTTTTCGATATTTCTTCAATCAGTTTTGCTGTTTTGTGCAACAAAGAAGGATGTGAATATTTTTCTGGTTCATCGAGAAAAATATAACTCTTTGAACTTTCTTTAATCAACGCGAGTATTAATTGCATTTTTTGCCCACTGCCCATTTTCTTTTCTGCTATTTCCCTATTTATTTTCACTAATTTCTTGTATTCTTTTTGTTCAGTGGTTTCTATAAAATTTTTTAGAGATTCGGAGCTTTTACCTTTTTTGATGTTCCTGTCTTGATTATTTATTGATAATATGTCATCAATAATTTTATTAATACGATCTACATTTGCATTAATTTCGTTATCCACTGCTTCTTCATATTGTTGCCGGGCAATCTCAAGTGCAGGAGTACTTAACACTTCGTTAATTATAAATTCCATCGTTTTACTTTCATCTCTTGTATCTTTCATTTCATCTACTAAAAGAATTTCTGAATTTAAAAATATAATTTCATTTTTGGGAACGCCTTTTGAATCAATTAGATCATCTCTTACATTATTTAATTTTGTTGTTTTACCAAAACCATTTGGTCCTATGTATACATCTAAACTCATTGCAATACCTCCTTTTTTATTTATTTAAGTTATAAATGTTGAAACCCACATAACTAATATAATCATAACTGCAATAGGAACACTTAAAGTATCCCATCCCTCTTTTGTCCACATCTCCGTTAGTGTGGCGACTATTCCCGCTACAAGGGAGATTATTATGCTATACCATATTGGGTTATTACCCATAAAATAAATAACTAAAAATATAACAATAGTGGAAGAAACAAACATTGCGACACTTCCTTCAATTGTTTTAGTACTCTTTACTAATTTATTAGTAATAATTTTAGTGTTTTCTCTTTTCCCCACTAGTGCGGCAAGCGCATCCCCAATGCCCCACGCTAAGATAGAAGCAATAATAATATATTTATATTCTTCACCAAATATGCCCCACACTACACTAATAATAGTTATGAAAACAATAAAAGCGATACTTATACTTCTTTTTATTTCGCCTGGTTTTCGTTCGGCTAGAAGTTCACTATAAAAGGGATACTTTTCTAGTACACTTAAGCCGATGAGCGCTACCACAAGAAATGCAACTAGGGCAATCACTGCTGTCCACCAATAATGAAAAATATAAGTAAAAGGGAAGATTGAGCCCATAAAGAAAAGGTGTAGTATCTTTCGATACCACTCCCCTTTTAATTTAATAATATACTTAATAAATAAAACAATAATCGCGACACAAATAAAATAACAACCTGTAAAAAGTATATGCAATATTAAATTAGTGAAGGTTTCCATATACTTTAATTTTACACGCTATTTATTAAATATGGGAATGTGAAAATTCAATAACGCTAATCATATAGTTTATTGATTCAATATCTTTTAGAATCCATAATTGCTTCATTAGCAAATTCGTTTGCCGCTTTATCTAGTTTTTTATTCATTTCATTATTTATTTTCACTTGCTTAAAATCTCTAAGAAGGATTTTGCCTATTTCATAAAATAAATCAAACCAAAATTTATCCTTTTCATTTTCTTCGTATGTTAATGCAATCAGCGGTCTTTTGGTTTTTGTTTTAAAGGTTATGCTTTCAATTGGGATTTTATTTTCTTCACAAACTAAAAAATAGATGCCACTCTCATTTAATTCTTCTTGAAGAAGATGAATAACATTATCATTTTTTTCAAACATTATTTTTTTAATATTTGTTACTCTCTTTTTTAATCTTTCCGCATCAAACTCATCAACATTTTGACCACGGGCTTTTTGTTCTAATAAATATTGATATATGTATATTTCTATATCGCTTAGCGTTTGATTTACTAAAAGATTACGATCTTTTTCATTAAAAGAAATATTTTTAAGAATAGTAAGATTATTTAATCCTAATACTCGCCGTAACTCATGTATATCTTCATTATGTTGTTTATCACTAATCTTGTAGCCTAGAATATTTTCAACTGGTTTTTTAATTTTATTAGCAATTTTTCGCTCTTCAATTGTGATATTCGCATTTTGTTCAATGTAGAATAGTTCATTATCATAATTAGCTTGTAGATTAATCCAAAATGTACTACTACTATTTAGTGCAATTGCAAGTTTTTGCGCAAATTCATTGGTGATATTACTTTTACCGTTTATGACACTAGAAATATGTTTTTCTGAAACACCAGTTCTAATTGCTAATTCTTTTTGAGAATATCCTCGTTCTTCAATGATTTCTGCTAAAGTTTCACCAGGATGAATTAACAAGTCACGGGATGTATGTTGTTTCTTTTCCGCCATGATAATCTATCACTCCTTTTATAATTACTTTCTCACATTTTTCTAAGGCTTTTGGACTTAGGTCGTTATTATCTGTTATAGGTTCTATAATTAATCTCTTATTCTTATCGACACTAACTGCATACTGTCCTTTTCTATTTTGTTGGAGAGCATGTGGTTTGCCTGGGGTAATGTTTAGGTATTCCATAAAGTTTATTGCTGCTACTAAGATGTCGTACCTATTTTTAATTTTTCGCGTTATTTCAGCCCCTTTTTTCCTTTTCATCATTTCGAAGTCATTGAATACTTTTTCTACCTCGTTATCATCATAGATAATTTCCACATATGACTCCTTTCTTACCAAAATGGTAACTCTATCAATATTATATACTATCGCAATTACTTGTCAATAAAAAACTTACCAATTTGGTAAGTCTTTATTTAGGATTTTAAATTGTTTGTTATTAGTTATAGTAATTTACTTTGGACTAATACTCTTTTTAAAGGAGTCATCAGCGGTAAGCATATTCTTCTTATTAACTGCAAGACTAAGCTTAGTGTCACTATATATCGGCTTACCAATATTAATAATGTACTTAGTAACGCCTTCTTCATCTTTTTTCCATGTTACAAAAATAGGAAGGATCGGAACATTAAACTTAGCAGCGTAATGATACGCGCCTGGTTTAAGTGGTCTAGTACGCGGGTAATCTAACCACATTTCTTGTTCTGGATAGATTAAGACTACTCTTTTTTTCTTTAGAGCATTTCCAATAGCGGGATTAAATCTTTTGCCTAAATATTCAAAATCTTGAGCGTAAGGTAAAACATCAACACTGCGAAGTATTTTACCTAATTTCCCTGGCATAAAGATATTGCTTTCATTAATAATAATGCTTAACTTATTTTTATAACCGAGTTTATTTGTTAAGTGTCTCGCAATTAAGTTGTCGTAGGGAGAATAGTGATTGCTTGTTAAAATAAACGCTTTACCTTTTAAAGGCAAGGCGTTTTCTAAACCATTAGTTTCAATATATTTAGCGATATCTCTTGTTTTTTTATTAGCGGCAATATTTCCGAATATCCGTTTAACTTTACTGCGTAAGGTTTTCTTTTCTAAGTCATAAGTAACAACATATTTTGCTCGTTCTGCTTTAGTAACAACGTGGTCTCCAGGCATTACTTTCGCGTTTAAATCACCAGCGGCAATGGCTTTTTTTATGTTTTCATTTACTTTGGGACGTAAGGCCGCGAAAATATCTTTCATAAAACTATAACGCTAAGACCTTTTTAAAAGTTACTTCTTCGCTTGTCGCTAAGTAAGTAGCTTTTTCCACTAAGGCCTTTACTCCTTTTTCTTCTTTTTGTAAATGAGCTTCACCCACATTTTCTCTAATCTTTTTTAAGTCTTCAAAGAAAGGACTACCTTCGGCCGCTTCCCAAAACTTATCTGCGTACAATACATGATCATGATGCCAAGGTTTTTCAAATGAATTATAGTGCACAAGTTTTAATGTTGTGTAATCAAACTCCGGATCATAAAGCGGCATTTTATTCCATCCTGTCGGCAGTAAAACTTTATCATCCTTACATAAAACATTTAAATAATCTTGATCGGGACAAATCGTATCAAAATTATATTTTTCTAGAAGATTAAGAAATTTTGTCTCAATATCATCTTCTCTAAACTTCTTTAAGTTCATTACTAACACTCCTGAATTAAAGTACTCATTCGCATCAATTCCCACGGCATTATTCGCGTAATTTGCAAAAACGGGAACAGTACTTACAAGCTTATCATTAATCGCCGCTACTAGTTTTCCCTCAATATCTGTATTATAGAGTTCACTAATATCATCTAATAAAATTAAATCAGCGTCTAAATAGATCGCCTTATCATACTCTTTAAAAAGAGTGGGAATAAACATCCGGTAATAAATAGCAACGCTATAATAATCACGAAGCCGAAGCGCTAGTTCACTGTAATGTTTATTAATTAAGTCACTAATGTTTACAAACTTAACTTTCAAGTTTTTATTTTTCTTCTCTAAAGTTTTTACACGACGCTTATTTATTTGCTTCAGTCCAGCGTTTAATACGATCACTGTATAATTATAATCCTTACTTGCGTGCTTAATAAGCGTATGCAAGGCCGTTCCTAACAGCGGAATATAGTTATCATCACAAGCAAAAAATATTGGTATTTCTTTTTTCATAATTATAATTGTTCCTTTGTTATTGTTTCGTATTTTTCTAAAATGTCATCAAAATGGTGACACTTATATTCGTTATGTAATCTTTGTTTATGCCACGGTTTAATGTTGACAAAATGAAATTTAGGAAAGAGACGAAATTGCATACTAAAGTGACGCACGACTGTATCTTTTTTTACTTTCTTTTGTTCATTAAAGCGGCGTTTAAGTATTTTCTTTTGCTTCACATACTTATTAATTGCCGTTTGATCACTTAAGAATACTTTCTTTTTATTTAGATAATCACGGCATTTTTTAAATAACCCCGTCTCTTTAATCTTCTTCATATTAAAAAGTAAGACTCCTGCGTTTAAGTAACAGGGTCCCATAAAGAAACGCCCGTAGCGGTCTTTTACTCCCGCGAGTTCATAATTACTTATATCGATGTTATAAAGTTCGCTAATATTGTTAAACGCTAGCACATCAGTGTCTAAGTATAAAACTTTATTTGGTATACGCGGAATTTTATCTAATAGTAAACGTAATAAAGTATAAGCGGTATAACGCGTTTTACTATTTGGACTTTCAAGTAGTGTTTTAACATAGAGACTAGTTACATCAATCTTTGTTACTCTTGAATCATTGTTTACTTCTTTTACAACACTTTCAAGTAATTTAATATTTTCCTCACTTACCGTAATATAATCAGAATCTACTTCTTGAAGATCCATTGTTAATATGTAAAAATGCACTTTGTCCTTATAGTGCTTAATAATACTTAAAGCCCCTAAGAGCATCCCTTTAAATACTTTATAGTTTCCGGCAAATACTATATTCATGCTTTACTCCTTTGAACGTATTCATACTTTTCATAAGTTGATAATTTACTTCTTTCATTCATCACTTTAAAAACTTCATCACGAAGCGCGACAGCGGCTTCTTTATTAGTGAGCAGTGGTGAAAGACTAAAAGGGCCATCAAGATAGACAACTCTTTTAAGTTTTCCGTTTCGTTTTGTTTGATAAGTGGTAGTTAACACATAACTTTTAACATTAAACTTCACGCTATAGGCAAAGTTGTTATAAGTAAAGGGGCGAATCTTCGTGTAATAAGGCCAAAGATGCGCCTCAGGATAAATAACTACCACTCCTTTACGCTTTAGTCTTAACGCCAACTCTTTTAGGAAATTCTTACTCGCCGTGTAATCTTCAGGAAGCGGCAAGGCGCCCCACGCTTTGGTAAGATTTCCTAAGATAGGGAGCGAAACATTTGCGCTATTAGTGACCATACTAACTTTTTGAGGAAAGAAATAAATATTTGGACCAAAAGCATCGGCTTGGGGGTGAGTATGATTCGCGTACACAATCACTCCTTCTTTGCGTAAATCTTTAAGTAACTTTTTATTTACTAACTTAATTTTCGCTATTAACTTCGTGTAGATAAACGCAATTGGGGTTAAGATGAAACGATAGGTGAAGAAATCAAAGATACGCACCCAAAAGTTATCGCGATTATAGCGATAATTACCAGTAATCACTTTAAGATTACGCGGTTTCGGCCCGAAATCTTCATTCAGGGGGTCAGTGTAATAAAGAATTCGCTTTTGTTTCATAACTCACACCCACGCTCATATTAAAAGGAGTAATCTTTTTTACCAAGGGAATTAGTGAAAAATGATTATCAATGTTTAAGAATCTAATTCTCAAAATCTGGGAATTTGACAAAAACACCCATAATTGCTACAATTTTTTCGAATGTAAAGGAGCGAAGTTTATGGACAATATTAGTAAAGTAATCGCTAACAATCTTATATTCTTACGGCGAACACACGACCTAACACAGCAAGATTTGGCTAGTAAAATAAATTATAGCGACAATGCGGTGAGTCGTTGGGAACGGGGTGAAGCAACACCAAATGTTGAAACACTAGCCGCTATTGCCGAATATTTTGGTATCACTGTCGCTGATCTTCTTGACGAAAATTTTCCTATAAAGAGTACTCCAAAGCAAAAAGGAAAAAGAGTTCAGCGAATATTTGTTATTCTTTTTAGTGTTTCAATCGTGTGGACTTTTGCCTTAGTTGGTTTTATTTACACCCTTATGTTTAAAAATAGTTTAGGAGACTACGGAGAAAACGGATGGTTAATATTCGTTACTGGCGTGCCTATTTCCTGTTTAGTCCTTTATTTCTATAACAAAATGTGGGGCAACAAAGTATATCACCTTGCTATCTTTAGTGTTTTCTGGTGGTCAGTCCTTGCCGCTATATACTTACATATTTTGTTTTTAACTAGTGTTAATCTTTGGTTAATATTCTTACTTGGCATCCCTGCTCAATTAGCGCAAATACTATGGTTTTTCACTAAAAGATAACCACAATATTGCAGTTTAAATTAACATTATATGAGACTATTATTTATAACCGCCTTAAAGTAAGTAAAATAGACTTGTTTTATAAATTATATTATTCTATAATATGCTTAATGCGGCTATAAAGCTAAACTAAACCTTAATGAGGAGGGATTTATATGAAAAAAATAATTAAAATTTTAACTGTCAGTTTATTATTTGGCGCTGTTGCTTTTGGTGTAAAAACTGCTGTTAATAAACAAGACGCAGTACGAACAGAAGCATCTTCACTAACCAAATGGGTATGGATGAAAAACTCAATAACCGCAGACTGGGATAAAGATGGTGCGGCCACGGCAATTCATTACTGGGGTGGTGCAACCGGAACAGCTTGGCCTGGTGTTTTAGTAAAATGGGATCAAAACAATGAAAAATGTTATTACGATTTACCAAATGATGTTACCCACTACATGTTCATTCGCGTGAGCGGTGATGGTACACAAGATTGGGGCGCAAAAACAGCAGATCTTACTTACACTGATAGCGTTGGTAAGTATTTCGATTTAACTGGTCCTATTGTCTGGGGCGGGGGTACAACTCCAGGAAGTTTTGTCGCCTTTCCTGCTGGGCAACCATATACTACTGTCGTTGTAAACAACTTCCACTTAAGTATTAATACCGCTGCTGGAGCATGTTCTGCTACAAAAGCACAAGCAGCAATTAATACCTTTAATGATAACCTCACTACTTTTGAACAAAACCAATACAAAGCTATGGATGTTGGTGGTGGTAAAACTGGTTTAGATCGACTTAACTATCTTAAAGCCCGCTATGGTATTACTACTCCCCTTGCCGGTTCACCAGTTAGAATTACTGATGATGAAAAAACTGCAATGTTTGCCATTCTTACTATTAGTGGCCTTGGTATTTTATCATTAGGTGGTTATTTCTTCTTAAAGAAAAAGCAATTTAATTAATCAAATTAATTATTAATAAAACCATAGAATGGAGACGATGCGAAATCGTCTCTTTTCTTTTTTAAAAACGCTTTCATTTTATTTTTTGAGCAAAAGTATAGACAATTAATGTTTTTTATATTATTTATATAATATAGCGCCCCCTTTTAGGCGCTGTTACTAAAAAATGAGAGGTACTTATTATGAAAAAATTAACTAGATTGTTAACTGTTGGATTGTTATTTGGTTCAGTAGCATTTGGCGCTAGTCACGCACTTAAGAAGCAAGATGCGGTCCGTACTTACGCATCTGAGATCACCAAAAGAGTCTGGTTAGCTACTGATATGGCATCTGCTAACTGGCAAAGTCCCAGTAATGTTATTAGAGCAACTTATTGGGGTGATGAAGTATCTGTGGGTCTTCCAGGCACACCATTAACATACGATAATAGTGAAAATGCCGCGTGGTATATTGATTTCCCCACTGCAGTAACTCACGTTATTTTCATCGTAACTGATAGCGATGCGGTCATGTTAGAACGAACTGATACAATTGAATTATCTGGCGAAGTTGGCATAAATTATGTGACAACAGGCACAACACCAAATGGCAATACTGCGCATTATTTTATGGGGCAAACCATTAAAACTACCAAAGTTGTTTCTGATTTTGCGGCCACGATTGACACTGCTGCAGAAGCTTGTTCTCCTGAAGCCGCTACTGATGCGATTAATATATTCAATGGACTTGCAACTTTTGAACAAAATCAATATAAAGCATTAAACGTTGGTGGTGGTAAAACTGGCTTAGATCGTCTCAACTATCTCAAGGCGCGCTATAGCATCACTACTCCTATTGCTGGCTCACCTGTCAGATTAGCGGATAATGATAACACTGCATTATTTGCCGTTCTTACTATTGGTGCCTTTGGTGTCTTATCACTTGGTGGTTACTTCTTCCTTAAGAAAAAAGTTAATTAAGTAAAAAAAGATAAGAAAAAAGAGGGGCTGTTTAAAAACCTAAAAGGCAATTGACAGCCCTTTTTATATTTAGCAAGTATAAGAAATTAGTGTTTTATTGTATGTCTATACTCGGGTAGACATACAATTAGCGGACCACTATTATATT
The DNA here is from genome assembly GCA_002069815.1 of Tenericutes bacterium ADurb.Bin239. GTDB lineage: Bacteria > Bacillota_I > Bacilli_A > RFN20 > CAG-826 > UBA1361. The sequence goes on along the minus strand of MWCB01000014.1, from coordinate 23,029 downwards.
TCAGTATTATTTTCTACTCTATGTAAACAAGTTTTAAGAAAATCTTTAATTACATCTATATTCTTATCTTCATAATAATTTATTAACATTTCTTTAAAATTAGGAACTTGATCATGAGCAATTGCCAAAAAGCCAATGCCTTTACTAACTAAATAGTGGTTACAAGCGATAACTGCAGTTCGTTTATTCCCATCTTTAAAGATTTGGGTTTTCATAACATATAAGCATAGTTCGATGGCAATATCAATATTATTTAAAGGGAGGGACAATAAGGAACGAATATCTTCTTTTACTTGGGATTCAAGGGGGATTGGGGGATTATATGATGAGCCACCAATTTTAACAGGTACTATTCTAACTTCGCCACCACTAGTGTAAAAACCCTCATTTACAATTTTGGCAATATAAGCAATAAGATGAAAATCTGTTTTCGTTAGTAAAACATTATCATCTAAAATAAATTCCCATGCTCTTTTTAAATTAAGAATTTTTTGCACATCTTCAGCTTTTGCATTCTTAATGATGCCTTGTTCAAGAATTGCTTCTGTATCTGGAAAAGTTGTACCAACTCCCTCTAATATCGCTTGATCATAAATAATTAAATTACGATTTACGCGGGCATAGTCACGCGCTAAAATAACATTAGGTAATAGTGTTCCTTCTTTATAACCAAGAGCCGCTAAATCTTTGTCTATCCTTCGAATTTCACGCCTGAGCTTTTTTCCTTCTTCATTGTTACGAAGCAATGTGTTATAAAGATGTTCATTATAAATGTCAACATAAGTTGACGTCACCTTATTTAATACTCTTTTCCGAACATAGAGATAATCTTTACCACTGATAGTTTTTATTTCAGGTGTTCCGTCATACGGTAACAATGATAGTCTCGCGTTTAGTTCGGCCTTTTTAGATAACAACACTTGTACTTCATTTATTTTATCCATAACCCCTCCTTAGGGAACTTTATAACTTAATTATACATCTTTTGTTCCCTAAAGCAAACCTATTTTTCACATTAAGTTTTACATCTATCCTTTTTTAAAAAAATAGGGCGGTTACCACCCTATTTGAATATACAATGATATTTTAATGCTTATATTTCTAATGTCTTAAGTAAGTATTTATCGAAGCGAGTAAAACTTTCTTTCTTTTTAGCGTTTAAATTATCCTTGTTTTCTCTAAAATCATATAGAGCTAGGTCAAGGTCACTCTTTAAGTTAATTAATTCATCAATATGTCCTTGTAAGATTTCATTAACTTCTTCTTTATCACGATGTTTATTTAAAGCTTCGATAAGCGCTAGTTTTTGGAGAAGCATAAAGTCAACTTCTTCTTTATTCATCGCTTGAAAAGCTTTTTTAACATCTTCATAACTACTCTTAGCTTTAAAGCCATAACGAATGCTGCCAGTTAAAACCCCAATAATAAGTCCAGTCCCAACCGCACTACTTAGGGTATAAGCTACTATTGTCGTCCCCGTGGCAAGTGCGCCAATAAGCGGACTAATAAAGAAACCAATAATTCCCGCTATCGTGCCATACTTTATCGCATCATCTAGTAGTTCATTTTGATCTTTACCACTGATGAGATGATATTTCTTCACTAAATCTTTTTCATAATTAATAAAGAAGTTATTAGGGAGCGCTAATGCTTTTTCAAATTCATTAAATGATTCTTTACGTAAAGCTTCTTTTAAGTTAGTGTTGTAATAGGGACTAGTAAAGATAAGACTAAAGGCTAAATAAACATTTCGTAAATCATTAACTTCATTAGCGAACACTTCATTGATGAACGCGACAAGTTCGTTAATATCTTCAATTAAGGTTACATTTAACTCGCTAGCTTCAGCGTAAAGTTTGTCTAAATGTGCTTTTTTAAGCTTGAGAGCCTTCGCATTACTTTCAAAGGCTCTTTTATTCGTTAAGTTTTGAATTTCTTTCCCCGCGGCTTGAAAGAAGCGATCAGTCTCAGCGACAGTGTGTAACTTCGTACGTTTAACTTCCGTTTCATGATATTCAATATCGCGCTTTAACCGAATGATGTTTAAGGAAAAGGTAATTTGTTCAATTTTCTTTAAATCAATATTATTCATAGTACTTTTATTGTCCTTTCTTTAATTCAAGTAAAAGTGGTTCATAATCTTCATAGGATTTTAATAAGTGAGTAATTAACTCTTTAAACTTTTTATCTTCTTTTAAGAGTTTCTTTACTTTGCGAAAGAGGGCCGAATCTTCGCCTTCTTTTTGTTTATTAATAAAATTAATAATATCAACCTTATTTGTGGCTTCTTTTGTAATATAATCAAAAATTATAATGAGTTCGTATTTAATATTACGAACTTCGCCCGCTTCATAATCAAGCATATACTTATATAAAGTCGGTCGCGAGACATTAAGTAAGGGCGCTAGTTCAGTAATCGTAATATACTCTGTGATTTTCTTCATATTACCTCCTACCTTAAGTATAAACATATGTTAAAAATGTGTCAAGCATATTTTACACTTTTTTTACACTTTTAATTTTTACTGTAAGTAATATTTTTGTTCTTTAAAGAAAAAGTCTACACAAGAAGTAGACTCTCTTTATATTTTCCTTTTCTTTAACGGCGCACAAAAAGAATATCACCTTCCGGTGTATAGCCGTATTCTACAAACCCAAGCGATTTCCAAAACCGAATGGAATTTTCTTTTTCGGAATCAAGTTTATAATAAATCGCCCCATCAATTTTAGTGTAATCTTCTAAGGCTTTAAAGCATTCATGTCCCGTGTTGTGCCCGCGATAAGGTGGGAAGACCCAAAAGTCTAAAATGTAACATTCACCATCACCACTTTTATTAATTTTATATTGGGTCGCCCCAATCTTCACTCCGTCTTTAATAAACCACACCATATGTAATTTATTAATTCCTTCTTTCATATATGACTCAATCGTATTGTGATAATTTAACCCAGAGTAATATTCTATTTCGCTTTGTTCCTTAATTAATCCATCTTCAATTAAATATTTAATATGTTCTTTCCAAAAATCCGCTATTTCGTCGGTCGTGAGTTCTTTGATTTCAATCATGCAAAAATATGCTTTTTTTCTCCCTGTTTTGATAATCATAATTATACGCTTACTCATAAAAAGCGTATGACTTTTACTCAAAAAAAAGACCCCTTTTTACAAAGGGGTGCTTTCGTGCTTATTTTTGTTCACAAATTACTTTTTCTTTTGTCCATAACTTGCATTGGGACCATGTTTTCGCGTGTAATGCGTGTCACGAATATGCTTAGGTAATACCTTATTTGGTCCGGGGATTGCTTCCGTAAGATAAGCCATCTTTGCCACTTCTTCAAGGACCACTGCGTGATAAACAGCGTCTTTTGCATTTTTACCCCACGCAAAAGCACCGTGTCCCTTAACAATTGCCGCCGGGAGTTCATTAGCGTGACCTGCCTTAATAAGTTTAGCAATGACGACACCCGTATTTTTTTCATAATCTTGCATTTCTTCTGCACTTAAATAATCCGCGCACGGGATGTCATCACTAAAGTAATCAGCGTGCGTTGTTCCATACATCGGGATTGCGCGTCCTTTTTGCGCCCACGCTGTTGCAAAGGTTGAGTGCGTATGGACTATGGCCCCAATTTCAGGATGAGCTTTGTAGAGCGCAAGGTGCGATGGCAGATCAACGGAAGGACGCATTTCTCCTTCAACGATATTGCCAGCAAAATCCACTACTACGATATCATTAATCGTCATTGTTTCATAAGCGACACCTGATGGTTTAATGGCCACTACTTTTAAAGTATCGTCTTTAACTGAGACATTTCCCCATGTAAAAAGAACAAGACCTGATTTTTTAATAGCCATATTAGCTTTATAAGTTTTTTCTTTTAATGCTTGATACATACCTTTACCCCCTTAATCGGTAATAAATATCATTGTTTTTCATCATTTGTTCGAGAACATAAGGATCAGCGTCCTTACCAATATGGACAAACTCAATATCGAGTAAATTTGTAAAGTCACGTAAGAATTCAAGTGACAAGTCATAGATTAGAGTCGTATGGTGGGCGCCGCCTGCTATTAACCAGCACGCTGCTGAAGTTTCTAAGTCAGGTAGTGGTTTCCACATCACCCGAGCCACTGGTAAGTTTGGCATTGATTTTGTCGGTTTCACGCATTCAACATCAAGAGCAATAAGACGGAACCTATTACCTAAATCAATTAGAGAGATAGCTTTTGCGTTCCCTTGCTTACCTTCAAACACTAACCGCGCAGGAGCATCTTTCCCCCCAATGCCTAAATGATGTACTTCAATCTTTGGTTTAGCGGCCGCGATTGAAGGACAAACTTCAAGCATATGGGCTCCCAGAATTAATCCCTGTTTCCAGTCATATGTATAGTCTTCCATAAAAGTCGCTACTTTGCCAATTGCTTTCATAATTCGAGTCATGGCCGCGGTTTTCCAGTCCCCCTCTCCGCCATATCCATATCCCATTTTCATTAAGTTTTGGGTTGCAAGCCCGGGAAGTTGCTCCATATGATAGAGATCTTCAAATGTATTAGTAAAAGCTTTAGCGTTATTTTCATCAAGAATCTTTTTCATAGCAATTTCTGCTTTGGCTTGATATTCAATTGACGCTAAATTGTCAGTGTTAAGAACATAATTCTTTTTATATTCGGCAAGTTTAGCGTTAAGTTCGGCTTTAGTTACCGCTTTAATTTCTTCAACAAGGGCACCAACACCAATTGTATTTACTTGCCAGCCAAGTTTTGTTTGCGCTTCAAGTTTATCGCCTTCAGTAACCGCGACTTCGCGCATATTATCACCAAAGCGAATAACACGAAGAGATTTACTTTCATTTACCGCGGCAACAACATCTTGCCAATTAGAAATAGCTACACTTGTTTTTGGGTCTTGCCAATGACCAACAATCACTTTCCGCTTCTTTTGTAACCGCGTCCCAATAAATCCGTGCTCACGATCACCATGCGCTGATTGGTGGAGATTCATATAATCCATATCAATTTCTTCGTTCGGAATTTCATCATAAAACTGCGTATGGAAATGGCACCACGGTTTTTGTAATGCTTTTAAGGCATTAGCCCACATCTTTGATGGTGAAAAGGTATGGCAGAAGGTAATAACACCCAGACACTCCTCTTCATAATTAGCGCTTTTAATAAGGCGCATTGCTTCGTCATACGTTTTAACCGTGCCTTTATAAACGACAGGATACTTTGTTTTTAATCCTTTTGCGATTGTTTTCGCGTTTTCTTCAACTTGTCGTAATGTTTCTTCTCCGTAGAGAAATTGTGACCCAACAATAAACCAAAATGTTTTCATAATTTATTCTCCTTTAAATACTTGATTTATAAATGCATCAAATTTAATTTTCTTTGTTTGATTAATATAACGATAAGCGGCTAATACCGCCATTCCCCATGGCCCGCCTTCCCCTGCGGTTTCTAATAAACGGATAGGAATCCCAAGCGTTTCGCTCATAACTTTGGCCCCAGCGCTTTTAGATTTAAAGTAACCACCATGTCCTAATAAATAATCAATTTTTACTTTTTCTTGCTGAAGTAAAATATCCATTCCCGTTTTTAAATCAATAATTGCTTCCACGAGACGTTCTTTCATAAAGTTACCCAGCGGCGTATCTTCAAGCGCTACTTCGTAGAGTGTTTCAAAAAGTTTATCACGATCAACACTGCCGCTCACTCTTGCAATCGCTTCCCCGAAAAGCTCAATCCACGGATCAATCCGCGATGTACATTCATTAGCGTGCACCATCGCGACGGCATCACCCGTTGGGGTTTGTACAATATCAATTTCGGGATACCATTTAGTAAGTGCTTTTTCTAAAACAATCATCGAAAAAACGGATGTTCCCGCGGAGACGTTACCCGTCTTAGGTTTAAGAGCATTTGTCGATACCATTCCCGTTTCTGCATCACCTTCTGGTGGCGCAAGAAGAAGACCGACTGGAAGTTTATTATTAAGTAATTTAGCCCCTTCTTTTGTTAATTCACCGGCATTTTGCCCGACCTCTATGATAACTGGAAGTAATTCTTCAAGTTTCATGTTTGTTAATTTATTAAACGTTTTAATCATTTTTAAATCATATTGGCCCGTTTTTACATCAATAGGGAACATCCCGCTTGCGTCACCAATCCCTAAAACATTTTTACCAGTAAGACACATATGGACATAACCCGCTAGGGTTGTAAAATAAGCAATTTCAGATACATATTTTTCTTTATCTAAATAAGTTTGATAAAGATGAGCAATTGACCAACGAAGTGGAATATTGAATTCAAATAATTTTGATAACTCGGCAGCCGCTACTTCCGTATTGACATTCTTCCAAGTTCTAAAGGAGGTTAAGAGTTTTCCGTTTTTATCAAATGGTAAAAAACCGTGCATCATTGCTGATACACCAAGTGACTTTATTTTTTTAACATCAATTTCTTTAGCAATTTCATCAATAACTTCATTCATCCCTTGCCAAACTTCCGCTAAGTCGTATGTCCAGTAGCCGTCTTTTAAAGTTGATTGCCATAAATAACTTCCTGACGCTACTACTTCAAAATTATCATTTAAAACAATTCCTTTAATCCGGGTTGAACCAAATTCAATTCCTAAATACATATATGTCTCCTTTCTTAACCTATGCGATTACCCCACAGGGCTGTTCCTTCATCATTAATTAGTGATAAACCAAGAACTCCTTCTTCAAACTCATAATTAAACTGCGGAGTAATACGTCCACTATAAAGCGTTCCATCTAGTTCAAGTTCAAGTAGTCCTTCATTAATGCGATAGCGACCACCATATTCCCCACTTACAAGGTACCAATCACCATCTTTTTCAGTAGTAAGCGTAATTGCTTCAGCGCGCTTTACAATAGAGATAACGTCATCAGTAAGCGCTGAATTAACAGCGGACTGATGTAAAATTTGAATTCGATAATTACCACTTATATCCGCTTTTTCTAAATCAATACTACCTTCACCAGTGTAACGATTTGGTTCAAGAACGGGCCAATCGTTGATAAAATGCATCTTCCATACCCCGAGAAAAAAACGATGTCGGTCCATATAAGTCCCCCGATAATGGGAAGCAAAAAACCACTCCCCGTTATCTTTAAAAGCAGTTGAATGACCAATAGCCGCCCACCCACGCTTATAATTAATGTCATCATCGTTATACGTAAATTGATGCGCAATTGTTACTTTATTACCATAAGGGCGAAATGAGTGATAGTTAGTCGAACTAAGAGCTGCTACACCCTTACCATCAATATATGGACCTAAAATATTTGTGGCTCGAAATACTCGTGCATCATAATCATAAGTTAAATCAACACCATTCGTTATGAATAAATAATAATAGCCATTTTCCTTAATAATATAAGGAGCTTCACTTGCAGTAATACTGAGTATTTTAGTCCCAAAAGCAGGATCATCGGCGGAACTAGGCACTAATTTAGTTTCCGTCGCTGTTACACCAGGTTCGGCGGTATTAACAGTTACTTCTCGTTCCACTAGTGATTGCGCTATAAGCGGATAACCAGTAGCAGGATCAAGTTCAATAATATAAATTCCCGCTGACCACGAACCATAACTCATATACATCTTCTCGACTCCACCTACTTTTTCTACAAAAATAGCGGGGTCAATCGCATTTGGGGTTCCCCCGACACTCTGACTTGTTCTTAGTATTTCTTTAGCGTGAACGTAAGGTCCTTCAATGTTTAGCGATTTAGCAACACCCATTAAAGAATTTCGTTGGCCAAAACCACTGATGGAGTAATAGAGCCAAAATTCATTACCGCGTTTAATAATATCAGGGGCCCAGCATATATCTACTTTCGTGCCATCTCGGTCATAACCCACATAATCAAACCCATCTTGAAGACTTGGTAAATCTAAGGCTGTTCCAATAAAGTCCCAATGAATTAAGTCACTTGATTTTCGAATATGAATTCCTTTTTGAGACGTAACCCCAATATTCGCGTCGGTTGAAAAAGCGTAATAATAATCGCCTTCTTTAATAATAGCGGGATCATGAGTATTAGCGCTCCCCCAATAACGAGTATCATTTCCGGCAATATTGTAAAAAGCATACGGATCCTTCTTCATAATGTGATCATCATCACTATATGGTTTAGCGGGATACGTTATAGCTGCTTCGGTAACGCTTGTTTCACTACTAGTGGCAGTGACCCCACAGGCAGTAAGCGCTAAAACGACAATGCTAACTAAAAAGCGGAAACGTTGCAAATTAATTCCTCCTTAATATTTAAAGCGATAAACGTGATATGAAAGCGGGCCTAATTTAAGGGTCGCAACATCATTTTTAATTGTTGGTAATTTACCTTCAACAAATTTAACGTTTTCGTTATTGAATGTATTTTTAATTTCTAAATCGTTATGTGTCATAACCTTATGACTAAGCGCACTAACATTACCAAAGGAGCGAAGTTCAAGTTCAACTTCCATCGCTTCTTTAGCGTAATTTACAAGGAATACTGAAATTTCGCGTTTCTTGTCGTTAAAAGTCACCGCTTCAGAAACATAATTTACTTCCCCAAACTTGGAATTAAATTTAGGTCCCGTTTTAATCGCTTTTAACGCTACTCCGCGACCATAATTTGACACCGCATAAAACGGATAGAAAATTGTTTGTTTAAAAACACCACCTTTTTCTTTTGTAAAAATCGGCGCAATTACGTTAACAAGCTGGGCTAAAGCAGCAATTTCAACGCGGTCAACATTATTTACCAAAGTATTAAGTAAACCAGAAAAGACAAGAGCATCTTTTAATGAGTAATTATCTTCAAGAATATGTGGTGCCTTTTGCCAACCGCCTGGTTTCCATTTATTTAAATACCATACATTCCACTCATCAAAGGAAATCTTCATAACTTTATCGGACCGTTTTTTCGCTTTAACAAAATCCGCGGTACTTTTAATCGTATGAATAAAATTATCCATATCGTGATAAGATGCAAAGAAATCTTCTAAACTATCTTCATACCAATAATAACGATGCATTGAAATATAATCAATGTGGTCATAAAGTGTTTCAAGGACGATACGGTCCCAATCAGGATAAGTTTCAATTTCAGCATTAGAAGATCCACAAGCAATTAATTTAAGGGACGGATCAACCCAACGCATAATCTTCGCTGTTTCTAGTGCCTTTTTAGCGTAATCTTCCGCGTTTAAGTGACATATTTGCCACGGGCCGTCCATCTCATTCCCTAAACACCAATATTTAATGTTATATGGTTCCTTATGACCATTTTTAATTCGTAAGTCACTATAATAAGTACCTTGGGGGAAATTACAATATTCCACAATATTACCAGCGTCTTTGGGGCTTCCTGTTCCTAAATTAACCGCCATCATCGGTTCAACACCAGCTTTTTGACACCATTTCATAAATTCATCAGTGCCAAACGTATTATCTTCAATTGTTTGCCAGGCATAATCTAGTCTTACTGGGCGTTTTTCTTTAGGACCAATTCCGTCTTCCCAATTATATCCAGAAAGGAAATTACCACCAGGGTAACGCACCATTGGTACTTTAAGTTCCCTAATTAAATCAATTACATCTTGACGGAAACCATCTTTATCGGCCAGCGGATGTCCTGGTTCATAAATACCGGTATATACCGCTCTTCCTAAGTGTTCGATAAAACTTCCAAAGAGAAGATCACTAACTTTACCAATCGTTAGATTTTTGTCGACAAATAATTTAGTTTTCATATTGTTACTCCTTCTTATTCTTTCATTCCTGAGAGAACGAATGAATTAATAATTTGTTTTTGGAAAATAGCAAAGACGGCAAGCACGGGAATCATTGAAATAATTGAAGCCGCCATATTTAAATGGACCGGCTCTTGAATGGGGAAGTCACTTACTAATCCACCAATGACAACAGGTAAGGTTGGCGATGCTGCTGAGAAGAAATTAGGCGCTAAGTAATCATTCCAAATTCCAATAAACCATAACACTGTTTGCGCCGCTAAAGCCGGCTTTAAGAGTGGTAAGATAATAATCCAGAAAATTTGAAAATGATTCGCGCCATCAATTTTAGCGCTCTCGACTAAAGCATCAGGAATATGAGTAAGAAATTGCCGTAAGAAGAAAATCATCATAATATTACCAAATAACTTTGGAATAATAAGCGGCAATAACGTTCCAATCCAATCTAAATCGGAAAATATATAATACTGCGGAATCATAATAACAGGGAAAGGAATCATCATTACCGCAAGCATTAAAATAAAAATTATATTACGGAATTTAAATTTAATTTTGGCAAAAGCATAAGCAGCTAACCCCGAGACAAAAGTTCCTATTACAATTGAAGGAACGGCAACTAAGATACTATTTAAGAGACCAGTCCACACTGGAATTGTCTTAAATACTTCAACATAGTTAGAGAATTTCCATTCATGAAATAAGGGACCATAAAGGGAAAACTGATTAACTTTTAATGATGCGGAAAGCATCCAAATAAGTGGCGCTAACATTAACACTGATCCGAGTATCAAGATTACGTAAGTACTGATATCGGAAAAGAGTTTGGCGCGCTTAATTGAACGATTAGCTTTAATACTCGACTTTTTCATGCTTTTTCCCTCCGATAATTCGTATAAAATTGAATCGCGGTAATAATAAAGACAAACACGCCTAGGACCCACGCGACAACCGAGGCTTCGCTAATACGGTGGGCGCCAAAGCGTTCAAATAAGTAGATTAAAAGGGTCGTAGTCGCGCGACTTGGTCCGCCCCCTAAAAGTAATTCAGGTTCAACATAGAGCTGCATCCCCCCAATGATGCCAGTCACTACAATAAAGAAATGAGTAGGACCTAATAAAGGGAAAGTAACCCGCCAAAATATTTGCCAATCATTAGCGCCATCAATCTTAGCTGCTTCTTTATAAGTATCAGAGATACCTTGTAAGCCCGCTAAATAAAGTAAGATTGACGTTCCTAAACCTTTCCACACAAGCATCATAATTAAGGAGAAACGGGCCCACCCTGGTTCCCCAAGAAAGTTAATTGCTTTTATACCAAAGAGCGTTATGAAATCATTAATTGGCCCTTGGGTATTCATCATTGCTCGCCATAAAATAATAATGGCGGTAATTGAAGAAACAACGGGAATATAGAAAATGACTCGAAAAACACCGGTAAATTTAAGTCCACGGTTTAATAACATCGCAATTGCAATTGAAAGAATTATCCCAATTGGAATCCCAATAAGGGTAATAAGCGTATTACCAAAAGCTTGCCAAAATAAGGAATCGCTTAATACGCGGCGATACATTTCAAAACCAACTGTTGGAGCCACGTTAAGGGGAACAAGTCCGTTCCAGTTTTTAAAAGTTGAAACTAACGAATAGAAAAAAGGATAAACAATGAAGAAAGCAATCCCAATAAAAACTGGCAAAATAAATAAATATCCCACTAAGTTTTCTTGGACATGTTTAATTTTTCTTTTTTTTGATTTTTCTACAATATTTGTGTTCATATTATTACTCATCTAATCTATGCCCGAACATCGAAAAAATCGATGTTCGAGCAATGATATAAATTAATTACACACCCGCCGCTTCATCGGCTAATGCAATATCAAGTTGAGCCTGCATTATCGGTTGTACGTAAGCCGCGTATTGTGCTGGCGACATTTCACCACTGGGGTCATCATCAGTAACTTTCCAAACACGTGATAACTCCGCAATAAAGGCGTCATACCATAATGAGTTATAAGCCATCGCGGTTGGATGAAGTTTACCGTGTCCCTTTTGAATGACATCAAGGAAAATACCTTTATTTTCAGGTTTGATCGTTTCATCATTTAAGTATTCATCGACCATCGTTTTATTGTTTGGTAATTGAATCGTTTGATATTTAGTCATCCGATTATAAGATTCAGTACTCATACTCATATAGAGCGCAAGTTTCACAGCATCAGGCGCGACTTTGGTCCGCGAAGAAACAGCGTAACCTAAAGTACCAATATATGTATACCAGTTAGGACTAGCATTATCTTTCCGTGGTGTTGGCATTAGGCCATAATCTAGTACTTCTTTAGGAACACTTTCAAAAGCAGCGACATCCCACACGCCAACGTTAAAGAAAGCGACTTCACCCGCCATCCAGCGGTCATAATGCGGTTTAATCCCCATTTGCTCACGCGTTTGGGAAATACCGCGATTATCCATTAAATCAATGAATTCAGTAAAGCCAGCAATGAACTCAGGAGTATTAACTGTGACCGTTTTACCATCTTCGGAAAGCCAATTGCCCCCCGCAGCCCAAATCCACGAATGCATAGCCCATGTATCAATTAAGGCCGTCCCAAAGTATTCAATATCATCATGAATGAACTTCGTGGCGCGACATGCATTAGTGAATTCTTCAAACGTATACACGATTTGCTTATTAGTCCGCGGGTCATTTTCCCACGGTAAAGGCATCCCACCTTCACGACTCGCCCACGCTCCTAATTTTGTATAGGTTTCCCAGTGACCAAGGGTGACTGAAAGATTAATAATATTGCGGTTATATCCTAAAGGATAAGATGATACGTCTTTCGGGATAGCCCATACCGCATCACCTGCACCGCGTTTTTTAGTTACGGTATCATAGCGATAGTAATCCACGACACCATCGAGGAAGTTATTATAATCAAGTCCACCATCTTCAGCTTCAGCTTCTAAATAAGGTTTAAGATCAAGAATAACTCCGTTCATCGCATAGCGGCCAATTGAAGCTGGATTTGAATAAAAGACATCAGGAGCGTTTTTAGTACCTAAGGAAGCAGTTAAAGTTTCTGCATAACCATCAGTATTTACGAGATCAGCTTTAACTTTAATACCCGTTTCTTCGGTAAACTTTTCAATAATTTTTGAATAAATACTCCGTTCATGAGCTTGGCCATAGATAAAGATCGTAACTCCATCACCACGACCGCCTTTACATCCCGATAAAAGTAGCGGTACCGCTAATAGCAATCCCATCCATTTCTTTTTAAACATAGCCATCCTCCTTTACGCTGGTTTCCTAATTTGTGGGTAATCTTCAGGATAATCCCAGTTCACATCTGGATGTGAGTCAAGATAAGACTGTGGCAACATATTATTTTGTTCGTGACTCCCCACTGCGTGAAGAATATTAATATAATCGTTATTAGCGTCAGTAACACCTAATTCACAGAAGGGAATATATATTTCAAAACTCCACCCTTCATCAGTGTCATCATTATTATCAATTGTTCCATTAATGACAAATTTATATTCGGCATATGGCGCAAATGAGGAACTAAGACCACCCGCACCTGTTTCATGCCATTGTGGTCCCCACACATCAAAGAGCCATTTAAGGGAATTTAGCGGTAAACCATCTTTGTTATACACGTGAATGCGCATTTCCATACCAGCATTTTTATAAGCGGCTCCCGTTCCGTTTGGTGCTTCAATATGTGGATCTTCCACTTCAACACCTAGATAAATACCCTTTTCACCCCAAATTGCGAGAGCCCGATAATCACCAGCGGTTTCACTTGGAACTCTTTCTTGGAAGTTTCCGGAGTTTGTAACGTAAGCTGTCTCCCATAATGCTTCATCAAGTATACCGTCAATTGTAATTTCGGGTGCTTCTGCTGGAAGATTGCTTCCTTTACGATCTCCAAGATAAACAAGACGATTATACATTGCAGGCGCCAAAATATTAGCGTCAGCGTGAATATCAACACCCATGTCACGGTGTTCAATATAATACATTAAACAGTTATTTTTAGCGGCAGCTTCCGCTGTTGTGCCTAAATGTTCCCATGAAAAGAAAATTTCAACAATATAGTATTCGTCTTCCACAATATTAACGGCAATAGTTGGGAGATTTTCACCACTTATTACCGAGTCATAAACTCCTTTAGCGATGTCTTCCCAGGCACCATATTCATTCCCAGTCGTATATGTATAGCGACCCATCGTATCAACACGGAATAGTTTGGTTGATTCGGAGACACCATCATCACTTTTTGGAACGGCAAGGGCATCAACCGCGAGACCAACATAGTCACTAGCGACAATACCGCTAGGCGCGGAAACTTGGTGTTTAGTGTCCGTAACAGTTAAGCCAAAGTATACGCCTTTTGTCCCTACTGCATATTGAACAAGAACTCCAGCTTTAACTCCTGCTGTTCGGCCAGGGATAAGGTTATAAGCTTCTTCATCAATAACGCCATCAACTGTCATATTTGTTAATTCTGGTAAAGTTTCTTTTTCCGAACCTCGACCACGATTACATCCACTTAATAAAAGCGTGGCGCTAAGGAATATAAGTAAATAGCGAAGTTTTTTCATTTGAACCTCCTTCATTGACAGTTCTTCCGACGACGGAGAGTACATCGGAAGAACTTCATCTTAATCAAATTATTATTCTAATGTAAATACGTTTCCACTGACGGCGAGATCTTCGATAATGAAGTCATTATCAATGGAAAATGGGAGAAATCCAGTAACGGCACCCGCTGTTTTACCAGCAGTATTGGTTTGGTTTTCTAAGACTGCCGTTGTATTGTTAGTAAAGGTTGCACCATCAGTCGATGTATAAAGTTTAAATATGACTGTGTAATTATCATCAGCAACTTTGGTAACCTTACGGGTAAATTTAATCCATACTGGTCCTTCTTTTAATGGGATGCCGGTTGCTTCCCCTTCATCTTGCCATTCTGATGCTTGTTGGGCGTCGCCTTGAATACCAATCGCATTACGGTTAGTTAAAAGACGTAAATAGTCCCCCGCGAAATCATCTGCACCAGCTGCACCAGTCCAGAAACTAAATAATAATTTCCAAACTTGATTTAGAGTGGTGTATTTAAATGAAATGGTAAAGTCAACTAATGGTTCACCGCCTGCAAAACGGGCAAATGGAATAAAGGCTGTCGCGTAGTTTCCAGTATAATCTTCACGATCAAAAACGGTGAAGTTTTTACCAATAACGACCCATTCATTAAAAACACCTTCACTTGTCCGATAGTCAAGGTTCGTATAGATATTATCGGGGTAAATTGCGGCAATAGCGGCTTTGATTGCATTTACATCACCTGATAAGTCCCCAGTTGAAACAGCAATTACTTTAGTAGTTGTAGCTACTAAGCCCGCACTATCTTTAACTGAGAGTGTAACAGTATAATCTCCTGGTTCAAGGGCACGAAGATAATAAACACTTAACTTCTCCACTAAACCAATGACTGGCGCAAAGAGAACGCCATCAGGAGTATTAACTGTGAAGGTTACTTTGTCAAAAGCAACAGCGACGCCATTCTCCTTAGCGTCGTAATAAAGAGCGACACCAACACCAGCGACACCGGTTGCGGCCGTTCCGTCAAATGGATCAGCGCCAAATTCAATAGCGGCGACTGGTCCTTCTTCACTTGTGTCTGGTGCTTCTTCACTTGAATCATCAACCACATCTGTAACTGGTGGTGTGGAGTCTTCAACGCTGGCTGATGAGACAGGACCTTTACATCCTGCTAAAAGTAGCATGAAAACTGGAAGTAAAATTAATTTTCTTTTTTTCATATTTCCTCCTTTTATTATGCCTTTTCGGCTTAATTATTATTTAAAGTGTTCATTGGCCCAAAGACTTAAACCATTGCGACTGTAAGCACTGATGGAAAGCCCCGCTTTTTGTAGGTCATTATTCCATTGTGGAACAATTACTCCTTCATAAGTGTTAAGACCAATTTTAATCGTGACGAAATAATCGTCAGTGATGTTCCATGTGCCGATAGCATCATTTTCACTATCGACTATTTCACCATTTTGATTAAACATGTAAGTTACTGATGTTGCAAAACCTTCACTATCACCTCCTGTATGTATTAATACGTCATATTCTCTTGACGCTTGTACCATAGAAATGGTTTGTAGTTCTTCGCCTGCATAGCGATTAGGCGCAAGTACTGGCCAACCATTCTTGTTGAAAAACATTTGATTTACAAATTGATTATGATAACCAGTTACGCCTGTTGCCCCTGTGCGATAGCGGCTGTGATAAATAGCGTAATACTTACCATTTTCAATTAAAACTGAATTATGACCAAGAGCAGCGTATCCAGTAGGATAATTTTTAAATTGATAATTGCCCGCTAGTTTTAGTCCTGAGTTACGATATGTTTCTGCACTCATTCCGCGGGGATCAGTATATGGACCATCGGGCGTTTTACCACGCGCGACGCGCATATTGTAGTTAGTGGACAAGGACCCGTGTGAAGCCATTAAATAATAATAATCAGTGTTCGGATTATAAAAAATGAAAGGACCTTCAGGACCTTGATCGCCACCTTGCCATAAAAGTTTGCCATATCCTTCTTCTTTAGGTAAGCCAATGTTTTCCCCGCTCGCGTGCATTTCTTTAATATAAATACCCGCAAAGAAAGAACCATACACAAACCATAATCGTCCTTCTTTATCAAAGAATAATTCAGGATCAATCGCATTTGGACCGCCTCTGCCATCTGATTTTACAATTTCTACTGAATTATCGTAAGATCCTAGGGCACTATCGCCTTCAACGCGGCCAATATAAGAAACACTACTACCGAAGGTTGATAGTGAGTAATACATGTAATATTTATCGCCAAATTTATGAACACACGGAGCCCATGTGCTACCAGGGCGTTCCCCAACGTGAGCAAAAGCATCCGCTAACACCGTTCGCCATGGTCTCGCATATAGCATGTTTGATCCATCACCAGCGACTTGACTCCACTGTATTAAATTTGTTGATTTGGTCACCGCAAAATGGGAACCAAAGGTATAATAATCACCATTATCATCTTTAAAGATGGAAGGATCATGAGCGGTTACATTATTACCGAAAGCTGGATTAGTTGGATAAATGATTTCGTTTAATTCTTCATCTCGCCCATTACTCATACTTTTCCCTCCTTGACACGATGTAAGAGATGTTATCGTCACTAAAAGAGCAATCAATATCAAAAAACCCGTCTGAAATCGTTTCGTCAAATATGAGAATTTGCCCAAATTATAGTGAAACATTAATTTCTCTACCCTTTACCAAATATTTTTTGTCACCTATAGATTATCATATGTTTAGTAAAAGTCAAGCCGATTTTCAGTAGTGTAAAACGCCAAAATTTTATTTTTCGACCATTTTTATTTTTTATACCCTTCATATAATCAGTGTTTTTCTTTGTTATATAAATAAATGTTTACCATTTGTTTAGTAAACTTTTGCACTTTATTGTTGATATTTACTTGAGTTTGTTTTAAAATAGAAGCAAATAAAGAAGGCGAGGTGCCTATGCCAACAATTCGTGATATTGCTTTAAAAGCTAATGTGTCACCAGCAACCGTATCGCGGGTGTTAAACGGTGATCCAACAATTAATGTCAAAGCTAAAACCAAACGACGTATCTTTGAGGTTGCCGAAGACTTATCGTACACTAAACACTTACGACCAAAGAAAAGTAATCAAAATAATAAATTTCGCGTCGCGATTTATCATTGGTACACTATTGAACAAGAAATTAATGACCCTTACTTCATTTCGATTCGGATTGGCGTTCAAAGAGCGTGCCGTGAATTAGATATTTTATTTGATGTAATCTACAAGGAAGATCGCGCTGCGGATCCTTTGGCAAAACAAAAGTATGATGGTATCGTTATGCTTGGTAGTTTTACCAAAGAAACCCAAACCTTTATTTCTGATCGCTTCTCAGCGGTAGTGTACGCTAATTCGGAGGATGATGACGGGAAATGTGATTCCGTTCAAGTTAATTTCCGGGCCCTTACCCACGATGTTCTCCATTTATTAATTGATAAAGGACACACCAAAATCGCCTATATCGGTGGGCGCGAACGCATTTCTTCTGAACCTAATAAACTCCCTGATCCACGTGAATTAGAATACATTGAAGTAATGCACCAAAATAAATTGTATTATGGACCTTATGTTAGGGTGGGGGACTACAGTGCACAGAGTGGTTATGATTTGGCTCTTGATCTTATTGATAGTAACAAAGGTAATCCCCCTACCGCCATCTTTTGTGGAAATGACTCAATTGCTCTTGGTGCTTCAAAAGCTATTCAAGAAAAAGGCTTTGTGATCCCTAATGACATCGCTATATTTGGAGTTAATGATATTCCCACACTTCAATATACATCTCCTTCTTTATCTTCAGTGAGAGTCCATACTGAATTCATGGGCGAAGTTGCCCTTAAACTTCTTAATGAACGTATGAAAAAAGAACGCTCACTGAAATTAAGTGTTAATATTCCTTATCAATTAATATTACGTGAAAGCATATAAATAAATAAAAACAAGACAGCGGTAATTGATGTCTTGTTTGTTTTTTAGAATCTTGCCTAGATTAAGAAGTTTCTGCTTGCTCTTCTTTTTCCACTGTTTTTGGATTAGGAATAATAATGTTAAGGATAATAGCAACTAAGGTTGCGACTGCTAAGGGGGAGAGCTGAACATTACCAACCATAATTCGTAAAGTATTAGGATTAAAAGTATCAACCCCAATTGCCCCAATGATATCAGCAGCGGTATTTAGCGCTCCTAAACCTAAGCCGACGGCGAGAGAGACACTAACAACGATTAAGTCTTTGGTCTTACCAATATCAGCTTTATGTTCAATGACCATTCGTAAGCCTGAAGCACTAATCATTCCAAACAGAATAATTGATGCCCCACCAATAACAGCACTAGGAATAGTTGATATCACATTCCCAAAAACACTAATAACACCAAAGATGACGGCTAAAACCGCAGCATAGAAAACATTCTTTGGTTCATAGTTTTCAGTAATAACTAGAATAGCGGTATTTTCCCCATACGTCGTTTGCGGTGGTCCGCCTAAGGCACTTGCCGCCATAATCGCCAAACCGTCACCCGCTAAAGTGCGGTCAATCCCGGGATCAACAAAGAAGTCTTGACCACATACCGTACTATTTGCGCTTATATCACCAATATGTTCCATTAAGGTCACAAAAGCAATGGGCACCATCATAAGAATTGCGTTCCAATCAAATTTTAAGTATTTATAAAAACCTAAAAGTGAACCGATACTTTGGAAGATAACAATATCGGTACCTTGCAGAACACTAAAATCAACCAAACCAATAATTGCAGCGTATATGTATCCAATTAAAAACCCAAGTAAGATAGGGGCGGCCTTAAAGAATGACTTTGGTTTAGCAAAAGCACTGATGGCAATAATGCTTATTAGGGTAATTAAGGCTGTCGTCCACTCTTTCCACGCCACCCCACCATAAAGAGCGTAAGGGGCAATAATATTATTCCAAAAGATTGAAGGAACTAAAAGCATCCCTAACACAATGATAACGGGACCAACGACCCGTGGCGGGAACATCTTTCTAACTTTTTCAACCCCAATAAGTCGAATAACAAGGGCAAATAGTAAATAAGCGACACCAGTAAAAAAGATAGCAATCACTAATTTACCCATATTTTGTTGCCACGCTAAACTACCTACTACGCCGCTGCCCGCCATAATTGTCATTAATGCTGGCAGGTAGGCAAAACTTGACCCAAGGAATACTGGTACTTTCCGTTTTGTTACAAAATAGAAAATAATTGTACCAATCCCCGCCGTAATAAGCGTTATCGAAATTGATAAACCCGCCAGCATTGGAACAAGGACCGTTGCGCCAAGCATAGCAAACATATGTTGAAAACTTAAAATAGTCGTTTTAGCATATCCACGTAAACGCTTTTTCTTATAATCTTTATCCATATTTATTTTCCTTTTGTTTAATAGTTATCATTCTATCACTTATTCTTTAATTGTATCTAGATATGTTGATAATCGACTTGCGTGACTTGCGTTATATTCATTTGATTTAATAAAAGTTTTTAACTCTTCAAGCGTCAACCATTTATGATTAATGGTTTCTTCTCTTTGATATTTAATATCTTTATTCTTTACATCAGTAATCGCTAAATAGCCTTGATTAATAACATTAGCGGCACTCCGCACAAAATAATAAGTGGGCACTACTTCGGTAACGCTTATTCCTGATTCTTCAAAAACTTCGCGAATGGCGCCGCTTTCTTTACTTTCACCCGCAACAATTGACCCCCCACAACTTCCTTCGTATTTGCCAGGATATTCTTTTTTATCGAAAGAGCGTTGCATAACTAAATAAGTACCGTCTGTGTGTTTAATAAGGGTCTCAACGACTATATGATAAAAACCTTCTGGTATCTTTTCGCCTTTATTAATCGTTTTACCCGTTTTCACTTCATCTTTCGTATATAAGTCCCATTTTTCCATAATCCTTTACCTTTAACAATTATTGTATCAAAGTCAATCGCTGTTCGCTTATCACGTGTTAAAAAAGAGTCGCCGTAGCGACTCCTTTACTTTGATTTCTGTAATGAGATTATTGTGGTGGTTGTCTTTCTTCATAATCACTGAAGTCCGGAAACTCAATGTTGAAGGTTTGGTTATAATCTGCTGTCATTTCCTCATATCCCGCTGATGTCATAACTTCAGTACTTCCTTCTGGATCCCATTCACTAGGTTCAAAAACCCATGTCATCTTTACGCTAAAATCAGAACGTAATTTGTTAATATGGTTATCACTTGTGATTTCAAGCGTAAGTTTATATAAGGTTATTTCTAATGCTTCATCCATAAGGGCAACCATCCCATTAATAAATTCTACATACTCTTCCTGTTCCTCGGGTGTTAATTCTTCTGGTATAGTACTTAACATAATAGTTCTCACTAAATTAAGGTAATCGGCCTTTGATATATTATATGTTACTTTTAAAATACCGCCAGTTTCAATGCCGCTGACATTAGTTATTCCATCTAACACCCCAGGTTGACCGAAATACATTGCGGGAACTAACATTGATCCTTCGTCACCAAAAATAGCTGCTTCAAGTATGTCTCCACTTGTCAGTGGGCCAACATACATTTTAGTTTTACTGCTTTCTTCGGTGAAAGGTGTTCCTTCTGGACCTTCACGCAAACGGAGATTTTCATTATTATAAATCCACTCATCAACAAAGTATGTATCTAGAGTGAATTCTCCGTAACGATTTTCGACCCCATATTCGTATCCGTGACCAACGAATTCGGTATGAACCGCTAATTGGGGCGCCGCGCTTTGTAATCCCTTTGCTTTCAAACTTTTTTCTTGGACAATGTGTTCGCCTTCATGCGCGGTAAGTTCATCATTCACATATTCTTTACTATCCATTGTTGCATCTTGCTTTATTTCTACCCGAAATGTCTCTTTAGTGGTAGGATCTGAATTTAGAAAAGCCGCGGCAACCCGACTATTTATTTCTTCTCTACTAACACTTGTGCCAACTTCGCTTGTCCCAGTTGTCGGTGGTGTTTGACTAGTACCTCCAACAATACTTTCTAAATTGTTAATAAGATTACATCCACTGAGCAACAAAGCGAGAATTGGAAGTAAAAACAACTTCCTAAGTTTTTTCATAGTAAAACCTCCTTTTTTATTTACTACGTTTCATTTTAGCACTCTCAACACTTGATATTCAACATTTTTTTAGATTTTGAACTAGATTCAATGTTCACATTGAATACCGACTCATTTTTTATAAATAACTCAAAAAAATTAAAGAGTCGCTTGTAGCGACTCTCATGCTTTAACTTTTGATATTTTAACTACGAAGCAGATGTGATATCCTTGTAATCTTCTAAATCTGGAACTGGCATTGTTATTGGTTTATTAACCGTTGTTCTCGTTATGTAATACCCTTTTGCAATATCTACTTGCGTCACAATGAATGATGAGAGTTCTTCCGTGAGATCATAGTTTTCAGTATAATCAAAATCTAAGCGTAGGCTTGATACATAACAAGCCGGATCTACTTCAAGCACTAGTTTGTACTCTCTAAAATCAATTGTTTCATGGTAATAAGTGGTGCTTGTCGCCACTAATATTTCATGATTAGCGATTTCTTCACTTGTCATAGTGCTTAAATCAGCGTCATAGCGGATGGCAACATAGACATTAATAAAGTCATCTTTCGTCAAATCATAAGTAACGTAAAGCGTCCCATTATTTTCTAAGGCTTCGACCGTTTGTACTTTTTCTAACCACTCACTTCTACTTAATAGTTGACTAGCGGTAATGTATATATCTTTATAATCTTTTTCATCATATATAGCTTCAATTTGGGTGGCATTAAGTAATCCGCAATTTTCTTTTTCTTTAAAAAGAGTTCGTTCGGTAGAAGCACCTGGTCCGTTACGCGAATAATTATCGTAATCAAGATAAAGCCACCCATTTTCATAATATAACTTACTATTAGTGCCCGAAAACTTTGTTTCATATTCATCTTCTATTTTTTGATAATTGGAAAACTCTTTCAAATAGAATTGGGGAGCCGTTGACTTTAGCCCAGTGGCTTTAAACTCAGTGTTAAATTTATAGTAATCACTCACATACACTTCTAATTCATCATTTGCGTAAATTGATTGTTCTTTTCTAATTTCATATTCGCGGTCTTCAGCATAAATGTTTGCATCTTTAACTTTATTCGCTTGGTAGGCTGCTAAAACTCTTGAATTTGCTTCTTCTTTAGCAACAGGATCTCCGGTGATTAGTGATGATTCGCTGCTTGATTCTCTACTTGAAATTGAGTCAAAAATATGAAACTGAATACATCCGCTTAGAAGAACTGTTAAGAGTGGAAACAACATTATTTTCTTTAATTTCATAATCGATTATCTCCTCATTTACCTATTTAAATTATAACATTAAGGCTAGAACCAAAAAACATCTAAAAAAAGAGTCGCCGAAGCGACCCTTAAAATTAGGGCTCTATTAAATATAACGTGGACACTTTTTTAAAATTCCACGCTTGATTTAACAGCTTTAGTCACTTTTACTCCTTTTATATATACTGAGATGGTATAGAATAAAGGAGTTTTTAATATGGATTATAATGTCTTTCTTTTACGTTTAGGAT
>MWCB01000013.1 GCA_002069815.1 Tenericutes bacterium ADurb.Bin239 | reverse complement strand
TTTAACTCTTTTTGCTTCTTCCACCCTCATTATAACAATATTTTTTACTTTACAATACCCTTTTTTGTCACTTTAATATCCGCTAAATTGAAAATATCTATTTTTAAAACTTTATTTTCTATTTTGTCACTTTATCTTTTTCATGTAACAATAAAATTATTGTAACCGCTCTTTTATTTCATTTATCGCTTGAATTAAAGCGGGATCTTCTTTCAACTGTTTTTCCACTTTTGTGATGGCGTTAATCACAGTACTATGGTCTTTTCCCCCAAACGCTTTTCCAATACGAGCGAAAGGAAGGTCTAAAATTTCGCGAGTTAAGTACATTCCAATGTGACGCGCAAGCGCAACTTGACTAGTGCGATTACGACCAATGAGAAGTGCAGGTGTTAAATTGTAATAATCCGCAACAACATTAATAATTTTGGTTTCACTAAGTTTTGCAACAGCGTCTTTAACATTA
Source organism: Tenericutes bacterium ADurb.Bin239 (assembly GCA_002069815.1). Lineage (GTDB taxonomy): Bacteria > Bacillota_I > Bacilli_A > RFN20 > CAG-826 > UBA1361. Next base: position 42,809 of record MWCB01000013.1, on the reverse strand, counting down.
ATTAAAGATTGAACACTATTGAGTGCTACTTCCATAGTGACATGTTTCGTAGGCGCGATGCTCACGACATAAAATAATAAACGGTTGAGCGCGCCCTCGAGCTCGCGTACATTGTTTGTGAAGTTTTCAGCAAAGAAAGTAATAACTTCTTCATCAAAATCTTCAATATCTAAATTATTTAATGAAATTTTCATGCGTAAGATATCTTTTCTTGTTTCTAAGTCGGGCGCGGTGATGCTGATTGATAAACCAGAGTTAAAACGAGTTACCAATCGATCTTCGATACCTTTAAGTTCGCTTGGATGACGGTCACTTGTTAAGACAATTTGTTTACCTAAACTTACTAATAAGTTAAATAAATGGAAAAAAGTTTCACTAGTTAGTTGTTTGTTAGCTAAAAATTGGACATCATCCATTAATAAAACGTCCACTGTTCGGAAAAAGTCTTTCATTGAATCACTAGGATTATCACGAACAAAACGAATAAATTCATCAGTAAACTCATCAGCAGTTAAATATAAAACCTTAAGATTTGGTAAGTTTTGTTTAACATGATTACCAATGGCGTGTAAAAGGTGTGTTTTTCCTAAACCAGAGGCACTATAAAGGAAAAGCGGATTATAAAGTTTTCCTGGCGAATTAGCGACCACAATAGAGGCTTGATAAGCTTCTAAGTTACTAGATGCTCCCACCACAAAAGTGTCAAAAGTAAGATTTGGATTAACTTTTGCGTTTTTGAAGAAAGTTGCCTTTTTTTCGCTAATAATTTCACTAACGCGCGGAATTTCGCTTTTTTCAATAAAATTAATTTGATAATTAGATTGCGTGATTTCACTAATGGTTTCTTCTATAACATCACGATAGGTCGCGTTTAACATCGTTTTCGCTAAACTTGAGTTAGCGATTGCTGTGATGACTCCGTTATTAATAGAATGGATGTAGGTGTCGGGAAAGAAAGCTCCGTATACCCGAGAATCTGAGATTTTTTCTTTTAGTCTAATAAGCGTTCGATCCCAGAGTTGGGTAATTTCTGATATTGATCTGTTCATAAACTATTTGCCTCCGCAATCATTAGTCATAATTTAACATAATTGGGAATAAAATAAAGGAAAAAGGGAACGAGATTTTTTTGTCCACAAAACGCTATCTATAAAACAGCGATTTTATGTAGTTATCCACCAAATCCACAAAATGATAGTGTGGATAATGATGTGGAAAACCTTTTCCATGTGGACAATGTGGATGATTTAGCAAGTTATTAACAAACATAATTATTTATCCACAACATTTTAAAAACATAAAATCAACATTTTTCATTTAATAAACATAAAAGAAACAGTTTTCCACAGGAAAGTGAACATTTTTCAATTAATTCAATAAAACCATTGAAAAGGCACTCAAAAAACATCTAAAATTAATGTTAATCCGCTCGTTTTGTTTGGTGAAAGAATTTTAATGTTCTTTCCTTTTAGTGGTCATTGGTTGACTTTTACTATGTAAACCACTAAAATTAATCGCGAACAACTTTATGTTGGTTTGAATGAGGAGACTATTATGAAACGTACGTATCAACCGAGTAAACTTAGACGAGCTCGTCTGCACGGGTTCCGTGCTAGAATGGCGACACCTGCTGGTCGCCGCATTCTTCGTAATCGGCGCGCTAAAGGCCGCGAGTCACTAACGGTCTAACATTTGTGTGACCATTTTTGAGGAGAGTTGTGAAAAGGGCACATCGAATATTAAAGAACGAGCAGTTCCAAACGATTATTAAAGCGGGGAAGCTCACAAAAACAGCACTTTGTTATGGTTATTTTGTCCCTAACGAACTCGAAACACTCCGCGTAGGTATAGCAGTTAGCAAAAAAATAGGTAACGCTGTCACTCGCAACAAAATAAAAAGGCAAATCAAAGCAATTGTGAGACCGTATGTTAAAACGCATACTGGCGACTTTATCATTGTGGCGAAAAAGGAAATTATTAATTCTTCCTTCGATGATAAAGAAAAAGCAATTGGCAAAATATTCGACGAAAACGGAGATTAACATGAATAAAAAAAATAAACACATTTGGCAAATAGGCGCGCTTGTCGCTGGACTTTTCGTGCTTTCATCATGTACCGCAAGTTTTTGTTCTGCTAAAGACGTAGGCTATATGCTTTATGCTCAAGATGCAGGTTTAGTCACAAAAATAGTGGAAGGCACTGAAACAAAAGTACATAATCCGGTTCTACAAAAGATTATAACCGACGCTCAAGGTCAAGGATTTGCTACCCCAACCCTTGAGTATTATGAAAAGTTAGATCAAAAAGTTTTAGACTTTGCAATTGCTAATTTTAATAATACTGACGGCTTAGTGGGCGATGAACTTAATGCCGCCGCGCTTAAGAAAAATGGTTATTTAAAATTTTTAGGAACCAAAGGAGCAACTGTTGCTACCGCAGATGGTAACGAACTTTGGGTTAACTGGACGATTTGGAATAAGGAAATCGGTAACGAAATTGGATATGAAAATGTACCAGATCGTGATTTTAGCAATTTCTATAAAACACAAATTTATAACAAAATCAAAGCAAATCGGGCCTGTATTGCACTTTATGATGGTGAATATGGACCTGAAGGACACAAAGTTCCAGTTGAAGCTAAAACCTGGAAAGGTGCCTTTAAGAAAGGTTTTATTGAAGGGTTACTTGTTTATCCAGTTGCCGCTCTACTTGAGTTTTTAACTAAATCGTTTGGCGCTGGTGGATGGGGGCAAATTGGCGCTATTTTAATTACAACCTTAATTGTTCGTGGTCTGCTTATTCTGTTAACCCTCAAACAAACGATTGGGGCACAAAAGATGCAAACTTTACAGCCTGAATTAGCGAAAATTCAACAAAAATATCCAAATTCGGATACAAATCAATATGAAAGACAAGCCTTAGCGCAAGCACAAATGGCTTTGTATAAGAAACACGGAATTAATCCACTTGGGTCGCTTCTTGTTATGTTTATTCAATTCCCCATCTTTATTGCGGTATGGGGAGCAATGACAGGATCTGCTAGTTTAGCATCTGATAGTGTTTTAGGATTAAACTTAAACGCCCAACTTGGTCAATCAATGATTAATAACTGGTTTCACGGTGGATGGTGGACAGCGTGGGTTCTCTTCCTTATTATGACTGCGGCTCAATTTGTGAGCACTAAACTATCAACGTGGCTTAATAAGAGTAAACAAAAAGAAATTGGAAAAACGACCGCAAACCCTGCCGCCGATAAACAACAGCGGCAATCCAAAATGATTATGAACATCATGTTTATTATGATTGTCTTTATGTCTTTCACCCTTCCAGCAGCGATGGGGGTGTATTGGTTTATTGGGGCGCTTATTTCCATTGCCCAAACCGTGATTGTTCATTATGTGATGAAAGGAAAGAATTAATATGCGTATATTTGAAGCAAAAAATCTTGATGAAGTTTTAGCGCTCGCGAGCGAAGATATTGGTATTCAACCCAAAGACTTAGTGTATGAAGTGCTTGAAGAAAAGAAAGGTCTTTTCAAAAGTTCAATTAAAATTAGTGTTTATGAAACAACGGATTATATTGAATATGCTGAAAGCTATTTACGTTTAGTTGTAGAATCACTAGGATTTACCCCTGAATTTACCACTACATTAGATGGTGATGTCATTAAAATTGAAATGAGTACGAACCATAACTCAATTCTTATTGGTAAAGGTGGCAAAACCTTATTAGCGCTTAACGAAATTGTTCAAGTTGCAATGACGGTAAAATTCAAAAAGAGAATTCGTGTTTTATTAGACATTAATAATTACAAAAACGATCGTTATCGCCGCGTTACTGGTCTTGCGCGTAAAGTTGCGGGTGATGTTGCCCGTTCTAAGCAAGATGCAACCTTAGATCCAATGCCCAGCGATGAAAGACGGGCAATTCACAATGCTTTAAGTGAATATCGTAACGTCACTACCGAATCAATTGGTACAGGTAAAGATCGTCAAGTCGTTATTCGGTATAAAAAGCCAGAGAAAAAAGAAAAGGCTAAGAAAGAAACAAACGAAGAATAACTTAAATAAAGACCACCTACAAGGTGGTTTTTTCTTAATCAATATAAGGATATGGTAAAATTACACTATGTTAGATACGATTGTTTCACTTGCGACACCACCGATGATGGGCGCCCTTGCCATTATCCGTCTCTCGGGCCCCGAGGCTTTTAGCATTGTTACCAAAAGTTTCACCAAAGACTTAACGAAACTAGAAAAAAACACGATGGTGTATGGCAAACTTTTTGATGACGAAGAATTAGTGGATGAAGTCGTTGTTTTTTGTTTTAAAGGGCCACATTCCTACACTGGTGAAGATGTTGTTGAAATTAGTTGTCATGGTAGCATGCTTATCGCTAATGAAATAATTGAATTAATGATTAAAAATGGTGCCCGTCTAGCGGTACGCGGCGAATTCACGAATCGTGCCTATCTAAATGGTAAGGTTGATTTAGTACAAGCCGAAGCCGTCAACGATATGATTACTGCTACTACCAAAGAAGCAAAGAAATTATCACTTCTTTCGCTTGTCGGCGAAACAAGCAAAGTCGTTTATCCAATTAGAGAACGAATCGCGGATGTTATGAGTCTTATTGAAGTAAATATTGATTATCCTGAATATCGAGACATTGAAGAAGCAAGTTATACACTTGTTATTAGTGAAGTTGATTATATTAATAGCGAAATTAAAAAGTTAATTGATCAAGGACGTCAAGGTCAAATCATTAAAGAAGGGATTAAAGTAGCAATTGTAGGCGCTCCTAATGTTGGAAAATCTTCATTATTAAATGCGCTACTTAAAGAAGATAAAGCAATTGTTACTGATATAGCGGGAACAACCCGCGACGTTGTCGAGGGTGAAATCAATTTACATGGACTTCGACTTCTTCTTTTAGATACTGCTGGAATTAGAGAAAGTAAAGACGCAATTGAGAGCATTGGTATTGAAAAAACAAAGAAATCAATTGAAGCCGCTGATTTAGTAATATATGTAAAAGATGCCGAAAACGTCGACAAAAAAGACAAATTCGCGGCTTTAATAAAAGATAAAAAAGTAATAACCGTTTATAACAAAGCCGATAAAGTTAGCAAGAAAGATCCTACTAAACTATATATATCAGCGTTAACGCGCGATCTTGGTTCACTTGAAAAAGCAATTGCAGCCGAAGTTGGTGTGGATAAAGAAAGTTATTTACGTCCAAGTTTAAATAACGCGCGCCAATTAGCGTTACTTCGCAAAGCGTATGAACAGCTTGAAGTCGCTAAACAAGAAGCACTTGATGAAGTGGCAATTGATCTTGTAAGTGTCTCTTTACAACAAGCTTTCTTCATTATTAAAGAAATATTAGGAGAAAACGTTGATAACGATATAAGTAAAGAAATCTTTTCGCGTTTTTGTGTGGGTAAATAAACATGTTTTTTGATACACACTGTCATTTAAATGATCGCCGATACCAAAAGGATATAAAAGGATATGTTGAACGCGCTAGAGAAGCGGGCGTCAACTATCTTTTAGTCGTGGCGTGGGATGTTGGTTCAAGCAAAAAGGCAATTAAGATTGCGGAAAAGTTTCCAAATGTATATGCAGCAGTGGGTATTCACCCAACGGATGCAGTAAAAACTCCTAAAAGTGACATACAAGAGCTTGAACTTCTTCTTACCCATCCTAAGGTTGTCGCTGTTGGTGAAATTGGTTTAGATTATCACTGGATAAAAAATCCAAAAGAAAGAGAAATAGAATACGAATTCTTTGTGGCACAAATTGAACTGGCGAACAAATATAAAAAACCAGTTATTATCCATATGCGTGATGCAACAAACGATACTTATGAAATATTAAAGAACAACACACCGAAATACCAAGGGGTAATGCACTCTTATAGCGGATCAAAAGAAATGGTAAAAAGATTTACGGACTTGGGTTTCTATATTAGTCTTGGTGGTCCTGTAACGTTCTTAAATGCTAGAGAACCTAAAGAAGTCGCTCTTGTCGTGCCAGAAGATAAACTCTTAATTGAAACAGATGCCCCTTATTTAACTCCTCATCCTTATCGCGGTAAAATAAATGAGAGTGCAAAGATACCACTTATCGCCACCGCTATAGCGGCAATCCGTAATGTTTCTGTCGAGAAAGTGGAAGAGTTTACGACAAAGAACGCAAAAAGACTATTTAGAATATGAATGATAAAAATCTATTAAATTGTATATTTGTGGTTGAAGGAAAAAATGATGCGGAAAAGCTGAAAAAAGTAAATATCCCTTACGTAGTAAGTACAGAAGGACTTAGTGTTCCACGTGAAACAGTAAAACATCTACAAGAATTATCGAAAATTCACGAGATTATAATCTTAACTGATCCCGATGGTCCAGGCCAAAGGATAGAAAGTTTATTATTAAAAGAGATACCCGCCGCTAAAATATTAAATGTATCTAAAAAAGATAGTGTGCAAGCCGCAAAAGTAGGAATTGAAAAGATTGCACTTAATGTTTTGAAGGAATATATAAAGCCCTATATTAATAAAAGATTTACTACTTCTTCTGATGTTAAGTATATAAATCTATTAGATTTAGGATTAACAGGGCCGAACTCTAAAGTAAAAAGAAGAAAAATAGCTAAAAAATTTAGTCTAATAGCCAGTAGTCTTAAACATATGTATACACAAATCCAATTATTAAATATAAATTATGAAGATTTAAAAAAGGCGCTCAATGAATAAACAAGAAATTATGGCTTTATTGGAAAAAGAAAAGATGACGCCTCAAAAAAGGAAGGGCCAAAATTTTTTAGTGGACGCGGACATAGCGCGTAAGATTGTAAAGCTGCTTGAACCATATTATACCGATGTAATAGAGATTGGACCAGGGTTAGGAGCCTTAACTAACGAACTTCTTTCAAAGACAACAAACTTTACCGCAATTGAAATCGATAGGGGTTTTGTGCGAGTATTAAGAAAAAAGTACCCGACCCTTAATATTATAGAACAAGATTTCCTTGACTATAAAGTTCCACGTGAAACAAAAGCCGTTATCAGTAATATTCCATATTACATCACCACCAAAATAATCGAAAAAGTATTATTAGAAACGGAAAATCTTAAAAGGTTCGTTTTTATGACACAAATTGATGTAAAAGATCGCTTATTAGCAAAACCAAGAACAAAAGCATACGGTCCCCTTCGTGTCTTGTTAAGTTTACTTGGTGACATTGAACAAAAATTAATTGTAACCGCTGATAAATTTTATCCTGTTCCCCATGTTGATTCTGCTGTTTTTTGTTTTACGCGCCACAAAAAAGACTTTCCAACACGCGAATTTTATCTTTTTCTTAATAACGCTTTCTTAAATCGACGAAAAACAATATATAACAATTTAAAAAATATTTTCAACAAGGAAAATATATTAATCACTCTAAATAAATATAAATTAGACGAAAATATTAGAGCAGAAGCAATTGCCCCCGAAGTATTATTTGAATTATTTAAGACATTAAGTAGTAAAAAGGACGGATAATACCCAAAACAAGCACAATATTTGGTATCATATTAATATATGATAGTAACGGCAAATGCACGGTTATCCATAAGTGTGAAAACAACACTTAATCCACTGACAAACGCTTTAGAAATAACAAGTGTTGTTTTACCAGTAGCGTTTAGTGACACAATAACGATTGATGTTTTTCGCGAGGGTTTTATTGATATTGTTCACTATACAAATAAAGCATTGTATGTTAAAGAAAAACGAATCATTGATGAAGCGTTATTAAAAATGCGTGAAAAGTTTGGTTACAAACAAACTTTCTCAGTGAAAATTCATAAAAATGTTCCTACGGGTCATGGTCTAGGGAGCGGTGCAAGTGACGCTACTTCTGTTATTAAAGCAGTGGCCCATTTAACTAAACTTAAAATCACACCAAAAGAATATTATGATCTCGCGGTTTCTATTGGAAAAGATGTTCCATACTTTTTAGTAAATAAACCTGCTCTTTATGATTTAACAAAGCAAAAGGTAACGCCGATTCATTTTAAACATGATCCGCATGTGCTATTAATAATTCCTTCTGAAATTTATGAGTTGAAAGATGTGATAGACGACTTTATGCTTTATGGAGAAACATCCCCCAAACAACTTGAAGCAGTTGTTAATGCAGCAGAAAAAGGTTCTTTACGTGAATTAGGCGCAGTACTTTTTAATGATTTCAGCGAAACGAACATTAAACGCACACCCGCTTTACGCGCAGTATTAAACGATTTAAAAACATTAAACGTTGAAGCCTGTGGGATAGCGGGAACCGGCAATACTATCTTTGCTTTAAGTGAAAACCGAAATCTATTACGCTTTATTAGCGATAAATATAAAAAATTAAAATATGAAACAATAATTACAAAAGTGATTAAATAGGAGAATATTATGAAACGAAATGCGATTATTTTAGCAGCGGGCAAAGGCACCCGCATGAAATCTTTAAATCAAGAAATATCTAAAGTAGGTTTTGAAATACTCGGAAAACCACTTATTAACTGGGTCCTTGACGCAGCTAAACCACATATAACTGGCAGAACCGTCGTTATTGTTGGCTTTGGGGGCAACCATACTTCTAAACTTGTCGAAGGAAAAGCAGAGATTGCTTGGCAACATGAGCAAAAAGGGACAGGGCACGCGATTATTCAAACCGCACCACTTCTTGAAAAAGAAAAAGGTGACACATTGATATTAAGTGGTGATGTCCCTTTAATAACGGAAAGTTCTATCAACGGTCTTCTTGAGCTTCACACTAAAGATAAAAACGACTTAACAATCTTAACCGCAAAACTAGATAATCCGTTTGGTTACGGTCGAGTGCTTCGAGCGCCAAATGGCGAAGTAACACGTATTGTTGAGCAAAAAGATTTGACAGGTAAAGAAGGCGATATCCGCGAAGTTAATGCGGGAATGTATGTTGTAAATAATCAAAAATTATTTGCTGAACTTAAAAACCTAAAACCAAATAACAAACAAGGCGAATTATATTTAACGGATATTATTGGTTTATTTAAAGAACGCGGTTATAAAGTCGGAGCGTTTGTCCTTACTAATCCTGATGAAATGTTAGGTACAAATGACCGCGCCCAACTCACGGAAGCCGCGGAACTTCTTAAAAAACGAATTAATCTTGGTCATATGTTAAGTGGTGTTACCATTGAAGATCCTAATAACACATATATTGGGCCAGATGTTAAGATTGGCCAAGATACAATAATCGCGCCAGGCACTACTATTTTAGGAAACAGTGTAATTGGGATTGCAAACGAAATTGGACCAAACACATATTTAAAGAATATGAAGATTGGTAATAACAATACAATTATCTTCAGCCACTTAGTGGATAGTGAAATTTGTAACAATATAAAAATTGGACCATTTGCTAGAATGCGTCAAAATGCCTTAGTGAAAGATGGTTCACGGATTGGAAACTTTGTGGAACTTAAAAACACAACGTTCCACGAAGGAGTTAAAGCGGGACACCTTGCTTATATGGGGGACGCTGAACTTGGAGCACACACTAACGTGGGAGCAGGAGCGATAACTGCCAACTATGATGGTGTTAATAAATCAAAAACGATAATTGGTAAAAATGTCTTTGTTGGTAGTAACACTACATTAGTTGCACCTCTTAATGTTGGTGAAGGCTCTTATCTAGCAGCAGCATCCATCATTAATAGAGACGTACCAAAAGATAGTCTTGCGATTGCGCGTTCTCATCAAGAAAATAAAGAAGGTTACGCTATTAAGATTCGCGAAAAACAACAAAAGAAATAGAAAATGCCGAACAATTAATGAAAGACGCCCACGAAAGGTGTCTTTTTTAAAACAATAAAAACCCCGATCAAGTTAATGAACGGGGTAATTTAATAAATATTTGATTATTATTTAACTTTTTTATGTTTGATAGCGGCTTGGGCAGCAGCTAAACGAGCAATTGGAACGCGGTATGGAGAACAACTGACGTAGTCTAAACCAACACTATCAAAGAATTCGACCGAAACCGGATCACCGCCGTGTTCACCACAGATTCCTAAGTGAACGTCAGGGTTACCCTTACGACCACGTTCAACACCTAAACGTACTAATTGGCCAACACCTTCGGTATCTAATGTTTGGAAGGGGTCTTGTTCAAAGATGCGCGCTTCGAAGTAATCAGGAACAAACTTCGCCGCGTCATCACGGCTGAAGCCGAACGTCATTTGGGTTAAGTCATTTGTTCCAAAACTGAAGAATTGTGCTTCTTTGGCAATTTTATCCGCAAGCAAGGTTGCCCGTGGAATTTCAATCATCGTACCAACAAGATAGCTAAGTTTTTGACCACTCTTCTTAATTAATGCATCAGCGGTACGTCTAACGAACTCTTCAACATATTTATATTCCTTCACGTCTAAAACGAGCGGAATCATAATTTCAGGGAGAATTTTCTTACCAGTGTCTTTTTGTGCACGTAAGGCAGCGCTGATAATAGCGGTTGTTTGCATAACAGCGATTTCTGGATAAGAAACAGCTAAACGAACACCGCGGTGTCCCATCATGGGGTTGAATTCGGAAAGTAACTCAATACGTTCATGAAGAGTACCAACATCAACTTTGAGTTCTTTTGCCAAAGCAACAATTTGCGCTTCTTCGGTTGGTAAGAATTCATGTAACGGTGGGTCAAGTAAACGAACAGTGACTGGTAATCCATGCATCACCTTAAAGATTTCATAGAAGTCTTTTTCTTGGTAAGGAAGGATTTGCGCTAAAGCTGCTTCACGTTCTTCCTTTGTTTTAGAAAGAATCATTTTCCGCATAAAGAAGACACGGTCCGCATCAAAGAACATATGTTCTGTACGACAAAGTCCAATACCGGTTGCCCCAAAGTCACGACCATGGGTTGCATCAAGTGGAGTATCAGCGTTAACGCGAACTTCAAGCCGACGATATTTGTCGGCTAATTTCATGAAACGGCCAAAGTAACCAGTTAGTTGTGGTTCAACTAATGGAATTTCACCTTCGTAGATGTTTCCAGTAGTACCATCAATACTAATTACGTCTTTAGTAGTGTAAACTTTATCACCAATTTTCATAGTGTGACCTTCTTCATCAATGATGACATCATGTGCACCAACGATACAGGTAGTACCCATACCACGAGCAACGACCGCAGCGTGACTAGTCATCCCACCGCGAGAAGTAAGAATACCAGCAGCAGAGACCATGCCCGCAATGTCTTCTGGTGAAGTTTCACTACGTACTAAGAGAACAGTTTCGCCTTTTTCTTTTCTTTCGGCAGCGTCTTTAGCGTCAAAACTTAAACGACCAGTCGCCGCTCCTGGCGAAGCTGGTAAACCAGTGGCGATAACCTTTTTAGTTTTTAAAACTTTTTGATCAAAGCCTTTGTGAAGCAAACTATCGAGTGATTTTGGATCAACGCGTAAGACAGCTTCTTCTTCAGTAATTAAACCTTCATCAATTAAGTCACACGCAATTTTAAGTGCCGCGTTAGCGGTTCTTTTACCACTACGAGTTTGCAAGAAATATAATTTACCATCTTCAACAGTAAATTCGATATCTTGCATATCGCGATAATGTCTTTCTAATAACGCAAGAGTATCAACAAATTGTTTATAGACTTCTGGCATGTTTTCTTCTAACCAATTAATGTGAAGAGGGGTACGAATACCAGCAACGACGTCTTCACCTTGTGCATTTGGTAAATATTCCGCGAAGATGTGATTATCACCAGTAGATGGTGAGCGGGTAAAGGCAACGCCAGTACCACTTGTTTCGCCCTTATTACCATAAACCATTGATTGAACGTTTACAGCCGTACCCCATTCGTAAGGAATGTGATTCATTTTACGGTAAATATTTGCTCTTTCGTTATCCCAACTACGGAAGACAGCGGTAACAGCTTCGATTAATTGAACGCGAGCGTCAGCTGGGAATTCTTCACCAAGAACTTTTTTATAGTGAACTTTAAATTTTTTCACTAATTCTTTTAGGTGTTCAGCACTTAATTCGCTATCAAGTTTGACACCAGCTTTCTTTTTCATGTCTTCAAGCATTTTTTCCATTTCGGCTCTTGGTTGGCCTTTAACGACGTTGAAGTACATTAAAATAAAACGACGATAGCTGTCGTAAGCAAACGATGGGTTACCTGTTTCTTTACTTAAAACTTCGGCAACTTCATCATTGAGCCCTAAGTTTAAAACAGTATCCATCATACCAGGCATTGATACACGCGCACCAGAACGGACACTGACGAGTAATGGATTTTTCTTACCACCAAAAGTTTTTCCAGTTTCTTTTTCTAAAGCAGCAACCGCTTTATAAATTTGATCAATAACAAATTGTGGTAATTTTTTACCTTCGTTGTAATAAAGGTTACAAGCTTCGGTTGTGACGGTGAATCCTTGGGGAATTGGAACGCCAATACGGGTCATTTCCGCGAGATTTGCACCCTTTCCGCCTAAGTAATTACGGCCTAACTTTGCGCCTTCTTTACACTTGAACGAATAGACATATCTTTTTTCTGCCATATTTTTCCTCCTTTTTTAAAGCAGTATTTAACATACCATCGCTAATTATAATATCATAGATATTAAGGTTTATTACAATAAATCACTCAAAAACCACAAAAAACGGACCATAAATAACGAATGCAGTAATAATTTGCTAAAATGATAATGCTAAAGGAAAAAGCAAACATGGAAAAGAAAGAAAAACTTGTATTGGCGGTTGACTTTGGAACCCAATCGCTTCGCGTTTCGATTGTAAATCAATTTGGAGAAATCAAAGCAATTATTAAAAATAAATATAACGAAGCTTATTTTAGTAGTGAGCCTGGTTTTGCTGAGCAAAATCCAAACTATTATTGGTATGAGCTTTGTGATGCGGCGATTAAATTAAAAGAAAAACACGGTGATCTCTTAAAGAAAGTATTAGCGATGAGTGTGACTACTTTCCGCGACAGTCCAGTCTTTCTTGATGAAAAATGTGAACCAACGCGACCAATGGTATTATGGCTCGATCAACGTCAAGCCGCTCTTCATAAAAAGATTCCGTTTTTACGCCGTCTCATTTTCTCAATTGTGGGAATGCTTGAAACCGTTATTTTAAATATGAAACGCACGCCCGCTATATGGGTACAAGAAAATGAAAAAGATGTATGGGAAAAGACAAAACATTATGTTAATTTCTCAACTTTTATTAATTACAAACTAACTGGTGAATTAATAGATAGTGTTGCTAATCAAACTGGGCACTTTCCCATTCACTTTAAAAAAGGAAAATGGTACAGCGATAATGCCTTAAAGAATGTTTTCCGTATTCCAAACAGTAAATTACCAAAAATTGTTAAGCAAGGCACGGTTATGGGATTTGTTTCAAAAGAAGCAAGTAACGCTACTGGCCTTCCTGAAGGTTTAAAAATTATCGCTGCTGGAACTGATAAAGGTAGCGAAGCCTTTGGAACCGGCGCATCACGTAAAGATATAGCGGCGATTTCTTATGGAACCGCAAGTTCAATCTCAGTACCAAATGAGAAATATATTGAACCTGAATCATTTTTACCATCTTACGCTGCTCCAATTGCCGGACTTTATCAAATGGAAGTTCAAATTTATCGTGGTTATTGGATGGTGGGATGGTTTATTAAACAGTTTGGCGCTCACGAGACACTTGAAGCGCACATTGAAACAATGGCCACGGAAGAAGTCTTAAATCAAAAGATGTTGGAAATTCCACCAGGATCACAAGGACTTGTTCTACAACCTTATTGGGGACCAGGATTAAAACGTCCCGAAGCTCGTGGTGCAATTGTCGGCTTCAGTGATTTTCACACCCGCATACATATTTATCGTGCCATTATTGAAGGAATTGCTTTTGGGTTAAAAGAAGGCCTTATTGGCATTCAAAAACGACAACGGAAGAAAGTTAAAGAAATTAGAGTATCGGGCGGCGGATCACAAAGCGATGCAATTTGTCAAATTACCGCGGATATCTTTGGAGTTCCAGTGCGGCGCACGCAAACGTATGAAACCGCAACAATTGGAACGGCCCTTGTTACTTTCTATTATTTAGATGTCTTTAAATCTTTAGAAGAAGCAACCGAAGCAATGGTTCACATTGAAAAAACATTTAATCCAAGTCTAGAAAACGTTAAGAAATATAACCGACTATATAAAGATGTATACGCAAAGCTTTATCCAAAATTAAAGAGCATCTATAAGAAGTTAAAATACTTTTAAAAAATAAAAAAAGGGTTAACGCAAAAATTAACCCTTTTTTGCTGGATAATTTCGTATTATTCATCAATTCCATTACTATTATCAATGCCCAAGAATTGAGCATTATATAAACTAGCGTAGAAGCCATCTTGCATTAATAATTCGTCGTGAGTTCCATTTTCAATAATGCTGCCCTTATTCATTACTAAAATTTTCTTAGCGTTTTTAATTGTACTTAAACGATGGGCAATGATAAAAGTTGTTCGGTCTTTCATAATTTCATCCATCACGCTTTGAATAGCAAATTCAGTCCGTGTATCGACACTACTAGTGGCCTCATCTAAAATTAATATTTTTGGTTTTGAAATAATCGCTCGAGCAATGGTAATTAACTGTCGTTGTCCTTGGGAAAGATTAGTGCCATCTTCATTAAGGATAAATTCGTAACCATCAGGAAGGGTTGTAATAAAGTGGTGAGCGCGAGCTGCTTTAGCTGCTTCAATAACTTCTTCATCAGTAGCGTCACGATTGCCGTAACGAATATTATTTTTAATTGATCCCTTGAACAACCAAGTATCTTGTAAAACCATTCCAACGCTACGCCGTAGCGCACCACGTGAATAATCGCGAATATCAGTACCATCTAACGTAATTGAACCATCATTAATTTCATAAAAACGCATAATTAAATTAACAAGGGTTGTCTTTCCCGCACCCGTTGGTCCGACAATTGCGATAGTATCGCCTGGTTTAACATGGAGATTCATATTTTGAATGAGTTCAACATCAGGATTATAGCTAAAGTCAACATTTTTAAAACAGAATTCACCAACAACATGATCATTTGTTGTTAATGTAGCGTTTACGTCACTTTCTTGTTCGGGAGCATCAAGTAAGGCGAAAACTCTTTCGGCGCCCGCTAGTGTTGTTTGAATATTTGCGGAAATTTGACCAATTTGTTGGAAAGGTTGCATAAAGTTATTTAAGAAAATTACAAACGGGGCAAGACTAGCGATATCATTAGTAATGCCTGCAACAACTAAGACTCCAACGAAGCCGAGATTACTAATAAAGCGGATTGAGGGGAAAATAAAAGAACTAAGCCACCGAGACCAAAAGTTAGATTTAGTCATAGAATCATTAAGATTTGTAAAGTAATCAAATTGTTTATCTTGTTGATTAAATAATTGAACAACTTGAAGGCCAGAGAAGTTCTCTTCTACTAAACCTTCTAATTCGCCAGTTTTATGTTGAAAAGTAACGAATTGTTTTTGAGAGTTTTTAGTTACCACGAAAGTTACTAAAAATGTAAGAGGTAGCATACCTAAAGCAACTAAAGCAAGCCGCCAGTTAATAACTAACATACCAATTAAGATCGTAACAAAGTTAGCGACCGAACTAATGATTGTAATAATCGTACTATTCAAAGTTTGAGCAATAGCGTCAACATCATTTGTTCCGATCGATAATAATTCACCGTAGGGGTGTTTATCAAAGTAAGACAAGGGGAGACGATCAATCTTTTTACGAATTTTATCACGCAATGTATAGGCATATCTACCTGAAATGCGAATAGCAATTAATTGTCCAATAGTATCGATTATAATTGCAAACATAAGCATGGCTAGCATCATTCCAAAATCTCTAAACACTTTAGTCCAATCAAGACCCAGTGTTGGATTGTTCATGTCTAAGAAATAATAACCAAAACGTGCATTTCCAGGGGCAAAAGAACTTACAATATCACGCAAATAAATGGGAATAAAAATATTAATTAGACTTGCGATAATTAAAAGGAAAGCAATAATTAACAAATGCCAACGAAAAGGTTTGAATTCACGTAAAAGACCACGGAATGCTTGTTTGGCATTAGTGGCTTTTTCTATTTTGCGCCGTCCATGACCGCGGGCCATTATGCTATACCCCCTTCTTGTGCTAAGTCGGCAAACAATTCGCGCGATTTTTCAATTTCATCAGGGTCAAGTTGCGAGGCAACGATTTCTTGATAAACCTTACATGATTTAAGTAAATCAGCGTGTTTACCAATACCAGCGATTCGCCCATTATCAAGCACTAAAATTTGATGAGCATCGAGAATTGAACTAATTCGTTGTGCAACAACAAAAATAGTCGCATCTTTAGCATAACTTCGAAGTGCAGTTCTAAGGCGGATATCAGTCTTAAAATCAAGCGCACTGAAAGAATCATCAAATACATATACTTTCGGTTTTTTAACGAGAGCGCGCGCAATTGCGAGTCGTTGTTTTTGTCCACCGCTGAAGTTTTTTCCGCCTTGGGCAATGGGCGCATCTAAACCAAATTCAAGTTTTGAAACAAATCCAGCAGCTTGAGCAACACGAAGCGCTTCCCACATTTCTTCTTCGCTCGCCTCTTCATTACCAAAGCGTAAATTATCACGGATAGTACCCTTAAATAATATCGCTGTTTGTGGAACGAAGCCGATTTTGTCGCGTAAATCATTAAGTTTAAAGTCCCGAACATCATGACCATCAAACGTTACTTTGCCAATGCTTGCATCAAAAAAGCGCGGTAATAAATTAATGATAGAACTCTTGCCTGAACCAGTTGAACCAACAATCGCAGTTGTTGTTCCTGGTGTTGCGGTAAAGTTGATATTTTTTAAAGTTGGGTGATCTAAATCAGAGAAGGTAAAAGTAACATCTTCAAATTTAACAATACCAGTAGTAATTAACTCTTTATCAAGCGGAGTTTTAGGATCAACAATTTTAGGCTTAACATTAAGAACATCGTTAATCCGTTTCGCACTAGCGCTCACACGCGGGAACATAATGAAAGTAAAACTTAGCATTAAGAAACTCATCATAATATGTTGTGCATACATAAATGCAGTAATTGTTTGTCCAAAAGTGTTCATGTTAAGCCCTATTACACCAATTAACATCTTGTCGAATATGACAAAACCCATGAGATAAATACCAAAGAAGACAAGATTAAATAAAACATTAATAGTTGGAGCAACAATTTGCATGATAGTGCTGACTTTAATAATTATCTCAGTCATTCGCCTATTACCTTTTTCAAAGTAATGCATTTCTCGTTCTTCCTGATTAAAAGCGCGAATAACACGTACACCAGTTAATCCTTGGCGTAATAAAAGCGTTATATAATCAAGTCTTTCTTGTATTTGGACAAAAAGCGGACTTGCAAAAACAAAAGTAAGAATCATTACAACGAGAATCAACGGAATTACTACAATTACAACATAGAAATACATTGGATCTAACGCCAGTAATTTAATAGACCCGATAATTAAAAAAATCGGCGACATAATGAAGACCCGATTAACCATAAAAGCAAAGTCTTGGACAGCGCGGGTATCGTTTGTCAGCCTTGTAAGCAAACTTGCGGTTCCGAATGCATTAATATTACTAAGCGAAAAGTCTTCAACGCTTTTAAATACTTCTTTTCGGACTTCGCGACCAAGGATTGAAACAAAACGGGAATTTAAGAGTCCTTGTCCTGCTGCTAAAATGAAAATACCAAAAGCGAGCGCAAGCATTATTCCGCCCTCTTTTAACATTTCTATAATTTCATTACGCGTTAATCCGCCTTCTCCAGCATTGTAGACAATGTTTTGGATTTTTGAAATAAAGTCAGGTAATTGAAGTTGAAGCAAAGTTTGAGTGGCAACAAGGATAACAATAATCGCTAATTGCCACCAATGGCGCTTAACGATTTTATAAATTCTAAGCATTAATGAGTTCCCTTCATAATTGGCAAATAAATTTCGGATGCTTTAAGAACATTGCCTGGAGAATGACCAGTTATAATTTGGGCACTAATTAGACCACGTAGCATAGTGTGCAAACTATTTAAAATTTCTTCATCACTCAAAGTGGTGATGATACGTTCGTTTTTTTGCCCATTATTGATTAATTTTAAAAATAGTTTTGACCATTCATCTTGCACCTCAAGGAGCGATTTATTCCGCGGTGCTTGTTTATGAGTGTAGAGCAACATACTTAAACAATAAGCGGTTAACTTGTCTTTTTTGAGGGCTTCTACTAATTTTGCAATTGAACCAGTAAGTACAAGTTCAGCGGGAATAGTAAGTGCTTTAAGGTGATCAATAAAAGGGGTATAACGTTTAACAACATGAGTTACACATTCGTCATACAATCGATTAATATTTGTAAAATAGTGATAGACGAGACTATGCCCACAGTTAGCTTCTCGCGCTACGGCGGCAATTGTTAATTCGGTAAAAGGCACACGCGCAAAAAGACGTATTCCCGCTTCAAGAATATCATCACGACGTGTTTTAACGGTAGTTTTAGTTCTTGGTACAGTGCGTTTTTTCATAGTTCTATCAGTGTTAGATTATAACAAAGATAAAACTGAATATAAACAAAAATTAATCTTTGATTAATAAATTTACTTCTTCGGGCGAAAGTTTTCGATATTCACCAACGGCTAAATCATCGACACGCAGCATCGCAAACTGCTCACGATGAAGATTAACAACCTGTAAATCAAAGGCTTGAAACATTCGTTTAATTTGATGAAATTTACCTTCAACAACCGTGACTCTTCCAACGTTTAAAGATACTATTTCTAAAGTAGCAGGAAGGGTTTTAAAATGATCAGTAATTTTAATTCCACAGGCAAAATGCGCGACTAATTCATTAGGAATAGGTACATCGGTAGTAGCTAAATATATTTTTTCAACACCTTTTTTAGGACTAATTAAACGATGAGTGAGTTTTCCGTTATTCGTTAATAATAATGCACCAGTTGTATCTTTATCTAATCTTCCCACAGTATGTAAATTGTGCATCATAAATTCAGGAGCAAAAGAAACAATTGTAGGATGAACATTATCTTCGTTAGCACACACATATCCCGCTGGTTTATTAATTAAGTAATAATGAAACTCTTCATAATGTAAAACTTCCCTATTAAAAACGACTTCATCACTATTTGTGTCCACTTGAAAACTTTCAGACGTAACAGCGACCCCATTAATAGTTACTTTTTTATTACGAATATATTTTTTAACAGTGGAACGACTCTCACCAAGCGTTTTAGATAGAAAACGATCTAGTCTCATATAATTTATTCTTGATTTTCAGCATCAGCTTTTTCAACTGGCGCATGGTCTTTTTTGGATTTCTTTTGAAAGAGACCAATAAATTTTCTCCAGACTTTAATAAACCAAGCTTCGTGTTTATTAGCAATCCAGGTAAATAAAAGGACAGTGGCAAGCGCTGTAACTATCCCTGCGAAGACATCAGTAGGATAATGAAATCCAAAATAAATGCGAGTATAGGACATTAAAACACTCAAAATTAGGGCTGGCACGGCCCATTTACGATGATGAATTAAAATAGTAAACCCAAAAATAAAAGCAGATAGAGTATGACCCGACATAAAAGCAAGCGAACTAGGCACAAGAAAATCATTAAACTTACTTTGAACCGCAAACACATTATACATATAGTTGTTTAACCATAACGCATCCTCAGAAACATGCGGGACATCAAAAGGTCTTGGTCTATTAACAAGCGGTTTAAAAATCCAAAGGTTAAAACCAGATACTAAAATTAAACCAAAGATAATAATAAGGCCCGCTTTTCTTGTTTTCTTGAAGACAACCATAATAATTGCAATGATAAAAAATAAAACTGCCATTTCACCAGTAAGTGTTAAAAGTTTAAATATGAAGGTAATAATTGGTGTTTGTGTTTTTTCCACAACCCAACGTAAAAAACTAATTTCCCATTTCATAGTCCTTCTCCCCTATTTATATCTATTCATCTTTATTATTACTATTTTCAGCGGCTTCTTCAACTAAAACTGGTTTTTCTTTCTTGTTAGCCAATCCTAGAAGGGTATAAGAAAGAATCGCGCCAAGTAAGACTGCCGCGAAACAAAGAACAAACATTAAAGTATTAAAACCTTCAACTTTAGCGTATTCAGGCCGAATCTTTCCATTAAAGAAAGCAATAACAATTGAACCAACAATAAACCCAAAGATAGCGAAATTAGTCTTAACACGGTTTTTGGCAAAGAAATATTTATAAGTTTTAGCAATAACAACTAGTCCTAAAAATGATCCAATCACAAATGAAAATAATCCCGCTAAATCAAAACCAACATGAACAAAATTAAATTTTACTAAACGAATCAAAAAATCAATAAGTTCTTCGTAGTAACCAAAAGCAACTAAGATAAATGTACCAGAGATACCCGCTGATACGTGTCCACCCATTGAAATGAAGGCGACAAAGAAGAGTAGAACAATCTGTAAAAAGTTTATATTAACCAAATCAGCGTGCAATGTACTAAACCAACTAAAAGCTCCTAGACCGAAGACAAACAAAAACCCCGCTAAAGTTAAAAGCAGGTTTTTCCAATTAACATTACCTTTAATAGTACTTTGAAATACTCGTAAACCGCCCAAAGTTAATCCAGCAAAGAAGGCAACGGTAATAAAAGGGAAGTGCTCTAGCAGTAATTTAATTGGATAAAATAAAGCGCCCATGCTCACTATGCCCCCAAGTGCCATTGGGATAAGTAAATCTAATGATTTTTTAGGATTTTTTCTAAAATCAGAAACCGCATTAATTAAGTCATCATAAACGCCAATTAAAACGGCCATAGTCCCACCACCAATAGCGGTAATAAGGGCAAATCCTAAGAGTAATCCTTGCAAAAAACGTTTTAAAAACTGGTTCATATTATAAATAATAGCATAATAAATGTTATAATTTATCAGTAAAATTATGAAACTATTTGTTGGTTTAGGAAATCCAGGAAAGAAATATGAAAACACGCGTCATAACGCTGGGTTTTTAGTTCTCGATAAATTTGCAGACATGGCCAAAGTTGATATTGACAAAAAAGATTTTAAAGGGCTGTTTACTAGCTTTATGTATAACGAAGAAAAAATTTATTTGCTCAAACCGCAAACATATATGAATCTTTCAGGGGAGTCTGTAATTCAATTCATGAATTTTTTTAAAATCGAAATTAGTGAGTTGTATGTTATCTATGATGATATGGATATTTCTCCTGGTCAAATCCGTTTAAAAGAGGAAGGTTCGTCTGGTGGGCACAAAGGAATGCAAAACATTATAGAGTTATTAGGAAGAGAAGATTTTAAACGTATTCGCGTTGGTATTGGCAAACCAGAATATGATGGTGTTGATTATGTTTTACAAAAAGTAACCGATGAAGAAAAAGCGGTGTTTTTAGAAGGTGTAATTAAAGCTAGTCTTGCTCTGCGCGATTTATTGAATGAAGATTTTAATGCTGTGATGAACAAAAATAATCGAAAGGAGCCAAAGCCTATCCCGAGTGATTAGATTTTTTGAAAACCTGTTTCCTAAAGATACACCCCCCCGCTTCGAGAAAGAGCGGATTTTTGTCACGTCCGAAATCGTAGGTACAAGTCTTCTCGTCGCTGAAGCGTTTAAGAAAAAAAGAGAGAATTATGTTATTTTAACTAATAACTTATATAACGCTCAAAAGATTATTTCAACACTACAAACTTTTGTTGATCAAGATGATGTTTTATTCTTTCCAAATGATGACTTGTTATTTACTGAAGTGTTAACCGCGACCAAAGAATTAGAGGCACAGCGCATCTACACACTTTATTGCTCTTTTAAAAAAGAGAAGAAATATATTTATGTTGCAAACATATCCGCAGTGTTAAAACCAACCCTTTTACCAGCATATTTTGTTCAGCATTTTATTAAGTTAAAAGTAGGAAATACATTGAAAATGCATGATTTAACCACTAGATTAGTGGAATTAGGCTATAAACACGTTACTAATGTTGAACAAACAATGCAATTTGCCAAACGGGGCGATATTATTGATATATACACTGTAAATGAAGACTTTCCAACACGTATCGAATTTTTTGATGATGAAATTGAATCGATTCGTGATTTTAATGTAAGTACCCAAGTTTCAATTAAAACCAGAGAGAACGTAATAATTCTTCCCGCTAGTGAAAATCTACTATTGCCAAAGGAACAAAAAGAACTTTTTGAACTTATCCACGAGTCATTAAAACAACAAAAAAGCGAGATGAGCGCCTCCGAAGAAGAAATGTTCCTTAACATTATTAATCAAAACATCAGTACATATTTGGAAGAAAATAATAATGTATTAAACAAATATCTACTTCTTCACCCCTTGTTTCACAATAATTTATTGTCATATATTAACAATCCACGAGTTGTTTTCGCTAATGAGCCTCAATTATTAGCCACTTACGATATTATTTCCAATCAGGCCGAACACTACGTTCGTGATCAGGCAAGACGATTTAATCTATTACCAAATACAAAACTTTATCAATCATATAAAACATTAGAAACTTATCCCAAATATGTAACTCGCGACTTTAGTGAGGATGGAAATGAGAACGAATTAAGAATTAGTCCAGTAGCCGATCTTCGTAGCCGCGATGATTTTAATTTTGCTATCCAAAAATACTATGATGAAGGATATTATATCTACTTCTCAGTAAACAATAATACCCAGTTAGAACAAATCAAAAATTTGCTTAAAGAATTAGAATTAAAGTTTGATTTAGATGATAAAAAAAGCGATTCCAAAATATTGATTACGTATGACTATTTTCCCCATGGATTTATTATTAATTCCTGCAAAACCGCAGTATTTACTAGTAAGGAGCTCTTTAATATTACTCGCAACGAGATGCGATATAATGCTCGTTTTAAGGCCGGAACAGTTATTCGAAGTCACGAACAATTAACGCCTGGCGATTATGTTGTTCATGAATATCACGGCATTGGACAATTTAAGGAAATTGAATCATTAACGGTATTTGGCGTTGTGGGCGACTACATAAAAATTAAATATTTTGGCAATGAAGAATTATCAATTCCAATGGAACAAATTCATTTAATTAGAAAGTATAGTGGTCGAGAAGGCATTGCCCCCCGGTTGCACAAAATTGGTTCTCCTGTTTGGAAAAAAACCAAAGCTGAAATTAGCAAAAAAATTGAAGATATCGCGGAGGAACTTGTCGCTATTCAAGCCGCGCGATATCAAAGACCAGGTTTTGCTTTTCCGCCCGATGATGAATTTCAGAAAGAGTTTGAACTTGGGTTTCCATATGAATTGACTTACGATCAAGAAATAGCACTACGCGAAATTAAACAAGATATGGAGTCGCCACTTATTATGGATCGACTTCTTTCAGGCGACGTTGGTTTTGGTAAAACTGAAATTGCTTTACGCGCCGCTTTTAAGGCTATAAGCGCAGGTAAACAAGTGCTCTTTTTATGTCCCACTACATTATTAGCAAGACAACATCTTGAAGTTTCTTTAGATCGCTTTGCTAACTTTGGGGTAAAAATAGCAATGGTTTCACGTCTTATAACGCAAAAACAAAAAAATGACGTCGTTGAAAAATTCCAAAAAGGTGAAATCCATCTGCTTATTGGTACACACGCGCTTTTCAATATAGATATAGAAAATGTAGATCTTGGTTTATTAATTGTTGATGAGGAACAAAGATTTGGTGTTGAACAAAAAGAAATAATTAAAAGAATGAAAACAAGAGTTGATGTTTTGACACTGAGCGCTACTCCTATTCCACGCACCTTACAAATGTCCTTAGTTGGAATTCGTGGATTAAGTCAAATTAATACCGCTCCACAAGAACGGATGCCAATTCAGACGTACGTCATTAAACGTGATGATTATGTAATCAAAGAATTAGTGGAACGCGAATTAGGACGAGGTGGTCAAGTGTTTTATTTATATAATCGTATTGCTACTATTTATCATATAGCGAATAAATTAAGTCGACTAGTGCCACAAGCGAAAATCGGGGTAGTCCACGGACAAATGGAACGAAATGATATTGAAGATGTTATGACTAGTTTCTATAACAACGACATAAATGTTTTAGTGGCTACT
Organism: Tenericutes bacterium ADurb.Bin239; assembly: GCA_002069815.1. GTDB lineage: Bacteria > Bacillota_I > Bacilli_A > RFN20 > CAG-826 > UBA1361. The sequence continues at coordinate 18,581 of MWCB01000013.1, read as the reverse complement.
TCAATTATTGAAAACGGGATTGATGTTCCTAACGCAAATGTAATCATTGTTGAAAATGCTGATCACTTTGGACTATCACAACTCTATCAAATAAAAGGCCGAGTGGGGCGCGGAAACCGCATTGCATACGCATATTTGTTATATCAAAGCAATAAACTAATGAATGAAGATGCTAAAAAAAGATTACAAGCTATTCAAGAATTTACCGATTTAGGAAGTGGTTATAAAATCGCACAGCGCGATCTGATGATTCGGGGCGCTGGTGACATTTTAGGAGCAGAACAATCAGGATTTATTGATAGTATTGGTATTGATATGTATTTAAAGATGCTTGCAGATGCTATTAATGAGAAAAAATATAAATTAACGAGTGAACCAATTGAAAAAACAATTAATATAAGCGGATTAGAAGCATATATTCCAGATGACTTCGCCAGTAAATCAGAGAAGTTTGATATCTATTTAGAAATTAAACAATGCAAGAAAATGAATGACTTAAAAGAATTTGAACAAAAAATTAGAGACATGTACGGAAAGCTCCCGCGGTCCTTAGAAATCATCTTCTTAAAACGTCAAGTTGAGCTGGTGGTTAATAGCAAAGCCAAATTTATTGATGAAATACAAGATGAAGATGGCTACATTGATATCGTTCCTGGATCTGCCTTTTTGGAAATCCCTGGTTCAGTTGTAATGTTAAATGAGAAAATAGGAACAACTTTCAGTAATATTCGTTTTATAAGTCAAGATGGTAAAATTAAGTTAAGGATAATAAAAAAGGGAGATTGGTTTCATGCTTACGCTACAGTTGTTAAAACGATTGTATCTATTGTTCGTGAAACAATGATGAAAAAAGATGAGACTTGATAAATTTCTAAAATTAACGCGATTAATCAAACGACGCACCATCGCAAAAGACATAAGCATTGCTGGTAAAGTTATAGTGGATAAACGCACGGTTAAGCCATCTTATAATGTTAAAGTTAATGATATTTTAGAACTTTATTTAGGAGAATATATTGTAATGGTAAAGGTATTAACCATTGACGAAAAAGAACTTCGTTCTGACCCTCAAAAAGGATACGAATTATTAAGTAGAACAACAAATGCAAATTAAATTAGATCGCGACAAAAGGTATTTACTAGCATGTAGTTACGGCCCTGATTCTATGGCGCTTTTTTCAGTATTAGTACGTGACAAATATATGTTTGCAGTTGCCCATGTTAACTATGGTTTAAGAGGCAAGGAAAGCGACTTAGAGACAGGTAATCTCATTCAATATTGTAAAGACAAAAATAAAGAATGCTTTGTAAGAAAAATAAACGGAAAAAATATTAAGGGGAATTTTCAAAATGCTGCTCGAAAAATCCGTTATGAATTTTTCAAAGAAATTGCAGAAACACATAATTTTGATGTACTGCTAACCGCTCATCATGCGGACGATGTAATTGAGACTTATTTAATGCAAAAAAGTAGCAAACGTGAAACATTTTATTATGGAATTCGTGATGAGATTATTATAAACGGGATTAAAGTTATTAGACCACTTTTACATTATTACAAAGATGAATTAATAGCGCATTGTACTCAAAACAAAATTCCTTTTGCGACCGATAGTTCAAATTTAGAACTAATCTATACTCGAAATAGAATTCGTCATAACCTTGTTAAAAAGATGAGTAGAGATGAAAAGTATGAAATGCGTAAAGAAATAAATTATCAAAATAAAAAACTAGATACATTAACCAAAAGACTAAATAAATTATCAAATAATGGCATCGTGTTAATTTCCGATTTTAAAGATTTAAATGAAAAAGAAAGACAGCACTTGCTGTATCTTTTATTTTTAGAACATGGCATTCCTAACCATTTTAGTGCGGGCCGAAAATTACAAATTGAAGAAATTATTTTTGCTAAAAAAAGTTCATCAATGAATAAAATTTTTGGTTCTATTTCACTAGTAAAATATGAAGGTAAATTTTCACTAATTAATCTTAAAGAATACGCCCCATATAGTTATGTTATTAAAACACCAAAAACTATAAAAACCCCGCAATTTACCGTTAAACTCGGCAAAAACGGGGTATTTCCGCAGTTTGATGATAATCAATATCCAATAACAATCGCTTCCCAAAGCCCTAATCAGAAATATAAAATTAAAGGTTATGAAAAGACAATTAATCGACTATTTATTGATATGAAGATGCCACGACACTATCGCTTGATTTGGCCGATTGTTTCTAATAAAAAAGGCGAAGTAATTTATGTTCCGCGTTACCGCGCAAATTATGTTCCAAAAGAAACGAATTTATTTAAAATTCATATTAAATAAAAACGCAAATGTTGAAATCTAAGATTATACTATGTATAATTATTTGAAGTGTTTATTCTATTAAACGCAATCGAATTAATCTTTATTGATAGGAGGCTTTATGAGCAACCCAAACCCACGTCCAACTCCCAGAAGTGCGCCGCCGCGTCGTTCATTGCGGACACTTTTACCATACTTACTTCTATTCGCTGTTATTGGTGTTGTTATTTGGCTAGCTTTTTTCTCTGGCCAAGGTCACGATACTGTAATACAAAGTGGCTTAGTAGCATACTTACAGGAGCACGCAGGCGAATTTGATACAGTCAAAATTGTAACTACTGAGACAACAACAAAAATTACTGGTTATCTAAAAGATAAGACTATATTCACAGCTGTGGTAGATCGAACATTTTACGAAACCATTTTACAACCGACTTTATTTGCGGCTGATGGTACACCACTTGTTGCTTATGAAATTGAAATTATAAACGCATATCAACGTACATTTTGGAATACGTTTGGACCAAGTTTACTTTATCTTGTATTCTTTGTTATTGCCATGGTCTTTCTCTACTCCCGTATGGCAGGTGCTGTCAGTAGTTCTAATACAAAAGCCATGGAATTCAATCGTTCTCGTGCTCGTTTAGAAACGAAAGTGAAAACTACTTTTGATGATGTCGCGGGCGCAGACGCTGAAAAGCAAGAGATGATGGAAATTGTTGATTATTTAAGAAATCCAAAGAAATATACGAAATTTGGAGCAAAATTACCGAAAGGTGTTCTTCTCGTGGGGCCGCCAGGAACTGGTAAAACACTCTTAGGGAAGGCTGTAGCTGGCGAAGCTAATGTTCCGTTTTACTCAATTTCTGGTTCCGACTTTGTCGAAATGTTCGTTGGGGTTGGTGCTGGACGAGTCCGCGACATGTTCCAACAAGCAAAGAAAACCGCTCCATGTTTAATTTTTATTGATGAACTTGATGCGGTTGGTCGTCAGCGTGGTGCTGGTCTTGGTGGCGGTAACGATGAACGCGAACAAACTTTAAACCAACTTTTAATTGAAATGGATGGTTTTAGTGATAACTCTGGAATTATTGTTCTTGCAGCCACAAACCGTGATGACGTTTTAGACCCAGCCTTATTACGTGCTGGTCGTTTTGATCGTAAAATTACTGTTAGTCTTCCTGATCGCGCGGGTCGTACGGCAATCTTTAAAGTCCACGCTCGTGGCAAGATTATTGATGACGAAGTTGATTTCGACGCTATCTCCCGTCGCACGGTTGGTTTTTCTGGCGCCGATATTGAAAGTGTTTTAAATGATGCTGCTATTTTAGCAATTCGCGATAATAGTGATAATGTTAAGTTGCGTCACATTGATGAAGCAATTGATCGTCGTATAGCGGGTCCAGCTCGTACAACCAGACAACTTAATGAACACGAACGCAAAGTTATTGCTTATCATGAAGCAGGTCATGCGGTTATCGGACTTAAGCACCCCTATTCTGACAAAGTCCAAAAAATTACAATTATTCCGCGTGGCCAAACTGGCGGACATGTCCTTATGACTCCAGAAGAAGACCGCTTCTTACTTACTAAAAATCAATTATTTGCACGTATCGTCGGTTATTTAGGCGGACGCACAAGTGAAGAAGTCTTTTTTGATGATGTTTCCACTGGCGCCCAAAATGATATTGAAGTTGCCACGCGAATTGCTCGTCTCATGGTTACTGAATTTGGCATGAGTGATCTTGGCCCAATTCAATATGAGCGCGACACTGGTAGTGTTTTCTTGGGTCGTGATTATACTTCAAGTCAAAAAAACTTTAGTCAACAAGTTGCTCTTGAAATTGACAAAGCGGTACGCAAAATTATTGAACAAGCACATGACAAGGCGCGCGAAATAATTGAAGAAAATCGTGAAGATGTTATTCTTATCGCGGAAACTTTACTTGATCGCGAAACAATCACCGCTGAACAAATTGATCGTCTTTTGAAAGATCGTAAACTTGATGAACCAAAACAAGCAGCAATAGCAAGCGTGGTTTTAACTGAGAAACCAAAGGAAGAAGTAAAACCAAAACCTGAAGCGGAAGACGATAATAAATAATTAATCGAAAGCCGAAGCAATTCGGCTTTTTAATAACGATGTGGAAAATAGGGAATATTGAAATAAAAGGTAAAACAGTGCTTGCCCCAATGGCGGGTATCACGACTTTTGCTTACCGCGAATTTATGCGTTCTTTTGGTGTAGCCCTATGTTATACCGAAATGATTAGTGATAGCGGTCTTATTTTTAACAATGAAAAAACATATGAATATTTACCACATAAAAACGAAAATCGTCCAACTTCAATTCAATTATTTGGGGGAACGACCGATAAACTTTTAGCAGCCATTGAAAAGATTGAAAAACACACCGACAACTATGATTTTCTTGACTTAAATTTAGGGTGTCCAGTTCCAAAGGTAACACGAAATAATGGCGGTTCTGCATGGTTAAAGCATCCTAATGAACTTATTTCAATGGTGGAAGCGATTGTTAAAGCAAGCAGTAAACCAGTCACAGTTAAGATTAGAATTGGATGGGACGAAAAGCGAATTAATTTCAAAGAACTACTCCCAAAATTAGAAGAAGCAGGTGTTAGTTTAATCGCTGTTCATTTACGTACAACTCGACAACTCTACGGCGGGAAAGCACGGTATGACTTAGCAAAAAATATCCAAGATTTAGTGAGCGTGCCCCTTGTTATCAGTGGCGATATTTACACGCTTGATGATGCTATAAAAGCGCTAGAAATAACAGGGGCAAAAGCAGTAATGTTAGCAAGAGGACAACTTGGCAACCCCTTCTTAGCCACCCAAATTGAAACGTATTTTGAGACTGGTGAAAAATTACCTAATCCAACACTTCATCAACAATTAGAATATCTGTGGACGCTATCAAATATGATGGTCAAGGAGAAAGGCGAACACATGGGAATGCTAGTAATGCGTGGTATTGCTCCACACTTTATTAAGGGATTTCCCTTTACTAAAACATCTAGAGTAAAGTTGACAAAGATGTCAACGTTAGGGCAATTAAAAGTAATTATTGAGGATATTAAAGGCCAGTCTTTGCTTAGATAAGCAAAAAGTGGTAAAATATCCACATCTAAAGGGAGTTATTTATGGCAAGAGAATTTAGTGATCAAGAATTAGTTAGACGTGCCAAAGCGGAACAGTTAAGTGCGTTAGGTATTGATCCGTTTGGAAAAAAATATGAACGCACCGATACAAGTCTTTCAATTAAAGAAAAAGCTGGCGAGTTTACTAAGGAAGAGTTAGAAGAAAAAGCAATTAGAGTAAAAACAGCAGGCCGCATCATGTTAATGCGGGTAATGGGCAAAGCAAGCTTCTTTACCATCCAAGACCAAGAAGGTAGAATTCAAGCCTTCATTAGTAAACAAAGTGTTGGAGATGAAATCTACGATTTATTTAAAACTGCTGATATTGGTGACATTGTTGGTGTTGAAGGCACGATTATGCGTACTAAAACTGGTGAAGTAACGATTAAAGTTGAAGGATACACGCATATTGTAAAAGCCCTTCGTCCACTCCCAGAAAAGTTTCACGGATTAACTGATGTTGAAGAACGCTATCGTCGTCGTTATGTTGATTTAATTATGAACGAATCATCAAGACATGTCGCTTTAACTCGCCCCAAAATCATTCGTGAAATTCAAAGATTTTTAGATGAGCGCGGCTTTATTGAAGTTGAAACAAGTATGTTAAATAGTGTGCTTGGCGGCGCTAATGCAAAACCGTTTATTACTCACCATAACACACTTAATCGTGACTTTTACCTGCGAATTGCCACAGAATTACCATTAAAACGACTTCTCGTTGGTGGTATGGAAAAAGTTTATGAAATTGGTCGTCTTTTCCGCAATGAAGGAATGAGCACTCGTCATAATCCAGAATTTACTACTGTAGAAGCCTATCAAGCTTACGCTGATTTAGAAGATATGTACGAACTTTGTGAAACTTTGGTACGCCACTTGGCAATTAAAGTTACTGGCGGCACTAAATTACCATGGGGCGATGTCGTTATTGATGTGGGTAAACCATTCCGCCGCGTTTCAATGGTTGATTTAGTTAAAGAAAAAACGGGCGTTGACTTTAGTAAAGATTTAACGTTTAAAGAAGCAAAAGCTATTGCTGATAAGCATGAAGTTCATGTTGAAAAACACTGGACTGGCCCTGGCCATATCTTAAATGCCTTCTTTGAAGAATTTTGTGAAGACGATTTAATTCAACCAACGTTTGTGTATGGTCATCCTCTTGAAATTTCACCATTAGCAAAAAAAGCTAAAGACCCGCGCTTTACTGAACGATTTGAATTATTTATAAAAACTAATGAATTAGCAAATGCCTTTACTGAACTTAATGACCCGCGTGATCAATATGAAAGGTTTAAAGATCAACTAAAAGCGCGCGAATTAGGTGATGAAGAAGCTAATGAAATGGACGAAGACTTTGTCGAGGCTTTAGAATACGGAATGCCGCCAGCGGGTGGTATCGGTATTGGAATCGACCGTCTTATTATGTTTTTAACTAATCAAATATCAGTTCGGGAAGTTATTCTTTTCCCAACGATGCGTGATAATAAATAAATTCAAATTGTAATTATTACCAGCGGACGAGGTGATTCTTTACAAACGCTGGCAATTGTAATATAATTACAACGCTATATTACGGCTTGTAATATACTCCATGCTGTTGGTGAGCAACAGCCGAAAAAGACCAGAGGGAGGTGTGCTTATGAAAAAGTACGAAATTATGTATATTCTTCTCGCTGATTTAAGTGAAGAAGAACGTAAAGCCGAAATGGAAAGTCTCCATCAAATCATTACCAACTTAGGCGGTAAAGTTATTGATGTAGACACCGAAAATTGGGGTTTACGTGATTTTGCGTATCCGATTAATGAATTACATAAAGGATATTATGTAGTTGTTAATGTCGAAAGCGACGCGGCAACAATCGCTGAATTCGAACGGTTATCAAAATTAAACAAAAATGTAATTCGTCATCTTGTTATCGCTAAATAATCATGAACTCAGGAGGAATAACAATGATTAATCGAGTAGTTTTAGTTGGTCGTCTTGTCCGTGATCCAGAATTACGCAAAACCGCTGCAAACCAATCTGTTACTAACTTCAGTATTGCTGTTGACAACCGGTTCGCACGCGACAAAGAAAGAAGTGCTAGTTTCTTTAATGTAGTGTGCTGGAACCAAACCGCTGATTTTGTCGCTCAATACGTTCGTAAAGGACAACTTGTAGGGGTTGATGGACGTTTAGAACAGCGTTCTTATGAAAATAATGCTGGACAAAGAGTAAATATTATCGAAGTTATCGCTGATTCGGTACAATCACTTGGACCAACGCCTGAAAGCAGCGATGAAACAGGTTATCAAACAGATAATGAACCAGCATCCGACTTAGGAGAAGGTATTGATATCTCTGATGATGATCTTCCATTCTAAATATTAAAGGAGATTAGTTTATTATGTCATATCGTAAAAGCAGACCACGACGTAAAGTTTGCTATTTCAAACAAAATAAAATTACGGAAGTAGATTATAAAAATGTTGAGCTTTTAAAGAGATTTGTTACTCCAAACGGAAAAATTACTCCGCGCCGAGTAACTGGAACAAGCGCAAAGTATCAACGGCAACTAGCGGTCGCAATCAAGAATGCACGCTTTATGGGATTACTTCCATACTACGTTAGTTAAAAAAATATAGAAGCAAGAGCCTCACTTTAAAGGGGCTCTTTATTTAGTTGATTATGAAAAAAATAAAATTATATTATTTAGAATTTTTACTAGTGATTATTATTTCTTTAGGACTTTTTGCACTATTTGCAATAAATCATGTGCAAAATCACTTTACCCTTATTTTAATACCAGTTCCTATCGCTGTTTTTATTATACGTTATAAGATAAAAGACGGAATAATACCAGCGGCTATATTAGTCGTTGGTGCATCGCTTTTGTCGCACTTTTTTTCTGCTGACCCAGGTAGTTATTTAAGAGGTTTATTATACATGATCGCGGCTATGTCGGTCGGTTTTTTACACGGGGCCATAACTAAGACACCGATTGATCATTTTCATGAAATATTGATTGTTATTGGTGTTGAGATCTTTTTCAATTTTTTAATGGTAATTGTGTTCTATGTTGTTAAGGATCCAATGTTTGCATATGATATTGAATTCGCCCATTATTATGAATTGTTCAGTAAAGTATTTAAAATTGATCAAGCGTCATTTTACGCACAAAATGCACGGGTAATCATTGAAAACGGAGTGATTCCTCACACAATTAATTCTAGCATTATCTCTGTTTTACTAACACATGCATTTATTCATTTAACGCTTAAATACATATGTCGGGATGATATTACAGAAGGTCCGTTTGAAGGGTTTGAATATGAGATACCGAAAGTAGCAACAATTGCTTTCCTTATTGGTTGTGTCGCTGTTGTTGCAACATGTTTCACATTAAAATATGAATTGAAACCAGTTCACATTTCGCTAATTAATGTTCTTTTTAATATTGTGTTTTCAACTGTGTTAGTCTTCAGTCTACAAGGGGCATTAATGGCAGATGCTTATTTTCATTCCAAAGGTCGCAAAAGACTTAGTGTTATTATCCTTTTGGTAAGTGTATTATTATTCCCTATTTTTGCGTTTTTAGGAGCATTCAATTCTTTATTTAAACATTCGGATAAAGCAAACAAAACGGAAGAAATAAAGGACGTTAAATAATTTTAGTGTTTATATATAAACAAATTTGTGCTAAATTGAATATAAGGAAATAAATTATGGCTAGAGAGAAAAAAAGAAAAGAAGTCCAACCCGAAGTTGAGACCTATGATGATTCAAAATATCTTGATGACGATTTAAAGTATGCCGAACCTGTTCTTATAGAGGAAGAACCAGTGGCAGCGCCGCGTCCTCAAGAAGAAAAAAAGAAACCCAAAAAAACATTAACCGAACGGTATCGTTATAAAGGTAAATATGAACTTTTACCTGAAAGAGAATTACGGAAACAACTTCGGTTCTATCAACGTGTTTTTAATTATCGTTGGTTAGGAATTCTTTCGGGTGTCTGCGCTATTTTCTTTGCGGCTATTGCGACAAAATATAATCATTATTTTTCTCTATTTACGTTACTTATTGTTATCAGCGGTCTTATTTATGGTGTTATGGGGTTAATTAAAATACGGCGCTTTGGCTTAATTTTAGTTTTATTAGGTATTGTGCTTAACGTGGTTGCTATTATTATGGTTATTAATCCACTAAAACTTATCATTGCAGATGCCGCTGAAATAGTACAACTTATAAACGATTACATAAGTAGTATCGGTGGAGCATAGATTATTTAGAATCTTTATTTTTAAACAAAATATATATTATGAGACATGAAAGGTATTAAACATACCTTTTTTGTTGTATAATTACCCTAAAGAGAAAACGAGGTATCGCTATGATTAAAGCTATTACTAAATTACGAAAACGAACCATTATCCTTGTTATAATTGAAGCAATTATTCTTGCTTTGATTAGCATTTTCTATTATTTAGATTTATTTAATTTTCAAGAAATCCTTTCTTCGTTTATTATTTTTACAATAGCGGTTGCCACTATCTTTTTTAATCTTATTGGTTTTGTCGTTGTTACGGCGCGGATTAATACGATTCGGAAAAAAACAACTTTCGAATTAGTTAATTTACTCGGGGGTGACGTTAAAGAAGCATATAACTTTGGAATGCTTGGTCTTGTTGTCGTTGATAATGATTTTAACGTTACTTGGGCTAGCGAACTTTTTAAAGATCGTCGACTTTTAATTATTGATAAAAATATTCTTGCTTGGAAGCCAGAATTGATTAGACTTGTTGAATTAAGTGAGGCGCTTGCGGAAAATGTTGATGATACTATCAAAGTTGAAATTGAATCACGGAACTACGAAGTTAAATATTTAAGTAAAGCAGGCATTTTCCTTTTCAAAGACATTACTGAATTTGAGTACCTATTCGATAGTAATCAAGCAACCGCTCCAGTATTAGGGGTAGTTGTTATTGACAATTTCGTGGATATTGTTGTTAAAGGCGAACACTCTAACCCCGTTTTTAGCATTGTTAACGGGCTTATTCTTGATTACTTCTCAAGTTTTGGCGTATTACTTAAACAATATCGCGAAGATGCCTATTTGCTCATCTTAAACAAAGAAAATTTTGATAAACTTTACGCTGATAAGTTTTCTATCTTACAAAAAATTAAAGACAAAACAGTAAATCTTGATTATCAAATTTCGCTTTCAATGGCGTTTGCTTATAATTTTCCTGATGTATTAAAACTTAATGAATTAGTTTTAAATGCCATTGATACCGCGATGGCCCGCGGTGGGGACCAAGTTGTTATTGCTCGTTATGGGGAAGAAAGTGAATATATTGGTGGTGCTACTTCGCAATCAGAAAAACGCAACAAAACAGCAATTCGTTTATATGCTGACACGATTTTCCGCCATATAAGAGAAGCTAAAAATGTTTTAATTATGACCCACACTGATACTGATTTTGATGCTTTTGGTGCTTCGTTGGGGTTAAAAGCTATGGCTGATTTTGTGAAAAAAACGCAAAAAGGAGCCAAAGTCCAATTTCAGCCAGCGCGTATAGTTTATGAAAATAATTTAACAGAATTAAAAACAAGAACAGCGGTGAATCGAATGTTTAGCAAACAAGAAATGAACGACATGGTTATTTCCCCTGACGAAATTAGTGAGCAAAAAGGTAGTTATAGTCTTGTTAATTCTGGAACATTATTAATTATTGCTGATGTGTCACGGCCACAACTAACACTTTATCCAAAACTTCTTGAAAGAGTTGATAAGGTAATCATTATTGACCACCATCGTCGAACCGATGAATTTATTGACCAACGGCTTTATGATTATATTGAAACATCCGCAAGTTCAACTTGTGAAATTGTTACGGAGCTGTTACACTACGGAAATACTCCAAACTTTACATTACCACCAAAGTATGCAACCTTTATGCTTGCTGGAATTTACTTGGACACCAACTACTTTCGGACCAAGACAACCGGTTCTAGAACATTTTTAGCAAGCATGGTCTTACAAGATTGGGGCGCTGATGTTATGACTGCGGACGATTTTTTGAAAGATAATGTTGAAGAATATGCACTTATCACCAAAATCATGGCAAATATGACGACACTGAGTGTTGGCATTGTTTTCCTTAAAGCTGATGAAACCGATATTGTAACTCCTGAGACATTATCAAAAGTTGCCAACCAAAGCATGCGGATTAAAGGCATTCAAGCATCGTTTGTTATTGGTTATACCGCCCCTAAAGTTGTTAAAGTAAGTGGTCGCAGTAATGGTGAAATTAACGTCCAGTTCCTCCTTGAAAAAGTTGGAGGCGGAGGCCATCAAGCAAGCGCCGCAACCGTATTTACAGACAAGACTTTAGAAGAAGTTCAAGATATTTTGGAAGATGTAATTAATCAAAATTTAAGCCAAGCCAAGGTTGTTGGCGGTAAGAAGGGAGGGTAAGATGAAAGTGATTTTATTAACAGAAGTTAAAAAAGTTGGGAAAAAGGATGAAATTGTCGAAGTGAGTGATGGTTACGCCACAAACTTTTTAATCCCGCGCAAACTTGCCGTTCCGTACAATGAACGCACAATTTCACAATTAAAAGCGAATCAAGCGCGCGCTATTGCTGAAGAAAAAGCGCAAAAAGAAGAAGCATTAGTGAACAAGAAAAAACTTGAAGAAAAAGAAATCGCATTCGTGCTTGCAATTGGTGAAAGTGGTAAAGCTTTTGGCGCTATTACCGCCAAAAAAGTCGAAGAAAAAATTAAAGAAGAATTTAAAGTTAATGTGGATCGGCGAAAGTTTGTCAACTTTCAACCATTAAATCAACTAGGACCAACTATTATAGAAGTTGAATTATTTAAAGATGTTATCGCTAAAGTCAAGGTTTTAGTGAAGGATAAGGAGTAATTATGAAATTTGATAACAATCCATTTACCCTAACTGATAAAAGTGTAATCATCCCAAGTGACACCATTCTCGAACGAACGGTTTTAGGCTTAATGATCACAAGCCCAGAAGCACTTGAAGTTGGAATGCAACACTTAGGGTATAGTTATTTTCCAAACATTGATAATAATAACCGTGCTATTTTTCATGCCATGACTCTTTTACATAACGAAGGAATTAATGTTGATATTGTTACCGTCAGTGGTAAGTTAAAAGAATTAAAACTTTTTAGCGCAGTTGGTGGAGTTGAATATTTAAGTGCAATTGCTGAAGAAGCAATTACATACTCTGCAATTAAAGACTATTGCCTAAAGTTACGTGATTTAGATTTATTGCGTAAGGCATTAAAGGTGCTTGACGGTGGTATTGAAACCCATCGCAAAGGTCAAGTTGGTGATGTTAATGAATATTTAAGTCAATTACTTCGTGACGTTACCAAAGTCGCGGAAGAACGCCGAATAATGGATTTTGAATCACTTGGTGATATTGCGAAAGATTTAAAAGCCCATTTAGAAAAAATGCAAAAATCTGGTACGGGTCGCTTAACAGGAAGTACAACTGGATTTATTGATATTGATAAATATACCCACGGTTTTCAAAAAGATAATTACATTATCGTCGCGGCGCGTCCTGCGGTTGGTAAAACAGCTTTTGGTTTGAGTTTAGCCTACAACATGGCTGTACAAAACAATCGAACTGTTGGTTTTTTCTCTCTTGAAATGGGCAATCAACAATTAATGCAACGCCTTGTTTCAAAAGTGTCGGGGGTCAAACACAAAGCGGTTATGACTGGTTCTCTGCCTAGTCGAGAACGCACCAAAGTTTATGAAACATTAGAAAATTTAAAACACGTCAAGTTATACATAGATGAAACACCAGGCATTAATATTAATGATTTACTTATTAAGGCTCGAAAACTAAAACGTGAAAATGATGATTTGTGCGCTATTTTCATTGATTATATTGGTTTAATTACTACCACTGGTCCCGTTGAAAGTCGACAAATTCAACTTAGTGAAATTAGTGCTGCTTTAAAAGGACTTGCCCGCGAATTAAAAATTTCAGTCGTTGCTTTATCACAACTTTCGCGAGCAGTTGAAGCAACCCGCGATAAAATGCCACAAATGAGTCATCTCCGTGAATCAGGTAGTTTAGAGCAAGATGCAGACTTAGTGTTCCTTATGTATCGTGAAGATTATTATGTTAATCAAGGAACGATCAAACCAGTGGATGCTATGTATCAACCTTACTACGATACTCTCGAACGAAGTGGTAATGATTTGGATATTTCACCCGTGGACATCATCTTAGCGAAAAACCGCAACGGTGAAACAGGAAATATTACGCTGTTATTCTTTAAAGCCATTTCAAGTTTTGAAAACCCCGACGAACAAACACGGCAGCTCCTAATGAACTTACAACGAACACACAGAGGATCAAGTTATAAAAACGAATGAAGTACTTTATCCTAGCAAGCGGCTCAAAAGGCAATGCAACAATTATTAAAGGGCCCCACACTAAATTATTAATTGATTTAGGGTTAAGCCTTAAAGAATATAAAGAACGCTTAAATGTTTTTAATTTGGAAGAAGACCGCGTTTTTGCCGTACTTTTCACGCATAAACATGGTGACCACATTACGACACAATTTAATAAAGTCGCGAACGGAAACATATACGCCCCCGCGAATACATTACCGTTTGCAGCACCATACACAGAAGTAAAACCTTATCTTCCATTTATCATCAACGAATTTAAAATAACACCATTACCAACTAGCCATGATGTAAGTGATTCAGTAGGGTATATTTTAGAAACGGATGAATATAAAGTTGTGTATATGACTGATACAGGATATATTAGCACCCGTAATTTAGAGTTAATGAAAAACGCAGATCTCTATATTATGGAATCTAATCATAGTCCAGGCTTATTACTTAAAACTAATCGGCCTTTTGATTTGATTCAAAGAATATTAAGTGATGAAGGTCATTTATCAAACGAAGCGTGCGCGCATTATTTAGCGGAACTAGTGGGGCCACGCACTAAACATATCGTCTTAGCGCACCTAAGCGAAGAAGCAAATACGCCCGAAGCAGCACTTGAAACATTTGATAAAGTATTTAGAAAGTATGGAATTGATCAAAGCAAGCTAAAAGTTGTGACCGCGAATCAATACGTACCAATAAGCGGAGAATTAAATGAAAATTGATGTAATTGTTGTAGGTAAAACTAAAGGTTCATTACTGTCTAGTAGTGACGAATATTGTAAAATGATTAGTAAATACACTGATATTAGCGTTATAGAGATTAAGGAAGAAAGAATTCCTGCAAAAGCAAGCGACGCCCAAATTGAAAGCGCCCTAAATAAAGAAGCCCAAACTATTTTAAAGAGAATTAGTGAGCGCGACTTTGTTTACGCCCTGACACCAGAGGGCGAAATGTTAAGTTCTGAAGTTTTTAGTTTTGATTTACAAAATGCATTCAACACCGGTAATAGTAAAGTAGTGTTCGTTATTGGAAGTTCATATGGTTTAGGCAAAGAAGTGTATAAACGAGCCAACATGCACCTTAGTTTTGGGAAGATGACATTTCCCCATCAACTATTTCGGGTTATGCTCCTTGAACAAATATTTAGAGCATTTAAAATAGCAAATAACGAAACATATCATAAATAAAGAGGAGTAATATTATGACTGATCATTATGAA
The DNA here is from genome assembly GCA_002069815.1 of Tenericutes bacterium ADurb.Bin239. GTDB lineage: Bacteria > Bacillota_I > Bacilli_A > RFN20 > CAG-826 > UBA1361. The sequence continues at coordinate 3,456 of MWCB01000013.1, read as the reverse complement.
TATAATTATGATAACCTTGTGCCCGAGTGGAATTATAGTGAGTTTAAGCATTTAAAAAGAGTCAGTAATCCCCAAACCGCTTTTGCGCGCGGTTATATATTTGGCGATGGTGAATTTTATATTGAACCATGGTTTTATACGCAACTAACACGAATTTTAGAACGTTTTCCTAGCGAACATGATAATGTGATGGCGGTCCTTTTTAACATTGCCCGCAAAGGAAAATATGTTATTTTTACGCGCGATATTAATGAACCAGTGTTTTATGATGAAAAGTATATTCTTGTCGAAATTGAAGAGGTAATTGAAGGCGCAAAAATAGTAGTTGACGATATTTCGCGCGGGAGCGATTATGGCGATTAAGGGCATTTTTGTCACGAATATTAGTCAAAACAGTCCCAAGTTCCGTGTTCAGGTAGACGAGTTTTTAAATAAAGCAAAAACAATTAAAAATTTGAAATTATTAGAAGTAAAAAATCAAAACGTATTAAGTTATTTAAAAAAGAACACTCCTGCTTTTTGCCTTTTTTGGGATAAAGATATTTATCTAGCAAGAACTTTAGAAAGCAAAGGTATTAAAGTTTTTAATAATCCCGAAACTATTTATCTTTGTGATGATAAGGCTTTAACGGCCGCCGCTCTTGATTCCGCGAGTATAGCGCAGCCCCGTTTCTTTGTATTCCCGCTTCATTATTATGGGAACATTATTGAGTATTATGATGAATATAAAAAAGAATTACTAGCGTTATCTTTTCCACTTGTGATTAAAGAACGCTTCGGTTCTTTTGGTGAGCAAGTTTATTTAGCCACTACTGAAGAAGAACTAAAAGAAATAATTAAAAAACATGGCACCAAACCTTTAATAGCGCAAGCTTTTGTTCAAGGTGAAAAAGGTACCGATTATCGTGTTAATGTTATTGGGGATCAAGTTATCTTCACTGTTAAAAGAGTTAACGACCACGATTTCCGAAGCAATATAAATCAAGGCGGGACCGCTACTTTAGTGAAACCTACGCGAGAAATGGAAGAATTAGCAATAAAGGCCACTAAAGCAGTAAAAGGTCATTTTGCTGGCGTTGATATTATGGTAAGTAAAAAAGGACCACTCGTTATTGAAGTTAATTCGAATATGCGAACAGTAGTAGTTAATAAAGTAAGTGATATTGATCTTACATTAGCAATCTTAAATTACATTGTTAATAATTTATAAAAAAATCACCCCGCTAGGCAACGGGGTGATAATTTTTAATAAGATTTATTTTTGTGGTGCATTTGGGTTTAAGGTTCGCATTGTCAACCATACACTTCGCATACCAAGCGTCATAATAAAAATCATTTGGAAATATTGAGCAGGTAAGATAAAGCCTAATACTAAAGTAATTAAGGCTGGAGTTGGTAATAGCCACGCACCAATTTTAAGCGACTCACCAAATTTAAGATCACGATTTGGGTTCATCTTTCCGCGCGTGGAAATAAAGATAATAAGACCCATCACTACACCAATAATGGTAAAGATAACAGCATAAATGCCTGTTTGGAACCAAAAGGTACGAACTTTAACTTCTTTATAACCAAGATCTTGCATGTAACCAAAGTTTTCAATAACTTTATCAGTATAATCAACATCAGCAGCACTGATTGGTAAACCATCTTTACTAACTTTTCCAAAGTCACGAATATTCATCCCAACTGGTAAGGTGCTTGTTCGACCTTCATAAGCTAAAGTAGGAGTACTAGGTTTAATAATACCAGTGGGGCTATAAAGCCTCGTATATAAAGCTTTACGACCAACAATTAAATGTGAAGTCACGTTGTCAACAGCATCTTCTTCACTTAATGTTAATAATTTATTCGCTAAGAAGACATCACCGGTGTAAACTTTTCCTTCATGCATGAATGAACTTTGAATATCACCAGTGTAATAAACGCGCAAGTATTCAAAATCAACTTCTTTAGTGATAGGTTCATTATTTTCGTCCCGCGTATATACAGTGCGCTTTTGAGTGAAGGAATAGTAGGGGACTACTTCGTTAGTAGCGCCATCTGTTAAATTAAAAGTTTTAGTGGCCACTAAATTAACAAATTCTGGACTCGCTTGGAAGATATTTTCTTCATTTACAGTCACAACTGTAAGATCGGCGTTTTTATCTTCGAGTTCTTCAACAAACTTAGTAAAAGCAACATCTGTATGATATAAAGCACCTCTATAAATATCGCTCCCTTTAGTTTTACCAACTTGAACCATTGCTGGAACTAACGCAATCACAATGGATAAAACAAAAAAGATAATAGCAACCCACCACGGTTCCCGTCTTCCGCCATCAAAAGCGGCGCGGTTATTAAAAAGCGAGGCTAAATATGCGCGTTTACGCATATCTGGTTCACGTTTTACTTTTTCGGCTTTGACCTTTTTTGGTCGATCTTTAAATTTTCTACTCATACTAATACCTCGATTTGTATCGATGTAAGTATATATTACTTACACGCTTTTTTCAACTAAGTGTCATTTGAACTTGTATTATTTTTTAAATATCATATAATAGTGGCACTGGGGATGGCATGGTTTCGACAGGGACATGTCTGGCAAGTATAGCAGCCATGTGGTGACGTAATCACCAAAACCTTAAATAACTGGCAACAGTAATTTATCATACTCCTTTGCTTAATATTTAATAAGTAGGAGCGCAACTTAGAGCGGGGCTCCAACACTCTAACGCGCGTCATAAAAGGGGCTAGTCAACGTGATGTCTATAAGCGGTGATGAAATACTATAGGCTCGCTCTCTCGTCGTTCGTAGATATCGGCGAATAGAGTTAAAAGTAAATATCTTCTAAGCTGTAGAAGTATTTGCGGGATGGTTCTTGGACCGGAGTTCGACTCTCCGCATCTCCACCAAAAAGCAAATAAGCCCAATTATATGGGCTTTTTTATTTTTTTACAATACGATCTAATACGATTTTTATTTATTAAAAAGGAAAAAGATTATTAGATTAATAATCAATAACGAATAAAATGAAATTCATGAATTGTATTTTTAGTAAAATTAATATAAGATAAAAGAGTAAACCATAGGAGGTACAAAATGGTTAAAGAATTTGGATTACCATGGATCGCCCACTTATTACTTCAATTTTTCATTGGTTTTATTTGGGGAGCAGTCATTCGCCTAGTTCGCGGACGCTTACTTTGGGCAATTATCTATCTAATTACTGGTGGATTCATTGGTATTGGATGGATTTATGACTTCATTATGCTCATTATCCACCGCGACTATAAACTTGCCTAATTAATTATTAAGATTAGAATAGTTTAAAAGACACACCCTTCGGTGTGTTTTTTTTTATGTTACATGAAAAAGATAAAGTGACAAAATAGAAAATAAAGTTTTAAAAATAGATATTTTCAATTTAGCGGATATTAAAGTGACAAAAAAGGGTATTGTAAAGTAAAAAATAT
>MWCB01000012.1 GCA_002069815.1 Tenericutes bacterium ADurb.Bin239 | reverse complement strand
CCCGCTATTCAACATCAACAACCAAACGCAAGTGGGTGGTTTTATGCGCTTGGAGTACTTAAGACGACGCAAAGTAATCCTTTTGAATTAACGAACGTCAGGTTAGATTTAGATGAACCAACGATGTATCCAACGGACACGAATAAAATTGATTATGGTTTATTCAATAAATGTATGTTTGCGGATACGATGATTCGCTATGAAAATAAATGGTATTTCTATTATGGAGCCGGTGATATGTATGTTGGACTCGCCACTGCTCGCGGCGACTTTAGCGCTGGTGCCGCAACCTTTAATCAAGATGGTGACAACTTAGAAATTTCAACTTTAGCGCTTAATAAACGTTATGAAAATGATAAGAGTGATTATGAAATTGAGTTTATCGTTGAAGGTTATGATTTAAATGAAAACCCGTTATTTGCATCACCCTTAAAAATATCCTATAGTGTTCCGCATTTTAGTAAATTACCTCTGGGTAAATATGCGACAGGGATTCCTATTTCGCAAACGTTAGACTTAACCGAAAGTGCTTTTAGTAATGACTATTACTTGAAAGCTTATGTTGTCGATAAGACGACGGAAGAAGTAATTAACCTTGTGTCTTTTTACTTAGTTATTACCCCCACAATAACGCATCGGGCCCATTAAGGAGAATGATTATGAAAAAACTTAAATACATTTTACTAACTTTAGCGAGTGTTGCACTCCTTTTATCGGGATGTAGGCAAACATCAAGTTCCGCTCGCGGTGAATCAAGTATTAGTGTTATCACTAGTGCTGATATTGATGTAGAAGTACCGCAAAACATTACCCTCACTGACCGTACCCTTAGTTGGGATGCCGTTAGCGGGGCTACAAGTTATACTGTGCTCCTTAATGACGAAGAATTTAATTGTAATACAAATAGTATGCTATTACCTGCGACTTGCTACGGGGTAATTACTGTGCAAGTTAAAGCGCTTAATAATGCCATGTCTTCCGCTTATAGCACGGCGGTAACATTTGAAGCTTATTTAACATTAGACGTTCCGCAAAATTTACGGCAAGTCGGTAAGACAATTTATTGGGATGAAGTAACACTAGCGACTGGTTACGTTGTGAAGATTAACGATGGTCTTGAACAGTATGTAGCGCAAAATAGTTTTACGTTAACTAGTGATGATTCATTACGACTTAAAGTTTTAGCGACTGCCACTAATCCTTATTTACGTTCAAGTGCATATAGTCCAGAATTTTTCACAAGAGCAACACTAGATAAACCGACTAACATCCGCTTTTATAATGGTTTTATTTGGTGGGATGAAGTCGAAAATGCTAGTAGTTATCGTGTGTGGATTAATGATGAAGAGTCAGTTGTCGACACTAATCGTATTGAAGTTGGCTATAGTGCGCCTGGGGTAGTCACGTTTAAAGTGCAAGCATTTGTCATCGATCAAAGTTATTTAGATTCGGAAATTGTAACAACGGAAATAACTATTCCTAAAATTACCTTAGAAACGCCAACCGGGTTAGCATTAAACGGCAACGTTTTAACTTTTAACGCCGTGCCATATGCAGAGGCCTATCAAATTTATGTAGATGGTGCCTTGCATGCGCGGATAAACACAAATAGTCATACTTTATCGCAACAAACGATTGATCAGAGCACGTATGTCCAAGTTAAAGCTATTTCCGAAGTTAATTATCATTCAAGTCTTAGTGAAAAGTATTATTTCCGTGTGCAAATGATTGGAACAGAAGCGGAGTTACGGAATATAGTAGCGTGTGGCTCATATCGGTTGACCGCAGATATTAGCTTAACAAGTGCGTGGACACCGCTTGCTTTTAACGGTTTCTTCGATGGTAACGGTCACGAAATTCGTGATATTACGATTGATAGTACAAGTAGTGCCGTTGGTTTCTTTAGCACTATTGATAGCGCGGTTATCACTAACTTAAATCTAAGCGGTGAATTAACGAGCATCACTAGTAGTTTTGAACCGTGTATTGGTGGTTTAGCTGGTAGTATGAAAAACGCTAGTCTCACTAATGTCACAATAACAATGGATATTACGGTTACTTCCAATAACGGTATTGCCAAAGTTGGGGGTGTGGCGGGTGAAAGTACGAGTACGAATTATGATAGTGTTCACTATTGGGGCAGTATTAGCAACACAAACGCAATAAGTGGGCGCTTTGTTGGATTACTTCGCCAATCAAATAAGGCCGTAACGATTAACCGCTCCTCTGGGCGAGGCGCTCTTACCGTTAGTGGTGGTGAACAATCACCAACCGGTGGCTTTATTGGCCAAATGTTAGATAATTATACGCTAATTAAAGAATCAAAAGCGTGGGGAGCGGTGACAGGACCAAATTATGTCGGTGGTTTTATTGGTTACATGGGTTGTGGTCGTATTCAAGATGCTTATTCCATGGACGAAGTAAAAGCAACCGCCACGTCTTTAGTTCACGTTGGCGGCTTTGTTGGCCGAGTTGAAGGTTATAATAATCTAATGACTAATTGTCTAGCGATGAATACTATTCCGCTTGTGACAGGCACGGATGTATTTCAAGGGGCATTTGTTGGTGTAACGCCGGGCGGAACACATGCAACGATTTATGAAAATTGTGCTTATAACAAGACCCTTACCTCCCTTGACCGCATTGGTAATACCGCTACAGGAAGAGGTGATGGTATTACGGGATATACAATTGATGAGCTTATGACTGAATTACCATATGATCCGCTTGTTTGGAATTTTAGTGGTTCAATTCCGCGCTTACAATGGGAAGTATAATTTAAAATAATTAAATCGTCGAATCACGATAAATAATTTCTGAATTAATATAGACCGTCTTTGTAATTTCGTGTGGATTATTAATCCGTTCTATTAATAGTTTTATTGCGGTAACGCCAAGATATTCTTTATCAACACTTAAGGTTGTAAGACTTGGAGCTACTAATCCCGCATCAACAATATTATCAAAGCCGATGACACTTATGTCGTGGGGAACGCGAAGCTTAAGTCGCTTTAACGAATGAAGTAACGAAATAGCGATGCCATCATTTGCGCAAACATAAACTTCGGCTTTTTCTTTATCGCGGAGTAACCGTGTTAATTCAGCCGGATTACCATAGGGAAAAGAGTCAACTTCACAAATTGAGAGCGTGTGGTCGTAAGGAAGTTTAGCGGTGTAGAGCGCCTCGCGCATTCCGCGAAATCGTTCATAAAACCCAAGACAATGCTCAAAGTCACCAACGAACGCAAATTTTTGTTTGTTTGCCTCTCTAATTAATTTATTACAAATAGCGGCAACACTATTAATACTTTCCATCATGATTACATCATAATTGCCTTTGATGTTATCGGGATTTTTAATAAAATCGATAAAAACTGTGGGTATATTTAAACTTAATAAATGATTGATACGTCCCCGATCAAATAATTCAATACAAATGATGCCGTTAATTTGTAAACTTTTAAGATAATCGGCTAGTTCACGGTTAGTGGTAGCATCACTAAAAGTATATTGAATAAGTTCAAATTTATACGTTCTTACTACGCTTTCAATTCCACGAATTAATGCGGCAAAAAAGTCACTATGCAAGAGCGGGTGAGTAGTAAATAATAAGATTCTTTGGTTTTGGAGAAAAGTAGGGTTTTGAGCGACAATGCCCATATTTTTATAGCCCATTTCCACTGCTTTTCGTAGCACTAAATTACGTGTTTTTTCAGGAACTTTATGACCGTTTAAAACTTTCCCAACGGTGTTTCGCGATAGTCCTAATTCATTAGCGATATCTTGAATGGTAACAACTTTTTTCATAACTTTATGAGCCTTCTTTATTATGTATTTTGTGCATTTGCCTACATTTTAGCATAATCAGCGTGCATATGCTCAAAATTGATTAATAATTTAATATATGCTTATCGCTCGGGTTAATTTTTATTATAATGATAATAACAAGGGAAAAAACGATGAACAGTGCTCATCTTTTAGAAGAGAACACTTCTAAAGAACAATTAAAACCGAGGAAAAAACAATCTAATTTCCGTAAAAATTGGAAGTTACTTATTTTTATTATTCCAACGATTGTTTACATCTTTATTTTTGCTTATTTGCCGATGTATGGAGTAGTTATTGCTTTTCAAGACTTTGCTCCTGGCGATGATATGTTAAGTTTGAACGCTAATTGGGTGGGGTTTGCTAACTTTACCCGTTTCTTTAATGAATTTAGATTTAAACAATTAATCGTCAATACTTTTATGCTCAGTATTTTAGGATTCATTGTTGGCTTTCCGTTGCCAATTATAGTGGCTTTACTGCTTAACTCCCTTAAAAGTAAAAAAGCTTCCAATGTATTTCAACGAATATTCTACGCGCCGCATTTTATTTCGGTTGTGGTTATGGCGGGGATGCTTTATTTATTTTTTGGTGAATATGGACTTGTAAATAACATTGTACGAGCGCTAGGTGGGTCTGGGACAAGCTATTTTTTAAAAGCTAGCATGTTTCGACCGCTTTTTATTTTTAGTGGCAATTGGCAAGATTTTGGATGGAGTTCAATCATTTATTTAGCGGCTCTTGCTGGGGTTGATCCGCATCTCCATGAAGCGGCGATTGTTGATGGCGCTAGTCGGGTCCGGCGTATTTGGTCGATTGATTTACCTGCCATTTTGCCAACCGTTGCCGTCATGCTTATTTTATCGATTGGAAACTTGATGTCGGTGGGACATGAAAAAGTATTATTAATGCAAACGGGTGCGAATATTTCTGTCTCGGAAATCATTTCTACTTTTGTTTATAAAATCGGTATTGGTGGTGGACAATATGGTTACGCGACGGCGATTGGTTTATTTAATTCAGTTATTAATGTTGTCCTTTTAGTTATCGCTAATCTTTCCACACGAAAATTAACGGGGAATAGTATATGGTAGAAGCGGTTAAAATGCGAAAACGAAGACATTGGCGCAAAGATACCCTTGGCGATCGTATCTATTATATTTTTACGTGGTTTATTTTAATCTTACTGGCGGCTATTGTCATTTATCCGCTTTACTTTATCGTAATTGCTTCAATTAGTAACCCAGACGCTATCTTTAATGGCGAAGTTTATTTTTATCCGCTTAAAATTACCTTTGATGGCTATAAACGATTATTTGATGAACCGCTTATTTGGTCAGGATACTTAAATACAATTATTTATACCGTGTTTGGCACTGCTTTTAACTTATTACTAACAATACCAGCGGGATGGGCATTATCGCGGAAAAATTTACCATTTAGACGGGTTATTACGTGGTTTATGGTTATTACTATGTTTTTCGGTGGCGGCCTTATCCCTTATTATTTATTAGTCGCTAAACTAAATTTAGTGGATAATCCTTTAAGTATGATTATCCTTGGCGGAGTTAGTGTGTGGAATGTGTTTGTTGTTAAAAGTTACTTTACAGAAAATATTCCTTCTGAACTCCTTGAAGCAGCTCAAATTGATGGCTGCGGTGAATTTCGAAGTTTCTGGCACATTGTTTTACCCCTTGCTAAACCAATCATTGCGGTGATGGTTCTTTTCTATGCAGTGGGGCACTGGAATAGTTATTTTGATGCCTTGATTTTCTTATCAGATGAAAAATATTTTCCGCTTCAACTCGTTTTACGTGATATTTTAATTACCGCGGAAGTTACTTCGCAATCCGGCGGAAGTGCCGAAACGATTATTGAACAGGCGAAAATCGCGAACCAAATTAAATATAGTTCGATTATTGTAAGTAGTATTCCCATCTTAGTCTTTTACCCATTAGTCCAAAAATTCTTTAAAGCGGGATTCTTGGTCGGTTCATTTAAATAGGAGGAACAAACGATGAAAAACAAATTATTAGTAGGATTAACAGCATTACTTTGTTTAACTGGCTGTCAAACAACAACTTCAAAAATAAGTATTGACATAGATGAAGTTGGTTATCAGTGGGAAGATACTGACGCGCCCGTTATTCGCGAGAAAGGAGCGGTTAGTTTTGATGTTATTGCTCCTAAAAATGCACTAGCTGATAATTATGCGGATATGAAAGTGTTAAATGATATTTACGATGAAACATACGTAAAAATCAATTGGCGCAATATGAGTGAAACAAGTTATGCAACCCGTAAAAATTTAATCATGGCGAATAAAAATGAGCATCCTGACGCTATTTATCACGCTGGTTTTACTGATAAAGACATTATTCAATATTCATCCCGTAAAGTTATTATTCCGCTTGACCCCTACTTTGATAAGATGCCTAATCTTACGCGTATTTTAGATAAAAGACCCGATGTGCGCAAAGTATTAACCGCGCCTGATGGTCATATTTATTCTTTGCCTAAAGTTGAAGAAATGAACTTACTACCTTATCCCAACTTATTATTTTTAAATAAAGTGTGGGTTACGGACTTAATTAATAGCGGCAAGATTGATTTCTTAACCGTGGCCGATTTAAAAGATGGTCTAAACTTAACACTTGAACAATATCGCACGATCTTAACCCATTTTAAAGCGAATGATATGAACGGTAATGGTCGTGATGATGAATTACCACTTTCCTTTGTCTATCAAAATTGGCAAGGAAATCAAAGCGACTTATACGCTGCTTTTGGTATTCCAGAAAACGTTGACCATATGACTCTAATTAATGGTCAAGTCACCTTTACCGCGACGAGTGATGCATGGAAAGATGCCACTAATTATTTAAGTGGGTGGGTGTATGAGGGATTAATTGATAAAGAAGTTTTCTCCCATACCCAAGATGCCTTCCTTGCGAAAGGGAAAGCCAGCAATCAACGTTTAGGTAGTTTCTATTGGTGGGAAAGTGAAACAGTCGTAACTAACCCGCAAGATTACATTGTATTAAATCCACTTATTGGTCCAAACGGAAAACAACAAATTGGTGTCGCTAATAATCATGAAATTACCCGTGGTGAATTTGTTGTCTTTGCTAAAGCTCCTAATCCTGAAATAATGTTAACGCACTTTGACCGATTCTATGATCCAATGTGGTCGGCGCAAATTAACTATGGCCCTATTGGGATTGTTTACGAAGAAGAACTTGACGCAAATGGAAAACTTGTCCAAAAAGAAATTCCAGCGGGATTAACAGCAGACGAATTACGGTTAAAGAATGCTCCGCTTGGTTTACTTTATTTATCGGAAGAAGAATGGGAAAATACTGTCAATATGGAACCACGAGCGGTCTTGCGTCTCGCGCGTCTTGCTAAACATGCCGTGCCCTATGTTATTGAAGGGGCAACCCCAATTCCAAATATTACTTTTACGATGACGGAAATTAATGCTCTTGCGACGATTCAAAGTGACGTTATTGATTATATTTACGAACAACAAACGTTATGGTTATTAAATGGTGGTCCGACTGATGCACAATTTAATACCTTTAAAACAACGTTAGAGAATATTGGTTTATCACAAATGATTAACATTTATCAAACAGCTTATGAAAGGTTTACCGCGTAACGGACATGAAACGACTAACACTATTTTTAGAACAAATTTTTGACTATTTAGTGCTGAGTGTACTGCTTGTTATTTCGCTAGCGCTCATCGTGCCTTTTACTTTCGCTCTAGCGGTTATGATTGCTTATTGCAGTATCCCGCTTGATAGCAGAAGTCTTAAAGGAGCGTTCCGTTTAATTAGTGAAAATAAGAAGCAAATCTTACTTTATAGTCTTATTTCCACTATTCTTTTAGTGTTGCTCGTGCTTAATGTAAATTATTTTACCTTTACTAGTTCAACTTTAAGTAATATTACGCTCTTTATGAGTTGGATTATTTTAGTTGTCGTTGCTTTATTTACGATGTTTGCCCCGATTGTAATCTTCCGCATGCATGTTACAAATAAGGAATTAATGCAAAATATCACACTTCTAATCTTGCGGGGTAATGTGTTCTCATTACTTTTACTTGCTGTTACATTTGGCTTAACTTTGGTAGTATTATATTATCCGTTGATAATAATCCCATTACTTTATTTTTACGGATACTTGGTATATTTAATTACAAATTATGTTCTTGAGAAACTAAGGAAAGGAGGAACTTATGCAACCCAAGAATAAAAAAAGAGGCATATTATTTGCCATCTTACCTGCTTTATTCGCATTCTCCCTTATTGCTCCTAAAGGGGTGGAAGGCACTAAAGCACTCTCGGCCCCATATTTAAATAGTTGGGACTACGATTTCAATAATGGAGCAAGTGGTAGTGTTACAGATGAAGGTACCTACGTCAATATCGCTGTTACCAATGCGGGAACGGCTGATTGGCACGCTAAACTTGGCCTTTATCAACATGTTTTAGAGCCAAATACTTTCTACCAATGGGATGTAGTGGTAAAAGCTAAAGAATGAATGGTTAAGGCTAATTTTATCGTCGAACAACTTAGGGACAGTCACGATCCGTTAAGACGGGGCGAAAGATGGAATGTTGAATTAGGTACAACTAAAGCCACTTATAGTCTTGCCTTTGAAACAACAAATGCCTTAAAAGATGGCGCCGTTAAAGTGGAATTACTCTTCCAGTTCGGTGGTAGTTGGAATGAGAATAAGAGTGGTCCATTTAATTTAGAAGTCGAAAGAATTACACTCACTAAAATGGAACAAGGAACAACAGTGTATCAAAGCGATTTTTCCGCAAGTACTGATGGCTTTTTCATTGAAGCAAATACGACTAAAGGGGTTCAAGCCACGCTTTCCCACGCTTCTAACAAATTAGTGCTTGAAATTCAAGACTTTGGTACTGCAAGTGACCCGTGGGATCTACACTTAAAACGGGGTGATTTAGGCACCGCCCTTTCAAGAGATGTCTTTTACTCATTTGAATTTGGAGTACAGTCAACAAATAATAAGCATTATGAATTAGGAATAGAGGACCCTGATTTTACATGGGAAAAAAGAGCATTGTTCCAGCAAGGAACAATTTCGGCAGGAACAACTTACTCTGGGCAAAAATTTTATCCTGATATTGCGATTGCGGCCCCAACCTTACACTTCCAATTAGGGAAAGAAGGTACGAGTCCCACTACTTTAACCTTTAGTGTGATTAAGCTTTTTGCTTACGATGTTTATACTCTTGTCCATGAAATGCGAGTTGGTCGTTATGTTAGTGAGTTTGCGACTCGCCTTGCTAGTGTTGATACGTGTGTACCGGGAACGCTTGATGACGGTTATATGGCCGCCCCTGCCCTTTATGAAGATTACTATTTAAGATTACTTGACCCCGAAAACTTAAGTACAACTTACGTAAAAGACTACGATTATAACCTTGGTGAAGGTAGTGGACCAAAAGTTGACGGCGCCGTTACGGTAGCCGCTAAATGGTTGCGGCTTGTCACTAACTATAACGCAAATCGCGGCGCAAATCCGGCGATTCCTTTATCAGGGCGTCCTGATACAAAAGAGGGCCATTTTGCCGGCGGAAACACTGCATTATACGTTTTATTAGGACTTGGTTTAGTAAGTACTGGGTTCTATATTTTCTTTAAAAAAAGAGCAATTTAATTAATTAAAAGATGGAGGGATTGAGGATGAAAAAGACTCGGATATTATTTTCATTATTGGCGTTATCACTAGTGGTGACGGGGTGTAAAAATACCCCTAGTGGTAGTGTTTCAAAAACAAGCGATACATCAGTTACGACTGAAGGTAGTGCTCCCACTATTAACGGCGTACTCGATGAAGTATCGATTAATCTCGGAGAGTCGTGGAATGCCTTAGCGGGTGTGACAGCCACGGATGACACTGATGGTGATTTGACCGCGTTTATCGAAATATCCTCAATCCCCGCAATCGTTAATAACGATGGGGTATTAACGCCTGAAGAACGGGGTGATTATTTTATTACTTATTCCGTTACTAACTCTTTAAATTTAACAACTGAAGCTTATACAACATTGACGGTTTTGGCGGCAAAACCAACGGAACGTTTATTCCGTGAATTTGAATTATCACAAACTAAATCTTTTGATCAAAATGGTTGGGAATTAGTTACTACTGGGGCTGGGGTTGCCACAATTGATGATAGTCAAAATGCTTTGATTGTCGAAATTGAAACGCATTCATCTGAACCTAGTGACATTAAATTAGTAAAAGAAGGGTTAGCTTTCGAAGCTAGCACTAATTATATTTTAAAATTTCACACGAATGTAACCGAATTTAATTTTACTCTTGAACTATATAACGGGGAAACACTTACTAAAAGTGTGCCCCTTAATTTTGATAGTGCACAAGGCATCCATTTAGCCACCTTCACTGTAGAAGAAGCAATCAGTGACGCTAAATTAGCCATTCTTTTATCAGGAAGTGCAAATGAAACACTCCCATACGTTGTCTTATATTTGATTAATCTTTTAATGGAAGACACATCAGGTGAAGGTAATGTTTTACTTGATGAAAATTTTTTAAGTGCTGAATCTTGGGGTAAAACAACGTTTGATGGCGCAAGCGCTACTCTAACTGTCGCGGATGGGGCTTTATCACTCGATATGAGTTATGCTTCCAATAATAATCCGTGGACCCTTAACTTATTTAGAAATACAGGACAACGAATTTTACGCAATGAAATGTACAAAGTTATCATTGATATCGAGACTGAGAAAAATCAATTTTATGAATTATGTATCGAAGACAGTCGCCTTGATTGGCAAGTGCGGGCAGGTTTTAAAGATGGGACCCTAACTGCAGGAACATCGACGATTGAATTTACTTTTAAAGCCAGTATTGCTATTGATAATATCTTTATCAAACTAGCGTTAGGCCGTGGTAGTGCGGCCACGAACGTAATTAAATTAACAAGATTCACGTTTTTATCAATGTCAACGGTGGTTGATAGCGCTGACTTTACCGCTATTTATAGTAAAGTTCCATGGATTTTAAGTCATGATGGTGATGGCGATGGTAGTGTTACAACGACTGCTACAAGCTTAATTTATAACATCACCGCTTTTGGTAATGTTGATTGGCATAATAAAATAGCATTTGAAGGAATTACTTTACCTGCGAATGCTTCGTATAAATTTACTTATAGCTTAAAAGGAAGTACGCCTGGTAAAGTTCAATTTATTGTTAATCGGCAAGGAGAATGGAATCCGCTTATTAACGTTACCCAAGAATTTACCAATGAAGCAGTTACATATACCTTTGAAATTCCCCAAAAATTATTTTCCGAAACAAAGGTTGATATTTTCTTCCAATTTGGGGGCTTTAGTGAAAACATAGCCCCAATGACGATTGAACTATCGGAAGTTAAAATCTGGGAGTTAGTGTAATAAATGAGTAAAGAGGAAGTCCTTTTTACGCGAGAACGCGCTGATAAATATATTGCGGATAATAAAAAATTTGTTAATCCACGGTTTAAACCGCGCTATCACGCTGCTGCTCCGCTTGGTTGGGCCAACGATCCGAATGGTGCCATTTATTTTAAAGGTAAATACCATTTGTTTTATCAGTTTTATCCGTACGCTCCGCTTTGGGGTCCAATGCATTGGGGTCACCTTACGAGTAAGGATTTAATTACTTATACCGATGAAAATGTTGCTCTGGCCCCTGATTTAAGTGATGAACACGGCTGTTTTTCGGGGGGTGCGATTGTTAAGAACAACGAATTAATCTTAATGTATACGAAACATTACGAAGGTGATTATAAGCGTGAATGTCAAAACATAGCGCGAAGTAAAAATGGATTTACCTTTAAAAAAGATAATCGTCCTTTTCTAACGAGTAAGGATTTACCGCTTGATGCCGTAATCACTGATTTTCGTGATCCAATGCCCGTTAATCTTGATGGCGTTTATTACGTGTTAGTGGGTTCGAAAACCCATGATGATATAGGCCAAATTGTGGTATATAAGTCGCTTGACTTAAAAACCTTTAATTATCACTTTACTATCGGTCCTGATCGGCGCTTTGGGGTAATGGGCGAATGTCCTAGTTTCTTACGCTTTAAAGATAAAGATGTGTTAATTGTTTCAGGTATCAATATGCCACGCATTGGTAACGAATTTAAAAAGAGTAATTCAAGTGCGGCTTTCATTGGTAAAATAGATTTTATTAACAAACAATATCAGTTAAATATTGTTCATGAAATTGATGCCGGACATGATTTTTACGCGCCCCATGTATTTACGGATAAAGACGAGAATTATGTAATGCATGCGTGGATGAACATGTGGAATAAAACATATTTCACGGCGTTAAATGGTGATGGGTGGACTGGTGCTTTTGTCTTACCGCGCATGGTGTTTTTTGCTGATAAGCGCTTATGGCAAACACCAATTAAAAGTGTTTACGCTTACTTTGAAAAAGAAATGCCCCTTGTTAACAATATGAAGATTAGTAAATGGTCCCATTTATCTTTTGCTACAAGCGGTAATGATTTTGAAGTAATAATCAGCGTTAAACATAATGATTATATTGTTTTTGGTCAAGAAGGTGGTTCCTTTTTCTTTGATAGCACTAATCATATTAATTTCCCACAAACGAAAATTTATAGTAATGTTCCGCGTGGTAAATTAAAGGTTGAAGTCTTTCTTGATTCTTCATCAATTGAAATATTTTTAAATGATGGCTATGAAACAATGACAAATTTGATTTATTTTTATGAAGATGAATATAAAGTTACGCTTAAAAATGAACAAGAACTAACAAACGCCTATGTTCGCAAGTTTAAAGGAGGCAAAGATGTTTAAGAAATTACTTGTAGTTGTATTACCCCTTTTATTAGCGGGTTGTCATACAGTTGTTACGCCTAGTGAAGACACAAACGGATTAAAGGATAAAGGAACAGTGGAACAAAACGGATTACAATTATTCCCCCGCAGTAATGATGGTGATATTGGTGATGTCATGCCTTATTTTGATGGCGAATATATGAATTATTTTTATTTATTAAACGAAGATCAACAAAGTATGGTTGGCTTTCATCCATGGTCGCTTTTACGAACAAAGGATTACGTAACTTATGAAGATGTGGGGGTTGTTATCCCTTATGAAAAAGATGCCGGGAGTCAAGATTTAGCGCTTGGTACTGGGTCAGTCATAAAAGATAAAAACGGTCTTTATCATGCTTATTATACGGGTTACAACGGTACAGGAAATACACCTTACTTTGAAAAGATTCAACACGCCACAAGTAGTGATTTAATAAATTGGACGAAACATCCTGAACACGGATTTTACGGTGGTCATAATGACTTCCGTGATCCTTACGTTTTATATATGGAAGAAACTAATAATTACTGGATGCTTATTACTACTCGTCATAATAATGTTGGTGTCTTAAAACTTTATACATCAACCGATTTAATTACTTGGAATTATGATCGTGTTTTCTTCACTAATGATGCTGGTAGTTATAACTTAGAATGTCCCACTTTAATTAAATTTGGTAATTATTGGTATTTAAGTTATAGCGAACAAGGGGCGTTTAGAGTTACCCATTATCGTTATACAAATAACTTAAGTAGCGGAGTTTGGCAAAAACCCGTCGACGATTATTTTGATGGAGTCGGTGTTTATGCAGCCCGCTTAGAAAAAGCAGATGATCGCTTAATTTATGCTGGCTGGCAAGCGGTTAAACAATTTGACTATGATGGTGGTGATTTTGATTGGGGTGGTAACCTTGCTGTTCATGAACTTATACAATTATCAAACGGCGAACTTCGTCCGTGTCCAATGCGGGAAGTAGTAGAAGCCTTAAATACGGAAGTTCATTACGAAAAACATGTAAATAATGAAGCAATAATAAAAGAAGATGGCGAATTTTCCTTTTCGGGACAAAGTGATAGTCTTTTATTTGATGAACTGTTAGAAAGACCGACAAGAATGACATTTTCGTTAACCGCTCGTAGTCTAAATGGTACTTTTGCCATGACTTTCGGTGGCAATAATGAGAGTGGGCCCTTAAATATTCTTTTTGATTTTAATCATGATCGTTTAAGTTTCTATAATGTAGCGCTTGCTGACATCAAAAACGCTATGCCCCAAGCCTATGTCCCCCTTCATGTTATGACTAGGCAAACGCTTACCGTTACAGTGCTTAGCGAAGGTGAATGTTTATCGCTATACATCGCTGATCAATTTGTTTTAAGTGTCAGAATGTATGCCAAAACGAATAACGCTTTTGGATTTGTGGGGGAAGGCGCTGATGTGACCATTAAAAACATTCATTTTTATGAATAAATACTAACTTTTATTTAAATGAGGTAGATAGTGTATCGTTTTAAAATAATACTATTTTTATCGTTAGTTATCGGTTTAACAAGTTGTGGTCATAAACCACAAGTAACAAACTATAGTTTTGAAACTGGTAATTTTACAACGTGGAAAGTTGAAGGTGACGCTTTCACGGTTAGTGATGCGCTAACTTATGCAGATGGGGAAAGGTATTATTTAGCCGACAAGACGTATCATGTTTTAGGAAATACCGCTAATAGAGGAAAACTACAATCGAAAGTTTTTACTATCAGTGCATCAGGCTATATTTCATTCTTGTTAAGTGGGGGTAAAGATGCCGATACGACCTATGTTGCGATTAAACTTGCCAAAGGAAATAAAGAAATAAAAAGAGTTACGAATGAATATTATTTAGAACCATTTCAAACCGAAACATATGTGCGTTTTAATGTTGATTTATCGTCATATCTTGGGGATAAAGTATACGTTGAGATAGTGGATGAAAGCACAATTAGTCATATTAACTTTGATGATTTACGGGTTAGTATTAGTGAAGATGAACTTATAGAACTTAGCGATGACACTAATATTCGGTTAGGTATTGCGCGAGCTGAAGATATGGTGGAAGCAGCGGATATTTATATTAAGCTTAATGCTTGGAAAGTAGATAGAGATAAAAGATTTGCGTATCATTTACATGGCCAAATTGGGTGGATTAATGATCCCAACGGGTTTTCTTATTATAACGATAAAGTTCATCTCTTTTATCAATATAATCCTTACGGAATAATGTGGGGTCCAATGCATTGGGGTCACGCTACAACGGATGATTTTGTAAAGTGGAATTATGAAAAAGTAGCGTTAGCGCCTGACCAACCTTATGATTCAGTGGGAGCTTTCAGTGGCTCAGCGATAAGTGATGAAGAAGGAACATATTACTTAATGTATACTGGGGCATCAACTTCAGGCCAAGTGCAGGCGATTGCGACATCAAGTGATGGAGTTAACTTTACAAAATACGAAGGTAACCCAGTATTAAGTGAAAATGATTTACCCCCTAACGCTACGATTGCTGATTTTCGTGACCCAAAAGTATTTAAGAAAGATAACGATTACTACGCCATTATTTCTTCACGTCATACAAATAATGATTATTCGTCATTACTTTTATACAAAAGTAGAGATTTATACAAATGGTCATACGCTGGCCGCACTTTTAGTAATGGTCCTGAGTTTGCTGCGTGCTTAGGGATTATGCTTGAATGTCCTGATCTTTTTAATTTAGATGGTCAAGATATGATTATTGTTAGTCCCCAAACGGCGACTGGACATCGAAATAGTGATGGTAATGTCTATATTACAGGGAATATGAATTGGCAAACTGGCGTTTTAGAAAACGTTGATTATCGTCGGATTGTTGAGATTGATGACGGGTTTGATTTTTATGCCCCACAGACAATGAAAATGCCAGATGGGCGGACAATGATGGTAGCGTGGATGGCGGGATGGAATAGAGCACCAGTAACCCGTGAGTTTGGATATGCTGGAGCAATGACTTTTCCGCGTGAATTAAGTTACGTTAATAATAGATTGATGCAAAAGCCCGCTCGTGAACTCTATTCATATCTAGGAACGCCAAGTATGGTGACTATTGAAGAAGTAGTTACTAACTTTAAAGATGCAGGACTAGATGGTCGCGTTAAGCATTTAAAAATGGAAACAACCTTAAATAGTGACATAACGGAATTTACGTTATTTGGTGATGAAGAAGGCAAGGGTATTAAATTAACATTAAGCGATGGTAATCTAAAAGTTGATCGCAGTAGTTTAAATCACGGACACTTTCCGCAAGAAGGGATTCATAACGTAATAAATGTACCAATTACGACGAAAGCAAACAAAGTAAAACTCGAAATATTGCTTGATAAATACTCCGCCGAAATCTTTGTTAATGATGGTGAAAAAGTTATAACTTTGACAAGTATGACGACTGAACAAAACAGGCATTTGTTCATTAGTAATTATGGTGCCAATACAATTAACATTACGGCCGCTGATATCGGGGTGTAACTTTTAAGCATTATACGCCAATTATTAGGATTTATGAATATAATTACCGATTGAACGATTGTTTACTTTCTCCTTTTTTTCAAGGGTTAATGTTTGCTTAACACATGTAATTATGTTTAAATGTATTTAAATTTAGAAAGGACAAAAATTATGGACAAGAAAAAATTATTGAATGTAGTGTCAGCAGGCCTATTTTTAGTGGCCGCTATCCTATGGTTTGCGCTTCCAGCTATCGCGCGAACTGAACCAAGTAATTCTTATAGTTTCGTTAATCTAACATTTGGGAAAAAGGAAGTCGTTCCGCTTCTTGGAGAAGTTGTAATTTTCAAATTCAGTTTCTTAAATCTCTTAACGCCGCTTTTTCTCTTAGGCGGAGTAGCGTTAGCAGCTGGCCGTGTGGTTGGTAAAAGCTTAGAAAAGAACAAGGCACTTGGTTATGTGCTCTTAGCCCTTGGCTTAGTTAGCGTCGTTTTAATTTTCCTCGTGAAGAATCTCGCGCTTATGCCTAACGTTGATAATGTTGCTGAACAACTTAAAGCCTATAAACTTACTGGTGGTGCCGTTGCTACTTTAATCCTTGCGGGACTTGGTGGCGTGGCTGGTGTTGCCGCTGATCTTTTAAAATAAGAAAAAACTTGTAACGTAAAATTAAAGATAACGCCTTTCCGCGTTATCTTTTTTTATGAAATATAACAATTTTAGCGGCAAAATGCCATTATTTACGCATTTTAGTCGTTTTGCCTTCAACGAGCGTGACATCAACAATCTTCCCCGTCATCTCGGTATCACTTTCATTTTTTATTTTTGAAAAAAGGATGTTAAGCGCTAAGTGGGCGGCCCGCGGTTTATCGCCATCAATCGTTGTTAGTTTAATCGGATAAATAATATCACTTTGTAAATTGTCAAAGCCAATGACATTAATATCGTCGGGAACTTTAATGCCGTTATCGCCAAGATAACCAATTACTTCATAGGCGATTTGATCATTAAAGCAGAAGATGGAATCAATTTTTTTCGTTTTAACATCTAACTCTTCCATAAGTGAGCGCGTGGATTGGCGTTTATCATTAAGAATGATATTACTTTTAGGAACCGCAACATCATTATTTTGGAGGGCTTTTAAAAAGCCATTAAGACGTTCTTTATTAATATTAAGACTACGCGTAACACCAATGTAACTAAAGTTTTTACCACCAAGATCGAAAAGTTTGTAACCAGCAAGTTTACCGCCGCGATAATCATTGGTCGCCACACTATCAATTCCAAGTGAGTCACCAGTACGTCCTAAAAGGACGATGGGAACATTATGATCCTCAAATAAATCAATAACTTCCTTAGTGGGCACTAAGTAAGTAATAACCCCAACAATTCGCATAGAGATAATTTCGCGAGCAACTTCAAGTGATAAAGTACCATCTTGACTTGATTCAAAGAAGACCATTGGTCGGTAATTTGCTTTCGTTAACTCATTATTTAAATGGTTATTCATAATCGAATAGTAAGGATTAACAATGTTGTCATAGACAACCGCGATAACACGAAGTTTAGCACCACGCATCAGCCGCGCCTGCGCATCAGGAATATATCCTAATTCTTTAGCAATTGCGCGCACTTTTTCTTTGGTGACTTCTGATATACTTTTATGGCCGCGTAAGGCCCGGGAAACACTATTAACAGTAACACCCGCGCGTTCGGCGATATCTTTTAAAGTAACTCGTTCTTTATTATTTTTTTCCATAATCGTTCCTATAAAATAATTATCGCATAATTCCAGCATAAAATAAATAAAATATTGAACGCTTGTGGGTAGGGGTTTACAAAACCCCCAAACCATTTTATAATAAGATTAACGATAACCTT
Organism: Tenericutes bacterium ADurb.Bin239; assembly: GCA_002069815.1. Classification (GTDB taxonomy): domain Bacteria; phylum Bacillota_I; class Bacilli_A; order RFN20; family CAG-826; genus UBA1361. Next base: position 27,334 of record MWCB01000012.1, on the reverse strand, counting down.
AAAAAATAATAGGGGGCGCTTATGAACAAAAAAAGAAGGATCCGCTATCTGCTCTTTTTGATATTTACGATGATCGTATCTAGTTGTACTCTTTTTCCAACTAGCAATGAAGTAGAGTCATTAGTTAGTGAATCACCGTCAAGTGAAATATATTCAAGTGAGGATGAAAGTATGGAAGACCCAACAAGTGAAGCAGTAAGTGAACCGGAACTAAGTAGTAGCGAAATATCAAGTAGCGAAGAGTCATCAATCAGTGTGGAACTTGAACTAGCGCGCGGCACGTACACTAATCCAGTTTACAATAATGATTTTCCTGATCCGTCAGGAGTATATGATCCCATCCAACGGATGTGGTTTTTATACGCCACGCATGGACAGTATTTACGTTCGACTGATGGGGTGACTTGGACTAAGTTATCATATGTCTTTAGTCATTTACCGCAATGGGGAACGCCGGGGGCAGGACTGTGGGCCCCAGATGTGCAATATATTAACGGACAATATGTTCTTTATTATTCGCTTTCAACATGGGGTGATCCAAATCCGGGTATCGGCTATGCAACCGCTCCTAAACCGCAAGGTCCGTGGACTGATCATGGTAAACTATTTCTTTCGCAAGAAATTGGGGTAAATAATAGCATTGACGCTAATGCCTTTGTGGATCCGAATACCAACCGTGTTTATTTAGTGTGGGGTTCAATGCGGGGTAACTACATGGTTGAATTAAAACGTGACGGTCTTAGTTTTAGGGTGGGTAGTGTTGAACAAGCCGCCCCCACGAAAGTACGAGTAGCGGGATTAGATACTTCAACAGGTTGGGAAGTTGACACTTATGAAGGCGCCTATATTCGCTACTGGAACGGCTATTATTATTTATTTTTATCGACTGGTACGTGTTGTGATGGCTTATCTTCAACTTACAAAGTGGTGGTTGGGCGCGCTACCACTCCGTTTGGCCCATATTATGACCATGAAAATCGACTAATGACGAATAAAGCGGCGGGTAAACTCGTTGTCCAAAAAAATGACACCTTCGTGGGCACTGGTCATAATTCGGTTATTGATGATGTTAATGGTGAACCATGGTTCTACTACCATGCTTATCACGTTGATAATGCCCATCGCCGCATCTTACTCATGGAAAAAATCTTATTTGATGAAAAGGGATGGCCATATGTTCAGGGCTTACAACCATCAACCACTGAGCAAACTGGACCATATTATCATCGCGTAGTACAATAAGGGAGGGGGATTATGAAACGTTCGCGTATTTTATTATCGCTTACTTTTCTCGCTTTACTTGTTAGTTGTAACCCGAATATTAGCAGTGAAAAGATGGTTAGTGAAAGGACCACTACAAGTGAAGAAGTAAGCGAAATAAGTGGAGATTCACTCAGTGAATCGATTACATCAAGCGAAAAAGGCAAAGAACTTACGACTGTATTTTTCCAAAATCCAGTTTATAATGTTGATTTTCCTGATCCAAGTATTATCCGTCATAGCGATGGATTTTTTTATTGTTATGCGACGGGGGCAAGAGTTATTAAAAGTCCTAATTTAGTGGACTGGGAGCCGCTTGAAAATGCTATTCCACGCCCGACTTGGGGCACACAAGGGGCGGCTATTTGGGCTCCTGATGTTCAGTATATTAATGGGCAATATGTCATGTATTATTCATTATCTAAGTGGGATGATCCTAATCCTGGGATTGGGATTGCTACTGCTTCTCACCCGGCTGGACCATGGACTGATCACGGTAAATTCTTTCGCTCCTTAGAGATTGGTGTAAACAATAGCATTGACCCGATGGTTTTTGTTGATGATGATAACCGTATCTATATGTTCTGGGGTAGTTTTAGAGGCATTTATGCAATTGAATTAACCGCGGATGGGTTAGATTTTAAAGATGGAAGTGTTGAAGAAGCAGCGATTAATAAAGTGCATGTCGCTGGTTTTGAAACAGATCGTAACCTTGATATTTCGACCTTTGAAGGAGTGTATATCGTTAAAAAAGATAATTACTACTATATGTTTCTATCGACTGGAACTTGTTGTTCGGGTGACTATACATATAACGTTGTAGTCGGCCGAAGTGAAAGTATCTTAGGTGAATATGTAGATTCGATTGGACGAAGTATGAAAAACGCTAATGTTGGTCATGCGGTTGTCCACCAAAACGATTTCTTTATTGGGGTTGGTCACAATTCTATTATCAAAGATGATGCTGGTACTTACTGGATTGTATATCACGGATTTGATGCCAAAATACAGGCGCGTAATGCTCGCCGATTATTAATCGATAAATTGATTTGGAATGCGGAAAATTGGCCAAGCACTCTCGGTAATGTTCCTAGTAATAATTACCGCCCTGGCCCTGAATTATATTTACCCGACTAAGAAATAATTTTAGTTGTTTTTAAGTTTATCCTTGACTATTTTGTAAGCGCTTTATAAAATAAAGATAAGAAAACAGGATTAACGTTAATCTAAAAAAACAAAGATAATAATTCTAGTTGCCATATAAATCGAAAATTGCACTCCGTATCTCGAACTTAAACAAACTATGTCAATAGTTGTGTTCGTATTCTTAGGTAAACATAACGTTGAAAATATAGATTAAAGAAGAAGGAGAGACTCAATTATGAAAAAACATCGCTATATTGTGTTTGCACTACTTTCATTAGTGTTACTAGGTTCTTGTAAAACTTCAAGCTCAGAAGGATCGCATGGTAGTGAACAACTATCTTCGACCACGGATACAACCGGGCAAGATTCCCAATCTGGTGATCGAACCATTACGTGGACTGGTATCGATGACGTTGTTATTACGATTGGCGACGATTTTAGTTTACTTGATGGGGTCAGCGCTGTTGATAGTGTTGACGGTGAGTTAGAAGTTGTTGTGGCCGACGATGATTATTTTGACCGAAATTATGTGTCACAATATACAATTACTTATCAAGCCACGAATAGTGTTGGGACTACATCGACCAAATACCGCATGGTTCAAGTTGTGAAAGGTTGTAATGTCTTTAACGGTAACTTTGCGATGGGTAAGACCTATTGGCGTTTTGATATGCCTGGCGGAGCGGGAACTTTTAATGTTATTAATGAACAAGCCGTCTTTAGTTTTACGGATACTGGATCAGAAGCGTGGTCCTTACAACTTTATCAACAACCAGGTATTAGTTTTACACGCGGTAAGACGTATGAAATGACTTTTATCGCTAAAAGTAATGCGGGTCGTTCTATTTCCGCTGGATTTGAAAACTTTAATGGATTTGCGATGTTAATTCCTGGCTATCCAGCGATGGTATTATCAAGTGAATTCCAAACATATTCCGCTATTTATACGGCAAACGATGATTATGTTTCGGTTAAGCCAGTTCTTTACTTAGGACGGGGGTTAGATATTGACGGAACCGCTAGTAAATCAAATCCCCTTGACTTAGTGGTTGATGATATAAGGGTCCGCGAAATCGTAATGCCGGAAGAAAGTAAACGTCCAGTCTTTAGTAACGCTGACGCCGTGACTGTTTACACTGGTGACGAATTTGAGGCGTTACCGCCAGTGACTGCGGTTGACTATAAAGGTAACGATATTACTCATAAAATTGAACGAATCGGGGCGATTCCTGATTCAATTGCCGCTGTTACGCGTATGCTTGTTAGTTATAGGGTAACCGATGATGAAGGAAACTTTAACTTTGTTAACCGTTCAGTTCACTATCGAATTGCCCGTGATAATCCGTGGAATTTAGTTAATAGTGATTTTGATAACGGACTCCAAGGTTGGGTCCGGGATGTTAATCAAACAAATGGGAATGGCGCGGCTACCTTCGTTGATAATGAAGATGGCACTGTCACCATTGATATTACAAGTGGCTCGAATGATAATTGGCACATCCAGTTCTATCAAGGCAACGTAAGTATTCAATCAGGTAAAATCTATCGGATTACGTTAATTGCAAAAGCGAATGTTGATCGCAAAGCCACCATTGAAATTAGTAACCCCGCGACAAGCTATTCCAAGTTAGCGACTAAACTAATTTCCTTAACTCCCACCTATCAAACATTCTTACTTGAGTTTAAGGCGACCGTTACGTGTTTAGCCAAAGTTAGTCTCTTACTTGGCGGACAAGGCGCGAACCAAGTCACTTTAGATAAATTTGAAAATGATATGATTACTGCTGATGAAGCGACTACAATTGACCTTCGTGATTATGCCCCATATGAAGTTATTAATGGCGACTTTAAATATGGGTTCTATGGTTGGACGCAAGAAATGGCCCAAGGTTCAGAACTTGAATTTATTGAAGATAAGGATAATGAACAAATTCATATCGAAATCATTACCCCAGGAACGGCGAATTGGCACGCCCAACTTAATCAAGATGGTAAAACCTTTGAACAAGGGGTGACTTATGTCATGAAAGTTAAAGCCAGCGCCCTAGCAACGACGACCATTGCTATGGAAATAACGAATAACAATGGTGAAACCGTGCTTGGCCGCCAAAACATTACCTTAAATTCAACTTTGACAGAGTTTGAAATGGAATTCATTCCTTCACAAACCTTCACGCTTGGCAAATGTGCGTTATTACTCGGAACATCGGAAGTTACCACCATTACTGTTAAATCGATTTCGATAGGAATTAAACCATAATGAAACATAAAATAGGATTAACTCTTATTTTTACGACGTTACTCGTGGGATGTACCACCCCAGTTTCAAGCAGTGAAACACCACCCGCTAGTGAAGAAATAGTAATCTCAAACGAAAGTAGTGAAGAAGTACCGACGGATTACGAAAATCCTGTGTGGGAACCAGTACTGGCCGATCCCGCTATTATTCGCGGCGATGATGGAATCTTTTATGCTTACGGTACCCAAGACAATGCGTTGTGGGGTGATTATTATAGGGTACGTTATACCCCGATCTTAAGTAGTCCTAACTTAGTTGATTGGGAATACCGTGACCAAGCTTTTAAACCAGCAACTATGCCACAATGGAGTGAAAGTTCAGGAGCAGGATTATGGGCGCCAGATATTGTGCGCTTTGGTGCTACATATAACTTATATTATTCGCTCTCCGTGTGGGGTGATCCTAACCCGGGAATTGGGGTAGCGACTGGCCCTTCCCCACTTGGACCATTTACTGATCAAGGCAAAATCTTTGATAGTAATGAAATCGGGGTTGGAAACTCGATTGACTCGGCGACCTATATTGATGATGACGGTCGTGTTTATATGGTTTGGGGTAGTTTCTACGGCATTTACGGTGTCGAATTAACAAGTGATGGTCTAAGTCTTAAAGAAAGTAAGGCTGAAGCTCACGCTAATAAAGTTATTCTTGCAGGTGTCGATAATGGCCGCTGGGAAATTGGCAACTATGAAGGTCCTTACCTTATCAAGGAAAATAGTTATTACTATATGTTTTTATCAACTGGGACATGCTGTAATGGTCACTATTCAACTTATGAAGTACGGGTGTGTCGTAGCGAAAGTATCTTAGGGCCATATTATGATAAAGCGGGTAATTTAATGACTTCACGCCAAAATATTGGGACGCCCGTGGTGCGCGGTAATGAACATTTTGCTGGTGTTGGTCATAATTCGATAATTAAAGATGATGCTGGTGATTATTGGATTGTTTATCACGGGTTTGATAAACAGGAAGATCCTTATTACGGAACGACTAATCGTCGCGCCTTATTAATTGATAAATTAGAGTGGGATAGTGAAGGATGGCCGAGCGTGGCTACTTTAGGAGCATCACGTGGTGCGACCCGTCCTTACATTGAACCCCGTTCATAAATACATTTAGGAAAGGAACAAATATATGAAAAATACATGGAAAGGTCTCTTACTCCTCCTTACTCTAGTGCTTGTTGGTTGTAATCCAAGTAGTGAAACTACCGCCACAAGCCAGCCGCCAGGGGGAGATAGCGAATCAAGTGGAGAAGTATCGCTCCCAACTTTTGAAAATGTCGCCTTAACTTTTGGTAACCCAATTACGGGGGCGGATGGGACGGCTATGCGTCGCTTGGTTCGTGAGTTTAATGAAGCTTATCAAGGACAAATTCAAGTCACGGAATCATTCTTACCCGAAGTTGATTTTTACGAATCGCTCGTGGCCACAATTCCAATTAAACAATCATTTGATATTGCTTTAATTCATAGTTATCGCGTCCCTTCGTTTGCGAATAAAGATTTATTATTCCCCCTTGATTCACTGTTGAGTTCAACTGGGGTCAATATTAATCGCGCTGATTATATTGGTGACGTCTATGATGCAATGATTTGGAATAATAAACAATTTGGAGTTCCGCTTGATGTCCATAGCATTATGCTCTATTACAATAAGGACTTATTATCGGCCCATAATGTGGAAGTACCGACTAATCGCGCTGAACTTATTGCAGCGGCGAAAAAGATGCCGCAAACTAATAGTGGTGGGTGGGGATTACCCTTATCTACAACGTGGCCAAGTGAATATATTTTCACCACAGCTTTATATCAAAATGGTGGTAAAGAAATTGATAAGGATACGTTAATGCCCGCCTTTAATAGTGCCGCTGGTGTTGCTGCGCTTAGATCAGTGGCCGATTTAATTCATGTTGAAAAGATTTCCCCACTTAACGTTAGTGTTGACGCTGACTTGTTGATGTTCCAACAAGGGAAAGCGATGTTCCATATTAATGGTAACTGGATGCTTAATAGTCTTGTTGATTCGGGGATTAACTTTGGGGTGACGAGTTTAGCCGATATGTTTGTGGAAACACCGACGGCTAATAGTAAAAAAGTTGCTTCGCGGAGTCATACCTTTGTTTTACCGCAAGGACGGAACATCACTTTAAGACAACAAGCAGCCTTAGTCTTTATTAAGTATGTTACGGAAAACGCCTATTTGTGGGCGGAAAGCGGTGGACATATTCCCGCTAGTAATATTGCCCGTGAAACGGAAGAATATTTAGCACTTCCCTATCATCAAACATATGGTGACGTTGATATTTATAAACTCAATGAGCCTTCACCCTATTACTACGAAGCTTTTGCTCCTGTCTTTAGCCGTGTTACAACCGCCATGAGCGATGCGACTTATAATGCTGAGGCGCTACTTGCGGCGGCGGCTGATGAAGGGGAACAAGCTGTGATAATTGCCCAACTTGGATGATAAAGAAAGCAAAGATTAAAGATGGACGCTAAACAGAAACTGAAGATTAAAGAAGGAGTGAAGCGCTATTTAACAGTAGCCTTCTTCATCGTGCCTTATATTGCCCTATTTGCAACCTTCTTTATTTTTCCGCTTTTCTTTGGTGTTTACATTTCTTTTTTCCGCTTTAACGTTTTTGATCGAACCGCGAGTAAATTTATCGGCTTAGATAACTACAAATTAGCGTTATCGGGACTTACGATTGGAAGCACGAACGTCACTTATTACGCTAAGATGTTTTGGGGTTCTTTGAAAAATACACTCCTGTTTGTGCTTGTGTCGGTGCCCTTACTTATTATCATTCCTATTTTTATTGCCATTTTAATTGATATTAAGCCGCGTTTTTATAAAATATTCCGCGTTATCTTCTTCTTACCGACCATTCTTTCAATCTCGGCGGTAGGGATTATTTTCAAGTGGCAATTTGACACGCAATATGGCTTTGTTAATGGCCTTATTCGCGTCTTTGGGGGCAAAGAAGTGGCGTGGCTTAATTCACAGCCATATGCTTGGATTGCCATTGTCGCTACTACTATTTGGTGGACGATTGGAACGAATACGGTCATTATTGGCGCGGGCTTAAAAGAAGTTGATAAACAAATGTATGAAGCAGCGGAAGTTGATGGTGCAAGTTATCCGCGCGTTATTTGGAGTATCGCGCTTCCGAGTATTAAAAATCAAATCTTTATTATTGTCTTTACGACCATTATTGCTAGTTTTAATATTTATGGTCAGCCTGACATCTTAACTGGTGGCGGGCCCGCCCCGACTGGGACGGTTGCCGCGGGTACACCAGGCACAACAACGGTTGTGATGATGGTTATTCGCGGTCTAATGAGCGGAGTTAATCGCCAGCCAGGTCTTGCGGCGGCGATGTCGCTTGTCTTTGGCTTCTTTATCTTAATTGTAAGCTTAGGACAAGCCGCGTACAACAAATTTAGGGAGAAATACTAATGGCGATTAAAAGTGGAGTGAAACGACGCAAACGAGTGGCTTTTATCATTCTTTTAGTACTTAGCATTTTATGGATGCTACCACTTTTATGGGCATTAGGAACATCATTTAAAAGCGCTAATGATATGCGGACGAATGTGATTACGATTATTCCGCGTGAGTTTACGTTTGGAAACTATAAAAACTTATTTGAAAATAGTGCGGTGTATCCTATCTTTAAATGGTTACGAAATAGTGCCTTAATTGCCATTGTCCACACTATTTTATACTTGATTATTGCTTCAATGGCCGCCTATGCCTTTGGTGTGATGCGCTGGAAGGGCCGTAATGTCATCTTTGGGTTATTACTTGCGACGATGGCGATTCCAACGGTTATTAACTTAACGCCACTCTTTACGATGGTCATTCGCTTTGGTTGGCTCAATAGTGAAACAGCGTGGAAATCAATTTTTGCGCTCATAGTACCAGGATTAGGTGGGACCTTTGGTTTATTTATTATGCGTCAATTCTTTAAGAATATTCCCTATGAACTAGTTGAGAGTGCCCAAATTGAAGGGTTAGGCCACTTTGGCGTGTACTGCAAGATAATTGTGCCCCTAGGTAAGTCTGCAATTATGGTTGCGGGTCTTTTTGCCTTTATGGGTAGTTGGAATGACTACTTGTGGCCCACACTTACCGCGGCGGTCCACTTTGATCAAAATTGGTACACACTACAAACAGGGTTAGCGACGATGCAAAGTCAAAGTAACTATGACCCTGGGCAAGTTATGGCTGCGGCGATTATCTCAATTATTCCCGTCTTAATTGTGTACATGTTTGTGCAAGATAAAATCATTGAAGGTGTTAGTTACACTGGCATCAAATAGAAAGGAGAAAGCAAAAGATGTATCGAAGTGAATATCCGCGTCCTTCCCTCGTCCGTGCTCATTGGCAAAATTTAAATGGGCTTTGGGATTTTGCTTTTGATGATAAAAATGTGGGCTTAACGGAAAAATGGTTGGAAAAGGGAAAGTTTCCTTTAAAAATCAATGTTCCGTTTGCCTTCCAAACCCCACTTAGTGGCATTAATGATCAAAGTTTCCATGATTATGTGTGGTATCGGCGTACTTTTAAGGTTGAAAAACAAAAAGGAAAACGTTATTTGCTACATTTTGGAGCGGTTGATTATGAATGTAAAGTATATTTAAATAAAAAATTAATCGGTGAACATATTGGGGGCCAAGCTCCTTTTAGTTTCGATGTTACCGCCTTCTTAAACTTTGTCGAAGAAGAACTAGTGGTGTGGGTAAGCGATCTAAGCACTGATGAACATATGCCGCGTGGTAAACAATATTGGAAAGAAAAACCCGAGGGTATTTGGTATAACCGCACGACCGGTATTTGGCAAACGGTGTGGCTGGAAATCGTGCCCGAAGCTTATGTCACAAGGATGAAGATTACCCCCTTATACGATGAAGGCAAGGTCCATTTTGCTCTTACACTGAGTGAAGCCGGGCAAAAACTTGTACTGCAAGGGGCGGATAATCTACTAAAATATAGCGCGACTGTTAATACTTTAGAACACGAATTTACTTTACAAGTATTTAAAGATAAAAAAGACTATGACACTAAATCATGGTCACCTGAAAACCCCTATTTATTTAAATTTACGTTAAGTTATGGTGATGATCATTTATCCAGTTACTTTGGTATGCGTAAAGTTCACGCTGCTGATGCGATTACGTATTTAAATAACAAACCTTATTACATGAAACTTGTCCTTGATCAAGGTTATTGGCCAGAAAGTTTAGTGACTCCGCCAAGTCATGAAGCCCTAGAATATGATATTAAGATGGCAAAAGCAATGGGCTTTAATGGGGCGCGTAAACATCAAAAATGTGAAGATCCTTATTTCCATTATTACGCTGATAAATTAGGTTTCTTAGTGTGGGCGGAAATGGCTAGTTCCATTAAATTTAGTGAACTATCCGCGTGGCGTGATAAAAACGAATGGCAGCAAATAATGAAGCGCGATTACAATCATCCGTCCATCGTCTCCTGGGTCCCGCTTAATGAAAGCTGGGGGGTTAATGAAATTGCCACTGACAAACGGCAACAACAGCACGCGCTTGATTTGTATAACTTCATTAAAAGCCAAGACAAAACCCGCTTTGTGGTGGGAAATGATGGTTGGGAACAAGTTATTACCGATATATGTGCGATTCATAATTACAATCATGGGCATCATGATGATAAAGAAGCAATTGCCGCTTTTAATAAATCAATTAGCACGAAGGATGCATTACTTAATTCACAACCAGCAAAGCGTCCCATTTACGCAAATGGTTATGCTTATCGCGGGGAACCAATTCTCTTAACTGAATTTGGGGGTATTTCCTATCAAATGAGCGAAGATAAGGGGTGGGGTTATACTGCCGTTAGTGATGCTGATCGCTTATTGTCTGAATATAAACGAATCATTTTAGCGATTAAGAAAAGCACGGCATTAGTCGGTTATTGTTATACCCAATTAACCGATGTTGAACAAGAAATTAATGGACTTTTAACATATGACCGGCGTCCAAAATTACCGGTTGAAAAAGTAAAGGAGGTGAATGACTTAATTCAAAAATACAAATGATTAGCATATCTTTTCGCCCGTAGAACCGAGCGCTACGTATAATAAGGAGGCGAAAAAACCAAAGATTACTAATAAAAAAGTTTTGATGAAAGGAGAAATTATGAGAAAAAGAACATCAAAATTACTTATGTTACTACTTGGTTTAGTAATGACAACAGGCTGTTTCCAAACATCAAGTCAAGCGCCTGGTAGTAGTGAAAAACCACCCGGAACAAGCGTTACAACGGAACAACCACCAAGTTCTGAAACACCGCCAAGTAGTGAACTACCACCAAGTTCATCTGAGGTCGTTGAACCAGGTGAACCAATTGCCCGCGGTACTGTTGCAGACGCTCTTGCCAATCCAGGCACATTATATCTTAGCGTTGGAGATAAAGTAAACGTAACTTATGCTCGTATAGTTGATGACGTCGCGCGTGTCCAGTTTACAGTTGAAGAAGGTGTCGCTTATGACGCCCTTAAACTTTTGTTTAAATCTCCAGCCCCAGCTGGTCGCTATAAAGTTAGTGTCGTAGTTGAAGCCGCGGCTTCCTTCAGTGGCTTAATTAACGGTGAAAGATACGACTTTATTCGCGGGGAAACCGATTTAGAAATGTACTATGATGAAGTTGAAGGTGCTCTTAGCCTTGAATTTGTCTTCGCGATTGATGAAGAAGGATTAGGGTTAAAAGCCAATAATGTTAGCTTCAAAGACATGAACATTGAAGAGCGGCTCTATGGTGATCCGGAAACGGCGCTTGCGGTTGACGGTTCGCTTGATGATTGGCTCGAATTACGCGCTTATGAAAACACCGTTGGTGTCCATAGTAACACCCCCGAAGTAAAACATAAGAGTGTTGACTTCTACGCTAGTTTAACAAGCACTGGTCTCTACTTAGCCGCTGATGCATATCACGATCTTTATATTGATGATGCCGATACGTGGTGGAAATGTACTAACTTTGAAATCTTTATTAAAGGTGGTAACCAATACTGGGTGAGTGCCCGCAAGGTTGATGAACAAATTACTAAGCATAGTAAAGTTGATCAAGCAGCTATGGTCACAATTCCATTAGAAGGAGGTGAAGGAGTAGCTAATTATCACACTATTGCTGAAATGTTCATCGCTAACGCTAATTTACCAACAGGGGCCATCCTTGGTGGGGAAATCCGCGTTGGTTTTGCTTGGAAGACAGATGGCGACTTACTTGATAACGGCGAAGCAAATGGCGGCGGTATGGACTGTTACTGGGTACCAAAAGGAACGTGGACTAATAACGCTGATCAAACCTTTGTTAACATTAACGGTATTTTCCGTTCAACCCAATTAGTGGTTGAACCAACGACAATGACGATTGATGGTGATTTAAGCGATTGGGAAGATAAAGCTGCTTACACTACTAACAAAATTTACATTGAAGGAAGTGATGCAACTAGTCACAAAAACGTGACCTTTATGGCTTTCTTAAACGAAGAAGGATTATTCGTGGCCGCTTTAGCGCATCACGATGTATTAATTAATGACAATGAAACATGGCACCATAATACGAACTTTGAATTCTTCCTCAATGGTGGGAACCAATTCTATGTTACGGCTGCGGGTCATGTTAGCTATGGAACGGGGGTTATCGTTAGTGATCTTTATGGTCAAGGTGATGCCGCCGCCGAATATGAATCAATTGCCGAAATGTTTGTTCCAGCCTTTGCCTTTGCGGAAGGCGATATGCAAAGAATTGGCTTTGCTTGGAAGACAAATGGCGACACTTGTACAGGCTTAGGGGGCAGTGGTGGTGCTCCTGATGCATGGTGGTTTGAACCTGGACACTTCCCCAATAATATTAACGAACAATACTATGTCACCGCGGAAGGTGTCTTTCGAAGTGCTCCATAATTTTCTATAATTAGCATTTAGAATAAAAGAGGTCCTTGGGATTAACGTCCTTAGGACCTTTTTTTATAAGTAGTCTTTAGCGTAAAAGATACTCATTTTATGTATAATATATGTAGAACTTATAAAAGGAAAAGGAAGATAATATTATGAAACTTTATAATTTAGAAAATGACTTTGTAAAAATTTCTTTGTTAGATGTGGGCGCTAGTGTTTATTCATTCCACGTTAAACCTCGAGCTAAACGGAATATCGTCCTTAGCACCAAAGATTTAAGTGTTTATAAAAATCCACCGGCCAATGCTTATTTGGGGGCGACGGTAGGCCGCGTGGGCGGAAGAATTGACCACGGCAAATTTATAATTGATGGTAAAAAGTATCAAGCCGCCCAGAATGAAAAAGTAACAAATTCACTGCATGGCGGTTTTGAAGGATTTTCCTATAAAACTTTTGATGTAGTAAAAGAAACGAAAGATGCTCTTACTTTCCGCTACATAAGTAAAGACGGCGAAGGGGGTTATCCTGGTACAGTTGAACTTTTTGTCAAATATACACTCTTAAAAAATGGTTTAAAACTCGAGTACGAAGCCCGTACTACGCAAAAAACACTTTTGAACATTATTAATCATAGTTACTTTAATTTAGATGGCAAAGGGACGATTTTAGATCATACCTTAGCGGCGAATGTAACGGAAACATACGCCTTAGACGATAAACAAATTTATTTATATCCCGTGCCGATTAAAGATGGTGATTCTTTTGATATTCGGCAACCAAAGCCGTTAGCAAAAATTATCTTTGCCCCCGATGTTAATATACCTCCAATGGCGGGGATTGATAATGTCATTGTCGTGCCCGATGGTAAATTAACGCTTACGACCAAAGACTTACGCTTAAAAGTAACAAGCAATTATCCGGCGATTCAGATTTATAGTATGAATTATCCAATTGAACCATTATTGCTTGATGGTAGTAAAGTCGTTAAATATCACGGTTTTGCGATTGAACCCACTGATTTAGTGGTTGGTAAAAATGGTGTTTATAAAAACCTAGAACTTGATCCTAAAGATGTGTATAAACGTAGTGTTAAGTATGAAATTGAATTACTTTAGAGTGTTACTCTAATTCATGAGTGCCATCACTACTACCACTTTCAAAGAAAGAAGGATTATAGCCAATAACTTTTTTGTATAAGTCAATGACAAGCGGTGCTTGTTTTTTTACTTGTTCGCGGGGCACAATCGCGATGGCACATCCGCCAAAGCCAGCGCCAGTCATACGGGCGCCAATCGCCCCCGTTTCACGAAGCAAAAGAACTAAAGTATCTAATTCAAGACCAGTGACTTCGTAATCATCACGGAGTGAATTGTGCGAGGCGGTTAAGAGTTTAGCAAATTGTTCAATGTTGCCTTCTTTTAATAACTTCGCGCTTTCAAGAGTTCGCTCTTGTTCAGTGATAATATGGCGAACGCGTCTAAATAAAAGCGGATCTAACATCGTTTCAATTTTTGGGAGATCTTTACTTGTTAGTTCGGTTAGATTATTAACTTTATAGTGTTGTTGAAGCGTTTTTAGCGCTCCCATTGTTTCATTCCAGCGCTCATTGTATTTTGATTCCGCTAAACCGCGGCGCTTATTCGTGTTAACAATCACGAGTTGATAATCTTTTAAATCAAGCGGAATATAATCAAATTTTAAAGTATGAGTGTTTAAAAGCAGTGCATGATTTTTCTTCCCATTAGCGATGACAAATTGATCCATAATCCCCGTTAAAACCCCGATGTATTCGTTTTCGACTTTCTTCCCTAATAGCGCCATTTTTGTTCGATCAATCCTGAAGTCAAAAATATCGTTAAGCATTTTAATAATGAGTAATTCAAGTGATGAAGAAGATGATAAACCGCCACTAGTGGGCATATCGCTTTCTAGATAAAGATTAAGACCGTGCGGGATTTTATAACCTTCGTCCTGTAAGACACTAAAGACCCCCCGCACATAGTTTGCCCAACCAGTAAAGGAATCTTTTGATAAGTCGCCTAGGTTGATAGTAATAGGATAATCACTATATCCAGTTGAATAAAGTCTGATTTCATCGTCATCACGTAAGCTATACGCTCCATAAGTTCCAATGGAAAGAGCGACTGGTAAAACAAGGCCTCCATGATAATCAATATGTTCCCCAATAAGGTTAACCCTTCCTGGTGAAAAGTAAACGGAAACAGGTGGTGTATTGTAAATAGCCGCAAAACGATGTTTGATATGGTCTTTGATAGTCATAGGATGCTCCCTTATTAAATTTTTTCAAATTTCTGTCATTATTATTTTACCTTATTTGCTCACTTACTCATAGAGTAATAATCATTAGTTATAGTGTGAAAATATAAAATGTTGATACGCGAAGTCATGAAAAGCGGTATAATTGAAATGGAGGATAAATATATGATTAGAAAAGAAATCAAACAACAAGCCAAAGATGTTTTAAAGGGCGGCAAATGGATTATGCTTTTTGTTGTCTTACTCATTGTTGGCGCTGTTTCCAGCTTAACCGGCGGTCTTTTAGCACCACTTGGGATGTATGCGCTCTTTCTCATAGTTCGAGAAATGCTTGAAGGCAAAGAAATGGACTTCAACCATTTGGCAACCCCATTTAAAGACTTAAATCATGCAATCAAAGTCATTGTGGTTGGTCTTTTAACGGGACTTATCGTTTCCATTGGTATGATGTTATTCCTCATCCCTGGCATCATCTTTATGTGTATGTATGTCTAAGCAGTTCGCATTATGGTTGAGAAACCCGAACTTTCCATTATGGAGGCGCTCAAAGAAAGTAAGGAAATGATGAGTGGCTACAAAATGGACTATTTTGTGTTCATGCTTAGTTTCATCGGCCATTATTTATTGACCGCTATTACTTTTGGTATTTGGGGTTTATATTTTGGACCACTCTTTGTAGTGGCCGACACTAACTATTACTTACACTTAAAGAAAATAAGAACCGAAGCGGCCGCTGTTAAAGAAGTTAAAGCTGAAGTAGTTGAATAACTAATTAACGATAATTAACAAAAATAAACTCTCCTTTTTCAATACGTATGTAATTTGTGTTGATTTGTTTTACAATATGTATAGAGATAGAGGGGAGTTTTTTTATGAATCAAAAGCAATTAGAAAGAATTAAAGGGGGCAAAGGCTTCATTGCCGCCCTTGACCAAAGCGGCGGGTCAACCCCGAAAGCCTTAGCAACTTATGGGATACCCGCTACCGCGTATAAAAATGAAGATGAAATGTTTGACAAAGTTCATGAGATGCGAACGCGAATCATGACAAGTACGGCCTTTAATAGTGATCGGATCTTAGGTGCTATTTTATTTGAAAATACGATGGACCGTAAAATTGAAGGCAGTTACACCGCTGATTATTTATGGGAAGAAAAAGGAATTGTTCCGTTCCTTAAAATTGATAAAGGACTTTGTGACTTAATTAGTGGCGTTCAATTAATGAAACCAATGCCTGAACTCGCTAGTCTTTTAAAAAGAGCAAAAGAACGGAAAATTTTTGGTACAAAGATGCGTTCGGTCATTAAAGAAGCAAACGAACCAGGGATTAAACTTATTGTTGAGCAACAGTTCGCGGTTGCTAAGAAGGTTATTAGTTATGATTTAGTGCCAATTATTGAACCCGAAGTTGATATTAATTGTCCAAATAAAAAGGAAGCCGAAGCAATCTTACTTCAATGTATTAATGAAGAATTAGAAAAATTAGGTCCTAATGACTTCGTAATGTTTAAACTTACAATTCCGACGGTTCTTAACTTATATGCCCCCTTGATGAAGGACCCACGCGTTGTCCGTGTCGTGGCTCTAAGCGGCGGTTACACCTTAGAACACGCTAATGATTTGTTAATGCTTAATAAAGGTTTAATTGCTAGTTTTTCAAGAGCGCTAGTCGCAAATTTACGGGTAACTCAAAGTGATAAAGAATTTGATAAAACCCTCGCTAAAGCAGTAGAATCAATTTATAAAGCATCAATTACTTAATTAAAAGCCGAAGGAAAAAGCACTAACCATGAATGATCTTCAAAAAGTTTTATTAGAAAACCTTAAAGAATTTGTTCGTGTGTGCGAAAAACATAATTTACGTTATTACTTAGTAACAGGAACTGCGCTTGGAGCCGTGCGGCATAAGGGATTTATTCCGTGGGATGATGATGTCGATGTCGCGATGCCCCGCCCCGACGCTATGAAACTTTTAGCGCTTAAAGATGAGTTTAAAGAACCTTATTTCTTACAACACTTTACGACTGATCCAGGTTATCCCTACCCCTTTATGAAATTACGAAATAGTGCGACAACTTTTGAAGAAGGACTTTTAAGGTATCATCACATAAATCATGGTATTTACATTGATATATTTATCATTGATGGGATGAGTAAAACATCCGTTCTTCAAAACCGATGGAAGAATAATCTCTTGTGGATAGTGCAATATATTATTTTTGCCGCGAATTTTTGGCAAAAACCACGGTTAAAGACCTTTATTCCCCAAGTTTTACTCTATCTTGTATCAATTCTTTTATTCCCTTTTAAAATTAATAATTGGTTAATAAAAGCCCTTGATCGCAGTATGGCTAAAATTAAGTTTGAAGAAGCGACACTCGTCGGTGCGTATATGCTTTGGGGTGGCAATAAAGAAGCGATGGATAAACGGATTTATGGCCCAGGTGTCAAAATGAAATTTGAAACGATGGAAGCAATTATTCCCGCAAATTATGATGCTTATTTAATTAACCGTTACGGTAACTATATGCAACTTCCACCGGAACATAAAAGAGTTGGGCATCATCATCCTAGTGCGCTAAGCACTACGGTTAGTTATCGTGATTACTACCGACAAAAAAAGCGCCGCTAAGCGCTTATTTTTTTAGAACTCGGCGATAGACTTCACCAAGTTTTTTACCAATTTCCTTAATGTCGCGTTCTTGCGCTACTTTGTAACCTGCTTCGCGTGTATCCGGTGTTTTTTTGGCAATGATATCATCGAGCAGTTTTTTAAATTCTTCATTATTTTTACCTTTGTGACAATTAACACCATGGGTTAACCATTCTTCGTAAATGGGAATATCACGAATGAGCAACGGACACTTACTTGCTAAGGCTTCCAGCACTACAATACCTTCTGTTTCTTCGTAACTAGGGAAGAAAAAGACATCAGCGTTAGCAAAACCGCCTTCAATAATATCGCCCGCGATATAACCAGGCATAATCACATTATCAGGTTTATTCCTAATCGCTTTTTTAATTTTGCGACTTAAGAAGGCTCGGGGGGTATGACCAAACCAAATAAAAGTATATGCGGGACGATCTTTAGCAATTTCAATTAAATCATGTAGCCCTTTTCGCGCTAAGAAAAGACCAACGGTCATCACGACTTTTTGGTCAGGTTTTAAATTGAAGAATTCCCGAAATTTCTTAATTTTATCTTCGTTATCGGCCTTAAAGCGGGCGAGATCAACTCCATTTGAAATAGCGACAACTTCACGATTTAAACCATAAGTATCAAGTAATTTTTTAGCATATGGCGTTGGCGTAACAATGATGTGACCTAGTTTATAAATTCGTTTTAGATGGATTTTAAAAAGGGGCGCAATTTGATTAGAGAAGATGAAAGAATTCATAAAATCTTCTTTAGTGGAATGGCCATGAACCACAACTTTTTTCCCCATGCGCCTAGCTTTACGTGCCATACGGAAGGCACTCGGATCGATGGTATTAATATGAACAATATCAAAATCGTCTTTTTCGTTAACAGTAAAGGGAATGCCTGCCTCTGTTAAAGCTTTAACTTGATGTTTCATCGCTCGGCCCACCCCTGATTTGTCATAAAGTTTTTGTTTTTTGTTAAATAAGAGAACCCGCATAATAACGCTCCTTTCACTCTCATTTTATGATAGCACGATATGGACACTTTTGCGTATATTATGTGGGTGATAACAAAGATACAATCATTGTTTTAGCAAAGACGAACAAAACTTATTTTCGCCTTTATTGACGAGGTCAATCGAAATTGATTAAATTAAAAGAGAGGATATGTTTTAAAAATGACAAGAACTGATAATAAAACAAAGAATCGAATTCCTGTAATTGATTTATTAAAGCTTACCGCCATGCTTTTTATATGTATTCCGCATTGTTTGCAAAGATGGGGGTCACCTAATTACACGGCGACACTTGGTTTTTCGCTTTTTTATAGCGTTGCTCTCCCCCTTTTCTTTTTTAGTAGTGGTTTGTTAATTAAAAGAGCAACTTCAATTAAAGAACTAGTTATTTATGTTATAAAAACAATTTGTGTGTATTTAATACCCGCCTATTTTTTCTCCTGTTTATCGATTTGGACATTACCCCGCTTTACCCTTTTAGAGAAGGACTTTGGATACTGGATGAATGAAATGTATTTACGCACTGATACTTTTTATTGGTATTTTCTAGTCGCCGCCTTTATTAATGTTTTCATCGCTATTGCTTATTACTTCATCGCACTTATAAAAAAAGATGGCTTACGCTGGGACATGTTAAAATCAAGTATTCTCATTATCCTTTCTAGTGCTTATCTTTTAATTTTTTTGTATATCTACAACCGCGATGATTTAGGACCAGGATGTCTTTCGGCGAATATGGTTCTTTATTACTTCCCGCTGACCCTTTTTGCTTTTATTTTTAATACATTTAAACCATATTTATCGCATTTATCTAAGGTAAAAATACTAAAAGGGATTGGGGCGTTAGTTGCTCTGGCAATTTATGTTCCGATTTTAATTGTGTATCGGAACTGGCTCCCTAATTTAAGCGGATCATTCATGATAATAGCAACGTTATGGCTTGGCTCACTGAGCGGCACGCTCCTTTATTATTATGGACTTGCTTATTTATCAAAATTTATCATAGCGCAAAAAATATCATATTTTGGTCGCTTCAGTGGGCCGTTTTATTTAGTGCACGTTTATCTTGTTCGTTTATTTGCGACTTATATTACGCGACCAACACTATTTGATTCACCTACCATTATGTTTGTTACTTTTTTAACCATTATTTTTACGGTTGGAAGTTTATTTATCACCATCATCCTTTGCTTTATTCCCTACACTGATTTTTTCTTATTTCTAAATTACAAACGATTAAAAGATATGCTTTATCCCCGCCGTTGGATTAAAAACTTAAGAGCCGCAAAGTAACGTTAAAAATACAAAAAACCATATCACTTATGCAAACAGTGGCATTTTAAATTACAATTTAATTGTTACATTGTAAGTGTCAAATACAAATAAAATACAAAAAATGTCAATTCTTAACATTTTTATTGAGAAAGACATCTTTTATTATATTCTAATAATGTAGACTTACACAACATAATAAGGAGGAACTTTATGAAGAAAACTCGTCTACTAGCCGGTGTCGTTTTACTTGCCGGTATTATGCTCTCTGTCACTGGTTGTCGGGACAAAACCTACAAACTAGCGCTCGTTACTGACGTTGGTACAATCAATGACAAATCATTCAACCAAGGGGCATGGGAGGGGATGGAAAAATACGCGAAAGATAAAAAAATGAGTTATCAGTATTACCAACCAAAATCACAAACCACTGCCGACTACGTTGACTCTGCTAAGGTAGCAATCGAAAACGGCGCGGAAGTTGTTGTAACTCCAGGCTTCTTATTCGAAAATGCAATTTGGCAATTACAAACGGAACACCCTGATGTAAAATTCATTTTACTTGATGGTTCCCCACATAATGTCGTTGAATGGGACAAAGAAACAGGTGAGCCATCGGTCACACTTGATGATGGTGAAGCTAACTTTGATATAAAAGACAACGTCTATTCAATCTTCTATGCGGAAGAAGAGGCCGGATTCTATGCAGGCTATGCTGCGGTTAAAGAAGGTTTTAGAAAATTAGGATACATGGGTGGCATGGCTGTTCCCGCTGTTGTCCGCTTTGGTATTGGATATATTCAAGGGGCAAAATATGCGGCTGAAGAATTAGAATTAGCCGATGGCGCTGTCACAATGACCTATACATATCTTGGCGACTTCCAACCAGGAGATGGTCACCAAGCTAAAGCCGCTTCGTGGTATGGAACTGGTACTGAAGTTATTTTCGCCGCTGCTGGTGGGGCTGGTACTAGTGTGATGAAAGCTGCTGAGGAAAAAGTCCAAGAAGGCAAGAAAGCTTGGGTTATCGGTGTTGATGTTGACCAAAGAGGAATCTCAGAAACCGTCTTAAGTTCAGCGGTTAAAGGCTTAGGCACAAGTGTTTATCAAACCTTAGAAAAAATCTATCGCGATGGTGAAAAAGGTGGCACCAGTGTTATCCTTGACTCCACGGTTGATGGTGTTGGTTTACCCGCTAAATCAGAAAAGGACTTTGATCGTTTTGAAAACTTCACGAAGGCTGATTATGATGCTGTCTACGCTCTTGTTAAGGCTGGCACTGTTCATGTAGACAATGAAAAAGAAGGTCTTAAAGAAGACTATGTTGCCATCGGTGGCGCAAAAGTTCTTGTCACTGTCTTATAACAGAATTTAACGCAAGATAAATTAATTACCCAAAGGCCGCGCGTAAAATGCGCGGCCTTTTTACTTTTAAATGCCGATTAAAAAAACTTCATGTTATAATTTAATTAAATGTAATAAGGAGATTAAGTATGTCCTACGTTATTGAGATGCTGAACATAACGAAAACATTCCCCGGCATTAAGGCCAACGATAATGTAACACTCAAAGTAAAACATGGAGAAATTCATGCTTTATTAGGAGAAAATGGTGCGGGGAAGAGCACACTGATGTCAATTCTTTTTGGACTTTATCAGCCAGATGAAGGAGTGATTAAGGTGCGGGGCGAAGTCGTTAACATTAAAAATCCGAATGATGCGAATGATTTAAAAATTGGAATGGTTCATCAACACTTCAAACTCGTCGAAAACTACACTGTTTTAGAAAATATCATCCTCGGTAAAGAAGAAACAAAACGTGGTTTTTTGACAACAAAAAATGCCCGTAAAAAGATTATGGAAATTGCTAATCACTACGGTTTATATATTGATTTAGACGCTAAAATTGAAGATATTACGGTTGGGATGCAACAACGCGTTGAAATTCTTAAGATGTTATACCGTGATGCTGAAATTTTAATTTTTGATGAACCAACCGCGGTACTGACTCCGCAAGAAATTATTGAGTTAATGGAAAACATGCGCTATCTCATTAAAGAAGGTAAATCAATCATTCTTATTACCCATAAACTAAATGAAATTAAAATGGTTGCTGATCGCTGTACGATTTTACGTAAAGGTCAATATATCGCGACGGTTGATGTCAAAACTACTACTATTGAAGAAATG
This sequence comes from Tenericutes bacterium ADurb.Bin239, assembly GCA_002069815.1. GTDB lineage: Bacteria > Bacillota_I > Bacilli_A > RFN20 > CAG-826 > UBA1361. The sequence goes on along the minus strand of MWCB01000012.1, from coordinate 5,284 downwards.
GCAGAAATGATGGTTGGACGGAAAGTTAGTTTCCATATTGAACGAGAAAAAAGTGAACCTGGTGAAGTTGTATTAGAAGTTGAAAAAGTTAATCACTTTAACGATTATCTGAATAAAAATGATTTAACCGATGTATCATTCAATGTTCGCGCTGGAGAAATTGTCGTGGTCGCGGGGATTGAAGGCAATGGTCAAAGTCAGCTCGCTAGTGTTATTACTGGTTTACGCAATGTTAAATCAGGACACATTTATATTAACGGCGATGAAATTACCCATAAAACAATTCGTCAAAAAACATTAACAGGCATTAGTCATATCCCCGAAGATCGCCATAAACATGGGCTTATTTTAGACTTCAATTTAGCTTACAACTTAATTTTACAAACGTATTTCACTCCTGAAATGCAGAAATATGGATTTTTAAAATTTAACAGTGTAAATGAAAAAGCTGATGAACTAATTGAAAGATTTGATATTCGGAGTGGGCAAGGGCGCAAGACTCCCATGCGAAGCATGAGTGGCGGAAATCAACAAAAAACTATTATCGCGCGGGAGTTATCACGACCGATGGATTTAGTAGTGGCGGTCCAGCCAACCCGCGGTCTTGATGTGGGGGCGATTGAATACATTCACAAACAGTTAATTAACTTACGCGATGAGCATAAAGCAATCTTAGTCTTCTCCCTTGAACTTGATGAAGTCTTTGCGATTGCTGATCGTATCTTGGTGATGTTTGAAGGTCGGATTGTCGCTAATTTAATTACCACCGAAACTAATGAAAATGAACTTGGTTTATACATGTCAGGTTCGAAAGAGGCAAGTTATGAAGCGAGTATCTAGAAAGAAAGGGACGTTTGGTCCCAAATTAAAAAAGTGGTGGAAAGCTTTTGTTGCAAAGTTAAAAAAGTGGTGGAAACAGGTTGTCGAATCAACGGGAGTTGAAAAGTTTCTCGCCACTATTATTGCTATTCTTGCCGGGCTTTTATTTGGCCTTATCGTTATGCTTCTTATTAGTTTTAATGATCCTCTCATGGCTTTTGAAGGACTTGGTGCCATTTTATCCGCGGGGTTTTCGAAAGGTTTAAAAAGTATTGGTGAGGTGCTTTTTCGCGCCGCTCCCCTTATTTTAACGGGGCTTTCGGTGGCGTTTGCTTTTAAAACGGGTTTATTTAATATTGGCGCTAGTGGGCAAGTAATGATGGGTGCTTTTTTAGCGGTCTTTGTCGGTATTAAGACTGAATCATGGATTTTAGCGCTTATTTCTGGGGTGCTTGGCGGGGCGCTATGGGCGTTAATTCCCGCGCTACTCAAAGCATATCGTAATGTGCATGAAGTTGTGGCGACGATTATGATGAACTATGTGGCGATGTATAGCTCCAAAATGTTAATTGAATGGCTTATTTGTATGCCCGTGCACCAACAATCGCGTCCAGTACCCGCGGGTGGTCAATTACCAACATTGGGACTTGATAAATTATTTAATCAAGATCGGCTTAATAGCGGGATTGTCATTGCCATTATTACAACCATTATTATTTTTGTATTACTGGAAAAAACGACATTTGGTTATCAATTAAAAGCAGTTGGGTTTAATCGTGAAGCGGCGCGGTATGCGGGAATTAACGATAAACGCAATATCGTACTTTCACTGGTGATTGCTGGTGCCCTTGCTGGTTTAGCGGGTGCGGTTATTTATTTAGTGCCCTCAACTGGCGAACGATTGCAAACGAAACACATTATTTCAAACTATGGGTTTCAGGGGATAGCGGTTGCCCTTTTAGGCATGAGTCATCCAATTGGCACGTTGGGCGCTGGGCTCTTCTTTGGTTATATTGAAGCCGCCAATTTACCACTGCAGGGAGTTGGCTATAAGCGTGAAATTATTGATATTATTTCGGCGAGTATTATTTACTTTAGTGCCTTTACCTTATTCTTCCAAATTTACGCACGACGCTTAATCAATAAGATTCGCGATTTCGCGGGTAAATTAAAAAAGAAACCAAAATTAGCCACTGCGGAAGGTGTGGAAATAGCGGAATTACCGCCACCGAATGAAGAAACGACTGAAGGAGGGCAAGAAGATGACCGTGAATAAATCAAAGTTTAAAGCTTTCCTATCTAGACTGCCAAAACTGTCGAAAAAACAAATTATTAAGTTAGTAGTAATTATTGTAATTTATGTTTTGCTTGTAATCTTTACGACTGATAACATGTATGCATTATTAACGTTGACAATCTATTCAGCGATTCCCCTTGCAATTGTGGCGATGGGCGGGATGTATAGTGAACGCTCAGGGGTCGTTAATATCGCCCTCGAAGGAACAATGATGATGGGGGCATTTGTTGGCATTTTATGTTTAAGCCATATCCAACACGCAGGAGTGGACGGTCAACATATTATCTTCTTAGCACTTTTAATTGGTGCAGTTGCTGGTATCATTTTCTCATTACTTCACGCTTTTGCCGCCATCACGATGAAATCTGACCAAACAATTACTGGAACGGCACTTAATATGCTAGCGGCGAGCCTTGCAATCTTTGTAGGACGTGCCTTATCACTTGGTCGTACGGAAGAAATCACGTTCTCAAGTACCCATCACCGGATTAGTCAAATTCCTGTTTTAAAGTATATTCCGTTCTTTGGAAAAATATTATTTGAAAATATTTATCTCATTTCCTTATTTGGTATTCTGCTCTTTATTGTGATGGGGGTTATTGCTTATAAAACGAAGTTTGGATTACGCCTACGGGCATGTGGCGAAAATCCGCATGCCGCAGACGCTGCGGGGATCAATGTGATTAAAATCCGTTACGCGGGTGTTTTAATAAGTGGGATGCTTGGTGGAATCGGTGGTGTTTTACTTATTATTCCCACGACGGTCAGTTTTATCGCTAACGTATATGGGTTTGGCTTCCTTGCCCTTGCTGTCCTTATCAGTGGGCAATGGAAACCAAGTCGAATTATGCTCTTTGCCTTATTCTTTGGATTATTGCGCAGTATTGCCTCTGGGTTTGAACTGATTAAGGATGATTTAAGTCACATTGCCTTCTTAAAAACATTTTTAGATAAATTACCGACGGATATCTTAAATATGTTACCTTATGTCGTTACACTCATATTCCTAGCATTTACTTCACTTAAATCACGCGGACCAAAAGCCTCGGGTCAACCTTTTGACCAAGGCAAACGTTAAAATTGCGCTATTTTACGTACGTAAAGTTAGATAATACTTGCAAAAATCACTTAAATACTTATAATGTTTAAGTGACGCTGCGGTCATAGCTCAACTGGATAGAGTGCCAGACTACGAATCTGGAGGTTGGGAGTTCGATTCTTCCTGACCGCGCCATCTTAAATGAACACGCTCCCTAAAATTGGACCAATAGTTGGCACAATGAAAAGGGAGCTTTTCTTATAAAACACAGTGGTAAAGAAAAATTCAAATTATCTGAAATTCTATTATCGAAACGATTACTTCCAAAATTGTATCAATTAGGACACCGCTTGCCATCTTAGAGCGATAGGTTTGATACAATCGCTTCAAATTTATACATAACATCAGTGTTTTTGCAACATATACTATTAAAAACACTGGAAAAAACCTGAAATAGGTGAATTATAAAATTGAATTATCAATGTGTGACACAACAATGACTAATAAATTTGTGTAATTATCACTATTTTGCAGTCGTGTTTAACTATTTCCAACACTAATTTTTGTCAAAAATTTGATGCTTAGTAGCAAAATAAAAGTGATACCTGGGGAGACATTTGGGGTGTACTGGTACCCTAAATGTAGACACACCATAAAATCATGTGGTCACTTGATTTTGATAGAATATTAAAAATTATAATAATTGTCCGCTTTGTTAAGTGGCTCATGTTATAATTCAAGGTATGAAAATAACATTTATGCTTTTTTATTATGACCCTGAGAAGCCAACGATAAATTATTTATATCGGCCACTTTGGGAGAAGTTAATTAAGGCGGGGCATGAGATTAATATTATTACGCCAAATCCAACCCGGGGTATACCTTTAGAAGAACAAGAAAAATATAATAAAAGTAGTGTTGAAGTCAACGGAAAAATTACAATTTATCGGGTTAAGTGTTATACATATCCCCCTAAACGCTTTAGTAAGTTTAAATTGCTTCAACGTTATATTAGTGTCGCACGCCGTTTAGCGAAGAAATTACGGAAAGTTAAAAGTGATGCTGTGTTTGTGTCAAGTAACCCGCCCCTACTTTATAGTTATCTTGTCACTAAGTATTGCGCCCGTAAGAAAATTCCAGTTGTTTACAATGTGCAAGATATTTATCCAGATAATGTCTTTTCAAAGAAACATCTTGCTTATAAATTATTTAATCCCTTCCAAGTTAAAAGTTTAAAACGGGCGACTGAAGTTATCACTATTAGTGAAACAATGCGGCGCACTTTATTAGCAAAAGGCGATTTCAACGACAAAATCAGTGTTATTTATAATTTTGATATTAGTGAAGTAGCGAAAGCCCCGACCTTAAAAAAATACACGTTCTTTGATCCCTTACAGTTTAATGTCGTCTACGCTGGTAATATTGGCTATGTCCAAGATATTGATGTAATCTTAAGTGCGGCTAAACTTTTAGTCCATGAACCGCGTATCCATTTCCATATTGTTGGTGAAGGGAGTCAAGCCGCTCGTATTGCCGCGCGGATTCATGATGAAAATATTGTAAACGCGACGTATTATCCGCCTCATAGTGTCGAAGACTCCGCGCAACTTTATAAAAACGCTGATGTTAACATTATCTCAATCTTACCGGGCATTATTAAAACCGCCTTACCTCTTAAAACAGCGAGTTGTTTAGCGGCCCAAAAACCAATTATCTTCATTGGGCTTGAAACTTTCTATCACCATGAAGAATGGGTTAATACTATCCCCGAACTTTATCCCGTTAATTACCGTAATTATCATAAAGTTGCCGAGATTATTGAAAAGATGGCGAATAAAAAAACAAAGCCTAAATTAAATTATAGTCCGCTTGTAATATTTGATAAAAAGAAGAACGTTAATGAATACTTTAATCTCATAACTAAACACTTAAAAAATAAAGTCTAATTTGAGTTATTTGTCGTTTATATTGCCCCTTATTTATTTGTAATGCTTTGCATTAGGCACGAAGTTATTTAATACTTGCTATATTTAATTCCATTTGGTAGAATACATAAGCATCGGGATGTAGCGTAGCTTGGTAGCGCGTCTGTTTTGGGAACAGAAGGTCGCAGGTTCAAATCCTGTCAT
>MWCB01000011.1 GCA_002069815.1 Tenericutes bacterium ADurb.Bin239 | reverse complement strand
TGATCCCGCCGTTAAGGCAAGTTTTACGGCCGAAATTACGCCTTATGATGTTGAATCAGTCACATTTACTAAAACCGATGTGACCGTCTCGCTTAATGATCCAACATTTAGAATGACACCGAAGTATGAACCAGAACAAACTTCATACTTACGATCAACCTTTTCCTCCCTTAATCCTGATATTTGTGATATTGATCCTGTAAGCGGCAAACTCTTGCCTAAGAAAGTTGGCGTGGCAACGGTGCGCGCTACAAGTGAAATGTCGGATGATATCTACGGTGATACAACCGTCACGATTACCGATGAACCAACCGATTACTTAATTCGTGGTTTCACCAAAACGACGATGGATGAATTGCCCGTGTCTACGATTGTGAATCACGATATGGAATTTAATAAAGTCGCGTTTGCGGAATGGAAAGCAGGTTATTCCGAAGATACGTGGTATAGTCACGCCCTTGATGGTGGCTGGGCGAAATGGATTGTCGGTCAAGATTATTGGGATGATAATAATGAACCAGATGATGACCGGATGAATACAATGGTCTATAACAAAGTTAGAGTTCCCGAAGAAGCAAGTTTAGTGCAATTTGTGTTCCGTAGTCACCTTCACCCTAATGATACCTCGTTAGTTAGAATCGTTATGATTGAAGAAGATTATACGATTCATGATATGACGAATGGGTGGATTGAATTTGATCAAACTTTCGATAAATTCATTAACTTTGATATGAATACTTATAAAGGCAAGAATTTAACGTGGATTATTCAGCAAGACCAAGTTTATGACATCTTTGATAAAAACGAAGAACACTGTTGTAAAGGGGTTCACCTCCAATTCCGGCAAATGCGCTTTGATGTGGAAGGAGTCACCATTACAGAAGATCCGTTCTATGAATTAAAAGATATTAGTGAAGGGAGTTAATATGGCAAACACCAAATTATTTTATAAACCCGCTCACGCTATTATCGCCGATTGTATCCCTTATTACGAAAATGGTGTTTATCATATTTTCTATCTTTTAGATTATCGCTTAAAAGAAGAAGTCGGCACGCCATGGTTTAAAATTACGACCAAAGACTTCGTGACATTTAAAGATCACGGCGAAATGCTAAAACGCGGCCATAAAGAAGAGTATGATCAATACGTCTTCACGGGGAGCGTGTTTAAGACGCCCGATGGTCTCTATCACATTTGGTACACGGGTCATAATATTGATATGGATCCAGGTAACTATGTCCAAGCGGTGATGCACGCTGTTAGTAGAGACTTAGAAAACTGGACAAAGATTCCGGAAGATACCTTTATTGCCCCTAGTAGTGGTGAATATGAACATCGCGATTGGCGCGATCCCTATGTGTTCTTTAATGAGCAAACAAAAGAATACAATATGCTCTTAACTACTAGGATGAGTAATGGTCCTAAGCTCCGGCGTGGGGCGACGACCTTATTAGTGTCGAAAGACTTTAAGAAGTGGGAAATTAAACGCCCCTTCTATGCTCCCGAACTCTATTATGCCCATGAATGCCCCGATCTCTTTAAAATGGGGGAGTGGTATTATCATGTCTTTTCCGAGTTTTCGCGTTACCACGTAACGCGTTACGTGATGGCAAAGTCACTTACCGGACCGTGGCTTAAACCGCGGAACGATAAGTTTGATGGGCGCGCTTATTATGCGGCAAAGACAGTGTCAGATGGCCAAAGGCGCTTTATTCTCGGCTGGAATCCAACCAAGGAAGGTAATGTCGATAACGGCCTTTGGCAATGGGGTGGTAACCTCGTCGTCCATGAACTCTTCCAAAATAAAGATGGAACGCTGCGGGTTAAAATGGTTGACGAAATTGATAATGCCTTCGCGAAAGGTCAAGCATTAAAATTTGTTACCCGTGATAAAAAACCAGTTGATTTAAGCCATATTGAAAGCTTAACGAAAGTATTTACCGCTTATAGTGAAGTTGATAACACAAACACATATCAGTTAGAGTTTAAGTTTAGATATCATTCCAAAGCAGCGCGTATTGGGTTACTACTTAACACTTCTCCTGAAGATGATACGGGCTACGGCTTCTTTGTTGAACCCCATCATCAACGATTAGTGTTTGAATTATTTCCAGTCTTCCCGCAGTATTCATATTTATCGGTCTATTTAGAAAGGCCCATTAGTGTAAAAGAGGGTACGCTCAATACTCTCAAAGTCATTGTCGAAGATAATATGGCGATTGCTTATTTAAATGATGAAGTCGCCTTATCGACTAGAATGTATAACTTTAAGTCCAATAAAGTTGGCGTCTTAGTGCACGGAGAAGCCAGCGTGGAAAATATAACTTTCAAAAAAATAAAATAAAGGAGAGGATTTATGAAAAACAAAACTTTGAAAGCACTTCTCATAACGGCAGTGTTTGCATTACTCGCCGGTTGTCGCGGCGGAGAATCTAGTGCCCCCGCAGGAACTAGTACCCCACCCTCAACAACCCAAGAAGTAGTGCCCGGCTTTGATGTAGAAGCGTCGATTACGATGAACGTTGAAGAAACGTATCAAATTACCCCTACTAACGTCGTTGGCATTAGTAGCTTTGAGTATACGTCGTATGATACGAATATTGCGACTGTTTCTAATACCGGATTAGTCACCGCTCTATGCGAAGGTGAAACAAGTATTCTCGTTAAAGGTGGTTCGGTACGCAAAGACATCCCCTTAACGGTTGTTGATCCCAACAAACTAGAAGGCTTAATGCCGTTTAAGAAACTTAAAAATATCGCGGCGATGGATAGTGATGCGACCGCAATCAATTATTCGGGTGCACCTTTAATTGACTATGGTTGGCATATTATTGATGATATGTCGCATGGCGAATCAACCGCTGCGAAATTTGACTTTGAAGGCACCCGCCCTGATACCGCCGTTGTTGGTCGCGGGGCGACTACTAAAAATGCCGCTATTTTCAATGGAGACTATGTCGTTGTTATGCGCGGTATTAAAGAGGGTGATGCTGAAATCAGTGCCGTAACTTATCATAAGATGGACGTCTCACCATGGGCGAATTCATATCGGCTCTGGGGTTGGTCCAACGTTAATGATGCCGAAGAATTTCCATTATCAGGCGCGGGTAAATTTAGATTAATGGCCTATGAAGCAAAAAATGCTGACTATACCGAATTTAATGAATATCCACTGCAAATCATTGATGCTGGTTCATTAACGCAAGACGCTGATGGCTGGATTTCCTTTGAAGAAATTAGTGATACAGCCTATGGCCAAATTTCGGGTGCGCCCGAATTTAATATGTTCATCTATTCGGTTGCGGTTGAAGGAAAATATGACCTTCGCGGTAAAAATAATCTTATTGTCTCGGTCCAATTAATGGCTGATGGCAAAGTTCCTGGCAAATATGACTGCTTTGGTATTAAACGAATGGGCTTTATTTGTGATGATAAACCAAACATCTTCTTAGGGAGTGAAGCTAGCGTTGAACTTTATTCAAACGAAACGAGCCAAATCGTCATTAATCCAGTAGGAGATGCGGTTAATGGCACGAATACATTCGTTAGCAGTAACATTGAAGTGGCGAGTGTATCCGCGGAAGGGTTAATTACGGCGAAAGAAGTAACCGAAACCAAGACCTGTACCATTACGATTACTAATGATCGGGCTCCAGGAGTTAGTCTCACCGTTGATGTGACCGTCTTACCAATTCCCGAAACGTCATTTAACGTACCCGAAAGTATTAATGTTGTAAAAGGCGATATAGTAACTATTACTCCAACTGATCTAGTTGGTTGTGAAGAAGGCTTTACTTTTGAAAGTAGTTTTGCCGGTATTGCCGCGGTTGATGCGGGCGGGGTTGTAATGGGGGTTGACGCTGGTACTGCCCGCGTTAAAGTCTCATGTGGTGGCTTATACAAATTTGTCACGGTCCATGTTACTACTGAAAGTCTCCTTGGTATGACTAAAGAACAAGCAGCGGCGATGCCAACAATTGCCGCGGCTAACACGAATGTGCCGGCCGACTGGGACTTCACTTGGTCCGGGCGAACGGTCCAAGATAACGTTGTATTCCCCCCTCACGATGACTATACGACCAGTAAACTGCACCTTTATCGTGCTCCTGGTAGTAATGTTGTCTTTGAAGATAACACGAGCTGCTTAGGCTTCATCAGCGGTATTGCTGGAACAAGAACGGAAGCGGCGCAAACAGCGATGTTTGCTAAAATTGAAGTACCGACTAACGGGGCCGCATTTAGAATATGGGCTAAGACACCATCCGCGACCCCTGATATGCTTGACACCGCCAAGATTCGGATTGTGTTCTATTTACCAAATGAAGATTTCTCATCGTTTACCTGTTACCCCTTAACGTGGGATGGTTTCTGTGATGCGACTGAGTATGAAATGAGTAGCGATGCCCATAGCATCGTGACCTTTAAATTACTCGCGGAAGCAAATTTCTTCACCTTTGCCACCCCAGATGCAGTTAAGGGTAAAGTTGGATTCTTATCGATTGAAACTTACTCAATCGCTAATGAAGGCAATGCGCAAACGAGATGTTATGTCCGTCGTTTTGGCTATTGCTGGTAATTATTAATTAAAACCAAGGGTAGTGACTCGATTTATTTCGGGTCACTACCTTAATCGTGCATATGAAAAGAAGTGAAATAAATAAAGCTATTAAAAGATTAGAACGATTGTGCGCTAAGTATTCGTTTGCTTTGCCCCCTTTTTGTCATTTTAAACCTGAAGACTGGCAAAATAAGACCAAAGAATATCAAGAAGTTGTGGACTGTAGTTTAGGGTGGGATATTACTGATTTTGGGCTTGGTGATTTTAAGCGTTACGGGTTATCACTTATTACCATTCGTAACGGTAATCGCTTAATGGCCGATAAGTATCCCAAAGTATACGCTGAAAAAATAATGTGTTTAATGGAAGGACAAGCGTGCATTAATCATTTCCATTGGCACAAAAGCGAAGATATTATTAATCGTGGGGGTGGTAACTTAGCGATTAAAGTTTATAATTCGTTACCAAACGAAGAAATTGATTATGAAAGCAAAGTAAAAATCATTAGCGATGGGCGTACTTACTTTGTAAACGCTGGCGCTAGTGTTATTTTAAAACCAGGTGAATCAATACATATTTACCAAAGATTATATCACTCGTTTACGCCGCAAAAAGGGACGGGAATGGTTCTAATTGGCGAAGTAAGCGAATGTAACGATGATAAAAATGATAATCGGTTTAATCCCCCAACTGGAAGATTTCCAAAAATTGAAGAAGATGAAAAACCGTATCGCTTATTATGTAGTGAATATCCTAAATTAAAATAAGTTAAACTTATCTTTTTATAATCTTAGTCTCATCTTTTTTAAGGTGAACTTTTTTATTAAGGACCATAAACTCTTCGGCAGGACCGTGATTAGTGACAACGACTTCATCGTCTGTTAGATAGTGAAGTTGTAACTTTTCATCAACACTAATAAAAGTATGTTCAAGTGGATGAGGTCCTTTTTGATAAGTAAGTAAGATATGGTCTAATTCGTTCGTATAAACTTCGTGAGCTTTTACTAGGTTACTAGTGAGCAAAAGTCTAAAATCAAACTCGTGATCACCAAGTTCGGGATTAACTGCGGGGTCAAGCGAGTTACGAATGAGGGTAACACTAAGTGAATCTTTGTCATAACGGTAACCGTGGAGTCCTTTACCAAAGATGCCAAGCTTACCAACGCTAACAAGACTTAGTGCAACTTGGTTTTGATTTTTAGCGGGGCGTTTAGTGAAACCGCCGGCTACGTTATAAATTGCTTCCGCTGGTTTTTCACTGTTTTCCACGACGTAACGGAGCATCGGTACCCCGAATTCTAGACTACCAATTTCATAAAACCGTAACCCGACATTAAATTTAAGGGAAGCATCATCTTTGTCGAGGGAAACATGAACAAAGATTTCACTATTATTAAAAGTAGTGCGATAACTAAAACCTTGGCGCACATCATTTTTAAAGTAAGAACCAGGAATAACACTGAAGTTTGATAGTGGTGTTATCTTTTTAAAGCGGCCAATACGCCACGCAGTCATACTTTCACTAGCGTCTTCAACTACAAGTTCAAAGCGGCCGTTAGTCGCTAGTTCTTGACCGTTTAGTAATAGGGAGTTTAAGTTAAGAGAAGTTTTATCAAAGATTGCTTTAACGATACCGTTATCTAGCACAATATCATCCTTTGGTAAAGAAATACGCGGATTAGGATCAGGGGTTAGCGCGGTAAGTTTATCTTTTTCTTTAAGTAACACGGTTGTGTACCCTAAAGCTGGCACTTTTACTTTAACGGATACGGTATGACAATTATGATACCAATAGAAGAAGGGGTGCACTTGGCGCAGTGAGAAGGGAAGTTCTTTCCCGTTAGCGTCACACGCCACTAACTTAGTAACGTCACCATAATAATCCCAGACATCAAGATCAATTACTTCGTCACGAGTAAAGTTTGAAGGGTTAAAGATGGCAAAGGCTCGTTCTTTACCATATCCCAGTGAAAGCGCAAAGTTATTCTTTTTGTTTAAATAACCGCCTGCTGCCCCAATCGCGATATTATCAAATTCCACTGCCGCAGCGGAATATATTTTGGTTGAATCAATCTTTTGACTTAAAGTTTTAAGGGCAAGCGCCTTATTAGCGCCAATATTGGAGAGAGCGATTTGATATTCACCAAGGGCAAAATCAATCGCGCTTTTAACATTACTTCCAGTAATTGTGTCATGGAAGTGCGTTGGTAAATAGGCATGGAAGGCTTCATCAAATGAATATTTGTGTTTATCATCTAATGCACACCAAAGCATAGCTTTTTTAAGGTTAGACTCAACCATTGCGTTTTGCTTTTTAATTTCATAGACTGATGAATAACAACCAGTAAAGACACAGTTTTGTTCATAGTCAATTTTTTTAATATTAGGAACTTTTTCAATTTCTTTAAAAAAGTCATGCAGGGTTCCAAATTTAATATGGGGCATAAGCGGCCATTTTTGCATATCGTACAAACGATTTAAGTCGCGGACCGTACAGCCACCGCCGTGGTCACCGACACCATATACTTTTAGCGCAAAGTTTGTGCCATTTTCACTGCAGAAAGCAGGCACGTAAGTAAATGAATCATGTTCAATAAAGCCTAAATACCAATTTGGTTCGCGGAAGACAAGAACTTCTTTGCCGCTGGGGGCCACAAATTGATAAATAGAGGTTGTAAAAGAACCGCGGCAATGATAAACGTATTTGATGTCATTGTTTACTAAGATTTCGGGGCGATAGCGATGATGACCAAAAGTATCAGGCTCAAAATCAAGATCAAGAGCGGAGTCACTTATATCGAAAATTTCAGCGACTTGCCGTTTGGAGTATTTAAATTGGAGATTACTAGAAAGCATATCAATCATATTGTTATCATTTTCTACGTAAGTAGAAGCGGTTACTTCCCACCGTCCTTCTTTAACATACTTTTTAATACGTTTAATTAAGTCGGGACGATATTTCGCCATTAAAACATAAAGATAACCTTGCGATTGCATAAAGGTGAAGTCTTGATAGTTATCCATGAGATATAACATTGTTTCAAAAGTAGAAGCAGTAATATTAACAGTTTCATCAATGCCCCATTGCCAGTTCACATCAATATGGGCGTGACCAATACAAATAACGGTATACTTTTGCGCTTCACTTTGAAGACTCATTAGTGAATTTTCTATTTTTTTAACAAAAGCGTTCGTAAATGTTTTTTCTTTATTGTAAAAATTAATGATTTCTTTAAGCGCTCTTAATAAAAGAGGGTCAAACTTTCCTTTATTTACGTTATTAAGTTGTAATAAGTAATCAAGCTGACCGTAGAGACGTAAGGCATAGGCATTTCGCGAACACTTTTTGATTTCTTCATAACGATTAATTAGCATAATTAAATCTCCTTAATTGATCCCCGTTTAATAAAGATTGGGGGAATAACAATTTTATTTATTTTTTCATCATCATTACGTAAGTGTAAAAGGTTAGTAATATTATCAATTAACTCATTAATGGGATGCCCAATTGCCGAGTAATTAGATAATTGGGCCCACTGGGAGTCATCGTAGACGACAAGGGAAATATCATCGGGAATAGACTTACCAATTTGTTGTAAGGCAAGACAAACTTGTTGCGCAATACCTTCGGTAACGGCAATAAGCGCTGTTGTTTCATGATTATAAAGATGTTTACGGACGCGGCGCACCACATCAATATTTTCAGTTAAAGGACAAAGATGGCGGTCTTCATCAAAAATAATCCCCGAATCAAGGAAAGCTTTTTTCATCCCTTCTTTTCTTTTACGAAAGACTTCATTATCTCCATCGACGAGCACAATGTCTTTATGACCAGCTTTAATTAAGTTTTTGGTCGCAATATATGCACCTTGGATGTCATCGATAATAATGGCATCATCTTGCTCCATCGCATCAATAAAGAGTTGTAAAGAGTAGATTCCATTATTCTTCGTGTAAGTATCAATTGTTTTACTTGCTTTTTCAGGAATATAGATGATTGATTTACATTGGAGCGAGATAAGTGTTTTAATACATTTTTTAACTTCGGCAAAGTCGGTGGAATATAAAACAATCAGGTTTTTATTTTCGGCTTTAAGTCGATTGGTAAGCTGATTAATAATTGTCATGAATAAGTAGTTATAAGTGTTAGGAATGACTAGGCCCACTAAGTTAGCGGTATTACTTTTAAGAAGGGAGGCTCCTAAGTTAGGCGAGTAGCCTAATTCATTAATTGTCTTTTGGATAATTTCGGCTTTTTCTTTTGAAACAACGTGCGGTGTTCGTATGTAACGCGAAACCGTAGAAGGGGAAACTCCTGCCTTTTTTGCAACATCAATTAGTGTGACCATAGTGTATTTTCCTCGACATATATTATTGTTAATTTAATTATAATATAGTAAAATAAAATTGACAACGTTGTCATGTTAAATATGAAATATTTAGTAGGATTAGACTTAGGGACTTCTGGGGTTAAAGCAGTGCTCTTTGACACTAAGGGAACATTCATTGGTATTAAAACAAATACGGATAGAAAAGTTATTGCCCGTTCGGTGATGGCAGGAATTGCTTGTTCTTTATATCATTTGTTTGAATACGCACAGGAAAGTAACACTAAATTACAAGAAATTCTCTTAGCGGGCAGCGGAAGCCATTCTAAAACGCTGGTAGAGCCACTTACTGACCTTTTTAACACCCCGACCGTAAAAACGAACACAAGTGCAGCAGGAGCGCTTGGTGGCGCCCTTTTCGCTAGTGTGGCTGCGGGCTATTACACTAGGGTTGAAGAAGCTGTCAAACATATGACAAGTTATAGTTCAAAAGAACGACCAAACATTAATAATCATGAAAAGTATTTGAAGTACTACAATATATACAAAGAACTATATCTTGCCAATAAACATATTTATAAAAAGTTAAAGGACATTGATTATGAATAAAATATATTTTGCCGGGAATATGATTGTGGATGCGATTAAGCGGATTGAAGTCCTCCCGAAAAGAGGAATGCTTTCCAAAATATTTGATGAAGAAATGAGTGTGGGAGGGAGTGCTTGTAACACTGCTATAAATTTAAAAGTAATTGATCCCACGATTGATATCAAAGTCTTTGGTCGAGTGGGGCATGATGAAAAAGGGAAGTTTATTCTTGATACATATCGGAAGTACGCTATTGACACCACTAATGTCATTATTGATAAGGAGAAGAAGACATCTTACACCGATGTAATGATTGAAAAGGGAGGCTATCGCACCTTTTATCAATATGGTGGGGCTAATGATAACTTAAAAGTAGAAGACTTTAATCTTGATACTTTAGATTGTGATATTTTCCATATTGGTTATTTACTTCTTTTAGCAAAGTTAGATGTAGAAGATGCGGAGTATGGTACCAAGATGGCTCGCTTATTACATAAAGTGCAAAGTAAAGGAATTAAGACATCAATTGATGTTGTAAGTGACACTAGTGACCGTTATAAAAAAGTGGTCGTGCCGTCACTTAAATATTGTAACTATGTCATTATTAATGAAATAGAGGCGGCTAGTATTACTGGTATTCCCGCTCGTGATAAAGATGATAATATTATTCTTTCAAACATTAAAAAATCAATTGATGTTTTATTTAGTTTAGGAGTTAAAGATACTGTTATTATTCATTACCCAGAATGCGCGGTTATGAAGCAAAAAGAGGGCGCTTTTGTCGTAGTTAATAGCTTCAACATCCCTAAAAACAAAGTTATTTCCACGGTGGGAGCGGGTGATGCTTTTGTTGCGGGAGCCTTATATGCATTATCCAATAATTTAGAAGCAGAAATGATTTTAAAAATAGCGCACGCTAGCGCTGCTTTTAATCTTTTTTCCCCTTCATCAATCGATGGGGCTAAGCCAATCAAAGATATAATGAAATTCATAAATAAATAAAAAATAACTTGTTAGTTAAGACATGTCTAGGGTATCCAATGTGGATGCCCTTTTCTTTTGTAAGGTGTTTTTATACTTTTGCGACATACGTTATTCTTTTAACAAGAAGAATAATACAAGAGTAAAATCATACATTGTGGATTATTTCTTTGATTGCATACAATGCAACATTGTAGCTTATATCACCATTAGCGTATAAGTGAATAATCTTATTTAATTTGGGGTTAGTTTCAACGCCACCCAAGGAATTAATTATTTTTCCCATTTTTAAAGATTTTTCAACTTTTTGGGCATTAGGCAATTTAACTTCAAAAGGGATTCCTCTTTTTTTAATAATTTGCGCTAAATATAAATCAATTGCCGTAGAAAAAGAAAGACCTAGTTCATCTAGAATTGCTTCAGTTTCCGCTTTAACTTCACCATTTACTCTAACATTTAAATTTGTATCTTTAATCATTTCTACCACCAATTTTATAATACTATTATGTGCGCACATTGTCAATACATTTTTATATTTCAGTTTTTAATTATAATTGAAAGTATTCAATATTCGAAATACACATTTAATTTGTTTAAGTATATAATTCAATATGTGAGGCTACTAATATGAAAAAGAGTGGATTATTTATATTATTGTTATCGTGTTTCTCACTTTTTAATGTGACAAGTTGTAAATATATGGAAGACTTTGTGTTAACTATCAAAGTAGATAATAAGAGAAAAGAAGAAGGGCAAGATTTCGTTGTAATGGTAAGTCTTTTAAATCAAGCTTATGAAGATATAACTATTTCTTATTACTATTCTCCCTTTGTGCCCCATATTGAAAGATTTGAGTATCCGTATCCTTCGACTGAAGAATTATTAGGAGAGCCTAATGAATTATTTATTGCCGATGGTGATACATACACTGAAACTTGGAATATAGGATCATATGGTTATTTAGATGAAAATGAAGTTAAGAAATCATTAACTAAAGGAAGACATGATCTTTACTTTACCACTACAATTATATTTGATGAAAAACATGTTACGGTTAAATCAAATACAGTAAAATTAAGAGTAGTATAAAAAATTCAATCATTTTCCACATGATTGATGCTATCAATAAAATATCAATGTTAAATAAAAAGCGTAAGGGGAGAGTGAATAATGTATATCAAAGAAATAGAAATTAATAATTTTAGAGGGTTGAATATACAAATAGTCAACCTAAAGAAAAGGTTTCTCATTATAGGAAAAAATGATTCTGGAAAATCTAACTTTTGCTATGCCATTAGAAAGGTTTTGGATTATAAAACCAGAAGACAGCCATTAGTAGAGTCTGATTCTACGAATTTAAACAAAATGGACATTTTGATAAAAATGGTATTAGATTTAAGTGCAATATCCAGTAATAATAGGGCAATATTAAAAGAATATGTTGATGTAAATGACGATGGCACAGAAACTTTAACGATAGAATTTAATGCTACTTTTAATCATGATATACAGGCGTATGATGAATATATTATTTTTGGATCATTAGATAAAACGGAGCCTAAATCTGCAGCTATTGGAAATTGTTTGGATAAGGTCGTAGATATTATTTATGTTTATCCTAATTACGATTTAAGCAGAGATACTAAAAATTATTTTTCTTATCATAAGTTATTAAATGAAAAAGCGAATTTGGCAATAGGTCAAGATATATCCGACAGTATTATAAAACTCAATGAAAGTATTTCTAATGATTCGGCGATAAAAAATATGCAAGATGAATTGAATAATATTGGTTCGATGAAAGAGTTTTTTGGTGACATTGATTTCTTGATTAAAAGCGATTTTGAATTATCTAATATTTATAAATCATTAGACATAGTTCCATGCGTTTTAAATGATAAAAAAATTAATATTGGCGATGGAAAAAGTAAAACTTTAGCATTATTATTGCAAAAACTCATAAAAGAAAAACATAAAGAAAAAATTATTATTCTTGAAGAGCCTGAAAATCATCTTTTCCCATTACTACAAAAGCAATATGCATCCATATTGGATGACTTTTTTTCAGGTCAAACTATTGTAACCACTCACTCGCCTAGTATAATTGATTTCCGAAAAACTGAAGAAATTTTTAAATTTAATTATGAAATAGATGAAAAAACTAAAGAAAGAAAATTTAATTGTTTCCGAGTTAATGTAGATGGGAAGGAAATTTATAAAAAATTTGGATATTCTATAAATGAAGAGATTGCAGAATCCTTTTTTTACAATGAAGTACTTTTAATCGAAGGGTATTCAGAGAAGATGTTTTATAACATTCTCATAAACAGCGATGATGAATTTAGAAAAATTGTTCTTAATAGGGGTGTTGGATTCATTTGTGTCTATGGTGTTGATTTCAAACCATCAAAAGAAATTTTAGAATCACTTGGAATTAAAGTTCATATTCTGACTGATAATGACTATTACCAAAGTGGAAAAGATGATGATGAATATGTGTATGCAGGGTTAAAAAGAGCATTTTCGCTGTTAGATGAAAATACCATTGAGTTAATAAGAGACTTGGCGGGTATCGATATCAAAGAGAATACATTTAATGTTATTAATAACTCACCAGAACATATTAGTTTTAAAAAAAACGTGCCTTCTTTAGTAGATGTTCTCAAGGTGTACAACATTTATGTACATGAAGGTCAAGAAAATGGTTTTGAAAATGCTTTTGCTGAATTTGTTGGTTTAAAAGAAGATAAAAAAACTGATGTTATAGAAATACTTAGTCAAAGAAAAATGAAAAATTTGCATAAATATCTAATTGATAACGATATTGTTTTGAAAGTAAATGACAGAAATCAAAAAAACATACTAGTGGAGTTTTTATATGATGATCGACCGTAGGTTAATTGAAGAACAGGAGATTATTATTAATTCAACAGAATCTAAGATACTAGTATCTGCTGGCCCAGGATCTGGGAAGACACACACATTAATTAAAAAAGCCGAAAAAGAGTTACGTGCAATAGAAGAAAAATCTTTGAACAAAGGAATCATTGTATGTTCTTTTACTAGAGAAGTATCTAGAGAACTAGAAAAGAAATTGAGCAACAAAGTATACAATGAATTTTCATATGTGGGAACTATTGATTCATTCATTCTTAATAAAATAGTAATACCATTCAAAAACAGGATTTTAAGTAAGTTATTACCAAAATCACCAAATATTCAGGGTAAACTCAACGTAACAATTCCTCCTTTGGATAAAAACGCTCTCGTAAATATATTAACTAAGGATTATCTTAGGATTACAGAAATTGAAAACTATTATAAAAAATGGATAAACAATTTGATTGATAACAATTATGAAATCTCATTTGCTGCATACTTGTTTGCATGTGATGCCATAGAAAAAGTTCCGGTTGTAAAGCAATATTTTGAAACACTTTATAATTCAATTTATGTTGACGAGGCGCAAGATCTTAATTATTATCAACTGAAATTTATTGAAAAGTTAATTGAAAACACAAACATCAATTGCTATCTAATTGGTGATAAAAGACAATCAATTTATCAATTCAGAGGGGCACAGCCGGATTTATTTTACTCAATGGTAGGAAAAGGGTTTAAGGAATATAAATTAACTTATTCTGCCAGATGCCACTACAACATATTGGAATTTGCTAGAAGGATAGTGGGTGAAAGCACATCAAAAGAAGTAATATCGTATAACAAGCAAGTGAGTATTGATGATACATTCATAATTAAACCAGATTATTTCATCAGCAATGATGAATATTTTATTTTGGTTGAAACAAATAAAGAGGCAGAAGAGTTTTACAAGCGTTGCTTGGCGGCAGGTGTCAAAAATCTCATATATTCAAAAGCAATTGAATTGAAGTCTAACAAAGCATTTGCAGATAATTATCAATATATTATCGAGGAAATACTTAAATTCTATTATAACCACAAAAATAAAGTTCCAAAATATGCTTACTCTGTTGAGGAGTTGATTATTTTTTTAGACTCTATTATTGATTCTAAGTTTTTAAATTACGATAGTTTATCAATTAAGCCAGC
This sequence comes from Tenericutes bacterium ADurb.Bin239, assembly GCA_002069815.1. Lineage (GTDB taxonomy): Bacteria > Bacillota_I > Bacilli_A > RFN20 > CAG-826 > UBA1361. Next base: position 32,810 of record MWCB01000011.1, on the reverse strand, counting down.
AGAAAAGGCGATTAATTATATAGAAAGAATTTTTAAGTTAAGCGATGTGCAAATACCAAAGGAAATATTGAATGAGTTAGGTGCTCAATTGTTCAATCAAACAGTTATAAATCACTACACTAAGTATAAAGTTGTCAATAGAGTAATGACAATTCATTCATCAAAAGGTCTTGAGTCTAACAAGGTCTTTTTAAAATTTGAAAGAAAAGAATACGGAATCAACGCTGAAACAAAGAGAAAGTTATTTGTCGGATTTACTAGAGCAAAAAACACCTTGGTTATTGGTTTTACTGGATATAGAACATCACCACTTGAGAAACACATTGTTTCAATTTATAATTCTACTTTTATTTGATAATTAACCAAATCAATAAAAGTGTTATCTTTTCGGTTTTAAAATATAATCGTATAAATTATTTCTAATTAATTTAGTAATTAAAGAATGAAATAAGGAAAAGTCAGTTATGAAGGGCGGGATATCGGCGCTTCCTTCTGTGGCACTCACCAGCAGAAAATATACGAATGATTTTTTGAAAAAATAGGTAAATCTCTTTGAAGCCAAGCACTGATGATGCAGCGATGATATCCAACGGGGAAGTTGATGTTATAAAAAATGATATCTCAAAAAGTAGTGATTAACTTTAGAAGATGAATTTATTGTTACTGGCCGCCATTCAAAAGAAGTAATTGGTAAAGAAGATAATGCTACTACAGAAGATGGAGAGAATCCAATCTTTAAGGTACAACAAGAAATTCAGCCCAGTTTAAAGAAAAGCGAGATTATTACTTACTTCACTGGATTAATCGCTTCAACGCACAAAGAAGAATATGTTGTTAGATTAGGAATCAAAACAAAAAATATGTTTCAAATCGCGGGGTATACAATCTCCAGGATTTACTGCTATTATCCGCTATTGCAGTCGCTCCAGTCAATGGGGCTGTATCATCATTTAATAAAGGAAAAATAGAAGTTTAAGAAAATAAAATCTATTAAATAAAAAACGGAAGAGTCAGAATGTCAAATTTCTGACTTTTTCTTATATCTAAAAATTTAATTTAAAAGCACAAAATTGATATATGTAATCATGTAAAAAAATACAGTGAAATTGAAAATAAAATTATAATCACATTTCAAAATAATATTTTTTTATAAAAGTAAGCAAAGCTATTAAATCGGGTTGGAATTTAAAAAAATGTCCACCTTATATTTAATAGATTCATAATGAGAAATTGTTTCTTCTTTTAAAATCAAAGTGATAAGGATTCCATAGATTATTCTGGGGTTGACCGTCTATGACCTTTAACTTTTGTCCCATCTTTTTTTGTATAGCTGGTAACAGGGACAATTTTCTTGTTTTGTTTACCACGAACAGATGATTTTGTTTTAGCCACTTAAAAAAATCCTTTCATTAATAATTATGCTTTAGATAATTTTATTATCTAATACTATTATAATATTCATTTTGAAATATATCAATGTTCTTTTTCGTAAAAGATAAAAAAATTTAAATTTAACCAAATATTATATATTTGAAAATATAATGATAATATTTAATGCATTTTTATGATAAAACGATATAATATGAGGGAGTGAAATTTGATTCCTCAAAAAGGCGGAAAAAATATATGAAATTCAAGGTTTTAGATTTATTTTGTGGAGCTGGCGGTTTCTCATATGGAATGGATAAAAATAAAAATTTTCAAACAGTTTTAGGTCTTGATTTTGACCAGAACACGATTAAAACATTCAATAATAATATTAAGGGTGCTCATGGTATTGTTGGCGACATAACCGATGAGAAAGTAAGGAAACATATTATTTCTGAATCAAAACGACTTGGCGTTAACATGATTATCGGTGGTCCACCATGTCAGGGATTTAGTCTGAAAGGGAAACAGCTTGGTTTTGATGATCAGAGAAACTTTTTATTCCTAGAGTATATAGATATTGTTAAGGCAATTAAACCCGAAGTGTTTGTAATCGAAAATGTTAAAAATTTGATTAATGCGTGTGATGGTTATTTTTTAAATGAAATTAGAAATAAATTTTCAAAACTTGGATATATTGTAAATGCTGGGGTAATTAACGCAAAAGATTTTGGGGTTCCGCAAAATAGAGAAAGAGCAATAATTATTGGATCACTTAGTAGGAGCATTCCTCTTCCACGCGGAAATACTAAGAATATTGTTACGGTAAGAGATGCCATTTCGGACTTATGGTATTTAAATTCAGGTGAGGGCAATAATGTTTCTGATTATATAAACGAGCCACAATCTATCTTTCAAAAGAATATGCGCGGAAAAAAACTATATAACCATAAAGCAACAAATCACAGTAAATTAGCAATTGAAAAATTAATGATGGTACCTGATGAAGGTGATAAATCTTCAATCCCTGTTGAATTACATGGAAAACAAAAATTTGCAACGACTTGGTCACGATTAAAGTGGGATGATGTTAGTCCGACCATCGACACTAGATTTGATACACCTTCTAATGGAAGAAATTCTCATCCAGTGTTACATAGAGCCATTACTCCCAGAGAAGCTGCTAGAATTCAAAGTTTCGACGACGATTTTCAATTCTTCGGACCAAAAACCAGTATTTGTCGCCAAATTGGAAACGCTGTCCCGCCACTAATGGCAAAGGCAATTGCAAAGGCAATCGAAGATGTTTATAAGGATAAAAGAATTGAAGATGAAAATTGCAGTGTATATCTAGCTGATTCTTTTGTGTTTGTAAAAGAATTAAAAAATAACAACGTTAAAGTAAACCATATAATTACTGATCCACCTTATAATATTTCAAAAGAAAATAATTTTTCAACCATGTATTCTCCGAGAAAGGGTGTTGATTTTGGTGAATGGGATAAAAAATTCGATTTATTAAAATGGATTGGAGATTATATTGATTTATTAGATAAAAATGGTTCCATTATTATCTTTTGTTCATATTTGTATATCAGTTATATAATTGATGAACTGAAGGAAAATAACATCGATGTTAAGGACGTTCTTATATGGCAAAAAGCCAATCCTATGCCAAGAAATATAAATAGAAGATATGTTCAAGATATGGAGTTCGCAATATGGGGAGTTAAAAAAGGAGCCCAATGGGTTTTTAACAAACCAAAAAATACTCCGTATTTGCGCTCATTATTTAAAACTCCGACAGTTTCAGGTTTCGAAAAAACCGAACACCCAACCCAAAAAAGTCTTAAATTAATGAAAGAAATCGTTGAAATACATACAAATAAAAAAGAACTTATATTGGATCCATTTATGGGTAGCGGTTCTACTGGTGTGGCTGCTCTAAAATTGGGCAGAAAATTTATTGGCATTGAAAATGATGATAGGTATTTTAAAATAGCATTAAAGAGACTAGAAAAAGCAAAGGGGGAATCAAATGATGATAAGAGTAAGTGAAATATTAGAAAATGAATTACATCCGCTAATCCATGGTGCATTAATAAGCAGAATAATTGTTTCTAAAAAAGGCGATTATTTTGCAGCTGTTTCCGCCTACCAAAAATCTTCTAAAGTTAAAGTAGAAGAATTTGATTTTGAATCATACACAGAAAATTATGTAACTGCTCTTAACAATATTACTGAAAATACTAATTGGATAACGTACGATGAGTATAAGAGAACATATAATCATTGCGGCTTTTCTTTTGCAGGCAAAGAAAAAGCTGTCTTTTTGATTATAAATGATTTGAATATTACAAAATCCAGTTTTTTTAATAGACTTTACTTTAAATTATTTAATAATTGTCCATGGTTCATAGAAGAAGAATTCAATGAAAGTAAAAAACATTTTATTAGAGGATTTTGTGAACTTAGAGGTTCAATTGATACGACAAGACCGCTAATAGCAATGGACTATTTCTATGATAATACATTTGAATTAGGTAAATCTAGGTTATTAAACGAATATTTAATGGTTCCCTATTATTTAATTAATATCAATTTTCGTGAACTACAAGACCAATATGTGAAGGGGATTAATAGAAGGAATACGCAACTAAGATTACAGTTAAATTGGTATGTAAAAAACATTGGTCTGATTAATGAATACAAGGTTAAAATAGTTGATAACGTATATTCTCATAATGGAATAGAAAAAAAAGAATTTATTAATTATATCGATATGACAGACGTTATTCCCGAAGGTTCAGAATTATTTTTGAATAGATTAAATCATTTTAGTAATAAAATCTTTGGCAAAAACTTAGAAGAAAAAGATGTGAATAGATTAAGAAAAGAATTAGGATTTGATGATGATAAATATTTGTTACACTTAGCGGTTCCAACATATACAAGAAGTAAAACAATAGTGGAATTAGTGCGAATTTATACTGATGATGAATGCGGAGCTTGTAAATTTATTTATAATCTTGATGATAGAACTTTTATCCACAGAAGAACTGAGAGACCGTACTTTGAAATACATCACAATATTTCATTAAATAATACTGCTGAGCTAGATCATGAAGACAATCTTGTAAAATTGTGTCCTGCTTGCCATACTGCGTTGAAGGCAGGAGTTGGTTGCGAAGACTACCAAAAAGAGCTAATTGATCGTATTTTATCTAACAATCCAAATGTTCTTAGTTTTGCTGAGCACTATTTTGATAGCACCAACCGCGGTCAAATTATTGAAAATATATATTTACATCTTAAATAAATGCTGATTATAAATTTTTCCATAACACCAGAAAATTGGATAAGGTATTAGTTTATGAAATCAATCGATAGATTAAAGGTGTCTAGCTTATTAGGTGTTTTCACTATTCTTTTAAGTGGCTGTAGTTGTAAACAAAATAATAAAAACACACTGGTGAGCTTTCTCCCAACAGCGGGATCCTTCGCTGCTTTTGGTGATGCTTATGTTAATGGTATTAATTATTTTATTAGTACACAAGAAGAATTAAGGTTTGAATATGAAAATATTGATGAATCTAAAATAAAAGAAACACTTAGAAGAAGAGATGTAAAAGCGATTATTGGTAGTTTTAATAATGAACTTAATAATAGTGTTACATCAAATAATGATATTCCTATTATCACTAGTGCTCATAAGGTCGTTAATTATGAATATAGTAGTGATAAAGCTTTCTTTCCTATTATTCCTTCTTTATCTTTAGAAGCTGAATCACTAGGAGATTTAATTGTTTTAGGAGAGACGTACACTAATGTGGGTATTGTATTATCTGATGAAGAAATATATGAAGATATGACAATATTACTTAGTGATAAATTAGGTGAAATTAGTTATACATCATACAAATTAGATGATACGCACAATGCATATAACGCTATGTTAGATGTAATACTTGGTGCAAGTCACGACTCTTTGGTGTTACTTACTAATACTTATGATTTTGATAATTTAATTTATACTTTAGCGGACCAAAATAATACATTACCAGTATTTGCTCCTAGTTATATTAATAAGTTTTTTAATGTCCCTCCTAATTATAGTGAAGATATGTTTTCTATTAATTGTCCAAAGTATAAAAATGCATTGAATATTAATATAGAGGAACTTAATACTACTTTCAACACTACTATTTATTTTCAAAATTTAGATTCAAGTATTAGAAAAAATATAACTAATAATTTTGAATTCTTTGTGGATGGTTATCTTGTATCTTCAATAATCAACGAAACCATTAACCAAATTGACTCTAAATTTATAAATACAAAAGAATTAACAAATTTATTACATGAAAATAAATTATTTAGTTTAGAAGTTGTTAATGAATAATTTGATAAAACAGGTCTAACCTTATAAATACAATAAAATTAAATATTTTGTTATGTGAATAACAAAAATAAGGCTAATGTCTTTAGTTTTATGCAATTTATGTAATAATGTTATTATTGTAAATGTTATTATGGTTTTAGAAAAAGATTCAAGTAGTATTATTAGAGATGTATGATGATTGCCTTTGTGGTTAGTGCTTATTTAATGCAAGCGATGTTTGTGATTGGTTTATTTGCCGGAGAATCTTTTGCGTGGGCAAGTTATGTCGGACTTGGTCTAGCGCTTGTTACTTTTGTTTTTGGGGTTATTGTTGTCACTAAATCACTAACGGGAGTCGCTGAAGAAAAAGTTAGTGAAACAATGATCGTCAAGTTAATGTTAATACCTTATTATATTATTAACTTTATTATTGGTGTTATGTTAGCGATGGGCGCTTTAATAAACATAATGGTGCTTCCTATTATCTTGGTAGTAATAATCACGATATTTACGTTTACTTACTTTATGGTAGTGGTAACAAGTATGCCTAATGCGCGCTACTTAGTAAAAAAGGTATGGAAAGAACCTGATGGCATGCTTGTTTTCCATATTGTTCTCCATTTTCTTTTTATTACAGATGTAATTAGTAGCGTTGTTCTCTACGAGCAAACGAAAAAAAGAGAAGAAGTTAAAGAATAAATACAAACATTCATTGTTAATTATGTTAGTTAAAACTCTTTTTTAGCATTGCTTGTTGTTTACTCCTTTTAAGAGTAAAATAAGGTTTAGGAATTATATGGAAGATAATTATCGAGCACGTCGCGAGAAATTCTTTGGACGTTTCAAAAAAGAACAAGTACTTCGCTGGATGATGTCGTTTACAGTGACCACTAGTGTGGCAGTTACCGCTGTTGTTGTAGCGACTACTGCTGAACCAGAAGTGTCGTTTACTAATGTGGAAGTGCTTGGTAATACGGTTTATTACGAAACACTCATTAATGATCCTGATTTAACCCTTGAAGAAGAATCACTAGTGCTTGATGTTAAGTCAGGTTTAGAATCTTTTTCCTTCCCCTTATCGTTAGGAACATCAACGGGTACCTTTAATATCCGTTATTTTAATATAGATTACACGTTAGCAATTAAAGGGTCACAGGGGTATGGTAAAAAAACATTTGCAACATATAACGTTATAAGCATTAGTGAACCCGCGGTAAAGATAATGGACACTAGTTATGTTGAAGATGAGCAAGCCTTAACTTTTACTTTTGCAATAGTTGTTTTTAATCCTGATCTTGATTTATTTGATATAAAACTATTCCCTGCATTTGGTTTTAGTGAACCAGGGGAAGAAGGACCAATCACCGAATTAATTGAATTACCACCAATTGATCTAATTGAAGGAACAAATATTTGTACGCTGGAGTCGCTTCCTAAGCACGCTAGTTGTATCACTCTTAAAATAGCGGGCACTAAACAAAATGAAGAAGTTATTTTACTAACCGAATCAATTGATTTACCACCAACTTTCTTCACGTATATCCACACCGTTGCTTTTAGTATGACGTCCCTTTCCCTTGCGGCCGAAGTCTTTGCTCCACTAGCGTTTCACGGAAGCGCGACTTTGAATTTATATCAAAATAACGAACTAATTGCTTTATGCGAATTTGCAGTACCTTATATGGGTGCAGACGGAGAATACATCCCGCCTATTTTTGACTTTGATAATCTAACAGAAAATACTGCGTATACCGCCCAAATTGAAGTTCCATATCTGAATAATATTAGGAAAAAGGCAGAAGTATATAAGAGTGAGATATATGATGTTTATACGACTCCGTATTATACATACAATATTGAACATATTTTATATGAATATGAGATGGTTTATATTACGTTAGATTGTGTTGATGAAGGTAATATTATAAGCGGCGCTTACGCTGAATGCTTTGCTTATGATGAAGAGGGTGAATTAGTGCCAATGTATATTACTAGCTTCGAAAGAGTCGCTGGCACTGGTGGGGATAATAACGAATATGAATGTATGGTTTTTTATATGGAACAAGATATTGTAATGATTAATGTTTACTTACAAAAAGCTTATGAATATCAATATGAAAATGAATTAATTTATACAATCAATATCTAAAGGAGGAGAAACGTATGAATGCGAAGAAGTTTAAATTTAAAAAAGGACTAATACCAAAACTAGTTGTTATCGGTATCTTTGTGGTATTAGTCATCCTAGCGGTAATTAGTGATCAATTATTGCAAGGGACTGGTTTTGGCGATTTTGTTAATAATACCATTGGGAAGTTTTTTAACATTATCGACATATTAAAGAACCACTGGATAACAATTGCCGAAAGTGTTGTGATTATTGTCTTTTTCTGGCTCTTAAATAAACTCTTTGAGTATATTTTAGTGCCCCTTGGTAAGAAACGTAATAAACACTCAACATGGTGGGTTTTATTCCGCAGTATCTTTAAGTACCTTAGTAGCGCAGTGGCAATATTCCTCGTCCTTAGTGCGTGGGGCGTTGATACCCCAACACTCCTAATTGGAGCCGGAATTGTCGGGTTAGCGATCAGCTTTGGCGCTCAAAGTCTTATTGAAGACGTCATTGCCGGGTTATTTATTATCTTTGAAAAACAATTTAAAATTGGTGACGTTATTCAAGTTGGTGAAACACGCGGCTGGGTCATTGATATTGGGATTAGAACAACAGCAATTGAAGATATTTATGGCGATATCTTAATTGTAAATAACAGTGACTTACGGATGATTTTAAATACATCTGCGAAGTTATCACCAGCGATATCTGATGTTTATATTAGTTACGATCAACCGCTTGAAAATGTTGAAAAGATTGTTAAAGATGCACTGCCACTTTTAAAAGAAAAAATAGCGGATATTGTCGAAGGCCCTATTTATCGTGGTGTCCAAAAACTTGATAGTAATGGTGTACTTATTCGAGTTTACGCTAAGACGGAAGATATGAAAAAATATCAAGTCGTCCGTGATATGAATCGCGAACTTAAACTTGTCTTTGAAAAACATGGAATTAAGTTTGGCTTTCCCACAGTCAATGTTAATGAAAAAGAAGGCAAAAAATAGCGATTTTACTTACTTTTCTCCCCTTAGTCTTTTATAATAACGATATAGAGAGGAATATGTTATGGAAAATAATACACAAAAAATATCCCTAAAATTTGATTTATATACGCTAATAATTGGTATCTTAGTTGGTTTATCTTTTATTATGTGGATGATTCATCTTATTGTATGGCAATCAGGTTTTATTGCCTATCAACGTTGGTTATTACGTTATCTTTTTTTGGTGCTGCTCGTCTTAATCTTTCTTGTTGCGCGGCAACTAAAGAATCAAAAGTTATTACTTGTAGCCACAACATTTCTCGTTGCCCATAGTTTAATTTTTCCTGTTGGGGCGGTATCTGGGGCTGGTTTTAATGATTTTGCCACCCAAGCCTTTTTCATCTTGATTCTATTATTCATCGCGCTTATTTTACTTATTGTCTTAGCGTTTATTAAGCCCGATGCTTATGAAAAAATCGATAAATTTTATGCTTATGTTGTAGCGGCTCTTTTTGCGCTTATTGGGATTGTTTATTTATTAGATACTTTCATCAACGGCTTTCGGGATTACGGTGACTTTCGGTGGACCCGGGCATTTTTTGCCCTAGGTGGCGTCTTTTATTATGCGGCGCTGGTTGGCGTGTTTGTAATGCCACTTGTCGATAGCGGAGCGCTTGCTAAAATGAAAAAGGATATTGAAACCGCGGCCGCTAAAGCAACGAAAAAAGAAGAAAAACCACAGGCCGAACCCGCTGTAGAAAAAGTTAAGGAAGAACCAAAAGCCGAAAAGGCCCCAGAAGCTGTTACGCCTGCCCCTGCCCCTAAGGAAGTTAAAGAAGAGACACCGAAAACTAAAGAACCAGCACCCGCGCCTAAAGAAGCGACTCCTGAAGTTAAAGAAGTGACACCAAAAGCAAAAAAAGCGGCTCCTAAAACAAAGGAATCTGCTCCTGAACCTAAAGTCGAACCTGAACCAAAAGAGTAGAAAAAGTATTTTCTTTTTGCATTTATAAATATTTATGTTAATATGATTGCACCTGAGGCAGCACTTGGCAGGAACCGATTATCGCCTTGGGTGGAGACGACGCTATTCAGTTAGGGTCGTTTTCTTTTATTGCTTATGTTTTTTAATGAAAGTTCGTAAGCAGTCCTTTATAATTAGAGTGTTGTATTTAATTACTATTAAATCCTTATAGTAAGGAGGAAACGCAGTGAAAAAAGACTTCATCTATGGCGCTGATGTATCTTCACTCCTAACCGTTGAAGAATTAGGAGGTACGTTTAGTAACACTAAAGGGGAGAAAGAAGATTTATTTAAAATTTTAAAGAGTAATGGTTTTAATTTAGCGCGGATCCGTCTTTTCGTTAATCCAGCGACGAATAAAGGTGTTTCTTATGGCGGAGGGCACAATAACTTAGAAACCGCGCTTAGGTTAGCAAAAAGAGCGGTTACAGCGGGTTTTAAGTTGTTACTTAATATTCATTATAGTGACTTTTGGGCGACCGCGAATAATCAAGTGTTACCGAAAGAGTGGACTAAGCTTGATTTTGCCGATTTAGAATATAAAGTTTATGAATATACAAAAGAAGTAGTAAATGCTTTTACGAGTGAAAACTTATGTTTGGATTATATTCAAGTGGGGAACGAAGTTAATCGCGGAATCTTATGGCCGTTTGCAAAAGTGTTTAAAGGCAAGAAACCAAGCGCGAATGGATATGATTGTTTGGCGATCTTACTTAACGCCGGTATTAAAGCGATTCGTGAAGCAAGTCCGACTACAAAAATCATGATTCATATTAGTGACGGTGGTAATCCCGAAGCGTGTGCCGAGTTTCTCCATGAAATGGAACCAAGATTATTTAAATTTGATGCTTTAGGATTATCTTATTATCCTTACTTTCATGGTGAACTTAGTGAATTAGAAGCTTCCCTTTTATTTATCGCTACTTATTATCCATATGAACGCTTTATTGTCGAGACAAGTTATCCGTATGATGATGGTGACGAAGTAACGATTGTAACTAAAAAGAAATATCCCCCTAAAAGTGGGCTTCCGGGGTATACGGCCTTAGGACAACAACGTTACCTTGAATCACTCTTTGAAATTGCAATCGCTGGCAATATAAAAGGTATTTGTTATTTTGAGCCAGGATGGATTAATGTCGAAGGGTTAACGTGGGCAACGGTGGAAGGGCTTAAATACTTAAAACAAAAAAACCTTCCAATTGGTAATGTATGGTTTAATCAAGCGCTCTTTAGTAAAACAGGGTTAGCGCTGCAAGCGCTAGCGGTGAAGAAGAATTTAGAAAAGAAAACGAAAAAAGAAGCAAAAGCCAAATAAGTATAAATAAGAAAGAAGTAAGAGCTATGGAAATATTATTAAAAACAAATAATCTCACTAAAAGATTTAAGAAAACAGATGCTTTAAATAATGTAAATATGACAATATATCGCGGTGATATATATGGGTTTGTTGGGGAAAATGGCGCCGGGAAGTCAACCCTTATTCGCGTTGTTACGAATATTTTACGTCCAACAGCCGGCACCTTTACCTTAAATGTAGCAAAAAGATTAGGGAGTGTTGGCGCGATTGTGGAGAGCCCAGCTTTTCATCCAGGATTAACCGCCTTACAAAACTTACGTTACCAAAGCGATTTATTAGGGTATAAACACACAGATGAAGATTTAGCGAGTATGCTTGATAAAGTTGGTTTAGAAGAGCAGCGCGGGAGTAAGAAAGTCGTTAAGAACTTTAGTTTAGGGATGAAACAACGCTTAAGTATTGCTTTAACTTTACTTAGTAATCCCGAGTTTATCTTACTTGATGAACCGATGAATGGCCTTGATCCCGCCGGGATTAAAGAGATGCGTGATCTTATCTTACGTTTAAATAAAGAGGGGACGACATTTTTAATCTCTAGTCACATCTTAACGGAGTTAGATAAAGTGGCAACGCGTTATGGCTTTATTAGTCATGGTGAACTAGTGGAAGAAATCGCGGTTAAAGATTTAGCGAAGAAAGCAAAAAGTTACACGGAAATTATCTTAATGCAACCGCTTAATGATGAAGTCCGTGAATTACTTAAAGACTTCACTTATAGTGAAGAGGGGACCGCTACTCTTATATTTTCGCAGGAGGAAGAAGCGCAAAAGGCGCTTAAATTATTAATGGGCGCCGAACATTTTGTTAGTGCTTTTGAAGTTGTGCGCGAAACAATTGAAGATTATTATTTACAAAAAATTAATAAGGGGGTCGGAGCCTAATATGAAAAACTTATTAGTCGCTGATTTTCGGCGTATCTTTAAAGGCAAAGGTATTTATATCTTAATGGGCTTAGCCTTTGTTTTTCCTGCTTTGACCGCCCTTGTTATGTATTTATCTGGTTTAGTAGCGGATCTTACAGAAGTAGGCGATTTACTAATTGATTTTTATAATCCGCTGACGTTTTATTCGTCTAGTTTTAATCCAACGAGTAATATTGGCTTAGTGTTATTAATTGTCGTTACGGTTGTTTTATCGGGTGAATTTACTAATAATACAATTCGCAATAAAATCGTTGCGGGTCATAGTAAACTCAATATGTTTTTAAGTTCTTTAATTTTGGTTTTAACTTATGTGTTTGTCATTATGTTTATCCATAGTTCTAGCACATATTTATTTAATAGTATTATCTTTGGGTTTGGTAAGTCACCATTCGTGGAGTTTTTAAAACGCGGACTAGTCGCTTATAGCGGAGTGTTTGTGCTTTATACAGCTTTAACTTTGTTAACGTATCATTTTAAAAACTTAATTGGACCACTAGGGATTATTCTTGGTGTTTATTTTGTGTTAATGATGGTTAGCACTTATATGTTTGTCGCTAATGAAGGGGAAGGACTTAAAGCAAAGTTTCTCTTTTATCTTTTTCCTTTTTTATATTTAGGGGGTACCGCGGCACCTAAAAACGTAGAATGGCTATGGGCCACTTTAACAAATATTAGTTATTTAGTCGTGTTACCGGCCTTTGGGTTAGTGCTCGCTAAACGAACTGATTACAAATAAAATTATTGATTAACTTTATTGAGGGCGAAAAGGGCGGCGCCGATTACTCCAGCGCGCGGACCAAAAGTAGCCCTTTTAATATTGATATAAGGATGAAGTTCGGTAAATGTATATTTTTTAACGTTCGGGACAATAGCGTCAAAGAATTTATCAGCAGAATTCATAATGCCCCCGCCTAAGATAATCACATCAGGTTCATAAAGGGCATAAAGATTAGCGAGCGCTTTCCCTAAGTTATCAAGCCAAATATTTTTAATCGGTGAAAAGCGGGAATCACTAAATATCGATGCGATTGATTGGATACTGGGGGCAAAGCGTTTGGCGGCGTTAAATAAACCAGCGCCTGAACAACACGCTTCAAAACTGTTGGCGTTCATCGTGGGATTTGGTTTAGGGGCTTCGCCATCAATTATCATATTCCCAATCTCTTGGGCAAAACCATGGGTCCCAGTGTACATTTCTTTATTGATAATTAACCCTCCGCCCACGCCAGTGGATAAAGTAATATATTGCACAACGTTATAATCTTTACCAGAACCTAAAAGGGCTTCGGCATATGCCGCTACATTTGCATCATTAGCGACAAAGATTGGTAAATTAAAGTGTTCGTTTATTTTTTCGTTAAAATCAATCGCGCGATAACCAAGATTATGTAAAACGTGAACAAAAGTAGTGCTAGGCGTTACTGAACCAGGGGCACCAATGCCAAGTGCGACCACTTCTGGTTCATGGTGCAAAGCATTTTCAATAAGATTATTTAGTTCACGAAAGAAACCAAGTTCATTGTTTTGTGGTGTTTTTATTTCTTTTATGTAAGAAACCGCACCAGTTTCATCAACGACGGCCGCTTTAGTAGTGGTCCCACCAATATCAATCCCAATTGCTTTAAGTGACATATTATTTCTTTTCCTTTCTTTTAACGAGGACAAAATTAAAGAATCCTTTTAGGGTAAGTGGTTGTTGTGAAGTCGTCAGAATAAAAGCATCGCCCGCCGTTAACGGAACATGATTAATTTCCCCTTGTCCGCTAGTAACAATAAGTAAGTAGTAACGCGGAATACTAGCGTAAGTAAATGTGCCGTGGACTGTTTGCACGCCAAGGGTAAAATGGTTACCTTTAAATATATCGCGATGGTTTAGAGTATTGTTTAGAACTGATTTAGGCCGAATTAAAGTATCCGGAACATTAGTGACCGCAAGCGCTTCTTTGATATGCAGTGGTCGTTTATTTCCGCGATTGTCAAGACGGTCATAATCATATAATCGATAAGTTAAATCAGATGCTTGCTGAATTTCTAGAAGAAGAGTACCACCTAAAATAGCGTGTAATGTTCCGGGAAAAACAGGAACAAGATAATTATCTTCAATATGAGCGTATTTTAATAATTTATCCCATTCATTATTTTTTACTAAATTTATAAATTCTTCTTTGGTTTGTGCGTAGTGACCAAGTTGAATCTTTTGTGAAAGAGGCGCTTTTAAAATTAGCCATACTTCCTCTTTGCCATATTCTTCGCCGATTTTATGAGCGTACGTGTCATCAGGATGAACTTGGATGGAAAGATCATATTTTGCATCGATGAATTTTACAAGCAACGGGAAAGATTCACTTTCATCATTACCAAAGAGATGACGATTTTCGTTATAAACCTTACTTAAGGGCATACCTTTAAAAGGACCGTCTGCGACAAGGGTATCACCATGGGGATGACCACTTATTACCCAACATTCGCCAATTGGTCCAGCAGGTAAATCTTTAAAATAATGGGTAAGGTTTCGCCCACCCCATATTTTTTCTTTAAATAAAGGCGTAAGTTTTATAATACGGGGGTCTTTATTCATGATATTGCTCCATAAATTTAATTATACGTCCTTTTACTAAATTAAACTTATTATCAGCATCTTTTTTACTGGGAGCAAAGATCGAAATATATATTTTCATTTTAGGTTCAGTGCCGGAAGGGCGAAAGGCAACAGCGCCACTTTCAAAAAGAACACGATATACATCCGAAACAGGAAGCGTAAGTTTAGTGTTTTCTTTTCCTTTATTGGTCTTAACCCCTGATAAGTAGTCTTCGGTACTTAATACATCGATCCCGGCCCATAATTTATTAGTATTAGCTCTAATGTCTTGCATAATATTTTTGATAAGAGTTTGGCCTTTAATACCGATAAACTCGTAATTTAAGAGATCATCATTAAAGTAACCATATTGTTCATACATTTCTGCAATAATTGTTAATATGTCTTTTCCGTTTTCAAAATAATAATGAAACATATTCGTAGTCATAATTAATGCTTGAAACGCATCTTTATCGCGGACTTCGGGGGAAAAGAGATAACCAAATGATTCTTCATAGCCAAAATAAAAATATTCATCAGTGGGTAATAATGCGATTTGTTCACCAATGAATTTAAACCCCGTTAAAGTGTTACGGACTTTAATACCATGCTTTTCGGCAATGATAGTTCCTAATTTAGGAGTAACAATCGTCGTCATCATTACCGCTCCTTTTTGGGGTGGATTAATTTTTATTAAGTAATCAAGAAGTAACGACCCAAGCAGTGAGCCATCAAGATAAATATATGTATCTTTATGTAAGACTGCGACCCCAAGGCGATCACCATCAGGGTCGGTTGCTAAAAGAAGGGCCGCTTTTTCTTTATGACCTAATGCTTCGGCCAGAGTGAACGCTTCTTTTACTTCGGGGTTAGGCGATTTGACGGTAGCGAAATTTGGATCAAGGATGCGCTGCGCTGTTACTTCGTAGACGTTAAATCCTAAATCACGAAGAATTTTAGCACCATAGGCATAGCCAGTTCCGTGAAGGGGCGAGTACACAACCTTAAAATCTTTGTTAACGTTTACTCGTGGATGTAGTTTATTTAAGAAGGTTAGGTAACATTTGTCACATGTTTCATATAGTTCAGTTACTAATCCCTTATGCAATAAACTTCGATAATCTTCCAAATTAAAAGCAAAGTAGTCTTCCTTAGTTTCCATAAAGTAGGCAACACGTTCAGCAAGATGCGGGACAAATTGACAACCGTTTTCATCATATAACTTATAACCGTTATAACCACTTGGATTATGACTTGCGGTAATGACAATACCAGCTTGCGCTTTTTTACAGCGAACGGAAAACGATAATTGCGGGGTGGGCCGTGGATTTAGATAGATATAGGACTCAATATTAAAATGCGCTAAAGTTTGGGCACAAATTTTGGCAAAACGAAAACCGTTGTGTCGTGTATCATAGGCAATGATTACTTTAATAGGGAGAGTAAATTTTTCTAATAAAAAATGAGCTAGACCAATCGTAGCGCCTTTGATAGTAAAGTCATTAATACGATTAGGACCAACGCCCATTAAGCCCCGCATTCCCCCAGTGCCAAAACTTAATTTAGCTCCGAAACATTCAAATAGTTCATCAAGAGTGGCCTTTTCAAGTATCTTTTTATAATCAAGCGGGAGTAATTTACTTGTTTGCCATCGCTTAATTTCAGCTTGCATACAATTATCCTTTCTACACTTTAAATTCCAATTTAGTGCCCATAAATTAATGATGGTGGAGCAAATAGTGCTTAACTACCTGCCCCACCATCAAAGTAAAAGAATAAGAGAAGGAGAACTATATTCTATTATTTACTGAGAGCGCGTTTACGACGCATGACTACGTATAATCCAGCACTTGCCACAAATATCATCACGAATAACATGATATTAGTTTGTGATAAGACGGTTGGAAGCGTATCATCGTTTGGCCGAACGCCAGATGGTTTAGGATAAGCGACGTTATTAGAGTCAACGATAAAGAATACCCAACCTTCAGCCGCTCCGTATTTGTTAAAGAGGAAGACAGCCCGTTCGCGCGCCGCTACCACGTTTGCATCAGTCGTGGCGGCATCAGTAAAGATGTCTTTAGCCGCATCTGATAAAGTTCCATATTCAGTTTGAAGATTAGCCCAGTTAACAAGATTGCCAGTTAAGGCGGCACACATAGCATCGGTTTGTCCTAAGAAGTATGCACCATAGTTTATGGCTTCTTGTAACGGATCAACGACAAATGATGTTGGAAGCCCGCTGATTGCCACTGCGCGATCATAATCAGGATTAAAATCATTACTGAAACGAACCTTCTTAATACGTGAAATACCATACCCACCAGCGCGATTATCAGCAAATTCTAAATAGTAGGTTTTAGTACTGTCAAGCGAAGAAAGGTCAAGAATATGATTATCGAAACCAGTTCCTTCGTGATTTTTCAAGTTATCACGGCGGACAAACCGTAATTTTTCAATATTTGTTCCCGTTTCTTTAACCGAAACAAAAATTTCTTTTTCATATTTCATACCACCCGCCCAGTCGTAACGGACGTATTTATTGTCAGTAACGATAAAGGCGCTTGATCGGAGAATACCAATAGCACTATCACCACCCGTTTGATCACTGTAGGCAAGATGTTTATCATCTGGGTGCGAAGCGCCACCGTCATATACATAACCCCAGCCTTGAGTAGCGGATGTATTCCAGTGCGTTAAATCGCCTGTTGCGAAATAACCATTCTTAATAGAATTATCAGCGGTGCCAATATTTAGCACTGTTGGTAAGATGTTAATAGCCGTTTGATCGGCGCTTGGTAGCGGGGCGCTTTCAATGTATGTAACAAAACTATCGGCGGACAGAACCGACCATTCGTAAGAAGCAGTCTCACAAAGTAAAAAGTACAATTTTTCACCTAGTGAAGCACTTAAATCATAGTAATATTGGAATAAGAAGGCTTCGGCATTAGTAATTGGTGAACCATATTGGGCCGATGCTTTCGCGGTGTCATTAAAGTGCCGATTACCGAAACGCGCTATTTCCGTATCATCACTTGCTTTTCTTACCGAAAGATAAGCAAACGAGGGGTGTTTACCACCACCCAGTTTGAAACTAATCCACCCACTGCCACCAAGGATGAAGTCGCTTGAACGAAGATATCCCATTCGTTCTTCAGCCATACCTCCATCCCATTTAATCGGTCCATCACCTGAATTAGGGCCAGAAGATATACCGAGTTGGTAATTGCCATCACGGCCATAGGGATTAGAGCCAAAATAAGTGTGACCATGGACTAAGGAAGCGTCAAAGGCGGCCATCCCGCTTTCATCTTTCCAAAGCCGGTAGACTTTCCAGCCAGTTAAATCGCCAGTTTCAAATCCCCCGTTCAACACTTGATAAGGCGCATAATCAGCTTTTACTTGAACTATATCTGGTTTCGCAACTACAACATTAGCGAGTAGAGCAAAAACGCCAACAATGAGGGAAATCGATAAACGTTTTTTCATATTATTTTCTCCTTTTGCGTTTATTTTTTCATAAATAAACACATCTCATAAGTTTATGATAGGAGTATAAAACTCCTTTGTCAACAATAAAACAGATTAATTTTTTGAATAATCAAATTAAAACAGATTAAATTAACTTTACAATATTAGGTGTTTTTTTAAATTAAAGTGTAGTATTATTAAGCTGATGATAAAAAACACTGCATTTTTTACAAAAATGTAAATAAAACAAGGGGTAAATAATGTTAAAGTCCTAAATTAATATTAATTCATTCAAAATTTAGAAAATGATTAATAACACAAATTAACCAAAATTTTAATTAAAAAAGGAAATACAATTATGAAAAAAATAACATTAAAACACATTGCCGAAAAAATGAATGTTAGTGCCGTTGCGGTTCACAAGGCGCTTAATAACCAAAAAGGGGTTAGTGAAGAACTGCGCAAAAAGATTAAAGCTTATGCTGCATCAGTGGGTTATGGAGTTAAGTCACCGAAACAAGTGATGAATAACAAACGCTTTATTTTTGTGATCAACAAAGATTTTTTCTTAACGCCATCTGAACAATACTATTCAAATATTTTTTACTATTTAAGCGGTGAATTATCAAAGGTTAATAGTATGCTTCAAGTTGTGTTTGTCACGGAAGTTAATCCAGTTGATAGTCTTAAATCGGCGCTTAACGGATTAAAGCCTGATGGGATCTTTTTTGCCGGTGAATTAAATAACGATGTATTTAGATATATGGAAAATATTAACATACCATCATTATTTATCGACTACTATACCCCGCTTTATGCACTTAACTTCATGTACAATAACAACTACCAAACAGCGTATAAACTTACTAATTATTTGATTGAAAAAGGGCACCGGAAAATCGGGTTTATTGGTAATATTCAAAAAACCGCGGCGATATCCGACCGCTACTTTGGATATCTAAAAGCTATCACGGAAAATGAATTTCGGTTTGATCCCAAATGGCATATTAATGAAAATATTGAATTAAGCCAAGTATTATTTGATTTACCACTTAATGATATGCCAACCGTCTTTGTTTGTCATTGTGACGCGGCGGCGCAAAAACTATATTCAATGTTATCTTTCAACGGTTTAAAAATCCCTGAAGATGTCTCTGTTGTTAGTTTTGACAACACGCAGCTTTGCGATAATTTGCTTCCTAAATTGACTTCGATCGGACCAGCCCGTGATTCGTTTGCCAAAAAAGCATACAGCGCAATGATTGATATTATGAATAAGAAGCGAGTTACGCACCAAATAAGTGTAATTCTCGCCGAAAGAGATTCAGTGAAAACAATAGTGAGACAATCATAAACAGGCAAAAAAGAGATTAACACAAAGATTAATATTTAGATTAATTTTTGATTAAAATACTTCTAATGAAAAATCTTGTGCTATACTAAAACCGAGGCATATGCAAGTGAATAAAAAACGCCCCTTCAACTTACTTATCCTTTTATTTGCGCTAGTGACTGGTTGTAATAATGCTTCATCTAGCCTTATTTTAAGTGAATCAAGTGACGAAAGTTCAAGTAGTGAAGTAGAGACTATTTATCCGCGGGAACGCTACGTTCAAAAAAATATATCGCGCGTGAATAGTTTTCCTACTTTTCCCAATAATTACAAATATATTGATTACGAAGAAATGGCGAAAGAGTTTGATGCTTTAGCCTTTAGTTTTGCTTATAATCCAGATGTAAAGTTACCAGCTTATATTTCAAGTGACCCCACGACATGGAGTCCAATGGGATATTGGTTAGATCAACCGCGGCAACCTTCAACTTATAATCCACTGGAAACGGGGTACTTACGAAGAACTTTTGGATTACCAACCTACGTTGGGGATAATCGGGTGTTAAGTTCGGGTAGCGAAGCTATTGTCACAATTGGTTCGGTCCTCGGTAGTACTTTTGTTGGTTTAGATAAACAAACCCAAACATTCAATGATACAACTTATGATTTTGTGGAAATGACGTTTGCTAGTTACGATACGGGTAGCAAATTAGTCCATAATTATGGGGTGCAAGGCCAAAGTTTTTGGTATGACTTATTCCCCCAAATATTGTTTGCGCGTTTATTTGATTACTACAGAGATACACCCTTTATGCGCGAGATGGTCTTAAACGGGGCTGATCAATGGTTAGCCGCACTCCCCAATTTTGTTGTAGATGGTGAACCTAACTATGAATTTGTCGGCTATAACGTTGTTTTACATTCACCGACGACAACGGGGGGACATATTGAACCGCCCAATGGGGGGCTTGCTTTTATTTTCTATTCGGCTTATGAAATAACAAAAGATGAAAAGTATTTAGATGGATGTAAAGAAGTACTTGATTATTTACAAACATACCAAAAGAATCCAAACTATGAAGCTCTCACTGACTATGCCCCTTATGTCGCCGCCGTCCTAAATCAAAAATATGGCACTGATTATGATATTAGTAAATTTATTGATTTTGTTTTTGATAATGATTCCAACTTTAGAGCCGGGTGGGCAGTGATGAATGATAGTTTTGGTAATTATCCAATGCACGGTTTAGTGGGACAAGTTGGTGATTATGCTTTCGCCATGAATTCCTTTCATTTACCCACGACCTTAATGCCGCTTGTTAAATATGAACCGCGTTACGCCACGGCCTTAGGAAAGTATATGCTTAATGTGGTGAGTAATAGTCGGGTCTTTTTCCCGCAAGAGCATGACCTTAATCATCAAACGATGAATACTTATCTACCATTTGATCCGCAAGGAATAATCGTTTATGAAGGTTTTAGAAAAAATTGGGCGGGTATTAATGGGTATGCAATGGGCGATGCGACCGCGATGTTTGCGCAACCTTGTGACTTAAGCTTATATAGTAGTGTGTTCTTGGGAGGAATGGGGGCGTTAGTATCTAAAACCGATGTTAATGGTATTCTCCAAATTGATTTAAACGCGACCGATAGTTTTGGAAATAATGACTATCCAACATATATGTTCTACAACCCGTATGATGAAGATAAAGTCGTTACCTTTAAGGGTTTTAATGATAATTATGATTTATTTGATTTAACGGCAAATAGCGTATTTGGCCGCGATTTGCAGGGAAAAGTGCGCATTTCGTTACCAAAAGAGAGTGCATTAGTGTTAAAGGTTTTACCGGCGAATAGTTTCTTAAAGCATCGTGGTGACACGATCTATTTAGGAGAAAATATCATCGCTAAAAAACGTCCAGCAGTGGAATTAGTAAACATTAATAATAAACAAGAATTAACCGAAAGTAGTCCGATTGAGATTAGTTACACTGGTTTACAAAATGATGATGTAAGTCTTATGGAAATCTATTTTGGTGACATCTTAGCCTATGAAGGCAAACCAGTTGAAACTTTCTTCTATAGTAAGGAATTGTTACCGGACACCGATTATCCATTAAAGGTGGTGGTAACAACGACAAACGGATATAAAGATTATGTAACAAAACGAGTTATTTGTAGGTGACATCATGAATAAGAAAGTATTATTATTGCTATTAGTAATTATGACTATTACGAGTTGCCGAACTTCATCTAGCGGGGCCTCTTTAACAAGTGATACTTCCACGCCAATTATTACCACAAGTGGTGAAAATAGTGATAGTCAAAGTGAAAATACATCTGAAATTCCACGATGGAATGGCGAAAGCGTTCGTTATTCTGCCTATCATATAAGTCAATTTGGCAGCGCTACACCTGCGGGTGTCGCTAATTATAATGAAAGCACTGATTCAGTCTCAATTTGGAATATTGATGCAAGTTTAGATAATTATGGTGGGGTACAAACACCAGTTTTATACCTTGATTTTTCTAAAGCGGTTATTTTTGAAATGGATGTGATTGACGCTTATTCACAATACATCGTTAAACTAGCAGTGGAAGGAGAGTTGGAATATTACTATGTTCTTTCGGATGATAATACGCCTGGTTTAATTTCGGTTAATGTCGTTGACTCCATGCTTAGCACTAAATATCGTGAGCGTAACACGCAGCCCGATCCTGGTTATCAAAATGGTTGGAAATATCGAAATGAATTTAAGCATTGTACTTTTCATATTTTAGCTAAGGGTCCCGATGGCGAACGGCAAACGGCGGAATTAAACGTACGTCATATTGCGATTTATAACAATATCGAAGCAATTACCGGAATAGAAATTAATTCACCAGCCATTATTGATAATAAACTTTCACGTCTTGTGGCGAGTGAACCTGTTTCATTAAGTGCAAGTATTGCCCCAAGTACGACTGATCAAGGGGTTTGGTGGGTAAGCGCTGACGAAAACATTGTCACTATTGATGAAGTCGGTATCGTTAATTTTGTGGGAGTGGGGCGGACAACAATCAGCGCTAAATCACGAGTTGATCAAAGTAAAATCGCAACCGTAGCGGTTGATGTTTTAAGTGGTTATGAAAATATTAGTGACTTAAAATCAGCACTCGCAAGCCTTAATTATGATGGCAACCCTGAAGATTTAGCGTTATTTAATAATCTCTTTAAAACAACGTGGGCAGGGGACATGTATCTACAAGTAACGCTTGAAGACGCAGTCCAGTTTGTCCATCCCCATAAAGAAGGCGAAATCTACGCTTTAATAAATTATTATAGTGGTTCATGGGATGATCCCTTTGCTACTGCCCGGGAGTTAGATGGTAAGGCATATATGCGACTTGATTTTGTAGAAAGTGGGGTCCAAACCGTTTATCGTAATCTCAGCGGACAATTATTTAAAGAAGATAATCCCGAAGCTTTATTGGCTGCCTTCGCGTATAAATCGGCGATGTTTGGGTGGCAGAAAGAACCAACATACATTGAACAAGGAATTATTATTGATAAAAATGGTTTTCCGCAAAAATATACGCTTGATGTTCGAGCAGCGGCTACAATGATAAATGATTTTCCTTCTACTTTTACTGATCCGCAATATTGGACAATTCCCGATCGCACTAAACAAAACCTTGACCCTGTTATTCATGCGTTAAGTCCTGCTTCCCTTACTGTTGAAAATAATCGGCTTATTATGAAACAAAATAAGTATCCCGAAGCGAAGTATTGCTTTGGTGGGATTGTTACGACAAGCATGTCGTATGCGACAGAAGGAGCGCATATGCAAATACTATTGCAAGTTGATGAATTAAACAAGATGAATGATTATGTCAAAACAATGTGGGAAATCAAGGTCCTATACTATGATTCCTATGGCCAAAATATCTCGCCTAATCCCTTAAAAATAAGTTCGGGTAATGAAGCTGGTTTTCATGTTATTGATTTTTATCCGACTTATCCCGCTTTTCGGCTCTATTTAGTAGTAAATGGAAGCGATATTGGCGCTCAATTTCCTGATGCTACGATGAAAATTCGCTTTTTAAAGATGTATTGGTTGGTGTAATTATGAAAAAAAGATTAATCGTTACCAAAGAACAAATTAAACCGAGTCGTCCTGATTTTAAAGTGTTTGGCGTTTTTAACCCCGCGGTTATTAAAGTTAACGATGAATACATTATGATTGCTCGAGTTGCCGAAACAGTCGCGACACAAAAGGATTCGCAGATTGTAATCCCCGTATATCGCGATAATGACTATACATTTTTAAAGTTTTCGAAAACTGATCCTGATTATGATTTCTCTGATGTGCGCGTTATTCGTAATCATCGTCAAAATTACTTAACTTCAATTTCGCATTTCCGCATTGGGAGAAGTAAAGATGGTTATCATTTTACTTTTTCTGAAAAACGACTTTTACCCGATTCCCCATATGAAGAATTTGGCATTGAAGATCCGCGGATTACAGAGATTGACGGAAAATATTATATTGCGTACACCGCTGTTAGTGCATACGGTATTAATGTCAGGTTAATGGTCACCACTGATTTTAAGCGATTTGAAAGATTAGGAAATATATTCCACTTTGATAATAAAGATGTGGTTTTATTCCCCCAAAAAATTAATGGATATTATTACGCCTATCATCGACCGAGTACAAGTGAATTTGGGCGACTTGATATGTGGGTCGCGCGCAGTACAAATTTACTCCATTGGGGCGAACATAAAGTATTAACAGGGGCCCGCATCGACTACACCGCGAGTGTACGGGTAGGTGCTGGGGCGGTTCCTTATTTAACAAACGACGGTTGGCTTGTTATTTATCATAGCGCTGATTCATTTAATCGTTATCATTTAACTACCCTTTTAGTTGATAAAGATGATCCTAGTATTATCTTAAGGAAAAGTAAGGAACCACTCATTACTGCCACTGAACCATATGAAAAAGAAGGACTTATGCCTGATGTCGTCTTTACATGTGGAGCTATTTTTGAAGAAACGGAAGTAAAAATATATTACGGTGTATGCGATGAAGGAATCGCGGTTGCGACTTTAACGTATGCGGAAATTAAAAGCAACCTAGGAGCGGTATGATGCAAAGATTAATTAAAGTGAATGTAATGCTTGCTTTATTTGTGCTTAGTAGTACTCTTTCAGGATGTATTAATAAACCGAAAGTTGATGAGATAAAAATTGCTCTTGATATTGAGGATGATGGAAGATACGATGAACTATTTGAACTTTATAAGGAACAAACGGGGATTACGGTTAAAGCTACATATGGGCAAGATGTTGGTAAATTAATTGGCACTAAGGATGAACCCGATATTATTAAAACAAGTACGGTTATCATTGAAGCTATGCGTCCGTCTTTGACTGATTTAACAACTTTAATTAATGGTGACGCTACGTTAAAACTAAGTGATTATTTAGATCCAATTATTGAAGCACTAACGATTGATGAAAAAGTTTACGCGTTACCGACTTCCGTTAATACCTCCCTTCTCTATTACAACAAAGCAATGTTTAAGGACCATGAAACAGCAATTCGCAGTGCTTTAAATCTAGGACCAGAAGAAAGCATTTATCCGCAGCCAAGTTGGACGTATGACGATTTTCAAAAAGCAGGAGTGGCAATGACTAAATGTAGTGGCGCACCACCGCATCACTTTGGAGCGGAAACGCAACTTAACTGGTGGGGTGAATGGTATGTATACGCTCAACAGATGGGCGGCTCATTCTACGTTCCTAACACGAATAATCATAAAGTTGCGCTGACGACTCCTGAAGTAATTGCAGCGACGACCTTTTTCCGCGAAAAAGCAATGGGTGCAGAAGGAGTTAAATTTAGTCCCAACGCGAATGAAATGGCAAGCGCTAATTCTTTTTTAGCCGGTAATGTCGCTATGATTTTTGGTGGTCACTTAGGGGACTGGTTCTCTTATGATGCGATTGATTTAGATT
Source organism: Tenericutes bacterium ADurb.Bin239 (assembly GCA_002069815.1). Classification (GTDB taxonomy): domain Bacteria; phylum Bacillota_I; class Bacilli_A; order RFN20; family CAG-826; genus UBA1361. The sequence continues at coordinate 7,272 of MWCB01000011.1, read as the reverse complement.
GGGATATTGAAGTATTGCCAAAACCAGTCGGACGTCCTGAAGCGCCGGGTGGTGAATTATCGGCCGATGCTTTTGGTATTTCAGTGCGCAGTAAAAAAGTGCAAGAGTCATTTGGCTTCTTAAAACTTTGGGCAGGGAAAGAAGGGGCGCTAAAAATGTATGAGCATGGTAAGATTGGCGCGCTTAAAAATATGCAGGCATATATTGAAGAATTACCAAGTGACAAACAGAAGAATATTAAGATTGAAGCCCTTTTTGCCGCTATTAATGAAGCAATTGTCTTACCGCGTGAACAAGACTTTGCCAATATTATGCGTAACTTTGTTATGAGTGAATTATATAAATTAATGATTGATGGTCGCGGTGCGGAAACTGATGTTGTCGCCGTTTTAACGAAGATTGAACGAAACGTCAATAACTATTATCGAGACTTATATGGAGATAACTAAATGACATTAAAAGGGAGTAAGTGGAAACAGTTTACGAAGAACTTTCGAAAAGACTATCGTTATTTTCTTCTTTTCACCGCTATCGCTTTAATTGGCTTCTTGCTCTTTTACTTTTACCCAATTGTGCGAACCTTAGTGTTATCGTTTACCAATAAGAGTATTTTTGACACGAATACCGAGTTTGTGGGCTGGGCTAATTATTTATATGCTTTAAAACATGATAAGTTATTTGCTTTATCGATTAAACAATCATTAATCTTTGCCTTTGTTAGTGGTTTCTTCGTACTCGTTACATCACTTATTTTAGCGATGTTACTCAATAGCAAAGTAAAAGGAATAGGAGTATTTAGAACGATTTATATGCTTCCCTTTATTATTCCTAGCTTTGCTGTTGGCGCGGTTTATAAAAATTTATTTAACCCCGAGACTGGACTAATTAACCAATTATTAATGTTATTTGGCGCGACGAATCCGCCGCTATGGTATATTTCTCCCGACTCAGCCTTATTAACGATGATTTTAATTAGTTCAATGGGCTTTGGCATAAAAATGCTTGTGTTTCTTGCGGCTCTACAAAGTATCCCTGAACATCTTTATGAAGCCGCGACCTTAGAAGGAGCGAGTCGCGTTCAACAATTCTTTAAAATTACTTTACCGCTTATTACGCCGATGTTATTTTTCAATGTTATTTTAATTACGATTGATGGCTTGCGCGCTTTCTCACTTGCGTTTGTGATGGGGAACGGATCAGGGTGGCCGAGTAATTCAACCTTACTCTTCCCTATTTACATGTTTATGACCGCCTTTAATATGCCGTTCCGCCTCGGATATGCAGCGGCGATGGCGTGGCTATTCTTCCTTATTATTTTAGCGTTTACTCTCTTGCAATTCTTTATGTCGAAATTTTATGTGGAAAAGGATATTACTTTATCATGATTAAAATAAGCAGCAAACGAAAGAGTCACAAACGTAAAGAGCACGCTCGCAAAAGTTTTATTTATGCGGCGTTAGTGTTTTTTGCTATCGTTGCGCTTATTCCTTTATATTATCTTTCCATTACTGCGATGAAAGATTTAAATGAAGCGGCCACCCAAGCAACGATGGTTCCGCATTCTTTTGCGCTCTGGGAAAACATTAAGTTTGTCTTCTCACATCCTGATTATAAAGTAGTGCGTATGTTCTTAAATACAATGTTTATCTTTGCCTTAAAAACAATTGGGACCGTAGTTACATGTTCGTTAGTGGCTTACGGCTTTGCGTTCTTTAAGTTCCCTGGTAAAAACATTATTTTCTTCGTGTTACTTTCCACGATGATGATTCCGGGGGAATTACTCGGTATTCCTATTTATGAATTTATGGTTAATAGCGGGCTTAAAGAAGTAGCCTATATTCCGCTTTGGATCGCCGCGTGGTTTGCCACTGATGTCTTTGTTATCTTTATGTTTCGACAATTTTTCTTAACGATTCCCAAAGCCCTTATTGAAGCCGCTCGAGTTGATGGATATGGGGAAGTAGCGATTTTCTTTAAAGTAGTGCTACCCCTTAATATTCCGGCGATTACTACGGTCATTCTACTTTATTTTGTTGGTACATATAATGATTTATACGGACCAGCGCTCTATATTAGTGATAAATCGAACTGGGTTATGGCAAATAGTATTTCCATCTTTGAAAATCTTTTCCGTGAAGGAGGGTCAAGTTCTTATTTAGTGCCATGGAACTATGTATCCGTGGCTAGTTTAGTTAGTTTAATTCCCGTTGTTTTATTATTTAGTTTTATGCAGAAGAAATTTTTACAATCAGTCGCGGGGGTAGGGATTAAAGGATAATTATGAGTGATATTAGTAAATTATTAAAAGAAGCTCGTCTTAATAAAGAAATCATTAAGACCCAAAAGATTACCTTTTTAGGAGTGGAAGGCGAAGATGTTTATAATATCTGCCAGCCTTTTGTGTGGCATGGTAAAACGTATTTACCAGGTCGTGTTGAACCACGGGATAAAGAAGTTTCCCGCGTTATTTTCTTTGAAGAAATCGAGCGAGATACATATAAAGCCACTCAATATCAAATTCATAATTTCCAAGATCCGTGTGTCACAACTATTGATGGTGATCTAGTCGTAGGTGGGACCGAAATCTTTATGGATGAAAGTGATAACATCACCCATTGGCACACAACTTTCTATAAAGGAAGTAGTCTTGATAACTTAACGAAAGTCTTAGTGGCCCCCCTGAACATGAAAGACGTGCGCTTATTACAAGATAAAAATGGTATCCATATTTTTACGCGACCGCAAGGCGGAGTCGCTGGACCAGGTAAGATTGGCTATACCTTTGCTAAAAAGTTTAATGAGATAACAACAACGATGATTAAAGACGCGGCGATTCTTCCAAATCAATTTAGTGCGACAACGTGGGGCGGGGTCAATGAAGCCTTTGTGCTTAAAAACGGATGGTTAGGAATATTAGGACATATTGCTACCTTTAGTGATGGCGATGTTCGCCATTATTACGGGATGACATTTGCTTTTAATCCGCGCACGAAAGAAGCAACCCCGCTTAAGGTCATTTGTGAACGGAGTGATTTTAAAAAAGGAGCGGCAAAACGTCCTGATTTGGTTGATGTTGTCTTTGCTGGTGGATTATTACGACATGAACAAGAGTTAGCAACTCTTTATGTCGGATTAAGTGATGCGGAAGGACATTATGCTTTAATGGAAGATCCGTTTATTGAATATGAGAGGTTGACGAAAGTATGAAACGAAAAGTAATGCTTAGTTTTTGCTTATTACTTTTGATCGGATGTACTGATCCGCTTTCCGAAGTAGAATCTTCCTTGTTAAGTTCTAGTGAAGCAAGTGAAGAAATAGTAGCTGATAATTTTGCAATTACCCCCGTTATTGATACTTTCGATTTTGATTTATTAAATGATTTAGAATATATATTTTATGACGACGCGGGCGATATTGCCTTTTTAAGTGGCCATAATATTGTCGCGAGTGATTATGAAATTACGGATAGTTATATACGGATTAAAAGACATTACTTGGTCTACCTTACACCAGGCGAATATGAACTTGATGTTTATTCGACAACTGGTCAAAGTACATTAAGTTTTGTAGTACTTGACAAAAATAATGAATATCGGGTTATCAATCATTCCTTTGAAACGGGTGATTTATTTGGGTGGGAAGCAAGCACTATTTTTAAAGGCGAACGAAACTTATTAGCGTTTACCAATGATGCCGTAGTCGCACATGGAACCTCGGCCGAAAGCGGACCTTATTCGGGCAATGGTGATTTTCTCATTGGACCGCCTGAAGGTGAAGACTTAGCAACTTATGAAGAAAAAATAGGAATGCTAAAATCGTCAACCTTTACTCTAGGCGGGAGTGGTTATATTACTTTTAACTTAGGAGTTGGCCGGGTAGCTGACTTAGCTTATCTTTCAATTTATCGCGCGAGTGATAACTTCGAAATAGCGCGTTATAGTGACCGCTATTATCATCGTGATGGTTCAAGTAGTAAATTTGGGTATGCACCTTACTATAAAGCGGACTTAAGTGCTTATTTAGGGGAAAAACTCTACGCTATTCTCCATGACCGCGGGGGTCATAGTGATGATTATGTAACATTTGATTATTTAGAAACTTATCATGATCCAAAGCCGAGTATTGACATTGGGGGTATAGTCGTTAATGAAGTGCCGACATTTGCCTTAAGTTATGCGCCCAATCAATTACCAAACGGGGACTTTTCACTCGGGCTGGAAATGTGGAATGTATCGCCTAATTTAGGATGGCAAGATACGTCAGCTTTCCATGTTGAAACGGGGATTTTAAAGTCCAACGCCAATGGGGATGCGGGGCGTGGTTTAATTCGCTCATCATTATTTACGATTGATGGGGCGGGGTACGTTTCACTTCAACTTGGCGCAGCCAAAGGAGCGCGTTTTGATAAAGATACGTATGTTTCCGTGCGCTTATACGGATGTAACACTGAAATCATTAGATTCACTAATGATCGAAGTGATGGCACTAATTTAGTTACTTATTATGTTGATTTAACTAAATATTTAAACAAAGTTGCCTATTTTGAAGTCGTTGATAACGCTACTGGTAGTTGGGATACAATCTTTGTTTCCGATATTAAAACATATTATGAAGAAGTACCTGATTTTACGGGAATTAATTTTGCAAATAACTTAATGTATTAGGAGGATTAAAGTGAAACATAAACGATATTTATCAAAAATATTTGTCTTACTCATTAGCTTTTTGTCAATCCTTAGTTGTCAGCAAACAAGTTCAAGCCGCAGTGAATCACTCAGCGATTCGTTAATAGTTAGTGATGAAAGTAGTGAAGTAACTTCCAGTGGATCAAGTGAAGAATCAAGTTCTGAAGTTGATATACGTCAATATATGGTCACTAATGGAAACTTTGAGAGTGGTGATTTAGCGGGGTGGGAAGTAGTGAAGGGTGATGCCTTTAGTGACAGTGATGTTGTTAATTTAGAGATGGTGACACCAAGTGTTACTTATAACAAAGAAGGTACTTATTTCTTATATAGTCAAAATGAAAGCGCGGAAGGGATCTTACGTTCTAGTGCTTTCGTTATTGGGGGCAGCGGCATTATTACTTTTAAATTAGGCGGTGCTTATCTAGGCGCTTTAACATATATTTCCTTTATTGATGCGCACACGAATATCGAACTCTATCGCGTTAATAATCAACTTTTTAATATTCCAAATGCACAAAATTATGAATATCGTGTTGAAAATATGAATGATTATTATGTTGATTTAAGTAATTTTTTAGGTCGCGCAATAAAAATACAATTAGTCGACCAATCTTCGGCAAATTACGGCTATTTAGTCGTCGATAACTTTATCACTTACTACCAAAATAGACCGAATTTAGCGGGGTATACAAAGGCAAGTGATGTTAAACCGTTATTTCCTGATTATGCTGGGACCCCGACTTCACTATATAATGGCGACTTTAGTTTGGGATTAGATGGTTATACCGTTATTGGTGAAGAAGGCGTTTTTAAAGCAAGTCACATTAATGCGTCTAGAAGGCTTAGTAATCGCGCTGATGAAACAAAGATTGGGGTCCTTCGTTCAAGTGCTTTTAAAGTTACTAATCAACTACTTGCTTCGCTTCGAGTAGGCGCTACCAAGCATCGCGATGTTACATACGTTTCCTTAAAAGAAGTCGGGACCAATATTGAAGTCTTCCGTTTCTTTAGTGACCGGTGGAAAGATGCCGATGAAGAAGCAACCCATCTTTATTACCTTGACCTTACTCCTTACCAACATAAAGCTCTATATTTTGAGTTCGTCGATAATTCGCGGGGCGATTGGGGTCTTATAACTCTTGAACAAATGAAGACAGATTATATGACTTTACCGCATATTAATGACGAAATAGCGTTTAACTTATTAAGTTTTGACACTGCTGATTATACGTATTCGGCGATGCGTGATTATGTAAATCCGTATATCGCGACGATAAGTGACGATACAACGCGCACGACCGTGCAAAAAACTTTTTACGCTACTCTTGACGGTATTGTGAATAATAAAGGCACGTGGCCGAGTGTCATTCAGCGGAATAAACGAAATGGCACGACTTTTGTTATCACTGGTGATATTAACGCAATGTGGTTACGTGATTCTAGTGCTCAAGTCTTACCTTATTTACAATTTATGAATATGGACCAAGATGTGCAAATGTTAGTGCGGGGTTTACTTTTACGTCAATTTGAATTGATCCGGCGTAATCAATACGCTAACGCTTTTAATAATGATGGGAGTGTCTTTGAACTTAAGTTTGAAATTGATTCGCTGATGTATCCGCTGTGGTTGGCTAGTAATTATTACGATATTACAAAAGATGCAAGCATCTTTGATGCTTTCTTCCAAATTATGTTCCAAAAAGTATTAGAAACGTTAGAAAATGAGCGGAATCATGATGACGCAAATTATATGATTACAATCGGTAATGATCGGGACGCTGGTCCGCATGAAGTTAATTTAGAAAGTGGATTAATTTGGAGTGGCTATCGGCCAAGTGATGATGTTAATTACTATAAGTTCTTTATCCCGGGCAACATGTTTGCTGTTGCTACGCTTGAAAAGATGGCGGCAGTGTTCCAAAGTATTAATCGCTTCCCGAATGAATTAAGTGCAGCCACATTAATGGCTAGTGAAGTAAGAGCGGCAATTGAAACATACGCGACATATAATCATCCAACTTATGGCAAAATATATGCTTTTGAAACGAACGGATTTTCAAGTGATGCTAACTCCGATAGCGGGAAATTATTAATGGACGCGGCGAATATTCCTAGTTTGCTTTCAATTCCGTGGTTAGGCTATGCGGCTAAGGATGATGCAACTTATTTAAATACCCGTGCTTTTATTTTAAGTAAGGATAACCCTTATTATTACGAAGGGACTTACGCTAAAGGGATTGGTGATCCCCATGACATGATTGGGGGTACTAATCCGCATCCTGAAACCCCGGTCCCCTGGCATATGGCTTTAGCAATGCAAGGTTTAACAACCGACAATCAAGCAGAAATTGAAACGATGATTGAATATATGACAAACACGACAGGGGGAACGTATGTTATGCATGAAGCTTTTAACGCTAATAACCCGAGCGAATATTCACGCGACTGGTTTACTTGGCCATGTGCATTGTACGCCCATTTATACTTAACAAAAATATTAAACATTAATGTATTGGAGGATCCATTATGAAGTTAAGACGCGGACTCTTTGTTTTAGCAGCGGTCATCATCACTAGTGCCGTTG
>MWCB01000010.1 GCA_002069815.1 Tenericutes bacterium ADurb.Bin239 | reverse complement strand
CCCGTTAGCTCAGGCGGTAGAGCATTTGACTTTTAATCAAAGGGTCGTAAGTTCGATTCTTACACGGGAGACCATTTGCCCAGGTGGCGGAACAGGTAGACGCACAGGACTTAAAATCCTGCGGTTGTTGAGACCGTGCCGGTTCAAGTCCGGCCCCGGGCACCATAAAACAGTCCGTAAGCGGGCTGTTTTTTTATTTATTTAAACACTTTTTAAAGTAATTACATACCCTTTTTGTTATACTATTCTCATGGAAGACTTAAAGCAAACCGAAAATAAGATTAAAGTACTACTTAACCGCATTAGACCTTATCTTCAAAGTCATGGTGGTGACTTTGAATTTGTGAAATTTGAAGAAGGTTTTGTCTATCTTAAAATGCTGGGAGCCTGTGAAGGTTGCCCTCTTGTTAATCAAACTTTAGAATATGGGATTGAAGAAATATTACTGGAAGAAGTCCCTGGCGTACTTGGCGTCTTACTTGTTGAATAAAATTGCTGATTAATAAAGAAAAGGTGCACTTGTAATGCACCTTTTTTGATCATAAATAATCCACGCTAGCGGGTTTGTTTTATGAAGCGTGTAACACTTAATGCCCTTCACGTCCTTCTTCGCTAATTCGGCGATAACCATCCCTTTAGTTACTACATAGGCATCACCATGTTTAATGTCAATATTTACTTCTAAACAATCACCATCGCGATATATATTCGTTATTTCTAATTCGCTTATTGATTGTGGTTCAATTGTGACATAAATGAAAAGTGCTTTATCATTAAAGTAATCTTCATTATACTTTTCATCTAAGTCTGTGAGATAATCGCGTCCTTCACGAAAAGTAAGCCAGTCAGTGTAAGTGGCGGTAACCATAGCGGTATTGTCAATATCATCACTTATACTTTTTAAGACAATTCCCGTCGTGAATTCTAATTCGCTTTTTTCTTTTTTACATGCATTTAAGGAAAAAAGCATTCCCGCTAAAAGAGTTAGTGTAATTAATTTCTTTTTCATTTTACCTCCTATTCTACTTTTAATTGGACATGGTATGTCCACGCATAAATTTCGATATTATCTTCGTGGTCATGATAAACCCAGTTTAAGAAATAATTAATCCTAAATCGCAAGTCGTATTTGCCAACTTCTAAATTTGCGCCTAAATTCCATGTTTCAGTATAACTTCCGTTATGCGCTATAGTCATGGTTGATGGATATTCTTGTGGTTCAAACCAAACTGGATAGTTCCAATTAGGAATTACTGGAAAGAATAAGAACAAAAAGTATGATATTTCAATATCTTTTCCACTTGTATTAGTGTATGTTACATTAATTCCAATATCTTCCCCTAATACTACACTTGTAGTGGTAGCTTCAATTGTAATTATAAAATCTTCATTTAGAAGAAGGGCATCTATGTTTGCTTTTGTATCAATGACAATCGTATTGATAGTTTCTTCATCTTGCGCATTATCAATTGCTATTTTTCCTTCTTCAATAAAGTTTGTAACACTTAACCACTGATTATCATTAAAGATATATTTCCAGTCACTGCTAAATTGTTCAAGTTCCGCCTTAGAAGCCACGCGATATGGTTCAAGCAAAGAAGCGGTTGATTCACTATTTTTATCACAGCCCACTACACCAAAAAGTAAACTAAATGAGATACTAGTAATTATTAATTTTTTCATACTTTTCTCCTTCTAGTTTTAATATTTAGTGCCTATGCTTATTTTATAATGAAAATAATTTTATAGCAATTTCAAAAAAGCAGGCTTTTAGCGATCCTGCTATTTCATATTTAATAGAGTAACTTTAGATAAATTTAAATATCGTAAGGATTAACTTCCCCATTCGTGCGGAAAAATTCCGCAATTAATTCCCGCACATATTCACCAGTTACCGTATGGGGATAGTCACGAATATTGGAATACTTACTATCACTTACATAATCAATCGTGACAATTGTATAATCTTTATTATCATCAATATCAAACTTCCCAATGGGATAGGACGGATTATTACCGATAAAGGAATAGGCGGTTGAACCAGAGATATCTTCAAATATTTTAATTTCATTGTCAAACGGGAAAGCTTTATAGATATCGCCATACGTTACTTCGCCCGCTGGGATCTCATTAACCCGAACTCCGCCATAATTATGAACCGCAATAATTTTATCTGGATCGTATTCTAGACTGGCAAATTCATACATTACTCGATTAGCAAGTTTAACTAAAGTATTTCTATTAATGGTGCTCGTAAGTGAACCAATTACTTCATTTTTAATTTGTTCAATTTCTTCAGCATATTTACTATTAAATAAATTTAGAAGGTCTTGGTCTTCCGTGTAATTAGTCTTAATGGCACTTGCCTCCATAAATTCGCGCGCAGTCACCTTAAATTCTTTGAGCGCAAAGTCATAGTAACCATGAACTTCCATTACTTGTTTACCATTACCTTCGGTTTGCATAATTGGTACATTGTTGATTAGTTGATTATCACGCGCATGTTGATGGCCAGAAAAGATAATATCAACTGTTTTGTTATCAACAATATTCGAGTAAGCCCCTAGCCCATTTGCTAGTGAGTCATGGGTTGATAAAACAACCATATCGGCTCCTAATGCTCGTAAGTTTGCGGCTTCAGCTTCAATGTAACTTGCCACTGGTCGAAAAGTATATGGGGCGATGGCACCCGCTAAAATGGAACCTTCAAGCATCCCAATAGTGCCAATAATACCGATGTTTACATTGTTTCTCGTAACCATCGCACTTGCTTTAAAAGTATCATCATATGACACTAAATTCGTGGCAAGTTCCCCGGTTTCACGCACCATAATATTGGCGCCAAGAAACGGATAATCGGCGAGCGCTTTATTAGCTTCAATTGCCGTATCATACCAGTCAAATTCGTGGTTACCAATCGTTAGTGCATCAAGACTTAATAAGTTCATGGCTTCCGTTAAAAAATTACCGCGATTAATATTTGAATCGGCGCTTCCTTGCCAAAAATCACCCGCATTAAGAAATACTGTTTTGTTTTCTTTAGCGGCAAATTCACTCTTTAAATATGATCCAAGTTTAAAAATACCAGGTTCACTACTTGATTCCATAATTGCGCCATGAAAGTCATTGATACCGTAGAAACTTAGTTGTTTTTGACCAACTCGCCCTTCTTCTGAAGTTGTAAAAACACTAGTGCTATCACTTGGCGATGAAGATGTTGTTAATGAAGATGATGATTTCCGTTTACAACCGCCCGATACCACCACTAAAGCAAGAGCAGCAGTAATTAAAAGTAACCTTCTTTTTTTCATAAGCGAATATTCTCCTTACGATTCACAATTAAATAACCATCGCGGTTATGAACATCAATTTTATTATAAATAAATTTTTTCCCATCAGGTCGAATAAAGATTCCGCCCGCTTCAGTAACAATTAGATCAGCAGCGGCAATGTCCCATTCTTTAGTACCGGGACCACTTCGGTAAAATAATTCAATATCACCTTTCGCAATTGCAATGGCTTTTAAGGTTGAACCTATTATGACTACGTTACTAATTAAGTCTTTATGCTTTTCAATATATTCCACATCGGTAGGTTTAAGATGATGACGGGAATGGGTCGCAGTTAAATTACTTGTTTTATCATTAACTTGTAATTTTTTGGTCGTGCCATCTTCAAAAAGTTGATAAGCACCTCCGCCTTTTGTCGCATAATAAAATTCATTAGGAACAGGAGCAACGATCACGCCTACGACTACTTCGCCTTTATAAGTTAAAGCGATACAGACAGTAAATTCACCATCGCGATTAATAAAGTCTTTAGTGCCGTCAACTGGATCAATAATCCAGACATAATCCGCGCTGAGACGTTCTAAATTATCAACTCCTTCTTCCGTTAAAAAAGCATAAGTGGGGAAAAGCGGCCCTAAATATTCACGAATTGCTTTATCCGCCATTTGATCAGCAATGGTGACTGGTGAATTATCATCTTTAATTTCAACATCAAAGTCGCCATCATACACATTCAAAATAATATCACGGGCTATGCGACCAGCCGCTAAGGCTGCTTCTAATTCTTTTTTATACTTCATCTTTTAACTCCTCTGCTTTTGTTAAAGCGGTTAAAACGTCGGCAATTTGGGCTTTATTTTCCAATCTACATCCACTTGCTTTCAAGTGGCCCCCACCTCCAAAGAGAGTAGCAACCTTTTGCACGTTATAAATTTTACTACGTAGTTCAACAAACACTCGCCCGTCTTCTTCAATTAAGAAAGTCGCCCATAATGGGTAGTCATCAAGGTTAGAATAGATGTTTACATAATCAGTGCCTTCACTTGGAAGAATACCTAATTCTTTAAGTTTGTCATTAGGAATTACGATGTAAATTACATTCTCATAAAGTTCATAATTTGATAAAAAGTGACCCTGTTTTTTAAAACCTTCCACGGAACGTTTTGATAAGGCTTCATTTATCATTTTTAAGTCCGCACCAATATTAGTAAGACGTGCCATAACTTTAAAAGTGTTACCACTTGTTAAGTCGTACTTAAAACGACCTGAATCAGTAATAATACCTAGGGCTAAAGCAGTGGCACCGAGAGTATTGGTGCGTAGTCTTTCTTTCATCATAAATTCACCGATGATTTCGGCAGTTGCGATTCTAGTTGTCAGCACTAGTTCTTCATCAGTAAACTTTTCTGCGAAAATATGATGGTCAAGTTTAAAGGATGCTTTCGCTAATTTATAGCGTTGATCTTCAACTCTTGCGCCATTAGCAACATCAACAATAATAGCGCCGCTATCTTTAATTACTTCGTCACTAACAACATCTAAAGCGCCAAATAAAGAAACAAAAGGTTGGACATTAGTGCCCAACCCAAAAACTTTTTTGTGTTTATAACTAGTTTTAATTAATTCACGCAAACCAATAATACTACCAATTGCATCCCCATCAGGATAGACATGGGAAAAAATGGTTATCGTATCATGACGTTCGATAAATTTGCGCAATTTTTTAAACACTTATGCTGCTTTCCCTACACAACCAAAAACGTGGCACTTTTCGTTAACAACTTTACGAATGCCTTTCGCTCCTGGTCCAAGATATTTACGAGGATCGTATACCTTAGTGTCATTACTTAAGACTTCACGGACAACTTTAGTGAATTCTTGTTGACATTCGGTATTGACATTGATTTTCGCAGTTCCGCGTTCAATCGCTTTTTTAATTTGATAATCAGGAATACCACTGCCGCCATGTAGAACAAGCGGGACTCCACATAATTTATTAATGTGATCCATTTCATCAAAACCAAGCTTCGGTTCGCCTTTATACGGACCATGAACACTACCAAGCGCTGGCGCTAAGCAGTCGATTTTAGTTTTTTGCACCATTTCTAAACATTCATCAGGATTAGCGTATAAGGTTTCAGCAATAACATGTTCTTCTTGTCCGCCAATACTACCAAGTTCGGCTTCAACGCTAACACCACGCGCATGCGCATAGTCCACGACCCGTTTGGTGATTTCTAAATTTTCCTTAAATGGATGATGACTTGCATCAATCATAACTGAAGTAAATCCAGCATCAATCGCCTTTTTACATACTTCTTCGCTACTACCGTGATCTAAATGAATAGCAATTGGGATCGTGTAGCCGCGATCTTTAATTAAACCTTTGACCATGTGGACAACAACATTAAATCCGCCCATATAACGAGCGGCTCCTTCACTAACTCCGATAATAACCGGTGCTTGAAGTGCCTGCACTTCATCAAGAATCGCTAAGGTCCATTCTAAGTTGTTAATGTTGAATTGACCAACCGCGTATTTCTCTTTGTTTGCTTTAACAAGCATTTCTTTCATACTCACTAATGGCATAAATTAATCTCCTATCTATTAAACTTTTAATTTGTTATTCTTCATCTTCTTCCGCGAGTGCGTTTTTCACTTTTTCTTCCGCGTCTTCGACATTTTCTTCATCATCAAAATAAAGGATTTCTGGTCCTTCGTCTTCTTCTTCGTCTTCGGCTTCATCAACTTCCGTGTAAACTTCATTTAGAGGCAGGGCAATGTCGTCAAATAAGACGTTTTCCCGTAATGCCCACATGTTATCACCTAAATTAACAAAGCGACCATCCATCGTTAGGGCGGTGTAGAAACGCGAAATTAGGTCATGACCTTCGCTTTCATTATATTCACGTTCATTCACAATGCTTTGCCATAATTCATAAAAGGAAAGTGGTTCACCATTTTCTTTTAGTAAAGTATAAGCAATTTCAATGTTTGTCCTTTTCTTCATATCTATTCTCCTTTTTTTACATCGTTTCAGGGGCACTAACACCGAGCAATGTTAATGCATCTTTTAATACAATCTGCGCTGCTTTTGATAAACCTAGGCGAGCACTAGTCAGTGCAACATTACTCTCATCAAGAATTCTTGCTTCCGTGTAGAAAGTATGCACTAAACTTGCTAAACGTTGAATATAGTTAGCAATTTTATAAGGCTCTCTCGTCATTGTCGCATCACTAATCGCACTTGGATAAGCAATCAGTTGCTTAATTAAGTTTAATTCAGCGGGTTCAACTAACCCTTTTCCTGTTTTATCAATTTTATACTTAGCGCCCCGCGCTAAGACGGAACTAAGGCGCGCGTGCGCATACTGCGCGTAATAAACTGGGTTTGCACTTGATTGTTCTAACGCTAAATCAAGATCAAAATCAAAATGCGTGGACGCTGATTTAGCGATAAAGAAATAACGAGCAGCGTCAACGCCAATTTCTTCACACAGTTCCTCTAAAGTAATTGCATTACCTGTTCTTTTGCTCATCTTTAATTCTTGACCATCTTGTATGATGCGCACCATTTGAATAATTTGAACTTCAAGACTATCTTCAGGGTAACCAAACATCTGTAGTGCGGCTTTCATTCTTCCGATGTAACCATGATGATCAGCGCCTAAGACATCAATAAGTAAAGATGAACCCCGCTTCAATTTATCAAGATGATAAGCAATATCGGGTAAAAAATAAGTATGTTCGCCATTGCTTTTAACAATGACACGGTCTTTATCATCCCCAAAATCACTTGTTTTTAAGAAAGTGGCACCTTCTTCTAAATATGTGTAGGGTTCCAATTTTTCAAGTAATTCTGGAATAACGTTTCCAGCTTTTACTTTTGTCTCAAAAGTATAAACATCAAATGTAACATCAAAGTTATGTAAATCTTCTTTAATAATATCTAAGAATTTATTAGTGCCCGCTAATTTAAAATAGTCAAAAGCGGCTTCGCTTTCCTTTACATATTTATCGCCAACTTTTGTTTTTAAACTTTTAGCAATCGCGATAAGATCCGCACTATGATAACCATCTTCTGGTATTTCTTTATCAATACCAAATAAGTTTAAATAGCGCACATAGAGTGATGCTCCTAAGTTATTAATTTGGACACCAGCGTCATTTACATAAAATTCGCGGACAACATCATAGCCGCTTTTAATAAATAAACGCGCTAAAGAATCACCAACCGCCGCACCCCGCGCGTGTCCTAAATGAAGTTTTCCGGTCGGGTTCGCGCTCACAAATTCAATATTAACTTGCTTTCCTTTTGGTGCTCCTTTACCAAAATCACTACCTTCTTTAAAAATAGTAGCCACATATTTGGACAGCGTTTCGGGTTTAAGAAAGAAATTAATAAAACCAGGGCCCGCTACTTCAACTTTGTCGAAGGCGCTTTTATCCATTGTTTCAATTAGTAAAGATGCCACTTCCCGCGGGTTCTTGCGTAAAGGTCGAGCAAGTTGCATAGCAATATTTGTGGCGTAGTCGCCATGCTGACTATCTTTACTTGTTTCAATTACAATCGTGTCTTGGTCAATATCAAGACCAAGTTTCACGGTTGCTTTTTTAATTACTTGTTGTAAATAAATATCAATCATTTCGTCCCTCAACGTATAAGTATACTTTATTTAAAGTATATTATAAAGTAAATCCTCTTTTTCATGACAAAAAAGTTCATTTTTACGCTAAAATTGGCCTTTTTATTTCAACCTAAAATACCTAACACGTAAAGAGCGATATGTTTACTAATTTATTTGCATGTATTTTATTTATGAAAGATTAGGCCCAAACTGTTGGAACACCATCAACGTAATGCCAGTGATTGCCATCTGGATTTGGTTCTTCACTATACCAATATACTGGGCGATTTTCTGGATTCCAACTATTAGACCAGTTAGGCGGTAGTTCAGTTGCTTCTGCATAAATGGTTAAATTGTTACAACCGCGGAAGGTGCGATTACTAATTTGGGTAACACTTTCAGGAATAATAATGCGGACAAGCGATGTACAACCATCAAAAGCATACGAACTAATCGACACTAAGCTTTCAGGTAGGGTAATGTTCGTAAGAGCACTACATTGACCAAATGCATAAGACCCAAACATCATAATACTGTCTGGTAAATCTACTTCTAATAATGACGTACAATATCTAAAACAGTAATCAGTAATTACCGTAAGTTCGCCCTTAATCGTTACTGTTTTTAGGGCGCTACAACCATTAAAGACGCTATTACCGATATCAGTAACACTAGCGGGAAGGGTGATTGTTTCAATACTTGAACCGCGGAATGCACCAGAACTAATATCAACTATACTATTAGGAACCATCGTATTTTTACAACCGTTAATGATTGAATTCATTTTGGTATCAATTAACGCTTTACAATTATCACGTGAATCATAATGTTTATTGGCCGCATCAACTTCAATTGATGTTAATGCTGGCGTATCAGCGACAACTTCTAAACCAATATAACGAACATTTTTACCGACATTAAAGGTGGTTAAATTTTGACAATTAGCAAATGCACCATATCGAATAATTCTTAAACTTTCTGGAAACACAAGGTTA
Organism: Tenericutes bacterium ADurb.Bin239; assembly: GCA_002069815.1. GTDB lineage: Bacteria > Bacillota_I > Bacilli_A > RFN20 > CAG-826 > UBA1361. The sequence continues at coordinate 40,459 of MWCB01000010.1, read as the reverse complement.
TTTAACGCTAAACAACTTTGGAACGCAATATCATCAATAAAAGTAACATTGGGACCAAAAGTAACACTGGCAAGTACATTACAGTTATTGAATGCTCGTTCTTTAATCATCGTCACTGAATCAGGAATAATAATTGATGTTAATAATTTACAACTAGCAAAAGTCCATTCATCAATTACCTTTAAATTGTTACTTAAGGTAACTGACGTCAATTTCTCACAATATTGGAAAATTCCGTTTTCCATTTTAGTGACACTATCAGGAATTATAATAGAAGGTATTCTCGTGCTTTGATAAGCACCATATTCAATAGTGGTAACAGTATTTGGAATCGTAATTTCTTCGGTAAGAACGCGACCATCAAAAGCAAATTTACCAATGATTTCAACTCCCTCGGGAATGTAACCACCATTTAAACCGTAGAGTAACCGTTTCGTTTCTTTCTCCACGATTGCCTTATTATTCGTAGGTGATTCAAAGTATTCATTTTCCGAAGCGACCGTAAATGAATCTAACATTGGACAATTTCCAAAAGTTTGGCTTCCAATAAACGACACTTTCGCCGGAATCGTTATACTTGTTAATTGATTACAACCATACAATGCGCCCGCAGCGATTAAACATGTATCAGCGTGTATCTCCAAGGTGGTAATATGTGATTTATTGTTTGCTCCCACTAAAATAAAGTAGGGATTGGCTGGTGCATCAACTGGGGCAATCCCAATGTAGATGCCATTATCATATTCATTATAAGTAATAGCGCTTCCTTCAAATACGTACGTTCCAATTTCAGCTAGTCCTTCAGGAATAGAAACGCTTGTTAGTTGTGCACAACCATAAAACGCACTATCACCAAGATGCTTAAGACCTTTTCCTAGTTTTGCGCTTGTTAAACCACAATAACTAAAGGCATCGTTTCCAATTGTAGTTACACAATTAGGGAGATAAATAGACGCTAAGTTATTACAATTTTCAAACGCGCGACTACCAATCGTGTGTAATTTATTTCCCCAAAACGTCACTTCTTCGATTGCGCTTTCACGACATGCTCTATCAGCAATAATACGGGTATCAGGGTGTAATTTAAGAGTCGTTTGACTTGAGTCAACTAAACCAACAAACACAGCGTGCTGGGCTACGTTTGGATTACCAACATACTTACCATTTTCATAAATTGTAAAGTTTACTGCATCTGAATAATTGAAAACATTAGCACCAAACTTAGTAATATTTGCTGACATTCGCACATTAGTTAAAGCTGAACAATTAGCGAAAGCATTGGAATCAACTCGAACAACACTATCAGGTAGATAAATTGACTCCAAACTTAAACAATTATCAAAAGCCATAAAGCCAATATGTTCAACGCCATTACCAAGATTAACTGTTTTTAAAGTTACACAATTGGCAAAGGCATCTTCACCAATAACCTTAACACTATCAGGTAACGTTACTGATTGTAAATTCTCGCGGCCGAAAAAAGCCCATTGTTCAAGAGCAATAACCGATTTGCCATTATATGTTTCAGGTACAACTATTTCAGTAGCATCTCCGTAGTAGGCGCAAAGGGTGTAACCTTCACCAACATCCGCGTACACAAAGTCGTTAGGATCAACAATATTTTCGTCTGGTTCACTACTTGTTGTTGCTTCACTAGTGCCATCACTACTTGTCGGGCTAGTGCCATCGCTAGTGCCATCGCTAGTGCCATGGCTAGCATCCCCACTACTTGCATCGCTCGATTGCTCACTTTTAGCGCAACTGCATGATGTTAAAAGTAACGAGGCAAATACGAGCCAAAAAGTTAGTTTGCTTTTTTTCATGAAATTTTCCTCCCATACTAACTTATTAATCTTTTGCTAAAAGATAGCATGTTTTCATTTTACTAATAAAAATTAGTAAAGAAAAGACCTTTCGTTAACCATATTAAAAAACTCGGTAAAAGGATATCGATAATTAATTCTATATCATCATTCTTTTTCAAAATATGATTTTTAATTATTCGGAGATAATTAAATAATGATTAATTTTATTTTCGAACATTGAACTTAAAAAAAGCAATATCACCATCACGCATTAAATAATCTTTACCTTCGCTACGCATTTTACCAGCTTCTTTAATTTTAGCTTCCGTTCCATATTTTTCAAATTCGCTGTAGGAATAAATTTCGGCCCGAATAAAGCCACGTTCAAAATCAGTATGAACTAAACCCGCACACTTTTGGGCATTTGTTCCATTCTTAAAGGTCCATGCTCGTACCTCATCTTTGCCAATAGTGAAAAATGAAGATAAGCCTAGCATTTTATAAGCAACATTAATTACTTTATGTAACCCTGGTTCATCAATTCCGAGTTCTTTTAAATACAATTCTTGTTCGGCACGTGGCATATTAGCAATTTCAGCTTCAATCTCAGCACTTATAGCCACAACCTCGGCCCCTTCTTGATTAGCAATTGCCTTTACTTTTTGATAATCAATGTTTTCTTCATAAGTCGCATATTCTATATCACTAATATTAGCGACATAAATGATTGGTTTAATCGTCAATAAACCAAAATGAAGCTTAACATGTTCTTTTTCCGCTTGGGTTAAAGACGCAACCAGGCGGGCTGGAATTTCATTTTCAAGCGCGGGGATTAGTTTATTGACAATCTCAAGTTCAAAGATGGATTCTTTATCTTTATTAACTCGTGCTTTCGTTTCAACTCTTTCTTTACGACGGTATAGTACTTCTAAATCTTTTAATATAAGTTCTAAATTTATAATCTCAATATCACGTTTTGCATCAACACTTTGTTCAACATGAATTATTTCATCGCCACCAAAGCAGCGCACTACTTCAAGGATAACATCGCATTCGCGAATATAACCGAGAAATTGATTACCTAACCCCTCCCCTTTATTAGCACCCCGCACTAAACCAGCAATATCATTAAATTCAATGGTTGCATATATTGTTTTTTCTGATTTATAATGCTCCGAAAGTTTCGTAAGCCTTTCATCAATGACTTGAACTGTACCTTTATTGGGATTAATCGTAGCAAAAGGATAGTTAGCGGCTTCAACTTGGCTCGCTGTTAATGCATTGAACAAGGTTGATTTCCCAACATTAGGTAACCCGATAATTCCAACACTTAATCCCATACTTGACTCCGGCAGTATTATATTATTAAAAGGTGCGTTATGCAATATCGACAATAAAAGGCCGTCCCTAAGAACAGCCTTTATTTACTCATTAAGTTAAATTATAACTTTACAACATCCGTGGCACGTGGTCCACGTTCTGATTGTTCTAAATTAAATTCGACTTTTTCACCAGCAGTAATGGTTTTGAATCCTTCCATTACAAGTGATGAGTAGTGGAAAAAAACATCGGTGCCATCTTCAGCGTGAATAAAACCGAAGCCTTTTTCTTTGTTGAACATTTTAATAGTTCCTTGTTTTTTCATCAGTAATCCTTCCATGACTTAACGTCTACTGTGTGTCTTTGCACAATTAGAATTATAGCAAAAACAAAAGCAATCACAATTGAAAACTAATATAAAAAAGAAAGAAAATGTTTATTTCAAAATAAAGTTGGTTTTTATCTATAAGTCACGTTTAGAAAACGCTAGATAGTCTACGTTTCGGTTTTGTATCTTAAAGTAAGAAAGTAAGAAAAAAAGAAGTCCGCTAGCGAATGCAAGAACAAGTAGATATGGTTTCGGATTAAAAACATAACTAAATCTAGTTTGCAAATATTTCATCAAAACTACTTCAATAACGAAGGATAAGAAAAAGAGTTGAACGATAGAAATTGTAATTATTAGGCGCAGAAATCTAAAAATATATCTACTTATCACTTGGTGGATAGCTTCCTCGTTATATCCCACTAGGTAGAGCCCGCTAAATTGATCACTCGTTTCCGCTACTAATAAGTAAATTGTCATAAACGTAATGAGCGCCGCTAGAAGAAAAGCACCCACTGAAGCTAAAAAAGTATAACGTTCTAATTCATTCAAGGTATCCTCCACTAGTAGTGCAAAGTCTCTATAAGGATAAGAAACATTAAACTTTCGACCTAATTCTTTAACATCTTCCTTACTCAAAGATGGATAAATAGCGCCCGTAATTTCAAGAGCAAAGGGGAAGACACTGAAAATATCTTTATAAAGTAGATATGGCCATAAAGGATGATGATAAATAACAATCGCATCGTTGTCAATTACATCTTTAATAATCAGCGTTGTTGTTTCATAATCTTTAATATAGCCTTCATTACTTTCACTTATTCCAACAAGGGCACCAACGTACAACTCATTGCTATCTTCTAAGTTCAACTTTTGGGCTAAACCACTTGAAATTACAATTTCATTCATATCGAGCAAAATTGGTGACTGTCGATAATTAAAACTAGAAAAGCTGTTATATTGAATTGCAAAATTGAGGATTCCTTCTGGCAATTCAAGGTGCGAATTTGCGGCAGTATAATCATTAATATCGGCCCACATTGAAACTTCAAGTAAGCTCATATTTTTAGCAATAAAAAAGTTGTGAGTAAAACCGAGCATCATCAGTTCAGGAATAAAAGATAAACCATTGCTAAAAGTAAAAATATCCGGGCTTTGTAAATAATTATTTGTCTCTAAAACACTATTAAAATGTGGCGGACTTTCAAACACTAGCACACGATTATTTAAGTATGTTTTATTGAAGATATATCGAAAATAGTCGTTATTTGCCGTAGTAAAGACATATTTTACATAATTTAGGGTATTCCATAATAAGTCCATTCTATCTTCTAGAAAAATGTAGTTTATTTTTTTAAGAGTCCATGGATATTCTTCTATTTTTGTTAAATTGATCGAACTCGGAAACATCATTTTTTCTTCAAAAATTACTGGTATATATTTAGGACTACCTACTATAATTTGCGGTTCTCTTCCAAGGATAACTGTTCGTAACCTAAAACTTTGTTCATCAAGATAATCCCAATTGTTGTTACATACTTCAAGGGTCAAAATAAATTCATTATTTTCTAAATACACACCCAGTTCGCTTGGTGTTTGTCGCATTGGAATACGAAGGACATTTTGAATTAGTTTAAAGTCATCAAAAGGGAGCACAAGTCCGATTTCATCAATCGCTAAACTTGAAACATAAGGGTATAATTTCTCATTTATTTCACCAAGAAAAAGACTCTCATTTAATAAGCCAATATGAAAAGAGGGTAGGGGATGACGAATGCCTTTATAGTAAAAAGAAAATTCATTGAGATTGGGAAAGAAATCATTGAAGTTATTGAGATATAAGGAGCCAACTTCTTTTCCTATTGATATATTGGTCGTTATATCAGTGGCACTTACACTTTTAAGCACGTTAATTTCTGGTGAAAATTTCTTTTGTATAAAGGTTGTTTCATTCGTAAATTCGCCTTTAAAAGTATTTACTAATTTGTAGTTAATCGCGTTTACTAACATAAATGAAAGTCCTAAACCCACTAATCCTACGTTAACCGCGCCACCAGTAAAAAAATGACGTGTTTTTTTAGCTTTGAGTAGTCCCTTAGCGATATAATCACTATTTTTAGAATATTCCATTTGCGGCAAAGGGGTTGACACCTCTAATTTACTTTGGTTAAAGGTTGTAATACTTTTAAATTCACCATACTCCATCTTGTAAATGGTGTCCGCATACTTTTTTGCTAACACTTCATCATGAGTAACTAAAATAACAATATTCGTGTTTGCCTTTTCTTTAATTAAATCCATAACCAAAATAGCATTATCTTTATCTAACGCTGCCGTCGGTTCATCAAACAAATAAAGTGGCGTTTCTTTTAATAAAGTACGAGCAATAGCGCCCCTTGTTTTCTCTCCGCCCGACAACGTTTTTACTTTTTGATCTAATTGTTTTTCAATCTGTAACCGCTTAGCTATTTTCTCAACTTTAGTGTTTACTACTTTTTGGAGTGATGTTGTGTGATTCAATGTTACGAGACTTATATTATGACGGAGCGTTAATTCCTCAATGAAAACACTATGCTGAAAATATGTACTTAAATAACGTGATCTAAAAATAGTTGCTTGTTCTTTTCCAATATTACGAAAATTGCGGTTAAAAACTCTAAGTTTCCCATTATATTCATTATTCAAACCTGCGAGAATATTTAATAAGGTTGTTTTTCCGCATCCTGACGGTCCTAAAATTACATATAAACCAGGGGCGTTGATATGAAAGTTGGCGATATTCAATATCCGCTCGCCACCTAAAACACATTCTAAATTTTTAATCTCAATCATCAATTAATAAATACAATAATGGGCGCCGCATATTTATCACAAATATGACTGTAATTAAGACAAACAACAAAACAAAGTTAGCGCCAGTCATTAAAAAAAGCATTGTGTAATTTAGAGTTAATGGTACATATACTCCAAGCAGTTTATACAATATCAAACTAAGAAAGGGCATTAGGAAAGGTACTATCAAGTAACTTACTAAACTTAAAAAGAAATTTAAAAAGATTAGCAAAAAATAAATATCATATAAATGGTTCTTGCTTGCCCCTAGAATAGCAAAAAGCGCCATTTGTCTTAAAATGGTCAAGAGTGACGTATGCGCAATGACAACATAAATAACAATACTTCCAATAATAACAAAGGCTAAGAATAATTTCATTAAAATGTTTAAATAGTCATACAATGCGGTAAAACTATCAATTTTGTTAATATAATCACCACTTACTTCAATGCCTCTTTCACTATTACTCACCGCTTTAACAATCATCATAAACTTTTGTTTTTGTTCTTCATCCTTAAAATGACAGCGGTATCTGTAATTAGATAATTCATGATCATCGTTTATATTTAATAAATAATTATTGAGAGTTAGCCCTGGTTTTATAAATATACTTCCCATTGTTGCGTCAATAACAGTTTGGGAAATGTACAGTTTAGGAACAGAAAAATAAGTTGGTTCATCATAAATATAACTGATAGGAAACTGCGTGTGATAGTCAATTACTATTTCTTCTTCAATAAATAGCGTCGTTTTTAAGTAAAAGTTAAATAATATCTCTTCATCTTTAACTGATACAAGGTTTTGTAGTTCATTGTACAGAGTAGTATTAATACCTATTTCTTTTTTGCCACCACCAAGAATAATAATTAATACATTTGGCACTTCTTTATCTAAAATATTTATGTTCTTTTCCCTAAGTAAGGGAGAATAATCAGGTCTAATCGTAAAGTTATCTATTACTTTCATCATTGAATTTAAATAATCAATAGATGGACGTCGATATGTTTTTACATTAATAAGTTCATTGTTTGTGGGTAATGATTCATAAAGCGAAACATCTACACTTAAATGTTCTAAATAATTACTTGATAGCGTGTCAACAAGAACTTCACTGCTAGCGAAAAACACAAAGAAAAGCATAAGGGTCAAATTTGTAAAAATCATAAAGATAACCATTAACCGATTCTTTTTAATATTTCTTTTATATAAGTTAAAAATGACCTTAAGAAATGTTATTATTTTCATAAAAAGAACCTTCCTTAATTTTTAAGAAGATAGTATTACTAAACCTAAATAATGAAGGTTGGTGGGTGGTTACTATTACAATTTTGGTGGTGCAATGCTTATAAAGAAGATTAGCCACTATTTGACTATTTTTAAGATCAAGATGGGCGGTTGGTTCATCGACTAACACAACCGGTTTATTTTCAATAAGACCACGTAGAATATTAGCTCGTGCCTTCTCCCCACCACTACAAACATTAACTCTTCGCCGCAAAATATGGCTAATTTGCAGTGTTTTAGCGGTATTCCGTATTATTTTATTATTTCTTGTTTTGCGGAATAGAAATCCAATTTTAAGATTATCAATTATTCTTAGATCACCTAAAAAATAAGGTTGTTGTAGTATTAGCGTTACATCTTCACGCGATATATTGCGATTATTAAATATTATTGAGCCGTCACTCCGCGGAATATATTGAGCTAAAATATGTAAAAAAGTCGATTTCCCGCTGCCTGAATAACCGACAATAACATAGAGTTTTCCAACTTTAAAAGTATACGAGAGATTGCGTAATACTTCTTTATCATCAAAACTCTTACATACATTTATAACTTGTAAAATAGGGACCTCCTACTTTACAAATAAAAAACTATTTATTAAAAATTATCGTATCATGGCTTGCAATGTGTCTCTTAAATCTTTGATTAAATTTTATTCGACTAATTAAAACAATATTTCCACAGCCTTGGCATTGAAGTTTTAAATCGGCACCAAGCATAACAACTTGAAAACGATTTGAACGATGCACACATGGATGTGGCTTTTTCATTTCAATTTCATCATATAAAGCAACCTTGATTATTGAAGCCATTAGCGAACCTCTTTCATTCTTACCGCGGCGGGAACTTTGGGAAGACCTGGCATGGTTAACACTTTACCAGTCAAGGCCACCACAAAACGAGCGCCAGCACTTAATCTAAATTCACGAATAGTAATGTTAAAATCGCGAGGAGCATTTTTAAGTTGCGGATTATCGCTAAATGATAACGGGGTCTTAGCCATACAAACCGGTAGTTTGTCGAATCCTTGGGCATTTATAAGTTCAAGTTCACGTAACGCTTTCTTACTATATTTAATTCCACTAGCGCGATATAGTTTTTTACAAATGATTTCAATCTTTTCAGTAATTGGTTTATTCGTGTCATATAGAAATTTAAAGTGCGTTTCTTCTTCTAATAAAGCCTTTACTTTATTAGCGTAATCAATCCCACCTTCACTTCCCTTACTAACCGAGCTTACTAGCGAATATTTATAACCTCGTCTTTTCATTTCTTTTTCAAAAAGTTCAATTTCACGTGGGAAATCATTATCGAAGAGATTAAGGGCGACAAGCACTTTTACCCCAAATAAACTTAAGTTTTCATGGTGTTGTTGTAAATTATCCAATCCTCTTAATAACGCTTCTGTATTTTCTTCCTGCAGCGCGCTAAGTTCGACACCACCATGCATCTTCAACGCCTTAATTGTAGCTACTATGACTGTAAGGTTAGGTTTAAAATCAGCAGCGCGACATTTAATATTGAAAAATTTCTCCGCCCCTAATTCACTAGCAAACCCAGCTTCTGTAATAACAATGGGTGCCTTACTAAGGGCATATTTCGTGGCAATAATTGAATTACAACCATGAGCAATATTGGCAAAGGGACCACCGTGAATAAAAACTGGATTACCTTCTAAGGTTTGCACTAAGTTGGGTAATAAAGCTTGGTGCATTAAATGCATAATCGCATCTTCTATTTCTAGCGCCGCAAGTCTTACTATTTCACCTTCATACGTGTAACCAATGATGACATCTTTGGTACGACGAATAAAATCATCAGGATCAGTTGCTAAACACATAATCGCCATTAATTCACTGGCAACTGTAATTTGAAATTCTTCACAACGCGGAACACCATTTCCTTTACCTTGGTTAATCCGTACTTTACGCAAACCACGGTCATTAATATCTAATACTCTTTTCCATGTAATACGTTTAGGATCTAACTTTAATGCATTACCTTGAAAAATATGATTATCAATAACGGCCGCAATGAGATTAATACTTGAAGTAAGCGCGTGAATATCACCAGTAAAGTGCAGATTAATATCATCACTTGGATAAAGTTTAGCCTTCCCCGCGCCTGTTGCCCCACCTTTAATACCAAAGACAGGTCCTAACGACGGTTCCCGTAAACAAAGTAAACTAGGGGTTCCCACGCGCCAAAGCGCATCTTGAAGGGCAATTGACATTGTCGTTTTACCTTCGCCAGCGGGCGTTGGTGTAATAGCGGTCACTAGTACTAATTTACCGTTGGGATTAAGATTTTTAAAAGGTTCTTTAATCTTGGCTTTGTTATCGCCATACATTATTAAATCTTCGGGTTTTAAGTTGATTGCTTTTCCAACTTCAAGAATGTGCCGTATTTTTTTCATTTTAATTCCTCATACTTTTCTAATAAATATTCATATGCTTCATCCGCATCAGTAAACCATTTAGCCTTAAATTGATGACGAAAGAAAGTGCGTTGCCGTTTGGCGTATTGCCTTGTTCTAAGTGATATTAAATCCATTAGTTCTTTATCACTTATACCTGGATTTTGTAATATCTCTTTATAACCAATTGCTTGCATTCCCTGCGCATTTTGCGAGTATTTTGCATTTAATGCTAGTGCTTCCTTTTTCAATCCTTTATCAAACATAAGTTTTGTTCTTGTTTCGATATCACGATAAAGCACTTCGTTTTCTTTATCAAGACAAATCATGATATATGGGAAAACTGGTGTATTTGTAGTTGCTTTTTCCATCTCGGTCTTGGTTTTATCATGCGCGCGGATAATGGCGAGCGCGCGAAGTACTCTTTTCCGGTTGTTAGGGTGAATTTTCGCTGCGGCTTTTGGATCTAAAAGTACTAGTTCTTGATGTAATGTTTCGTTACTGATATTGGGGTCATCTTCTATTATCAATTCTTTTTCCGGTTGTAAATTATAGTTGTAAAGAACCGCTTTTAAGTAAAGACCACTACCTCCGACAAATATAATGGGTATATTTTCAGCGTGATATTTAGTTAATATAGCTCGTGCTTCTTTTTGATAGTTGTATATTGAAAAGCGTTCATCTAATGAAATATTATTAAATAAAAAAGTTGGAACAGCGTTTAACTCTTCCGCGCTTGGCTTAGCTGTCCCTATTTCTAACTCCTTGTAAAAAGCAAAAGCATCAGCGTTTATAACAATTCCGTTGATAGCTTTAGCAAGACGAAACGCTAGATCACTTTTACCACTTGCAGTTACTCCTCCAATAACAAAAATCATGTGCCAGTCCTCTTAAACATTCGTTCAAGTTCATAACGGGTAAACTTTATGATTGTCGGTCTACCATGCGGACAACTATAAGGGTTATCACACATTAATAATTCTTGAATTAAGTGTTGCATTTCTAAAATTGTTAAACGATGATTTGCTTTAATGGAAGCCTTGCATGCCATAGTAGCAATCGCGTTTGCTCGTAAAAGTTCTTGATTTAAGCGCTTATCATTAATGACTTGATCAATAATATCTTGGATATAAATACGTTCGTCATATTCCCCCGCCCAATTAGGAACAGCGGTTACTCGAATAGTGTTTGGCCCAAATAATTCCGCTTCCACTCCTAAATCTTTTAAGATGTCAAAGACTTCAGGAGTAAATAATGTAATTTCACTATGACCAAATGATAAAAGTTCAGGCACTAATAATGGTCTTGTGGTTAAGTTTTCATTTAATATTCTTTGAAATTTCTCGTAATTTATACGCTCATGGGCAGCGTGTTGATCCACTAACCAAAATCCACCGTCATTTACTTCACATATGAGGTATGTGTTATGAATTGCCGCGACTGGATTAACAAAGAAAGCGTCAGTTTCTGTGATTGTCTCAATGGTTGGTGTTTTAATAATTTCTTTTTCATCATTATCACTTATTGGTAATTCTTTAAAGTCATCACCAAGCGGTAAATCAAAGATAAGTTGTTCAGCATAAGTTCCTTCGGCAATAGCACTAGGGATTGGTTCCACTTTTTTATGCGGGTCACGCGGAATAAAGGCTTCAGTTCTTAACGCTAATGGGATTTGTTTTAGTAAGACGTTGCGTAAGTCTTCTTCTTTTGAAAAACGAACTTCTTTTTTCGTGGGATGAACATTTACATCCACAAGTTCTGGTTCAATTTCAAGATTTAAGATAACAAACGGGTAACGCGTGGGCGCTATAAAACCGTGATAGGCTTCAATAATTGCGCTCTGGACTTTTGGCATATATACATTACGACCATTTAAGTTCGTGATAATACCATAACGATTAGAACGCACTAAGTTAGTGTTCCCTAAAAAGCCCATAATCGTAAAATCATTTGTTTTAACTTTAATGGGTAATAAATTTTTAACATAAGTTAAACCATAGATATTTAAAATTGTTTCTTCTAAACTACCGCGCCCACTTGTGCGGAACCGTAATTTATCATCAAAAGTTAAACTAAAACTAATATCAGGGTGCGCCAAAGCGATTTTAGTAACAACATCAAGGGTTACGGCATTTTCAGTATAATCAAGTTTTAAATATTTTAGCCGTGCTGGGGTGTTGTAAAATAATTCTGTAACTGTAATCTTAGTACCCACACTAGCGGCTCTTGGAACAATTTCAATCTCCCCATCTTCAATTGTTGCCATAACTCCACCTTTTTCCCTAGTGGCGGTTTCCACTTTAACTTTAGCAATTGAAGCAATACTAGGAAGCGCTTCGCCTCTAAAACCTAAAGTTCTAATCCGGAAGAGATCAAAAGTTGTGTATATTTTACTTGTAGCGTGACGAGCAAAAGCAAGCGGTAACTCATCTTTATCAATCCCGCTTCCATTATCTTGGACAATTATTTCCTTGCGACCAGCTTCGACAATAAAAATATCAATCTTCGTGGCGCCAGCATCAATACTATTTTCTATTAACTCTTTAACAACTGAACTCGGTCTTTCAATTACCTCCCCCGCCGCAATCTGATTAGCGAGCTCATTATCTAGTAAAATAATCTTGCCCATTATTTAAAACCTTCGTCCTTAATTTTCTTTAAAAGAATAAGGGCATCGAGGGGAGTCATTTCTTCAATCTTTAAATTTTCTAACTGTGTATACCATAATGGTTTTAATGGCACATATTCCGTTTTCGTTGGCGCTTGACCAGTATTATTTGCAATAAACGTTTGTAAATGTGCTTGCGCACTACTTAATATTTCAAGCGGTAATCCCGCTAGGCGAGCAACATTAATACCATAACTCTTATTCATTGGCCCTGGCTTAATTTTATAAAGGAAAGTGACATTAGTTTCAACTTCCTTAACTTCAACATGAATGTTTTTAATATTTGAATAATGTTCATCAATGGAAGTAATTTCATGATAGTGAGTGCTAAATAAAGTTTTAACTTTAAGTTTTTTGGCAATGTATTCAAGCATTGCATATGCTAATGCCATCCCATCATACGTTGCGGTTCCACGTCCAATTTCATCAAATAATAATAGCGAATTCGGGGTTGCTTTTCGTAACGCGTAATTTGCTTCTATCATCTCAACCATGAAAGTAGATTGGCCACTAATTAAGTCGTCGCTTGCCCCAATTCGGGTAAAGATTTGATCAAAGATCATTAAATTTGCACTACTCGCCGGAACAAAACTTCCCATCTGCGCCATAATAACGATGAGCGCTAATTGACGCATAAGAGTGGACTTGCCACCCATATTAGGACCAGTAATAATTACAATATCGATTGTTTCATCTAACGCAATATCATTAGCGACAAAGGCGTGTTCTTTGAGCAACTTACTTAAAACGGGGTGTCGCGCTTCTTTAACATCAATAACGCGTTCATCATTAAACTTAGGACGCACATAATTATTTGCGACGGCAACTTCCGCTAACGAAATAAAGACATCAATTTCACTAATAACATCGGCGCTTTGTTGTAATAATCTTGTCGATTTTTGCAACTCATTTAATAAGGCGATAAATAATTCTCTTTCTAACTGTTGGCGGCGTTCTTCTGCACTTAAAATGAGTGTTTCTTGTTCTTTTAAAGCTTCGTTGATAAAGCGTTCGCCATTTTTTGTTGTTTGTTTTCGAATATAACCGAATTCATCTTTAACTTGATCTAAGTTACTATTACTAACCTCGATATAATAACCAAATACCCGATTATAACCAATTCGTAAATTTTTAATTCCGGTACGAATGCGTTCTTTTTCTTCAAAAGCGCTAATCCATTTTTTACCACCATGCGATAAATCAATTAGTTCATCAAGTGGCTCATAATATCCATACTTAAATATTTCGCCACCACTAATTTGTAATGGAGCGTCTTCATCAATTGCTTTTTCAAGTAAAGTAATAAGTGGTGCGTTACTCGCAAGTTTGTCATAGAGTTCACTAATTTCTGGTTCGCGAATTTTCCCTAAAAGATTACGGGCTTTTTCAAAAGCCATAAGTGAGGTCTTAAGCCGCAATAAATCACGTGGGTTAGCACTACCAAAAGCAATGCGGGCGACAATACGTTCTAAGTCATAAATACTTCTAAAATGCTCTTTAATTTCAGCGCGTGTTACAAAATTAACAATTAAAGTATTGACAATGTTTTGACGACGAATAATTTCGTCATAATCACGCGAAGGACGAATAATAAAATCTTTGAGTTTACGCCGGCCCATCGCCGTTGTCGTTTCATCTAATAACCAAAATAATGATCCATACTTTGTTTCATTGCGAATTGTTCTTGTTAACTCTAAATTAAGACGTGAAAAAGCATCTATTTGTAAGAAAGACTGCGGTTTTGTCACGGTAATTGCCTTAAAATACGATAATTGTCGTCTCTTAGTACGCGTCAAATAACTAACAAGACGCGCCGCTACTTCGCGTTCGCGCTCATCAACCACTTCACTAAATAAGTCGCTATATTCATCATCAATAGCGGTGTTGTCTTCAAAGGATATTACAAGATTAATATTTGTTTTAATAACCCCTAGAAGTCGATCACTGAACCGTGGACTAACCACAATTTCGCGAGTGTTTAATCCGTTTAAATAACTTACTAAACTTGTTTCTTCGCGTGGTAAAGTTGTGACAAAAATATCACCAGTAGAAACATCCGCGTAACTAACATTAAATGAATCAGCGTAAGCATCAACCGCTGCGATAAAATTATGTTCCGCATCCTCAAAATCAACAATAGAACCAGGGGTAACGATTTGGATAATTTCCCGTTTTACTATTGCTTTTGTTGAACTTGCATCTTCCATTTGTTCAACAATCCCAACCTTATGACCAGCGTCAATTAATTTAGCAAGATAAGGACCGTAAGCATGATGAGGGATACCGCACATTGGTATTTTACGATTATTGCCAGCTGCTCGCTTTGTTAATACAAGTTGCAGTTCTTTTGATACAATTTCGGCATCTTCAAAAAAGAATTCATAAAAATCCCCTAAACGATACATAATTAAAATACCAGGGTTTTCCCGTTTAATTTGCAAATATTGCTCAATCATCGGGGTATAGACGATTTTCTTCTTTTCTTTTCCCATAGTGTCATTTTACCATACATGGTAACTTGATTATTCAATTACTTTTTTTAAAGTATAAAGAAGTTCTTCAACTTCCGCATGTAATGAGTTGTAATTTAAAATATAAGGATGATTTTCATAAGCTTTTTTTAACACTAAATATTCTTCTTGATATTTCTTATGTATTGCTTTATCACCCATATTTTGTGTCATTTTTTGTTGTAATTCTTTTAATTTTGCTTCTGTTTCTTTTAAATAAGCATCTTCCGCAATGAGTTTTTTTGTTTTTTTGAATTCAACAACCCGCGGATCTTTGCTTAGTTCAGATGAAAGTGCTTTTAAAGCTTTATCTACTTTATTCATTCACTAACTCTCCCAGGAAGGAATAAACACGCGATTCAATAATTTTAACCTCAACGATTTTTCCGATTAAAGCAAGGGGGCCTTCAAAATGCACAACACGGTCACTTTCGGTGTAACCACTTAAAAAATTTATATCTTTTTTACTAACGCCATCCACTAAAACACGACATTTTTTACCAACATATTTAGCGGCATTAGTCTCGGTTTGAGCATCCACTAGTTCTTTGAGACAATCAAAGCGTTTGCCCTTTTCCTCGCGCGATACATTATCAACCATTCGGGCCGCAGGGGTCCCACTGCGCGGAGAGTAAATAAAAGTAAAAGCACCTTCATAATTTACTTTATCGACCACTTTTAATGTTTCCAAAAATTGCGCTTCGGTTTCATTTGGGAAGCCGACGATAATATCGGTCGTTAAAACAATATCAGGCATTTTGGCGCGTAGTTTACTTACTAATTCTAGATAATCTTTAACTGTGTAACGTCGTCCCATGAGTTTTAAAATTTCATCACTACCACTTTGAAGTGGTAAATGAATTTTACGCATGATATTAGGATATTTGGCCATCACATTAATCATTTCATCATTAAAATTCCATGGGTGCGAAGTAATAAAACGAAGACGCGCAATCCCTAATTTTGCCACTTCTTCTAATATATAACTAAAGGTGGTGCCATTTTTTAAATCAAGACCATAGGCGTTAACATTTTGACCGACTAGAGTAATTTCTTGATACCCCGAATCAACTAATATTTTACATTCGCGCAAAATGTCTTCGGGTAAACGAGAGCGTTCCTTTCCTCTTGTGTAAGGGACAATGCAATACGTACAAAATTTATCACAGCCATAGGTGATATTAACAAAAGCTTTATGCGGAGCAATGCGCTCCACTGGTACATTTTCATAAACAGTGACATCATCACTAGGGACATCCACGACTTTTTTATTTTGGGTTATCTTCGTGTCGATAAGATTTAATAATTTATGAATAGCATTTGTACCCATAAAGATATCAATAAAGGGGAAAGTTTTACGTAATTTTACAAGTGACTCTTCTTGTTGGACAACACAACCGGCAACGATAATAATTAAATCTCTATTGATAAGCTTAAGTTGTTTTAAATTACCAATTTGGCCAAATATCCTTTGTTCGGCTCCTTCGCGGACAGCACAGGTATTAATGATAATAACACTAGCGGCTTTTTCATTTTCAGTGCGCTGCATATTAGCGGCTTTTAATAAGCCCGCCATACTTTCTTCATCGCGAATATTAGCTTGACAACCAAAAGTGCGGATTAAAAAAGATTTACCGCTTAACTTCGCGGTAACACTTTCCGGCACTTCGACTTTAAAATTAACAATTTTAGATGGATAACGCTTCCGCGCCTTGGTAAAAGAAGGTAAATTATTGATAATAGTCTTATTCATCAACTCTCCATAAATAATAAAGAGGGGTAATTTTTTCTGTTTTAAATGTTTTTTTATTAATTTCTAAAATAACCGCACTAAATTGTCGTTCTTTGTCTTTAGCACGATAAGTAAATGGTGTTTTATTATCAAACCAAACTTTTTTAATAACAACATCACGATCAGCGCCAATAATGCCATTATAAGCACCTGTCATCCCGACATCACTAATATAGGCTGTTCCATTAGGTAACACGCGCGCGTCGCGTGTCTGCACGTGCGTATGCGTCCCCAAGACCGCACTGACTTGGCCATCAAACTCCCACGCAATTGTCATTTTCTCGGCGGTCGCTTCCGCATGATAATCAACAATATGAATCATAGGTTCACTATCGACTATTAGTAACTTTAAATTCGCATAAGGACTAGTGATTACTTCTTTCATAAATGCTTGTCCTAAAATGTTCGTAACCCGAACTTTATCACCTTTTTTAGTGGTGACTACAATCGTTCCTTCGCCTGGATAATTTTCAATAAGATTTAAAGGACGGATAACATTATTAGCTTCAATGATATACTCTTGAAGTTCGGGTCGATCATCAAAATGATTACCGAGCGTAATAACATCAATGCCTAATTGTAACAACTCATTATAATGTTTTTTTGATAATCCGCGACCATGAGTCGTATTCTCCCCATTGGCGATTATTAAATCAAAGTTATGCTCTTTCATTAGTTTAGGCACGAAATAGGCGAGGGTCGCTCGCCCTAATCTGCCTACGATATCACCAATAAATAAAATCTTTACCATTATTTTGCTACATCGCTTGCGCGGTATTCACGAATTACTGACACTTTGATTTGACCTGGATAAGTCATTTCATTTTCAATGCGTTCACGGATATCACGCACCAGTTTATTAACCATAACGTCATCAACTTTGTCAGGATAAACCATGACGCGCACTTCGCGTCCTGATTGCATCGCAAAACTAGTTTGGACCCCGTCATATGATTTACAAATTTCTTCAAGTTTTTCTAAACGCTTAATATAATTCTCAAGCGTTTCAGTGCGGGCGCCTGGACGTGCGGCGCTTAAGGTATCGGCCGCAATGACGAGTTGACTAAAAATAAACCGTGATTCTTTATCACCATGGTGACTTTCAATCGCATCTAACACGTAATCTGGTTCGTTAAACTTTTTGGCAAGACGAACCCCAACTTCAACATGACTACCTTCAATTTCAAAGTCGGCCGATTTTCCAATATCATGAAATAATCCCGCCCGTTTCGCCCGAGTAATGTCAAGCCCTAATTCCGCGGCCATAATACCAGATAAGTGCGCAACTTCGATGCTATGTTTAAGAGCGCTTTGACCATAAGATGTCCGATACTTTAATCGTCCAATGTATGGAATCATATCTTTATGAACATTAGGAATACCAAGTTCGGCAAGGGCATCTTTACCTTCTTTGAGAATGATTTCATCAAGTTCTTGTTTCGCTTTTTCCACGACTTCTTCAATCCGACTTGGTTGAATTCGGCCGTCTTTTACTAACATTTCAATTGTTCGGCGCGCAGTTTCACGTCTAATTGGATCAAAACATGAAACGGTAATGACTTCTGGAGTATCATCAATCAAAATGTCAACCCCTAAAAGTTGTTCAAGTGTCCGAATGTTCCGCCCTTCACGACCGATGATACGACCTTTCATTTCATCATTTGGTAATTCAACGGCACTGACGGTTCGTTCAGTGGTAACTTCTTGCGAATAACGAGCGATAGTATTCGCTAAAATATCACGCGCTTTTTCGTTAACTTGTAATTCCGCTTCTTCTTCTTTTTGTTTGATATAAAGAGCAATTTCTTTTTCAAGTTTAGCGTCAACACGGTGATATAATTCATCACGAGCTTCACTAACACTCATCTGCGCTACAACTTCTAACTCACTTAAAATTGAGTCAATTTTAGTTTGTAGTGTTTTCTTAAGTTCATCGACTTCTTTAATTTTGACCGATAAATTGTCATGACGAGCATCAAGAGATTGCTCTTTACTAAGTAATAATTGATCGCGGCGTTCAATACCTTTTTCACGATCACTGAGGAGCCTTTCTAGCTCACTAATTTGGGCACGCCGTTCTTTGCCGGCTTGTTCAAGTTCTTGTTTTCCTTCATAAATGATTTGTTTAGCGTCAAGTTCAGCATTTTTTACAATGTGCTCGGCTTTTATTTCCGCTTCTTTTGTTATTTTTTTAGCTTTCGCAAATGCTTGCTTCGCTTTAAATGCGGGAATGAGGAAAAATAGTCCAATTCCAAGTCCTAGTCCGACAAGAAAGAATAGTGCAAAGTACAAAAATTCCATTTTGTGTTCCTTCTTTCTTTGTTTTTAATTTTTGATTGTTTGAAAATATATACAAACGTTAAAATTTGTTACCTAAATTTCAATTGTTACATCATTAATGTTCTAATTCGATGATTTATATTAATAAATTCAATAAAGTGGATTAATAACCTAACATGAAGTTTAGGTGAACGCACTTTGTGCGCAATTTGATTATAGCAACTTTTATTCATTTATTAAAGTAAAGACAACCAAAAAATATGTAATTTTAGAAATTGTAATTTAAAGATTTAAAATTTCACAATTTTATATAAATATTGTATCTACCTAAGCAGCAACGACGCCAGTCTTAATTTTCGCTTCTAAATCAGCAAGTAATTCGGGGCGTTCTAAAATGTAATTTTGGGCTGCGTCACGGCCTTGACCAATCTTGAGCCCTTCGTGTTCATACCACGAACCCGTTTTTTTGATGAACCCTCTTTGCACGGAAAGTTCAAGAATTTCGCCAATTTTAGAAATACCTTTACCATAAATTATATCAATTTCACAGGATGCAAATGGGGGGGCGACTTTATTTTTAACGATGCGAATTTTCGCTTGGTTACCAATGAGTTTAGAACCTTGTTTAATTGCTTCACCGCGGCGAATGTCTAGCCGAATTGAAGCATAAAATTTTAAAGCCCGTCCCCCTGAAGTAACTTCAGGATTGCCATAAATTATTCCAACTTTTTCACGAAGTTGGTTAATGAAGATTACGCTACATTCCGCTTTATTTAGTACACCCGCAAGTTTACGCATCGCTTTTGACATTAATCGCGCTTGAAGTCCAACTTGATTGTCTCCCATTTCACCTGATAGTTCGGCTTCAGGGACAAGGGCAGCAACACTATCAACGACGATTAAATCTATAACGCCGCTTTCCGCGAGACGAACAACAATTTCAAGCGCTTGTTCACCTGAATCAGGTTGCGCTAAAAGTAATTCATCAATATTAATACCTAAGTTTTTCGCGTAGACTGGATCAATTGCGTGTTCAGCGTCAACAAAGGCAGCTTGTCCACCTTTCTTTTGACATTCGGCAATAGCGTGCAACGCTAAAGTTGTTTTACCACTACTTTCAGGACCAAAAATTTCAATAATTCGACCTTTCGGATAACCACCTACTCCGAGAGCTTCATCAATTAAAAGTGATCCACTTGGAATAACATCAACATTAATTTCAGGACGCTCCCCAAGTTTCATAATGGCACCTTTCCCAAAAGACTTTTCAATTTCTTTTAATGTTTCTTGTAAAATGTTTGCATCTTTCTTTTTCGACATAATCTTTCTCCTTACATCAATATACAATACTATTCGTAATTTTTTAACACCCGTGCAATGATCGAAATGGCAGCGGCAACTGCATCATTCCGCACTTTTTGGCGATCGCCCTTAAACTTAAAATGTTCAACAATTTCATCTTTACCATACGCTAATGCAATATAAACATCGCCAACTTCACCAGTTGATACAGTCGCAGTTGGTCCAGCGTTGCCTGTAAAAGCAATACAAAAATCGACATCTAATGCTTTTTGACCGTGGCGTGCTAATTCTAGAGCGACTACACTTGAAACCGCACTAAATTTTTTAATATCTTCGCGTTTAACGTTAAGTAAGCGCTGCTTAACATCGTTAGCGTAAGCAACAATTGTTCCTTTGTAAGTGGCACTTACTCCTGGATAATTAACAAGCGTTGAACCAAAAAGACCACCAGTAAAAGACTCAATACTACCGATTGTTAAATTCTTCTCAATTAAAGTGTTAATAAGTGATTGTATAATCATTCTGTCTCCTTAAGTACGTTTATATTTTGAACTATATAAATAATGCCCGACACTAAGGATACTAGCGTTGCGACTCCTAAAAATACATAACTAACATATGGAGCGGAACTTCCACCCTCCGCTTGAGCGGAAAAAGGCCAATCATTTAATAAAACCATGATGATGGCAACCATTTGTAAAACGGTTTTAACTTTGCCAAAAATATTCGCAGCTAGTACTTTATTTTGACTTGCCGCTACAAGTCGAAAGCCATCTACAATCGTGTCACGGGCAATCATAAGGACCACTAGAACAACGGGAATCGTTATTTGCCAAGGTAAGGCATTTCGCGGAACTGCTAAAATGATTAACATTGAATTTACCAACAATTTGTCGGCAATTGGATCCATAAACTTACCATAATTTGTAATTAAATTTAATTTGCGAGCAAAGTAACCATCAAAATAATCAGTAATCGCGGCAATTATAAAAACAATGGCGGCAATAAAGTAACGTAAATAAACATGTTTAAAAATCATCACTGGTTCATGCGGAAACCAATAAGCGGGGATAAGCATAAAACTAATCAAAAGAATGACAAGTATCATTCGAGCGGTCGTTAGTTTATTAGGTAAATTCATAACGCTCCTTCTGGTGAGTATTCGATCCTATAAGCCATGTTCTGTCGCGGATAATTATTTATCTATGTGTTTCCACATATGGCGCTAAATTCATTTCTTTGTTGCCATTTCCCTTACCAAATTTAGGTTTCTCGCTTGCGGGGTTTACCAACGTTCCACTTAAGAGTTTCTTCTTAACTACGTCACTGTGGCACTTTTCAGAAGATTAACCATATCTTTCGACTTAGGTCTTTCTTCGCCGTTATAGACTCCTCTACACCTAGCGTTATTTTTTCCGCTAGCGCAATCACTACTTGCATCGCAGCAAGTGCGAGCATGGACTTTCCTCTAATACTTACGTACCAGCAATTATCCAGATCGAATGTTTTATTTTAATTTACTTGGATCAATGCCAAGTTTCCATAATTGACGCTCATAACGATCAATTTTCCGCAAGTTCTCCATCGCTGTTCCACCTTTATTCACTAAGCGTTCCAGCTCTTCAACTTTTCGTTTGTATTGTAAGTTAAGCGCCTCAAGATTAACAATTTTTGCGAGTTGTTGTTCACTTTTATTACGGAGGATCTCAATTTCTTCTTGAAGTTTAATCATTGCTTCGTAATCACTGCGGACTAAATCAAAAAACGTATCAACTTCTAAAGCATCATAACCACCGTTTTTAGCTTTGAATTTCTTTTTTAAGATTTTGTCTGCATCAAGTTTTGTTGTTTCTGCCATAGTTAACCTCGCATACATATTATATATGTAAATTATGTTCCGCGCAACAAAGGGATTTCTATTTTTTTACTGTGTTATAATTTTTATAGTATGAAAAAATTAGCGAAAGCTGTTCGTGGCCTCAAACAATTAATATTCCTTGATCTTGAGGGTACACAATTTAGCCATGAACTAATCGCCATTGGAGCCATAAAAGCGACATTAAACGCTAATGGAACGATAAAAAAACTTTTCCCTAGTTTTAAGCAATATGTTCTCCCTACCCAAGATATTGGAAATTATGTGGAGAAGCTAACAGGCATTACCGATGATATGCTTACCAAAGACGGAATTTCTTATGATAAAGTACTACCAATGCTAAAAAAATATATTGGTTCCAATCTTTCTAAAACTAAATTTGTGACATTTGGCAATCATGACTTGCGTATTTTACGGCAATCACTTATTCACACTCCAGAAGCTGATCATACTTTTGTTAAAACAATCCAAAAAAATCATATTGACCTAAGTGCTTGTATCAGCGAATATATTAAAGATGATAAAAATAACACGTTAAGTTTGTTGAATTTATGCAAACTTTTCGCGGTTGAACCCGTTGAACCTGCTCATGATCCGTTAAATGATGCCCTGATGCTCGCCTATTTATATAGTGAGTTCTACAAACAGACCGACATTATTGTTGATCGCTATTCCGAAGTACTTCTCAATATGAATAATGTGCCACGTCCCATCAAAAAAATGCTCAATAAATTAAAAGCAGGAGAAAGCGTAAGTTATGATGATTTCTATCAATATCTACGTGAAGAAATTGTGTAATGATTAATTATCCCGACGGGTCAAAACCAAAAACGACCAAAAAAACTACTTCTAAATCAAAAAATATTACAAAGAGTGCTGCTAATCGTGGCATGGCTCTTGAGAAATTAATCAGTGCGGCGAATGAATATTATCTAATGAATGATATGGCTCTTTTTACCAAGCGACCAACCCCCATTAATGTTGTTAAAATTGATTATGATAAGGGGGCACGTATCACAAACGCTTATTTTGAAAAACAATCAACAACTGACTTTAATGGTGTATACCAAAATCGATACTTTGATTTTGAAGCAAAAAGCACCCGCTTAAAAACAAGTTTTCCCCTTAATAATATTTATGAACATCAAATCGCCCACCTTGAAAATGTTATTCGCCATGGGGGAATTGCTTTTTTTATTGTGGAATTTAGTGCTTTTGATGAATATTATGTTTTAAGTGCCGCGGACGTGATCGACTTTTATCATAATGGTGATCGTAAATCAATTCCTTATGAAACCTTCAAAGAAAAGGGCGTTTTAATTCGCCTTGGTCTTAATCCGATACTAGACTACCTGCCAGCAGTCATTAAATTATTTAATTTATAGTTTCTTATTTGGTTCTACACAAATGTCCACGAGTGGGCATTTTTTACATTGTGGACTTTGGGCTTTACAGAGGTAACGACCAAAATGAATCATTTGATGATGAGTTTTAATGTAACGTTCTTGGGGTAATAGTCTTCTTAGTTTCTTTTCTATGGTGGTAACATCATCACTGAATTTAGCAAAGCCTAACCTTTTTGCAATACGAGCGACATGGGTATCCACTGCTATTTCTGGTATTTTGAAAAGTTCCGCGCGGACAACATTCGCCGTTTTAACGCCCACGCCTGGTAATTTTAGAAGTTTTTCTTTACTCTCAGGAACCTTACCATCATGCTGTTCATTAAGTAAATGAAGTAAATTATAAATATGTTTTGCTTTATTTCGATATAAGCCAAGTGTTTTAAAATACGCGGCAAATTGGGCCTCTTTTACTGTTAATAGACTTGCAAAAGTTGGGTGTTTTGTAAATAATTTTCGAGTTACCGCATTAACCGCAACATCAGTGGATTGCGCACTTAAAACAACCGCAATCAGCAATTCATAATCTTTCTTATATTCTAACTCACCTTTAACATCTGGATAATGTTCATCGAAAAAGGCGAGAATTCTTTCTTTATTCGCTGTCGTCATCTTGCGCTTTTTTATTTACCTCGTCCAGGGTGTCTTTTATATTTTTTCGATATGTATCACTCTGTGCACTTTTACCTTCAAGCGCATAATCCACAGCCGTTGATAATTTAAGAAGTGCTTTATCAATTGCTCGAATGTTATAACGTTTACGTTTCATTGTTTGTTCTAGTGCTTCTTTAATCATAACTACACTATAGCCGTAACTAAACCATTCATTAATAGTTTGCAATTCAACGGGGGATAATGAACGACCAAAAGCGTTTTGAATAAGCAAATAAATTTCTTCAACTTGTGATGAAAATTCAGCGGTCGAATTTTCTTTATTTTTTTCATAATCAAGGGCAAAAAGTTCTTGCAATTTATTACGAAGCGGGTTAAGAGATGTTACCATTTTTCCTTGTCGAGTGGTAAATTCAATTAAACCTTTACTTACAAGACGAACCATTGCTTCATCAATTGTTTTAATATCAATGTTTGATTGTAGATTAATAAGATCGGGAGTAATAAATTCACTTTCTTTTTGCTGTAGGTGTTCAATAAAAAGAATGATTACAAGCTCAGTTTCATTAATACGGAGCTCTTTGTAATATTCAAAAAGCATGAAGCGAAAATCTAAGGCTTTATTAAACATTACGATCACGAACCGCCTTTGCTAAGTTACGTGGTCGATCAACATCACGCCCCAGATTTACCGCTGTGAAGTAGGCTAAGTATTGAGCAAAAACCGCAAAGGTAATGGGACTATGATAGCCTTTGATGGGATGGGAAATAATAAAACTATCGCTGGAATCATTAAACGGCGCTAATGAACAGACAATTGTATTGGCTTTACGATTTCGCATTTCTTCAATAACTTCACGTGTTGCCGCCACGGTTAAACTGTCACTGATGAAAAACACAACTGGGGTGTTTTCTTCAACAAGCGCAATTGGTCCATGAAGCATTTCTCCACCAGGATAAGCTTCAGCGTGAATGTACGTCGTTTCTTTAAGTTTGAGTTGAGCTTCTACCGCTACGTCGTAGTCAAAACCACGTCCTAAGAAAAAGACGTCTTTCGATTTATAAATTTTATCGGCAATTGCTTTAATATCATCACGCCGCGAAATAATATTATAGATTGCTTCGATAACTCGTTCAAGGGCGGCAATGGTTGTAATTTTATTCACCAAACGAGCATAAAGTAACGAAAGAAGCGTAATTTGCGCGATATAAGCTTTGGTGCTTGCCACACTGATCTCTGTTCCAGCATGTAATAAAAGACTATAATCCGCTGATTGATAGAGTGTGGAAACTTCAACATTTGTAATTGCTAACACATCAGCACCATAAGCTCTAATGGTACGCAAACACTTTGAAATATCAGCGGTTTCACCTGATTGTGAAATTAAAATATAAAGCGTATCTTCACCCGATTGATAAGGATAAAAAATCCATTCACTAGCGATAAAAACGTCAACTTTCTTATTAAAGTTACGGAGATATCTCTGTCCAACTAGGGCCGCATTGTAACTTGTACCAGCGGCAATAAAAACAATCATATCAGCATCAATAATCCGTTTAATAAGCCGATCATCAAACCGATATTTAGTGCCATCAAAATAATGGTTGATAAGACGACGAATAACACCTGGCGCTTCTTCAATTTCTTTAAGCATATAGTGTGGATATTTTCCTAGTTCTAAGGTTTTTTCACTAACAGATACTTCGGTGAAGTGCGGCTTTGTTTCACGAAGACGACTATTGAATAACACTAATTTTTCAGTGTCAATATAACCTAATTCACCATCTTTTGGATAATAATATTCATTAGCTTGATCGGCAATTGCTGAATAATCTGTACAAATAAGCATCGCCCCTCGACCTTGACCAATTATGATAGGAACACCGTGTTTAGCAAAAAATAATTGGCGACAATTTCCTTTAAAAACGGCAAGAAGGGCATAATCTCCTTCCAAAAATTGCATCGCACGATGGAGAGCCCTAATTGGTTCCTCGTTTTCTCTAGCGTTATCTTCAATCAAGTTAGCGACAACTTCAACGGCCGAATTACTTCTAAAACTATAACCACGCTTAATAAGCCGACGTTTAATCATTTGAATATTATCAATTAAACCATTAACGACCAAGGTAACATAACCAGTTTCACTGGAGAGTGGATAAACATTTTCTAAAACTTGCCGCGTATAAGTCGACCAGCGGGTGTGACCAATACCTAAGTAACCATCAACATCTTCAGGGATAAGAGGTATTAAATCAGAAACTTGTCCTACTACCCTGTACAAATGTTTACCATCCTTGTTGCAAAAAAGGACTCCTGTAGAGTCATCGTCTTTAAACTGCAATAATTTTAGTCCGCTTAATAATCTTTCTTTAACCGCTGATTCACTAACTCTTCCTATAAATCCACTCATAATGATTGCCTCACTCAGTATTAATAGTTTACACCATAACGATACCTAAAACTTATAATTTGTAAATATTCATTAACTTTTTGAAAGTTAATTGCTCTTCTTCTCCCACTTTTCGGATTTCTTGCCTAATTTTATCGGGATTTAACTTTTTAACTAGCGGCGCTAAATCTCTAATTGCGTTATCAGTTAAAGGATCAATGTTTAAATTAAATTTAGCAATAAAGCGAAACGCTCGTATTATCCGTAAAGGATCTTCTTCAAACCGAGTGTAAGGATCACCAATAACTCGTAATGTTTTTGTTTTAAGGTCTTTTAAGCCATCACAAAAATCAAGCACCTCATATTTCTCATTGATATAGAGGGCATTAATCGTAAAATCGCGACGGATATAATCTAAATGCGGTTCTCTTACAAACTTAATATGACCAGGATGGCGGAAATCAATATAATTTCCTTCTTGTCGTAGGGTTGTAATTTCAATGAGCTTTCCATCTTCCTTTAGACTAACCGTACCGAACTCTTTAAAGCGGTAATTAGCGTCCGGTAAAAACTTTTCCATTTCTTCAGGGGTAGCATCAGTCGTAAAATCAAAGTCAAGGACCGCATGCCCTAAAAGAAAATCACGGCTTGTCCCTCCTACCATGAAGAGTTTAAAGCCGTGCTTGTTGAAAAGTCTAGCAATTTTATCAAAAAGCGCTAAATTGGAATTCAACATACTTCTTAAGGAAAAAATCGATTATTGGACTTTTTCTTTGAGAAGCTTTGAAGGTTTGAAAACGATGGTACGGCCGCTTGGAATAACAATTTCCGCACCAGTTTGTGGACTCACGCCACGGCGTTCTTTCCGTTCTCTTGTTTGAAAAGTGCCAAATCCGGTAAGTTTGACTTCTTCGCCTTTTGCTAAGGTTTCGATAACTGTATCACAAAATAAATTAATAATTTCTTCAACAGAACGTTTCGTTAGCATTAGCTCGTCGGCAATGGCAGTAATTATTTCTGCTTTGTTCATATTTTCTCACTCCTTTGTTATTTACAAAGTAGCATAAATACATTATTTATACAAGAAATATTTATAAAATTATTTTAAAAAAATGCGATACTTACGCACTTTATCGTTTTTTCCTATGGTTTTATCGCTATAAAAATGAACGCGCGTTTAACACTATTTGCGTTCACGGAAGATAAATTTAAGGGGCGTACCATCAAAGGGGAAAGCTTCTCTAATTTGATTTTCAATATATCGTTCATAGGAAAAATGAAGGTAAACGGGGTTATTAACAAAGAAGACAAAGGTCGGTGGTTTACTGCTCACTTGATTCGCATAATATATCTTAAAACGGCCGCCATTGAAAAGCGGTGGGTCATTATATAATTGCGCTCGATGGATGACTTCATTTAATAAACTAGTATCGACACGCCGCCGGTAAGCATCATTAACATAATCAATTTGAGTAAATATTTGCTCAACCCGTTGCTTAGTAAGCGCACTTACAAAAACAATTGGCGCATATTCAATAAATTTAAATTCACGTCTTATCTTTTGGGTAAATTCATGCATTGTTTTGTCGTCTTTTTCCACGGCATCCCATTTATTAACGACAATAATAATTGCCTTTTTTTCATCAACAGCGTACCCCACAACGTGTTTGTCTTGTTCACGGATTCCTGCAATTGCATCAATAACAAATAAGATGATGTCAGCCTTAGCAATTGCGCTAAAAGCACGCAGCGCAGCATATTTATCAACACTTTCATAAATTTTGCCGCGTTTTTTGAGTCCCGCAGTGTCAATCACAACATAATTCTGATTATTACGAGTAAAGGGGGTGTCAATCGCATCACGTGTTGTCCCTTCAACCGGTGTAACAATAACTCGTTCACGGTTTAAGATAGCGTTAACTAAACTGGACTTACCAACGTTAGGTTGGCCAATCACCGCAAATGAAATAACATCCTCTTCATAATCCTTCTTTTGTGCTGGCAACACTTTAATAACTTCATCAAGTAAATCACCAATACCAATGCCGTGTTCCCCACTGATTGCAATTGGCTCACCTAAACCTAAACTATAAAATTCATGGATATAGTGATGATGTTCAATCCCATCAATTTTATTAACGGCAACGATAACTGGCTTTTCGGCTTTGTAAAGCATATTGGCAATGACGCGGTCATCCGTAGTTACCCCGAGGGGCCCATCACCCACATAAATAATAACGTCAGCTTCTTCAATTGCAATTTCAACTTGGGCTCTAATTTGTTCTTGGAAAGCCGTTTTCGCAATCTCAATCCCACCAGTATCAATCAAATTAAAACGTCGCGTTAGCCATTCAGCACTAGCGTAAAGTCGATCCCGTGTTATCCCGCGTTCATCGTGAATAATCGCTCGTCTTTCACCGATAATACGATTGAAAACCGTCGATTTACCAACGTTTGGGGTTCCAACAATTGCCACGACTGGTAAAGCCATTACTTAACTCCTATTTTTTTATCAACAATTTTAATTATTTTAGCGACAACTTCGTCAATTGATAAATCATCCGTATCTAAAGCAAAAGCATCATCCGCTTTTTTTAAAGGCGCCATTGCTCGTGTTGAATCAATATGGTCACGCATCGTTAATTCTTTTTCAATTTCTTCTAAACTCGTGTTAATCCCTTTTTCTAAATTTTCGAGATACCGTCTTTTAGCGCGGACTGCAACCGAGGCTGTTTGAAAAATCTTTACATCGGCGTTTGGTAACACGTACGTTCCAATATCACGACCATCCATCACTACACTATTAGTTTTAGCCATCTCCCGTTGTTGTTCGGTTAAAAATAAACGAATTTTAGGATAAGAAGCAATATAACTTACGTTTCCTGATACGTTTGGTTCCCGAATGGCACTACTAACGTCAGTATCATTTACAAATACTTTATGATCAGCGGTTAGCCGCACTTTGACTTCAGGGATTAAACTATTGGAAGCTTCTTCATCTTGTGGATCTAAACCACGTTTTAAAACATACCATGTAAAAGCACGATACATAGCGCCCGTATCGATATAAACAAAGTTATAATGTTTGGCTACTTTTTTCGCAATCGTACTTTTTCCGGCCGCGGCTGGTCCATCAATAGCAATAGCAATATTACGCATTACCAAATCTCCATATCATAAAAATAATACCAGCAATAATAAGGAGTAAGACAATAATTGCTAGGCCATACAATAAGCCAATTGGTCCTTTTCTTACTTCATTTTGCTTGTTTTCATTTTTCTTTTCGTATTCATTAAGTAAAGCTTCGGCTTTAGTAAGCGGGGGATCTTTTTCGACTTTAACGGATTTGTTCTCCGCTTGTTTACGACGTGAATCGCGTAATTTTTGTTCACTTTCAAAGTCGTTCGCGATTGTTTCACGATAATTTGCCCAATACTCTACCCGTGTTTTACTTTTATTTCGGCGTGACATACTGTATTTATAATAATATAAATAGATTGAAAATACTTGTGTAACAATTTTATGTTTTACTTTCCAATATGATTTGAAATGGTGGTTATAAATCGTTATAATGTTAATCATTAGGAGGGAAAAATGTCAAAGAAAGTTAAACTTGATAAAGATCTATGCATTAGTTGCGGAGTTTGCAACGCCGTTTGTCCTTCACTTTTTGACTGGGACGATGACGGAAAAGTCAAACCACTTATGGAAGAAGTTCCAGCCGACTTAGCCGATGCCGCTGAAGAAGCTGAAGCATCATGCCCAACTGGCGCTATCAGTCTTGAATAAGTAAGTAAATAGAAAAACACCAGCAATCGATCGGTTGCTGGTTTTTTTATTGGTTAGAAGAGTTGCTTTATAAAGCGACTTGTTCGTTTATACACCAGAAGTGTAAGGATAGCAATTATTAAATTTTTAATAACATTAAATGGAATAACATAAATAATAAAATTCCCAGCGGTAAAGGGGATGTTTCCGCGGAAAAATAGATTGTTATATAAGTGATAAATAACAAAGTAGTTGGCAAGTCCACTGACGAGAAGTTGAACGCCAAAAGCAATACCTAAGCCAAGTAATGCTCCCTTAAAAGTTCGACGATATTTATAGACAATCGTCGCCACTAACACAAAACTTGATGAATAAATTAAGTCCGCTAACTCACCAATCATCATTGTTGTTGAAAGGGGAAGTTTTACTAGGAAACGAATAAGTAACACGATAAAACCACTCAGTGGACCATAAGCAAAGCCGGCAATTAAAGCTGGTACTTCACTAAAGTTAATTTCTAAAAAACTAAAGGGGGGCGGGAATATTGGAAATACGAATGGGGGTACCTTTGTAATGTAAAGTAATACAGAGATAGCAGCAAAGATTGCTGTTCCCACGATTGTAACTATTCGTCTTCTTTTACATTCATGCTTGTCTTTACTTTCAAGATTAGCATTTTCACAATTTTGTAAGTTCTTTTCTTTTTCCATAAAAAAGGCCCCTTTCAATCAGGGCCAAAAATAAATAACTTCTTCCATCCAGACTATTACTGTCGCCACTAGAATTTCACTAGTTCAGCTTGCGCTCGCGGGGTATACCGCCGGTGGGGACTTACACCCCGCCCTGAAGTAATGTCATTGTAGTAATAATTACTAAAAAATTCAAGGTATACGATTATTTAAAGTGCTTGTCCTTAAAAGTCTTTGCTTCTTCTTCACTATTAAAAACAATCGTGAGTTTGTTTTTCATTTGAATAATCAAGTACTCTTTGTCATTGTAACTAGCTTTGTTTGGTGTTTTAATTAATGTTTCTAATTCGCGAACTGACAGATTATTAACCCGAATTAATTCTAAATATTCTAAACTTTTTTCACGATCAAAAGGCACTAAAGCACGTGCATGACCAAAGGTAATCTGTTCATTATTAAGCGCTTTAACAACTTCAGGATCAAGTTTTAATAAACGTAAAATATTAGTTACTTGCGAGCGACTTCTAAATGTTAAATCAGCGAGAGATTGGTGAGAATAATCATATTTTGCCGATAAAACACTGAAGATGTACGCTAATTCAAGCACGTTCGTGCCATGGGCATCGCGAGCTTTCGCTAATAGAATTAATAATGTCTCTTCGTCATTGTAATTCATAACGATGACTGGAATTTCGGTGATGCCCGCTAGTCGAGCAGCGGCTAATCGGCGGCGACCAATAATAACTTCATACTTATCCCCACGCGCTCTAACCACCAGTGGCTCAAGTAAAATATTCCGTTGATAATTTTCAACAAAACGTGCTATTTTTTTGCGGGAAAGAGTAATCTTTTTTACAAAATTATTATCTGTGACAAGATCAATTGGTAACATTTGAATCGGACGATTCGTATGAGCCTTGGCAAGTTCTTCTAAAACGTTCGTTTGTGAATACTTGGAAATTAAATCAGAAAGTTGTTGTTTAAGTATATTATTCTTCGAATCTTTCTTCATTTTCGATAATCTCCTTCGCAACATTTAAATACGCAAGTGAACCTTTAGAAGTAGGTTTAAATAAAATAGTCGGTAAACTACGCGCACTAGCTTCTGCCAAAGCAACATTGCGCGGAATTGGGGTCATGAACGTTGACTCCTTGAATAAGCCCCGAATTTGTTGACTAATTTCAATTCCAAGTCTTGTTCTTTCATCATACATTGTAAGTAAAAAGCCTTCAATCTTAAGTTCGGAGTTATGTGAAGTTTGAACTTGTTTAATCGTAGCAAGGACTTGAGCCACGGCTTCTAGTGCAAAATATTCACATTGTACTGGGATAATTACACTATCAGCGGCGACAAGTGCATTAGTGCTTAAAAGCCCTAATGAGGGGGGACAATCGATGAAAACATAATCATAGCGCTTTTCAATTTCTTTCATTTTAGTTTGGAGTACCGTAAAAGGATGCTGGGGTATTGAACTAATTTCAACATCGGTTCTCGCTAACAAAAGATTAGCGCCAATAATATCTAAATTTTTAAGAGGTGAGCGATAAATCACTTTGTTAATATTTATACCTTTGAAAAAGGTATGGTAAATGGTATTTTTAATAGTGGCGGGGTCTAAACCTAAACCGCGACTACTATTACCTTGCGGATCCATATCAATTAAAAGAACCTTGCGCCCAAAATGAGCAAAAGAGGCACTTAAATTAATGGCGGTGGTTGTTTTCCCAACTCCGCCCTTCTGATTGGCGATAGCAATAATTTTAGACATACTATTCCTTGTAATAAGTATAACAAATATACATTAAAGTGGATTCTTCTTAATTTGTGCGAATGGACGGGGATATTTTTTCGGGGTACTCCCTTTTTTGATAAAACGCGCATTAACTCGCATACTACCATCACTTGGTAAGAAATGCATATCGGTTTTACCAACTTCAACCTTGAGTAAGTAAATTGCATTTTCCGCATCCGCTAATTCCGCATTATAATTGCGTCCTTTCATCATCAAAGCACTACCGTTAATATTTAAAAATGGAACACTAAGTTCAAGCATAATACTTAATGACGAAACAGCTCTACTTGTCACTAAATCAAACTCCCCGCGTTTTTCTACGACATAATCTTCGGCTCGTTTATTAATGACTTCAACATTAGTGAGTTCTAGTTCTTTAATGACGGTATTAAGAAAACTGCAACGCTTACGCATAGGTTCAAGTAGTGTTACTTTAAGTTTTGGATAAACAATAGCGAGCACTAATCCAGGAAATCCTGCTCCGCTTCCAATATCTAAAAGGGTTTCATTACGGAAGGGATAAGTTTCGTTAAGTAATAAACAATCTAAGAAATGCTTTTCATCATATTCACTTGGATCTAAAGCTGTTAAATTTTGCACTTTATTATGTTCTTCAATAAGGGCAGCATATTTATTAAATTGTTCCTTTAAATGTTTAGCGTCATCAACAAAATGATCATCTAAGTACTGCAAAAAGGGGTTATTTTTCATTTTCACTATACCTCCTTAAATATGTCATTAATATAATAATATCGTTGGGATTTACACCGCTAATACGTTTAGCCTGGCCAATGGTAAGTGGTTTTACTTTAGCGAGCCGTTGACGCGCTTCAATTCGTAAGCCATCTAAATTTTCATAGGTGATAGACGTTGGAATTTTAACCTCTTCAAGCTTCTTTAAACGTTTAGCTTCCTGTCGTTGCTTATTAATATATCCCTCATATTTTATATCAGTTTCAAGTTGAAAGAAATCATTGTAGTCGAGACCTTCAAGAGCTAAGGGTGATAAAAGAGGTAATAAATCCTCTAGTGTGACGTGTGGTCTTTTAATGAGTTCAGCAACTGTTAAGCCGCCATTGTAATTAGGATAACCAACGCTCTCTAAATACTCAACAATAGGCGTTTTAGCGCCAACTTGCGTTGATTCAAGAATTGCTTTAGCAGCGGCGATTGCTTTTTGACTTTTAATGTATCTCTCCCATCGATCATCTTTCACTAATCCAACTTTCCGACCAATCTCCGTAAGGCGCGCATCAGCGTTGTCGTGTCTTAACAACAACCGATATTCTGATCGACTTGAAAGTAAACGGTAAGGTTCTTCAGTCCCTTTTGTTACTAAATCATCAATCATTACCCCAATATAAGCCTCATCTCTTTTTAAAATTAATGGGTCTTTGTTATCTAATTTTAAAACAGCGTTGATACCTGCTATAAGACCAAGGCCCGCTGCTTCTTCATACCCGCTCGTGCCAATAATTTGACCAGCGCAATATAAGTTTTCCCATTTTTTTAACTCAAGCGTGGGTTTAAGTTCAAGCGGATCAATTGCATCATATTCAATCGCATAACCATATTTCAAAATAACAACGTTTTCTAAGCCTTTGAGACTACGAATCATTTTTTCTTGTACATGAACTGGCATTGACGTACTTAAACCTTGTAAATACATTGAATCCGTGTAACGCGATTCTGGTTCAATAAATAGCTGATGTCGTTCTTTATCACTAAAACGTACTATCTTATCTTCGATACTTGGACAATATCGAGCGCCTGTTCCTTTAACAAAACCACTATACATTGCCGAATCACCTAAATGTTTATTAATAATCGCATGCGTTTTTGGAGTAGTGTAAAGTAAGTGGCATAATACTTGTTCGTCAAGCTTATGATAACGATCACTCATATATGAAAAGTTTAGATAACCTTCCATTCCTGGTTCTTCTTCCATCACGCTATAATCGATCGAATCTCTTTGTAAACGAGCCGGCGTCCCTGTTTTTAGACGAAATATTTTAAGTCCCATTTTTGCTAAATAAGGCGATAACCCCTTCGAGGAACGATCTCCTTCTGGACCAATCTCTTTAACAGTGTGACCAACTAAAATTGTTGATTCCATGTATGTTCCGGTTGTTAAAATGGTGATTTTTGCTAAGATTTCTTCTCCGTTTTCTAAACGAACACCATAAACTTTTTTATCATCATGAACAAGCGAAACAACCATCGCTTCTTTCACTGTTAGATTAGGCGTGTTTAGTACTACACTTTGGACATAACGCGGATATCCGATTTTGTCTTCTTGGGCTCTCAAACAGCGAACGCCAGGGCCTTTACCCGTATTTAATATCTTAATTTGGAGTGGGTCATGATCAGCAAAAATGCCCATCATACCTCCTAAAGCATCAATCTCACGAACTACAATCCCTTTTGCACTACCCCCAATATTTGGGTTACATGGCATATTAGCGATTTTTTTAATGTCCAGCGTTAAAAGCAGGGTCTTTTTTCCCATATGGGCACTAGCGAGTGCTGCTTCAATCCCCGCGTGGCCCCCGCCGACAACAATAAGGTCATAGGAATAAGTCATTAACCAAGTGAACCTTCCATGTCTAACTTAATTAGACGATTTAATTCGACGGCATATTCCATCGGTAATTCACGTGAAAATGGTTCGATGAAACCCATAATAATCATTTGGGTCGCATCTTCTTCATTTAATCCCCGACTCATTAAGTAAAATAATTGTTCTTCACTAATTTTACTAACGGTTGCTTCATGTTCAATAAATGATTCATTGTTATGCATTTCATTGGTGGGAATGGTGTCACTTTTTGAAATACCATCTAATATTAAAGTGTCACACTCAATGTGGGTTTGCGAGTTTAGCGCATCTTTCGTATGGCGAACTAGTCCGCGATAATTAGCAACTCCCCCACTATGAACAACTGATTTAGAAATAATAGTACTCGAAGTGTTAGGCGCTAAATGAATCATTCGTGCACCAGCATCTTGATACTGTCCCTTACCAGCCACGGCAATCGAAATGGTAGTACCGCGCGCCCCTTCACCTCGTAAAATACAAGCTGGATATTTCATATTAAGCGAACTGCCAATATTGCCATCAATCCATTCCATTTGGCCATTTTCATAAACATCAGCCCGTTTAGTAACTAGATTAATAATATTATTTGACCAGTTTTGAATAGTAGTATAGCGACATTTCGCCTCTTTATGAACAATAATTTCAACAACAGCAGCGTGCAATGAATCTTCATTATAAATTGGAGCGGTACAGCCTTCAACATAATGTACCATTGCTCCTTCATCAACAATAATAAGCGTTCTTTCAAATTGCCCCATCTTAGCGGCATTAAGCCGAAAGTAACTTTGGAGTGGACGATCTAGTTGTACCCCTTTTGGAACATAAATAAAGGAGCCACCACTCCAGACGGCACCATTTAGGGCTGTATATTTGTTATCAGTGTGCTTTACAACAGTGTTAAAATACTTTTTAAATAGTTCAGGATAAAGTTTTAACGCTTCATCAGTTGATAAAAAGATGACGCCTTTATCTTTAAACTCATTGATCATACTAGAATAAACGACTTCGGAATCATATTGAGTGGCAACACCCGCTAAGAATTTACGTTCCGCTTCGGGAATCCCTAGTTTTTCAAACGTTTCTTTAATTGTGTCAGGGACATCATCCCAACTGCGAGCTTCACCTTGCACAACACGATTAAAGTAAGTGTAAGTATCAAAGTCAATATTAGATAAATCTGGTCCAAATCTTGGATTTTTCATTAATTCAAATGCTTGCAAAGATTTAAGACGAAATTCAAGCATCCATTCAGGTTCATTTTTAAAAGCGGATATTTGACGAACGACATCTTCGTTAATACCGATACCAGTACTAGCAATCGAAGTTTGTTCATCAGCAAAGCCATATGCGTAATTACCAAACTTTAAGTCATCAACACTTGCCATTTTATTTCCGCTCCTTTTTATGTTTTTCAATTAATTCCGCAACACCATCCCACCCAATTGTAGCGCAGCGAATACGACTTGGTTGACGGACTGTATTTGCAAACACAATAGCTTCATTGAGAATGTCTTTATCATAAGGTTCACTCTTGAGCATTTTCTTATATTCAGCAATAATTTCTAAAACTTGATTAATCTCCATTCCTTCAATCATTTCTAAAAGGATTGACGTTGAAGCAATCGAAATTGTACAGCCATACCCATCAAAATATCCAGTCACGACTTTATCGTTTTCAACCTGTAAATATAATATGAAATTATCAATACAGCCTGTTGAATTGAGAGATATTTGCATAAATTCACCCGCATTTTGCGGGGTTTCTTTGTGATAAGGGTTTTCATAATGGGCTAAGATAGTAGCGCGCATTAACTCACTATTAAAAGTAGGCATCTAAATAATTCTCCGATGTTTCGACCGCTTTTAAAAACGTATCAATTTCTTCTTTAGTTGTGTATAAATATAAACTTGCCCGTACCGTTCCTATTTCACCAATATATTCTTTAATAAACTTAGCGCAATGTTGTCCGCTACGAACAGCAACATTTTTACTATTTAAGTATGTAGCAATATCTTGTGAGAAAACGCCTTTAATATTAAAAGTAATAATCCCTGTTTCAGCATTTTCATTATACAAAATGACATGATCCATTTCTTTTAGTTTTGCAACCGCGTAACGACGCAACTTGTGTTCGTGCTTAGCGATATTATCCATTCCAATTTTATTTAAATATTCGATAGCGGCATGAAGACCATAAATCGCTTCGATGTTCAGTGTTCCCGCTTCAAAACGATGAGGAACCTTAAATAATTCGTAGTTGCCTTCTTTGTCGTAACTAATATTCATGCCACCACCCATTTGGTATGGATCCATTTTTTCTAATAAATGCTTTTTGCCATAAAGAATACCAATACCAGTAGGCGCTAACATTTTATGACCACTGAAAGCTAGAAAATCAATATTCATGTCTTGGACATCAACAGGAAGATGGGGAACGCTTTGCGCTCCATCAACAACGATAATTGCTCCCATATCATGCACAACTTTTGCGATTTTTTTAACATCATTTACGTAACCTAAAACATTACTAACATGAACTAATGACACAATTTTAGTTTTCTTTGTCATATGTTCTTTAACAAGTTTAGGCGTAATTAATCCATCTTCGGTAAGTGGCATATAAATGATCTTTGCCCCTGTTTTACGCGCAACTTCAACCCATGGGAGCGTGTTAGAAGAATGTTCAGCAATTGAAATAAGTATTTCATCATTCGCTTTTAAAAACTTTTCGCCATAACAAACTGCAATCATATTTAAAGATGCGGTTGTCCCTTGCGTAAAGACAATTTCTTCCGCGTATTTACTATTGATAAATTTTTTAACTAAAATTCTAGTTTCATCCACTCGTTTATCGACTAAATAGGCATCACGATAATCACCACGCCCACTATTAGCCGTTTCTTTTGATAAATAATCCGTGACCGCATCAATCACAACTTGGGGTTTATATGTTGTCGCGGCATTATCGAGATAAACCGTTTTGTTATTGAGGAAAACGGGAAAATCTTTCCTTATTTTATAAACATCATACATTATATTACCCTCTCGAGCGCAGTTGTAAAATTTTCTTTTAAGACTTTATCATCAATATAATTTAATATTGGCATTAAGTAGCCTTTCGTAATTAATTGTTTTGCTTCTTTCTCGGTTAGACCGCGTGACTTTAAGTAATAAAGATGTTCAGCATTAACTTGCCCGACAGTCGCAGCGTGGCTAGCAGCGATTACATCATTATGATAAATATTCAAAATTGGATCAGCTTGGGCATGACTGCCTTTATCAAACACAATAATCCGTGCGGTTTGATGTGTTTCCGCTCCCTTTACTTCTTCATAAATTGTGGACTCGCCCGTAAAGATAAGTGTTGATTCATTAAGCACAACTCCGTAGTTATGCATGTTAGCGAATGATTCATTACCATAATGACTAAAGGAAATATTAAATATTTTCTTATCCTTATTGAGTGAATAAGTAGCCAGGTGCCACTCTGCCCTTGCTTTTCTGCCTAGTAATTTTGTTTCAATATTTAGCTTCCTACTTCCATTATAAAAATCAGGCATAATAAGGTTAATTTCGGCCCCTTCCAACAAATGAATTTCACGCTTAGCAATAACGTCTTCTTCTTCACATACAAACATAATCTTGCCGCGGGAATATGGAGCAATTTCGTATGTAACTAAAGTGCTGTTTTCTCGTAAAATAACGACAAAATCGATGTCTTTTGCTGCTTTTAACACAATTTTATATACATTCAAAGGTAGCAATTTCTCATCAAAAACATAATGAGTTACATCATTATTTTTAAGACTAAGGATACCATCCTCTACCATGCTTTTATTTATTGTTAGTTGTTTAAAAACACTCATTTTTTACTTCTTTCATTTATAGCACAAACTTCTAAAACAATAGGCCGTTTATCTTCACGTTCAATATCGATATTATGCTCAATTTGAATCCACTCATAACCTTCTTTATCAATCCGTTTCACTAATTCCATATCACCTTCTATTACCACTCGACCATTTATCATAACAACAGCGCGTGATGGATTGATAAGATCATAAAGCCTAGCGTAGTGACTAATAACGAGAAATGTTTTGTCTTTCTTTTCTTCGTTTATTTGTTGCGAAACAATGCGAATA
Source organism: Tenericutes bacterium ADurb.Bin239 (assembly GCA_002069815.1). GTDB lineage: Bacteria > Bacillota_I > Bacilli_A > RFN20 > CAG-826 > UBA1361. Next base: position 650 of record MWCB01000010.1, on the reverse strand, counting down.
CCATCAACATCAAGTCCCGAGTCAATTTCATCAAGCATCGCTAATTCAGGTTGTAATAATTTCATTTGTAAAATTTCATGACGTTTTTTCTCGCCCCCAGAAAATCCTTCATTTAAATTACGAGACGCTAAGTCATAAGGCATTTGCATTTCTTTGCTAGCTTTATCAATAACACGAAAGAGTTCAATGGGTTTAATTGGTCGTTCGCGCTTGGTATTAATAGCTGTGCGTAAGAAATCACTGATCATAACACCAGGCACTTCACTAGGATTTTGCATCGCTAAGAATAATCCTGCGCGGGCTCTTTCATCAACGGTCATCTTTAAAAGGTCTTTCCCTTTATAGATAATTTTGCCTTTAGTAACGGTGTATTTAGGGTGCCCCATGATTACTTGTAGTAAAGTTGACTTCCCATGACCATTAGGGCCAAGAAGCGCGACTACTTCACCACTATTAATTTTTAAATTAACGCCACTTAAAATTTCAACCTCGTTGACTGTAGCGTGTAAATCTCTGATTTCTAGTAATATCATCTTAAAAACTCTCTTTCCACTATTCGCATATAAAAGATACCTTAAAACACCTAAAAAATAAACTGTTTTACTATTCTATTTTTATATAAAAATAAGTTATCGGGCATTTTGAAGGGC